>JBMYWP010000013.1:0-69726 GCA_049607525.1 Flavobacteriales bacterium
CTTTTCATTCCATTGAAAATATAATTACAGACACACTATTGTGGGCACTACCTATACTCAACTCATATCTGCTTCATTTCAAGTAGATACGAATTTCGAATACTCTTATTTACATTATTCCACTAAAAATGGATTGCCTAGTAATGAAGTTTACTGTGTCTTTCAGGATAGTAAAGGTTATATTTGGTTTGGTACCGACCGAGGATTAGTCAAATATGATGGTTATGACTTTAATACTTATACGACTTTAGATGGGTTAAAAGATAATGTAGTGCTTGCTATTAACGAAGATAATAAAGGGAATATATGGTACAGTTGTTTAAATAATCTTCATCTTGGCTACATTACTCCAGGTTTGGTATTCGACACAATTCCGTTTCATTCCGTTATCAAGAAATCTATAGAAATTAAATCATCGAAATTACATTTTAATGAAATTTATTGGGATAAAAATAAATTATATCTATTTAATAATTTATTTGGTTATATCGTACTAGAAGAAAATAAAATTATTGAAGAAAATTTGAAGACAAATGATCAAATTTTAAATTCAAATAAAAAAATAATATCTCAATATGTAGGGAAGTTAGGTCAAAAAGATTGCACATATATTTCTCGTCTCGGTGTTGGTTCAAATGATTATTTTATTGATTACACTTATAAAAATAAAGTTATTCATAGAAACTATTGTAAGAGTTCTAAAGAAACCTATCCAACATTAATTATCGAGGGTGAAAATAAATATATATATGATGGACCACATTGTTTAAAATTTGGTTCTGATTCTGTTTCATATTTGAAAATGGACCATTTCATAAGAGCATTTCAATTGTCTAAAAACAAATATTTATTTTCTGAAATCACTCAAAACCATAATGTAAATTCGGTGTATTATTCAAATACACCTGAATTTGATTCTGATAGAGATATACTCTTGGAAAATGTAAAAGTGACGAGAGCTTTACTTGATGACCGATTAGGATTGTGGATAGCCACGGAACGAAGAGGTTTATTTTATTTTTCAGGATTATTTACTAAAAAATCGAAATTTAAAGATCCTATAGAAGGAATTTTACCTTTAAATGAGAAGCTTGTATTAAATGGGAATAATAATCTGAAGTATGAGTATCACTCAAAATCCTTTACACCTTACTCTGAATATTTGAGGTATGATAATTTCAAGCGTAAGAATGTTAATTTATTTAATAGCTTCATTGTTGATTTTAATAGCCCTAAATCATTTCCTAATTACCAGCTTTCGGGAATTGGTGGAGTCAAAACTGTAAATGATTCATTATATTATTTATATACTGCAGGCATATTATTTAAGATTCAAAATGATGTGGTGTTTATAGATTCTCTTTTTGTTAAAAATCCTGATTTACCAATTGTTGAAAGTGTTTATTGTTTTAAAGAGGATAGTATTTTATTAGGCACCAAAAATGGAATTTTCGTTTATGATGGAATTAATATGACTAAATATTCTGAAAATAAAAATAAACGTATCAGACATATTGAATTTAATTTAAAATATAAGATTTTAGTTTATAGTGTTTGGGGTGAAGGCCTTTTTTTAGAATATGAAAATGGAAATAAAATTCATATTACCGGTAATGATGGTTTGTCATCCAATACTATTAATTCGATGTATTGTGAAAATAATATCTTATGGCTAGGAACCAGTCAAGGAATAAATGCTTTGCAATTTGATACTCAAGGAAAATTCGTTTTAGATCAATTACCTTCTAAACATTTAAGTTCTGCCAACGTACTTCAAATCTATTGTAATGATAGTGTTCTTTATGTAGGAACTGATGAAGGATTTAACATCTTGGACTTAAAATTAGAAAAGAAACAAAAAGTCTTGAAAAAGGATATAAAATTGTTTATATCCAATACTAAAATTAATAAAGTGGATTATGGTGTTACAAATCATATTGAACTTTCGTACGACAGTAATACACTTGAGTTCAATTTTACTGCACTTGACTACGCTCAAAATGGTGATATTACATATAGATATCAATTGAAAGGTTTATCTGATGATTGGGTTGAAACCAAAGAGCGTAACGCTACATTTTTACAGTTGTCTCCTGGTGAGTACAAATTTCACTTAGAAGCTCAAAACGAATATGGAAAATGGATTTCTTTGAAGACACCCTCGTCCATTATAATTCATTCTCCTTTTTGGAAAACATGGTGGTTTATTATTGGATTAATATTACTTGTTTTTATTATTATCTTTAGTTTGTTTTATTATTATACATCTAATCTAAAAACACAACAGAATTTACAAAATGAATTAAATGCTTCTCGTCAAAAGGCTTTGAATTCTCAATTAAATCCGCATTTCGTGTTCAACTCTTTGAATTCAATACAGAATTTTATTTTAAAAAATCAAACGGAATTATCAAGCGATTATTTAAGTACATTTTCGAGATTAATGCGCTACGTTTTTGAAAATTCTAAACAACTTTATGTTTCTTTGGCCGACGAAATTAAGGCACTTGATTTATATTTAGAATTGGAACAAGTAAGACATGGACATAAATTTGATTATATTATTGATTCAGAAAATTTAGAAACCAAAAAATATAATATTCCGGCTTTACTGGTTCAACCAATTGTAGAAAATGCAATTTGGCATGGATTGTTAAATAAAAAAGACAATGATAGAAAGCTAATTCTTAGGTTTTATATTAGCAATGATAATTTATGCATCGAAGTGAGAGACAATGGTGTGGGGAGAATGTCAACTTCAAACCAAAAAAGGCCGAAGGTTATTGATATACAAAAATCAAGTGGAATGGATCTGACCAAGCAACGTTTGTTTTTACTTGAAGGTGTGTCCAAATCAAAAACAGAATTCGAAGTCATTGATTTAAAAAATGAAAATAACAATCCTTGTGGAACTATTGTGAAATTGTCAATCCCTAGTAATCTATAATTCTATTGTTTTCCTATTTTTCTTATTTCTTAAACCACTTTAAAAAAAATGGTAAATGGTTGACTTGAGATAAATAATAGGATTCTTCTTGAGCTCCGAAAGACTTATAAAATCGTTTCACACCTTCTATACTTGAGCCTTCAAAATCTATCAATTTAAGATTATTTTTATTTTCTTTAATAAATTGGTGTATGGCAAAATGAGAGGCTCCGGATTTTCGACCTTCTGTGTTTGAAATATTGAGTAAATAATAAGCTGTATTCTGCTCTATTATCCAAAATGAAAATTGAATAGGAGTATCATTTTTCATTACAAAATTAAATTGTGCCGCATTCTTTTGGTTTGCAATGCGCATAACGCTTTCATAGAATTGCCATTCTTTTTCATTTGTTGTGTGCCCTGTCAAATGAAAATGTTCTTTTAAGAATTTTAATCCGTTTTTATAATCAGATTCATATTGTAATGCGAGCTTATCTTTTAAGGCTCTTTTTAAATTATTTCTCAAAGTGGAAGATGGTTTTGAGTCTAAATAATCATCAACAGGCAAAAAAAGATTGGTGCGTTTTGTTATTTTATGAAAAGTAAAAGGTTTAAAAGAAGTGGATAGTGCTATATATTTGTAGGTTTTGGTTATGTAATGTTCAAGTTCTAATTGTTCGTCATGAGTGATGAATCCATAAACATCTACTTGTTGCAATAAATTCGGATTTTGCAAAAATGATAATCCTAATTTACCAGAAATTGGCAAGGGGAAAACGGCGCGATAATCATCCCAAACCAACACATCCCAACCAGAAATACAGACTAAATCTAAAAACCAAAGTTGTGCATAAAGTCTATAACGTTCGTTAGTCTCAATGCATAAATTCCATTTTTCTTCTATTAAAGCTTCTCTTCTTATACGTTTAAAACCCACCTTGTGTTTTCTTATTGAAATTAAGTGTTAAAAATAAGAACTCGAATGGACATATTTACTATTTTTGAAAAAAAAGACAACAACCATGACAGGATTATTACACGCACATCATTACTTTAGTTATTTAGTAGTTGCTATTATTGTTTTTGCCCTTATTAAATCAGTAATGGGTTTAACGAGTAAAACATTAGGAAAAAGTGATTTGAAAATTTCTTTATTTGCTTTAATTTTCACTCATATACAAGCTTTAGTAGGAATTATTATGTTTGGTTCTCATATGAGTAATATGGGAGAATATATGTCAGATTCAGCACTACGTCTGCGCTACGTAGAACACCCAATGATGATGATTATTGTTGCTGTTTTGGTAACGATTGCAAATAGTAAATCTAAGAAAAGTACTGATGCGGCTAAAACGCAAAAAACAAGAGTTATTCTTTATGGATTATCTGTATTGTTTATCGTATTGCGCGTTCTTCCACTTTGGATGTAAAAATTCATTTATTAAGGCATATTTATTTGTAAAAGAGTAAATTTGTTCTAGAACATAACCAAAGGTTTCCAAATTGTTTGTTCAGTTTGGAAATTTTTGTTTTTATATAAAAAATACAATTATGGGTTTCGAATTTGATGAACATAAAAAAGAACGTGTTGTTTTGGTTGGAGTTATTACTCAAAAGCAAAACGAGACTATTTCGAAAGAATATTTAGATGAATTGGAATTTTTGGCATATACTGCTGGTGCAGAAACTTTAAAACGTTTTCAGCAACGTGTAGACAAGCCAAATCCTAAAACATATATTGGTACTGGAAAATTGGATGAGATTGGTGTTTTTGCAAAAGAAAATAATGTAGATACTGTTATTTTTGATGACGAACTTTCAGGATCTCAAATCAGAAATATTGAAACCATCTTGGATTGTAAAATCTTGGATAGAAATAATCTTATTTTAGATATTTTCGCAGGTAGGGCCCAAACTTCTCATGCCGTAACTCAAGTCGAATTGGCGCAATATCAATATTTATTACCACGTTTAACACGTATGTGGACCCACCTTCAAAAGCAAAAAGGTGGTATTGGTATGAAAGGTCCTGGTGAAACAGAAATTGAAACAGATAGACGTATTATTCGTGAAAAAATTAATGTGTTACGAAAAAAACTTGTTACCATTGATAAACAAATGGCAACTCAACGTAAAAACCGTGGTCAAATGATTAGAGCGGCATTAATTGGTTATACAAACGTTGGTAAATCTACATTAATGAATGTTTTGAGTAAGTCAAATGTACTTGAAGAAAATAAATTATTTGCAACCCTAGATACAACCGTTCGTAAAGTGGTAATAAATAATCTACCGTTTTTACTTACAGATACGGTTGGGTTTATAAGAAAATTGCCTACCCAATTGGTAGAGTCCTTTAAGTCGACTTTGGATGAAGTTAGAGAGGCAGATTACTTAATTCATGTTGTTGATGTGGCTCATGAAAGTTTTGAAGAACATATTGAGTCTGTAAACGGTATTTTGAAAGACATTAATGCTCAGGACAAACCAACGCTAATGGTTTTTAACAAAACGGATTTGTTTACTTTTACGCCTAAAGATGAAGACGATTTAACACCGGTTTTGAGAGAAAATCTATCATTAGATTATTTTAAAGACAACTATGAGCGTCAGTCTGATTTTGAGTGTATTTTTATATCTGCCAGAGATAGAGAAGACATCCATAAATTAAGAGATAAAATGTATAAGGAAATAAAGGAAATTCATGCGAAACGTTTTCCTTATAACAATTTCTTATATTAACATTTAACTGAAATGATTACCTGAAAAAACCAACTTGATGTAGTTGGTTTTTTTGTTTTGAAAGATTAAGAAACATTGAGCGTTACAGCTATATGTGTTCCTTTATTTATTTTGGAGTCTATTTTTAATGAGCCATTTATTTCTTCTACCCTTTTTTGTACGCTGCTTATTCCGAAAGACGTTCTATTCGGATTCAATTTAAACCCAATACCATTATCAATAACTTCCAAAATTATGGTATGATTATCAACTTCTTGGAGCGTAATGTTAATTCTTGAGGCATCGGAATGTTTAATGGCATTGGTTAGCAACTCAGATAATATTCTATATAAATGTTCACATGTTGGTTTAGGAAGTTTAGCTCGATGTAAGGAAAAATTACAGACTATTCTATTATTGGTAATTTGATTGACTCGGGTGCAATATTGATTGAGTTGTTGAGTCATGTTTTCTGGCGTTATTTCAGGAAAAGAAAGGTTATTCAATAAAAATCTATAGTCTACCACAAATGCATCAACCATATTCTCTATGACTTGATGGTTCTGTGTTTTATCACTTGAAAGATGCATTTTTAGTGCGGCTAAATATCCACCAAAACTATCGTGTACATTATTCAATAATTTTTTTCGTTCTTCTGTTTGTGCCAATTGTATTTTGCTCTCAAAACTGTATTGTAATTCTAGGTTTTCTTGTTTAAGTTTAACGGCTATTTTATTCTTTTTTATGATTTCGGAGATAATAAAACTCGAAATGGTAATTAATTCAATAGATGTTGCTATGTATTGAGAGTTATCTATGAACAGGCAGAAGTTGATGGAACTTGTTATCGGAGGGTTATATAAATATTTGAAGAGATAAATAAATAAAGGAAGTAAAAATCCTAAAGCTAGAAATTGTGGTATTTTTTTTTGATATGCCAAGACAATATGAAAAATAATAAGAACAAGGATTTCTATTCTTGTAACAACCCAAATTATCGATTTAGTATATAAAAAATAAGATGAATTGTACATCGCAATATAACAGAGACTCAAAATAATATTTAGAGTAATTAGGGCTCTAAATGTGTTTTTAAAAAAAGATGAGAATCTTGAACGTCCATAAAAATAATATTGAAATAAAAGTAAGCATGTCGTCCCAAGAACCAAAAATAGAGTTTTATGATTTTGTAGCAAAATGGAATCGTTAGAAGATATTAAGCTTTTGTATATGACTAAATCGTAAATAGAAAAAAGGATAAATATTCCATACCAAATTATACTTTGTTCTCCTTGATTAATATATATTATGATATTAATAATAAATATGGAAATTAGAAAGGTTAAAAAAACAATTGTAGTTGATAAATCTTTTTTTAAAAAGGATTGAAATTCATATTCATTTAAGAAAAAGGGTTTTGTAGAAACAAATGAAACAGAACTTTTCAGTCTTAATAGAAGTTCTATATTTTCTCTTGATTCAATTTTCCATGTTGGTAATCTAAAGTTTATTGATTTTGAAGGCTTTTGATGAGAGAATAATTCGAAATCTGATAAATTACCGTTTTCTATTTTATGAATTTCTACTTGATCTAGATATTGATTCCATAAGCCGAAATAATTGATATTATCTTTTGAATTGGGTAATATTATATGTACCCAAAAATCTTTATTTGGATTGATTTTATGAAGAATTTTGTTACTTGATTTATCGTTAAATTCCCCGTTTTTATATGCAAGATAAGCCTGTTCTGCGTTAAATATTGTTTTTGAATCTTGAGGAAGAATATGAATCTGATTAACTTCTGATATTGAAACTAATTCATCAGAATATACTGCGAAAGTAGAATTCACAAAAATAAAAAAAAACATTATCCATTTGTAATTCATAAATAAATTGAAAAAGTTCTTATTCTATTCACTAAGATAAGGTTTTATCCTAATAACATCCAAAGAAGTATTTTAATAGATTTTAAAACTTACTCAATGCATCGTACAGCTTTAACAAAATACACCTAAAGTGGTATTTTTTGTAATCGTAACAATATTACTTTTATCATGTGAGGTGACTTGCTTTTATTTTGATAAAACAACTCGTTTTATTTCGAAAGGTTAAGTCTATTTTTTTGAAAAAGGTTAAAGCGAAATAATGACCCATATTGAACTTGAAAAACACCTAGATGGTGTTATTGAAAATATTTTAGTAAAGCCAATTGATTTTACATCCATTGAAAAGTCTAAACATTTATTAGATGAGATAAATGTAAACAACTTCTATTTAACCATTCATGATGTAGAGACATACCGTCCTATTTGTATAAACAATAGAATGAAAACTTTTTATGGGTTAAAAAACAACTGGCTAAATACTTTCGACTACCTGTATTATTTAAAAACTGTTCACTTTTCTACGTACAATGCTCTTCTTCAATCCGTACATTTTTTTAAATCTGATGACAAGGAATATCTGCATTTAGAGTATAAATTAAAAAAATACGATGGAACTTGGAATATTTTGAAAGGTGTTACAAAAACCATTTATAGAAATACACAAAAAGAGCCGAAGTATGCCATTTCTTTGTTAACTGATGTAAAAGAAACGAAGTCTACAGAAAAATATCAAATAGAATGTTTAACCCCAAGAGAGCGTGAAATTATTCAACTCCTATGTTTAGGGAAGTCTAAAAAACACATTTCTCAAGAACTCAACATTTCCTATCATACAGTGCATACCCATGTTAAAAATATTTATTCAAAATTAGAAGTTCATAAGATTTCTAATTTATATCGAATCGCAGAAAAATATGGTTTATTGATGAATTAGAATAATATGCATGAACTTATGTAATATTATTTGTTCAAAAAATACCCCAAAGAGGGTATGTGTATACAATAGAGCTGTTATACTTTTATAACTCGTCCATTTTAATGTTTTTAAGGAATTATTCGTATTCAAGATATAAGTAATTCTTTGAAGTTCAAAATAGTAATGTTATGAGAGTTTTTAAATGTATTGCTTGTATTTTATGGTTTGTTGTACTTTGTCCACTTCACGCTCAAATCAACCAAACCGAACGAAATGCCTTAATTGATTTTTACAATGCCACAGATGGTGCCAATTGGACCAATAATTCCAATTGGAATACCGATACAGCTTCACTTTCGGATGTTAGCAATTGGTATGGTGTACATACAGCAGTTATTGATGGCACAGAACGTGTTGTGAAATTGTTCTTGGACAATAATAATTTAATAGGATCACTTGATTCAATCCTTCTAAATTTACCTTTTGTAAAAGATATTCAGTTACAGGATAATGGTTTAGGTGGAGTTTTACATCTTAATCACTCTTCAGCCTCACCAATTGATACGTTATTTTTAAACAACAACGATTTCGAACGCATTGAATTTTCGGGTACTGGACCTCGTTCTGGTTTTATGCGTTTTCAAAACAATCCAGCATTACGGGCTATAGTCATTCATGATGCCATTGAGAGTTTTAAATATCAACATTTAAACTATATTAATGTTCAAACTCAATTGTTGCAGTCTTATCATGCCGATTCCTTAATAAATGATCTCGATATTTCGGCTATGGAAGATATTGTGGCCGTTTCCAATATGAATTTTTATAGAGATATTTACGAACGACTGAATACAAGTTTTAAAGGATTCGAAATTTCTAATGCCACAGGTGAATTTAGAGTCACTCGTTTTTATGGTTGGTCTTTAGGGTTTACGGGAAGTTTCCCGCTATCAACTCAGAATTTATCCGAATTGACTTACTTGAGTTTAAGAAATAATAATATCACACATATTTCGGATACGATTTGGGCTGGATTGAATAATTTGGAAAATCTTATCATATCGAATAATTATAATTATGGGCTTTTAGAAAATGGAATTTATGGTTTGAGTAACCTCAAATATTTAAGTTTTAACAATTGTAGTTCCGATGAACTAAATACAGGAATTGGCTTATTGACAAATCTAGAATATTTGAATTTTGCCAATAACGATATAGAGCTTATACCAACAGATATAGAAAATCTTACAGGATTAAAAACATTAATTGCTGCACCAAATCCTATAGCTTCCATACCTTCCGAAGTGGGCGATTTGGTATTACTGGAAGAGTTAGATTTTTCGGGCTGTGATTTAACCAATACACCTCCAGAATTGGGAAACTTAGTTAACCTAGAAAAACTCTATTTAAATGATAACCAGATTCAAATTATTTTCCCAGGTATAGGGGATCTTGTCAACTTAAAAGTATTGACTTTACATGATAATCAGATTACTGGTTTACCACATGATTTTGGTGATTTGATTCATTTAAAAAGTTTAAATCTTTCAAAAAATCATTTGGTAACGCTTCCCGAGAGTATCGGAAGGTTGGATAGTGTTACGTATTTAAATTTAGATTATAATCTATTGGAAAGTTTACCCGATAGTTTAGGTTATATGAGCAGTTTGGAGGAGTTTCGCGCTGATGGATATAATTATCAGGGCTTTAATAATAAAATCACAAATCTTCCATCTTCTATAGGGTTATTGTCGAATTTAAAAAAGCTTTATTTACAATATAATGAGATCGATACGATTCCCGATGAAATAGTGAATTGTATCAATTTAGAGCTGATCAATTTATCCTATCAATCTTATTATGACAATGGTATTTATACTTCATATTTAGATTACCTGCCAATTAACTTAAACAGCTTAATTCATTTAGAGCACCTAGATTTAAGTAATTCCGATTATCAAGGAGAGATTAATATTTCAGAATTAAATCAACTAAAAATATTATATGCCTCAACCAATAAGTTAACCCGTTTATACTTGCCACCTCAAGATAGTTTTTCGATTTATCAATATTCATATTCGGTGCAGAATAATCCTTATTTAAGTTGTATCGATGTGGATTCAGCTTCTTTACCACTTTGGAATAATGGAACCTATTCTATACAGAAAGATAATGGGGTCATCTTTAGTGAAGACTGTAGCGGAAACAGTGTGCCACTTACCGAGCGTTTAGCATTAATAGATTTATATAAACACTGTAAATTATCGAACTCCACATGGAGCAATTGGGATACCAATGAATTTTCTTTGTCAAATGTAGGGGCTTGGCAAGGTGTAACGACCGATACAATAAATGGACAGAAACATGTTGTAGAGCTAAATTTATATGAATTGGTTGATACACTACCTTTAAGCGTTCAAAATTTAACAGAGCTTAGGGAGTGTAAATTTCAGGGTTATGGAGGTTCGAATGGTTTAGCAGATTTAGGAACTGGTTTTGGATTGTTATCTAATCTAAAGAATCTGGAGCTATCTGTATTTAAAGGTGATAGTTTACCATCTAATTTTGGGAGTTTAGAAAGTTTAGAAGAACTAAAATTAGGATATAATTCAAATGCTTATTATTCTGTAGATATAGTTTCTTTACCAGAATCTTTTGGAGCCTTATCAAATTTAGAAAAGATTGTAGTTAATCGTTCAGAAATAGCTTCATTACCAGAGTCATTTGGTAATTTAGGTCGTTTGAAATATTGTAAGATAGGAAGGTCAAAATTAACCTCTTTACCCGAAAGTATAGGTCGTTTGGACAGTGTGACGTATTTAAATTTAGATTATAATCTATTGGAAAGTTTACCCGATAGTTTAGGTTATATGAGCAGTTTGGAGGAGTTTCGCGCTGATGGATATAATTATCAGGGCTTTAATAATAAAATCACAAATCTTCCATCTTCTATAGGGTTGTTGTCGAATTTAAAGAAGCTTCATTTACAATATAATGAAATCCAAGGTGAAATAGACCTTTCCAACTGCCTTCTTCTAGAAACGTTATACTTAAACAACAACTATATAGACCATCTTAAACTCGGCGTATCGCCATCTAGTTTTGGTTCTTCTTCCTTGAGTACGTTTAATATTTGGAAAAACCGTATTTCTTGTGTAGAAGTACCTACCGATGAACTTATTTCATGGCGCTTATATAACCATTCTAATAAATACGATGATGGAGTAGGGTTTTCGGACAATTGTACTGGGTTTTCGCACGAAGTTCCTAATCAAGAACGTTTAGCCTTGATCGATTTTTACAATCATGGTAATGGAACGAATTGGGATCTTAACGATTATGAAAACCATTTCGATACCAATATTTTTTCTACCGAAAACGTTGGTGTTTGGTATGGCATTCATGTAGAAATGTTATCAGATAGTTTAGAGCATGTTGTTGAACTAAAAGTACACAATAAAGGCTTTAATGGAGAAATATTATCCAATATAGACTCTTTAACCTATTTAAGGAAGTTGGAAATTTATCACGATACCTTATTAAATATACCTACTGATTTAAACAATTTGGCCTATTTGGATGAAATCAATTTCAATTATTCTCAAATTGGGGATACTCTAAATTTTACAGGGTTAAACAGTATAAATAAACTGAACTTGGCCAATAATCAGATCAATGGTTTGGTACTTACACAAGATCCTGACAGTTTTGTAAGCGATTATGATTTAAGTATTGGATCAAATCCTGATTTATTCTGTGTAAAAGTACCATCACAGTATTTGTCAGCTTATCAAAATAAGAACTGGTGGAATATAGGAAGTCAAACCGAGTTTTCGACTGATTGTACAGGTAAATTTACCGTACCTACAACCGAGAAGAATGCACTAATAGAAATTTATAACGCAACCAACGGAGACCAATGGACAAACAATACCCGTTGGTTGCAAAACAACAATGTAAATTCTTGGTATGGGGTTACGGTAGAATTGGTAAATGACGAAAAACACGTCACCAAACTTTCTTTATACAACAATAATTTGAACGGATACATTCCGGATGCCATTTCCGATTTACCATATTTAAAAGAAATCAACTTTGGGTACAACAATTTGAGCGGAGGAATAAGTTCAAATACATCTTTATTGGATAGTTTAGAGAAAATTCATGTCCAAAATTGTCAAATACCAGGCGTTTTAGATTTATCGAATAATCCAAACCTGTCTCAAGTTACAGCAACAACAAATAGTTTTAATATTGTTAGACTTGGAATGCCAAGAACGAACTTTAGTTCATATTATTATCTTAATTTAAGTAATAACCCTCTTTTAAGTTGTATAGAAGTACAACCTTCCGAAGTTGTAGCTTATGACACATATAACTGGTATTCTTATGTGCCTTCAACGGCCCAATTTTTGGTGAATTGTCAAGGCCCAATTGCAGTTGTAAAAGCCGATACAGTTTTCTTAGATTTTAGTGGTCAAGCTTCCATTTCGGCTTCCGATTTGGATAATGGATCTATGTATGCCGATTCTTCTTTTGGCCCTTTGACTTTTACATTGTCCGATAGCATGTTCAATTGTTCAGAGGTAGGTATAAATAATTTATTGTTTACAGCAACTGATACAAGTGGATTGTTCTCCGTGGATTCAACCCATGTCTTAGTAGTAGACAGTTTGTCTCCTCTTATTTATTGGACAGATACTGTTTTTATTATAACTTCTGGAAATACCAATATTATTTTGAGTGAAACCGATATTTTAAGCGAAATTTATGATAATTGTAATTTAGATACGGCCTACTTTTCTCAAAATACGTTTAACTGTGGGGAGCCCGCAGTCATGGTCGCTGTTACGGCCATTGACGAAAATGGTAATATGAGTACCGATAGTATTTCGGTGGCTGCCTCGGCAGGAAATAATCCAGAAATATCGGCCAATAATGTAACAATGTATTTAAATGAAACTGGGAATTTAGATATAGATACCTCCGATTTGGATTTTACAATTTCACAAACATGTGAGATTCTAACACCTACCATATCGCAAACCCAATTTGATTGTAGTGATATTGGTAACAATAGCATACATCTCAATATAATAAATAGTTTGGGTCAAGAAGATTCTACGACTTTTGTATTAGAAATCCTCGACACCATTGCCCCAACCATAGAATTATATTCTAGTATTACGGTATATTTAAATGAAGATGGAATATTACCTTTTCATCAATCTTGGGTAGATAGCGCTTCGTCAGACAATTGTAATTTCGAATTACTTTCTTTGATCGACACACTACATTGTGGGCAGTTGGGACCACTTAATGCCACGTTCCATGCACAAGATGCCAGCGGAAACCTTTCGACAACTCAAGATATTGTTATCCATGTGCTAGATACTTTTGCGCCCGTACTAATTCTTAAAGATACTCTAGACGTTTATATTCCTTCTACAGGTCAAGCTTCAATTTCCTTTTCAGACTTCGATTTAGGTTCTTATGAGAATTGCGGTATTATCACTAAATCAAATACCAATGGATCAGCGTTTTGTTCGCATCTTGGTTTTGTAACTGCAACTATTGGTGCTGGAGATTTGAGCGATAATTTCAGTTATCAAGACATAGTGTATCATGTGCAAGATACCTTAGCGCCAATAGGCAATTTAGTCGATACCGTTCAAGTCTATTTAGATGCAACTGGAGTTGGGAATTTGACTTTTTCAAATATCGATTTAGGTTCAACAGATAATTGTGGTATAGATTCTACCTCTCTTTCTTTATCTACGTTCAACTGTTCTCATCTTTATGACGATCAAATGGTTGATGTAATAATTTACGATGCATCAATGAATATGTTCTCATCAGAAATTGTTGTACAAGTGATGGATACACTAGCACCAGAGCTTACAACGGTTTCGAGTGTCAATGTCTATTTAGATCAAAGCGGAGAAACCCATTTCGATGCAGGTATAACCACTATTTCGGTTACCGATGCTTGCGATGTTGCCATGTATTCGAATGTCGATTCATTTTATTGTTCTGATTTAGGATCACAACTCGTAAATGTTTGGGCAGAAGATGGTTCAGGGAATGCTTCTTCTATTCAAAATGTTACAGTTCATGTCATAGACTCTCTGTCACCTTCAGTAAATGTAAAGGATACTTTCCAATTGTATCTGAACTTATCAGGCTCAGCAGAAGTTGTTTTTACGGATCTTGATTTAGGCTCAGCAGATAACTGTGGTATAGATTCAACAGCGATTAGCAATTCAAATTTCAATTGTTCGAACATTGGTTATGAAACGGTTCAAGTTCATGTTTTTGATGCCCTCGGTAATGTATCTCAAGAGTCTGTTGTTATAGAAGTTCTAGATTCTATAAGTCCTGAAATGACATTGTTGTCTGGTCAAGAAGTCTTTCTAGATGCAAATGGAGAAGGTTTATTATCAGAAAATCAATTAATAGATTTTGTATCAGATAACTGTGGCTTCACTGAAATAGAATTTGATTCTTTATTCCAATGTCCTGACTTGGGTGCACAAATGGTAACCGTAGTTGCAACCGACGATAATGGGAATGTAACAACCGATTCTGTTCAAGTCATAATTCAAGATACAATAAGTCCCAATTTAGAAATTATGTCTAGCCTCAATGTTTATTTAGATTCCATAGGAGAAGCCTATTTACATGCAATGGATGTAGACAGTGGAACAATAGATAATTGCACATACAATTTATTTTCATCATTGGATTCTTTTTTCTGTACCGATTTAGGTGTTCAGATGGTTGATGTTTGGGCAGAAGACGAAGCTGGAAATAGTTCGGCAACTCAAGCCATAAATGTTCATGTTCTAGATACCATTGCTCCAATTATTGTTTCTATTCCAGACACGGTAACACTCACTTGCGCTGTGGATATGTTTCAAGGTTTCGATGTTGAAGACAATTGTGGTGTAGATACTATGTATATCGATCCGGCTTCAGTTCCAATTTATATGGGAGATACTGGATATTTTGAACAAAATATCATTATTGCCGATGCATCAGGGAACCAAACTGAAAAAATGGTGATTTATCACATCATAGGATTCGATATGACTGTAACTTATCAAAGCAACGAACTTTCGGTGGCCGAAAGTGGTCTGTCTTATCAATGGTTTACTTGTCCAGATACCACATTTATTTCTGGTGAAACAAATCAGAACTACACACCAATGGCAAATGGGGAATATGGTGTAATGGTAAGCGATGGTAACTGTGAATACTATTCGACTTGCTTCCAAGTCAACGGTATTGGTATTGACGAATACGCAAGTACTTTAGAAGTCCTTCCAAATCCGATGACGACACATTTTGAGGTTGTTAATTTAACAACTTGCTCTACATTTGAATTGATTTCTATGTACGGAAAAACGGTTCAAAAAGGAGAAGTTTGTCCTGGCGAATCTATATCAGTGAATGCCTTAATCGATGGAACCTATTTATTGAAAATAAACGAATACAAAATGGTTAAATTGATAAAAGAGTAACAACTTGTTCTCTTTGATTTAGGATATGATTCATTTAATGTAATCCGAATCATTGAAATGATTATTAAAATACAAAAAGGCGATTTAGAAATAGATTGCCTTTTTGTATTTTAATAAATTTCTGGACACCCTAAGAATTAATTTTTCAACTAAGGACGTAAGGTATTAATGCCTTTTTTATTAGAAGGATTCTCATCAAGATATTATATTTGTAGGTAACGTTTTGAACTAAAAAATGAAGAAAATAAAAATAAACGGGTTGAAAATTCGAGCAAACCATGGTGTGTTGCCAGAAGAAACCCTTTCGGGAACCGATTTTATAATCAATACTGAAGTGGAAGTAAATTACTTAAAGGCTTGTTTAACGGATGACTTGGAGGCTACTGTAAATTATGCTTCTATTTGTGATTGGATTAAGGATGAGATGAACGTACCTTCTAAATTAATTGAACATGTTATGTTTCGAATTGTAAGCAGAATGTTTAAAGAAGAAAAAAAGATAGAATCTATACAAATAGAACTAAAAAAAATAAATGCACCTATACATGCTGATTTAGAAAATGTTGCAGTGGAAATGGTGATTTCTAGGGCTGAATTTAATGAAATTATTGCTTAATAATTTTTGTAAAAGAGAAAAAGCTTATATATTTGCACCCGTATTAAGGTCGGATGGCCGAGTGGCTAGGCAGCGGTCTGCAAAACCGTCTACACCGGTTCGAATCCGGTTCTGACCTCAATTAAAAAGCTCAATCGAAAGATTGGGCTTTTTTTAGTTTCAATACATTCTATTACCTTTACCAAATGTATAGCAAAGAAGAACACAGACAAATAAACATCGACTTTTATACTCAACTAGGAGAGTTGATGAAGGAAGATATCCCTGTATCTGGAGATAAAGTAAAATGGACTAATTTTAGAACAGGAATAAAAGGATTATACTTTAAATTGGATGCCGACAAACGCACGTGTAGGTTAATAATTGAAATAAAAAATGACGACGATTCTATCCGTCATTTGTTTTATGATCAGTTTGAAGAGTTTAAAGTGGTTTTGGAAGAAACAATCCAAGAAGAGGGAATTTGGTTCCGAGATTATTATAACGATTACGGTGAGGTTTCTAGTAAAATAGAATGGGTTATTGATGAAAAAGTATCTAAGCTAAAAAGAGAAACTTGGGGAACGATGCATAACTATTTAAGAGATAGACTTATTGGTTTAGATGAGTTTTGGGGAGATGTAAAAGATGTTTTTATTGAATTGAGTAAATAATGCAATTAGAAATTCTGTTTCAGGATGAAGATTTGGTGATAATTAATAAACCTCATGGTTTGTTAGTGCACAGAAGTGCTATTGCCAGAGATGTCCAAGAATTTGCCCTTCAAATCTTACGAGATCAAATCGGTCAGGCTGTATATCCTGTTCATAGACTAGATCGTAAAACATCGGGCATATTGGTTTTTGCACTCAATAAGCCTATGTTAAAAGCAATGAATGTTTTGTTTCAGGAAAATAAGCCAGACAAAACTTATTTAGCAATTGTACGTGGTTTTACACCAAATGCATTTTCAATTGACAAAGCATTGCCCAAAGAAAACGGAACATTGCAGGAATCGTTAACCCACTTTCATACACTAGAACATGTAGAAAAACCTTGGAAAACGGGTAATTTTGAAACCTCTAGGTACAGTTTAATAGAAGCAAAGCCTGTAACAGGAAGAATGCATCAAATACGTAGACATCTCAACCATTTCCGTCATCCAATTATTGGAGATCGACCACACGGGTGTAATAAACAGAACAAGTTTTTTAAAAACGAATTTGATTTATCTACCATGTATCTGCATGCTTATACACTGGAGTTTATACATCCTACCACCGAGGAATTGATGAGTATTAAAGCTCCATTCTCTTCTGAATTTGATTATGCTGCTAAGAAAATATTTGAATTTGATTGGTTCGAAACACATGAATAATGGAAATAAATTTATTGGTTATTAGAACCAAAGATCCGCAGACATTAAAAAAACAATATGAAGGCCTGGGTTTTAAATTCCAATATCATAATCATGGGTCTGGACCTTATCATTTTTCTGCAGAAAATAACGGTTTCGTTTTCGAAATTTACCCTTTATCAAAACACATGGACAAACCAGATTCTTCTCTAAGAATGGGGTTTAGTCTAAACAATGAGACTTTTAGCTTGCAAAATTTGAAACAATTAGGTTTGATAATTATATCGAACTTTAAACAAACAGAATTTGGCGAAATTGCTGTTGTACAAGATCTGGACGGCAGGAAGGTTGAGTTGAAGCGTATTGATGTATAGAAATTTAATTATTCAAAACCTTAATAAATAATGAAAAATGATGTTGTTAAATGGTTTTATGGATTCGTATTAAGCGTTGTTATCTTCATTTCTTGTAATACGAGTCCTCTAAATGAAAATAAAACAAAACAAGTTCATTATCAAGTGGGAATGGATATGTCCTTTCCATTCAATCAAGGTCGATTATATCATGGTTTTCCTGTAATATACAATCATTCGAATAATGGAACAATAAAGACGTTATTATATTCCATCAGACAAACAAATCCGAATTGGATAGATAAATATGAAATGAATCAAGAAAACACCATTAAGGTTGATTCATTTAGAATACCAGAAGAGGTGTTTATGAATTATAAGAATGCCGTTCAAGAATTTTTGGTTATTGGTTTAGATTCTTTTCTTATTCAACCATCTTATGACATTAATAAAGGAGAGCATTATTTTTTTGAATTTTCTCGACAGCATTTTCAAACTTACTTAATGCCAAATGAACATAAAGGTCAGAAATTTGTGATGTTAACTACAAACTATAATCCAGTTTCTTATTCAAATAAACAAATGATAGGGCGGGTATATTATCTCAATGGTATATCTGAGAATTATTCAACATTGGATACCATGTGTAAATACAATGCCTTAGTTAAAATGGATCTTAGGGACTCGAGTGTGACTTTTTTTGATACTTACAATGATATCTTCTGCGACAATAAAATCGATTATGAAATTATGCATTATAAAATGAGAGTGATAAAGGGAGATAGTATAATTTCCTTATCTCCATTTGAGGCAAGTTTTTCTATTTTCACGGATCAAGGATCCGTAATTAAACCATTTGAATTTGAAGAGTTCGATGAGCATTTTTATGAAATTGAGGATCCTAGAGAAGAATTATTGAAAAATGATTTTTTCTTATCATTTAATTATAATCCTTTTAAGAAACAGTTTTATCTCCTGATGTCTGAAGCTGTGGCTTATATAAAACCAGACGAGTTTATTCAGAATCCAAAACAACCGAAAAAATTTACAGTATTGGTTTTTGATGAAAAGTTAAACTTACAAGGAAAAATACATTTGTCGGACGAACATTCCAATATGTATGATGGTATATTATTAAGAAGTCCAAATGGTTTCTTTTTAAGAGAAGTTGTTGATGATGTTTATAGAATACAAGAATTTATTATAGAATAAGATGAAATATTTACTTATTAGTTTGTTATTACTAGCGTGCAAAACAGAAAATCCAAATTCAATTTTTAAAAAGAATTTTAATAAGTATGTTGAAATGTATTACCCTAAACAAAGGTTTAAACAAGATTGTCATCAATATATATTGCTTCCAAACCAAGGTTGTGGATTTTGTATTTCGGTCACTGAAAAATTCATTAATACTGAGACGATTTCAAATTTATCGGTTTTAACAAATCAATCAAAAAATTATAATCATCCCAATGTATTTTTTGAAGATAAAACTAAAGAATCAATTTTAAGTCGAATCAATTTGAAAACAGGAAAAGGCCCTGCAATTATACAATTTGTTAATAATGAGGTTGTGAGTATTGAAGTTATAAATGCGGATAATTATCAAAACATTTTTGAATTGATTAAAACCTTTGAGGAAGGGTGTAAATAATTGGCTTCAGTATGTCTTTTAAAATGTTTTTTAATTTCAAACATTATTTATAGAAATCTGTATCCTATCTTTTTTTCTCCAAAATCAATCGAGTAACGGTCAATATTTACGATATTTGCGCTTTACCTTCAGAAAATAAAACGATATGTTAGAAAAAATAGATCTATTAGTAGAAGAAATAAAAACCTTTAGTGCCTCAAATCTAGAAGAAGTGGAAGCTTTTAGAGTAAAATATTTAGGTGCAAAAAATGGTGTTATTAATGATCTTTTTAAAGCATTTAGAACTGTTCCGAATGAACAGAAAAAAGAATTTGGGCAGAAATTAAATACCCTAAAAACTTTAGCTGAAACAGCACATCAAAATTTAAAAGAGCAAATAGAAAACAGTATTTTAGAAGGTGGTTCTGATGATGACTTAACCTTACCAGGATATCAAATGCCTTTAGGGTCTCGTCATCCTATTTCTATTGTGAAAAACGAAATTGTTGATATTTTTAATAGAATTGGATTTTCAGTTTCGGAAGGTCCAGAAATTGAAGATGATTGGCATAATTTTACAGCTCTAAATTTACCAGAAGAACACCCTGCAAGAGATATGCAAGATACTTTCTTTGTACAAACCAATCCCGATTGGATGCTTAGAACGCATACATCTTCTGTTCAGGTAAGGCATATGGAAAGAACTGAAGTTCCGATTAGAACCATTTCTCCAGGACGTGTTTTTAGAAATGAAGCGATTTCTGCACGAGCCCACTGTATTTTCCACCAAATTGAAGGATTGTACATTGATGAAGAGGTTTCTTTTGCCGACTTAAAACAGACTATTTTATACTTTGTAAGAGAGTTTTTCGGAAAAGAAAGTAAAATCCGTTTACGTCCGTCATATTTTCCATTTACCGAGCCAAGTGCAGAGGTAGATGTATATTGGGGATTGAACTCGGAAGCCGATTATAAAATTACTAAAGGTACAGGTTGGTTAGAAATTATGGGATGTGGAATGATAGATCCAAACGTATTGAAAAATGCAAATATCGACCCTGAAAAATATTCTGGGTATGCTTTCGGAATGGGAATAGAGCGTATTGCTATGTTAAAGTATCAGATAAAAGATCTTAGAATGTTTTTTGAAAACGATATGCGTTTCATTAATCAATTTAAAGGATCTCTAAAATAAATACAATTTGTATGATTATTTAAAAGCACTCAGTTTGAGTGCTTTTTTTTTGTTGAATATAATAATGTTTGAAACATAAATTGGAAAAGGGTTCTTATAATCTGCGTAAAACACATGTTGATATGAAAATAAATTGGTTAGTTCTAATTGATTATATTTAAAAAAACAACATTGATTTTTGTTTTGAAATGAACAAAATTTGTAATCTAACTTAATATCAATCTGATTAATACGGAGTACTTAAATTTTTTTCTAGAATTTTTAAATTTCGTAAATGGTATGAAAACAGCGTTTTATGTGTAGTTATTAAAGTTTTTTACAAAATATTAATATTTCTAGGCAACCATTTCATAAAATCATGCATCTATATAAATGAAAGCAAAAACAACTTGAAGTTATTTAATAAGACATATAAAACCGAAAAAGAACTTATACAAGGTTGTATAAGACAAAAGGGCAAAGCTCAGGAACAATTGTACAAGTTGTATTCGGGGAAAATGATGTCGGTTTGTTTGAGATATTTAAAAGATATTGAGGAGGCAGAAGAAAGTTTGTCTAATGCTTTTATTATTATTTTTCAGAAAATAGAACAAACCCAAGAGGGGAAATCTTTGGAAGGTTGGATAAGAAAAATTGTAGTGAATACGTGCTTACAGAAATTGAGAACTCAAAAAACTGACTTTTTGTATCTCGATGATCTTTCAAAAGAACCTGTAAAAACTGAAGTTGAATTGAATTTTGAATCTGACGAAATTTTTCGGGCCATAAAAAGTTTACCTTCTGGTTATAGAACTGTATTTAATTTATATGCTGTAGAAAATTATAAACACAACGAAATTGCAGAGGCTTTAAATATTAGTGTAGGTACTAGTAAAAGCCAGTATTCTAAGGCTAAAAATATGTTGAAGAATACATTGAAAAAAGAAAAAATTGCTAAAAACTTGAATCATGAAAACTCCATTTGAACAAACAATCTCTGAGAAGATGAAAGATCATGAAGTACATGTGTCACCTCAGGTTTGGAAAAATATTAAGCCAAAGTCCTCAAAGGCTGGATTATTCCTTTTTTCTAAGCGAATCGCTATCGCTTGTGTTATTTTTCTTTTCGGATCTGTAATAGGTTACCAAATAAACAACCAAGAAACACCAGTTTATGTAGAGATTGATAAAAAACCTTTGCGTTCATTACAAATAAATGAATTTGATGAAAATGAATTGATTTTCGGACAAATGGAATTACCTACATACAAGAAAACATCTACGAAAAACGAACGAAAAAGTGATAAACTAGAATTACAAAACCATTTTGTACCCGAAATTACTGAATCTGAGCCGGAAATTATTGTGTTAAATATAAAACCAAGGAAACGCAATCGGGTTCGACGAAAATTGGTTCGAAAAACGTCCTCAAAACAGAAAATTCAAATAGATTCAGAGAATTTATTGGTAGAGGTAGAAAAGAAAATAAAGATAAACTCGAAAAAAGAATTCAACACGTATTTAACAGATATAAGGAAGCTTGCAAGCAAAGAACATATTAATAATTCCTTGGCATCTGTTGAAACCTGGATAAATAACAAAAGCAAAAAAGTATTCAACAACAAAAAACGAAAAAAATGATAAAGTATATTTTAACCTTCAGTTTAGTATTTATGGTAGCTTGGTCAAATGCTTCGGCACAGGTAACAGGAAATGATCAAGAAATACAAGTGAATTTAGATGATTTTGACTCTGAAAATTTATCTCAAGCAGAGCGTTTACTGATCGATTTACTTGTAAAAAATCAGGTAAAGGCGTTTGAAAAGGAATTAAAAGAATTGCATGACGATAAAACTTTTGGAAAAATTACAGAAACGGAATACCAAAAAAGGAAAGAAGAGATGACAATGGCTGTTTCTGATAAAATTGAGAAAAGTATAGCCATTCTTACAGCGGCACCTGAGCCAGATTATATCTTTGAAGACAATATAGAAACTGAAGACATTGATTTTACTTACAAAAAGCATTCAGATTCAACACGAACAGTCACTTTCTCTTTTAACTCGGATAACTCATCAGATTCTACCAAAAGAGAAATGAGTAAAAACCAGGTGTATTTTAGTGGTGGTATTGGTTTTGCAAATTGGATGAATTCAGATTTTGAACGTTATGATCATACAGATTCTAAACTTAACGGAAGTACTTCTTTATACTACTATTTAACATTGAAAAATTCACATTATTTTAATGTCAAAAAGGGAAAAGGACATAAACGTGCCAGTATTGATTACGGTTTAACATTTACAGAACGTTTTTATAAATTCAACAATACTGAGTTTTCAATCAACGCCGATGAGAATGGCGTATCGAATATTGCGGATGCAAGCCTAACAAAATCTGTATTTTCTCAAGTGGCTTTTGAAATACCTGTAAATTTAACTTACCGTTTTGGAAAAGACATCTATAGAGGTGTTATTGTTACTGCAGGAGTTTACGGTGGGATGAATTTAAGAAACCGCCAGAAAATAGAATATAGTGTAGATGGTGAAGAGTATAAAGCTAAATGGTTTGGAGATTTTAACACAAACCGTTTTTATGCTGGTGCTTCTGCTAAAATAGGGTATAGAGGAATTTTTTTAGAAGGGAAATATAATTTTACCAAATTGTTTAAATCATCTAGCTCAATTCAGGTTAATCCTTACACAATCGGTTTGAGTTTTGGATTCTAAGAACCGAGGAAAATAATCCTTAACGTGTTTATACCAACCAAAAAAAAGACCTCGAATATTTCAATTGAAATATTCGAGGTCTTTTATATTTATAAGGTATGTGAAAAATAGTGTTATTCCGGCTTAGGTTTCATTTGATTCCAACCTTGAGCTTTTAATTCTATACTTTCATTTGTTCTCGTAATCATACTCAATCCTTCACTTTTGTCTGTTATATGTCCAATAACAGTTAAATTCGGATTTCCTTTTATTTTATCGAAATCAGCCATAGAAATTGTAAAGAGAAGTTCGTAATCTTCTCCACCATTCATGGCAATGGTAGTTTGATGAATTTGAAAATCATTGGCCAAGTTAATGACCATTGGGTCAATTGGAATTTTTTCTTCATAGACTTTACAACCAACATCAGAGGCTTTACAAAGGTGAATAATTTCAGAAGACAGACCATCAGAAACATCTATCATAGCCTTTGGTGTTACTTGAAGTTCTTCCAATAACTTTATGATGTCTAAACGGGCTTCTGGTTTTAACTGACGTTCCAACATGTAGGCGTGGTTTTCGTCTAGTTCTGGTTGCATTTCCGGATTTACCTTAAACACTTCTTTTTCGCGTTCCAAAAGCTGTAATCCTAAATAAGCCGCACCTAAATCTCCAGAAACAACCAAAAGATCTTTGTCCTCTGCCATATGTCGGTAAGAAATGTCTTTGGCTTTCGCCTGACCAATTGCCGTAACCGATATCATGAAACCAGTTTTTGATGAGCTTGTGTCTCCACCAATTAAATCTACACCATAATGGTTACAGGCTAAATGTACACCTTCATAAAACTCATCTAGGGCATCTACTGGGAATCTATTAGAAACCGCTATAGAAACTGTAACCTGAGTTGGTTTGGCGTTCATGGCACAAATATCCGATAGATTTACGACCACAGACTTATATCCTAAATGACGTAAAGGTACATAGGTTAAGTCAAAATGCACACCTTCAATAAGTAAATCGGTAGATACTAAGGTTTGTTCGTTTGTATTCTCTAAAACGGCAGCGTCGTCTCCAACACCTTTAGTGGTGTTAGGGGCGTTTTTTTTTGCGTTTTTTGTGAGTCTTTCAATTAATCCGAACTCTCCAAGTTCAGAAATTTGAGTAAAACTTTGTTTTTTATCTTCAAACATACAATCTATTCTTGGTCTCTTTTCTTTTTATTTATTTTAGAGCCTTTGGCTTTAAATTTTGGCATTTCACCTTTGTCATTTGTAATATAAGGCATTTTGTGAACCTTCTTTTTTGGTTTGTTAAATGCATTTTTCTCTTTAAAAGACTTAGGTTTTGGTTTCGGATTGTCTTTAGGACCTCTCATATGAATAACGAGTCCGTTTAAGAAATTACGCAAAACTTGATCTCCACAGTTTTTGTATTTAGGATGATCTTCCTGTCTGAACATTGCGCCTAATTCACTGGCGGAAATTCTAAAGTCAACAAGCTTAAGAATTTCAACAATATCATCGTTTCTTAGTTGCATAGCAACACGTAACTTTTTTAGGATGTCGTTATTAGTCATATTTATCTTTTTTGCAAAGATACGCTTTACAAACAAAACAACATCTCAAATCATTGAATGGTTTAAAACTTAACACGTTTTATCATATCCCACGTTATACTAGGATCTGGAAAAACCTGGTCAGCAATCGTTTTCTCATCAGAATAACGTTTAGACTTTGTAATGTTTTTAGGTTGTTCTAAATTGTATTTTTGAATATGAAAGGACTGTTGGATTGTAAAATTGGAATGTATATTCTTTTTAAACAATTTCTTCTCGGTAAGACCTAGATTAATGGTGTAAAACACATTTTTAGGGTACCAAGCGTCGTTCATTTTTTCAAAGTTTCTTGCGTAATGTAATTTCGGATTTTGAATTCCAATACCTGCCAACAGTAATATTGGTTTCAAGTAAATTGGAATACGAATATCTCCTCGAAATTCCATTTTAATGATTGACATAGAATTTCGATCGACATAAATTTTTCCATTTGCCTTAAATCCATCTTGTCGGCGTTTAGTTTTGGCATGTATTAATGTAATTTCATTTCCTTCTGTAGTATAAATTGGTGTAGGGTTGAATTGAAAATCATATTTGTTGAAATTATTGGTATCTAAAAACAATTCATCACCATTTAAAGAAAGTTGTTTTACAACCTCATTTAATCCCCCAAACATTTCACGTGGATTAATAATATTGAAATCGGTACTATCTTCACCATTTTCGGCTCTTCTTTCTTTTGCTTTAGCTTCTTCCTTTTTACGTTTTTTTGCCATAAAAACAAGGTCATCTAATTCCGTTCTTTCTTCATAAAGTACCACTTGGTGTTGATTTTTGACAGTTGTATCAAGTAAATTAGGGAAATAAGATTTAATTACAGCGTGATTTTCCCCTAAAAACCCATCATTCTCTTTAGCTAAGTCTGTATAATACCCTAACGTAGAAAATGGTTCGTTGGGTGTGTTTTGTTGCAATTGTCTTGCAACATTTTTCATAAATTCATGTGGAGTAAGTGGTGTTAAAACGAATTCATCTAAGGTTTCTGTAATCGGTATTAAATCGATGTTCATGTTTTGCTTTAGATCTTGAACTGGAAATTTTTGAATTTCAAATCCAATAAAACTCACATAAACCGTATCTTTTAATTGAGATGCGTTTATTGATAAATTAAAATTTCCAGAATAGTCCGTTGTTGTTCCTGTATTAGATGGCACGGTAATTAAATTGGCGTATGGTAAGGCTTCTTTATTTTCAGCGTTTCTAACTAGTCCATTTATTGTAACGGTTTTTGTTTGTGCAGTAAGCGTAATAAAGCAAATAATATAGATTATCCCAAATAAGAATACCTTCATAATGTTTGATTTTTAATTTAAAACCTAATGTATACTAAAAACTCAATTTTCTCAACATTTTAGTCGATTATTTATGACGTTTTAACGTATAACTGTTTTCATTACATTTTGTTACAATTTTGATTAAACTTCTTTTTTTTGTAACTTATAACATTCACAACCTTAATGTTATGAAAAATTTAATTCTGTTTTTTATTTGTTACTCTGCATTTGCGCAAGTTGAAATTGTAGACGATTTTAGTGATGGTGACCTTACAAATCATCCTAAATGGAAAGGGGATACGGCTTCTTTTTTTGTGAATTTAGAAAATCAAATGCAACTCAATGCTCCAACTTCTGTAAATAATCAGTCTGTTTATATCAATCACAATTTATCCGATTCTTTACATTTTCGATTCTATGTTCAAATGGATTTTAATCCGTCTTCTCAAAACTATACCGAAGTAATTCTTGTAAGTCAAGATTCTAGTGTTTTAGGAAGTGAGACTTTACGTTTGGAGCTTGGGAAAAATTCTGATAAAATTAGAGCTGTTCTGAAAAACGGAGTGAGTTCTCAATTGTTAGTCGAAACACCTTCAGCTGTGTTTACTCAAAGCGTGAATGCCGTGTGGTTTTCAGTATTTCATGAACAGTCTGAATGGAATATTAGTTTTTCAATAGATTCTTTAAATTGGGATAGTCTACCAAGTTTTAATTATTCATGTCAATCCAACACTGGGTTCGGAATATATTGTAATTATACATCTACACGTCACGATAAATTTAAATTTGATGATGTTTTTATTTCTGGATATCCATATCTTGATAAAACGAAACCAAAGGTTGAAAATTTAGAATACACGGATTCACAAAGTTTGTTGCTTCGTTTTTCTGAACCAATAGCGTATTCAAGTTTACAACCTTTACATTATGGTATAGTGCCGCAATTACCTGTTTCTTATATTATTCATGATGAAAATCTTATTGAATTTCAAATCGATCAGCTTAGTTTCAACAAGTCTTATACCTTTTTCTTAAAGAATATTACAGATTTGAATGGGAATGCGATGGATGATACAACCTTCAATGTGTATTGGCAAAATATAGAACCTTATGATGTGGTTTTTTCTGAGATTATGATAGACCCTTCGCCACCAGTTTATTTACCAGAATTGGAATATATTGAATTGAAAAATGAGAGTAATTTTTCATTTAATTTAGAACAATGTTCGTTGTTTGTTAATTCAAAATACATTCATTTACCTAAACTAAATTTAGAGGTCGATTCATTTCTTGTTATTTATTCCAATTCTGCAAAAACTATTATTGATTCAGCAAAGGGAATATTAATCTTGGATGAAACGTTTAGTCTGCCCAATTCAAAAGGGTTATTACAGTTTTATGATTCTTTAGGAAATCTAATTCATGAAATTAATTATTTAGATACTTGGTATCAAAATAGTAATAAAAAAAATGGAGGTTGGAGTATAGAAAACGTTGCAAATCATTTTGGTTGTGTTCAAAAAGAGGCTTGGCAAGCAAGTGGTCATTTTTCTGGAGGAACCCCAGGTAAAACAAACTCTATAGATTTGGAACAAGTGCCTGCCTGGAATGACATGATAAATGTTCAATTAAGATCAGATTCTATAATAGAGGTAAGTTTTCCATTTTTGGTGTTAGATTCTGTTTATTTAGATCCGAATATGTACTTTACTCAATTACCAATAAATCACATTGAACATTCATCTGGTTCAACACTTTTAGTCTATTTTAAACAAAAAATAGAGGATAATGTGGTTTATGAATTTGAATTATCTCCGAATCTTTTTATTTGCCATTTAGATGAAATAGAGTCTGTTTTTTTTGGAGTGACATCTCTTCCTGAAAAAGAAGATTTTGAATGTTCGGAAATTTGCTTTGATACAAGTTCAGATTTTTCTGAATTTATTGAACTTAAGAACAAATCGGGTAGGGCAAAAGATGTATTCGATTTGGGGCTCGGGATAAAAACCGATTCTTTATGGGAAAATAGTCTCCTTGTTAATCATCATATTTTCATACCTCCAGAGTATTATGTAGTTTTGGCTAAGGATGTTGATTTGTTGCTGGAAAATTATCCGATCCAAGATTCTTGTGTTTATGTTTCTCCAGAACAATGGAAAACGTTTGATGATAAAATTGGAGAAATACGTTTATTAACGAGAAGTTTTGTTGTTCTAGATTCTTTGAAATACGAATCAACTTATCATTCGGTATTTCTTGATGAAACCGAAAATGTCTCATTAGAAAAATGGCAATGGCATTTAAATGGTTATTTGCCTTCTTCATGGTTTTCAGCTTCTGAGTCTGATTTTTTTGCAACACCGGGTTATAGCAATTCTCAATTTATAAAAAACACTAAATCTGTAATAGATTTCGAATCGAGTTTTTCTCCAAACAATGATGGAGTCAATGATGTTTGGTCCTTAGATTTAGAGTTTTCAAAGCCAGATATGAGAATAAATGCTTATGTGTTCGATTTGGATGGTTTTATCAAGTTTACCTATGCTGAACGATTATCTGTTGGGAGTAAACATACCTTACTATGGGATGGTCAAGATAATGATGGCGAAATATTAAAAATAGGAACCTATGTTATATTAATAGAGGTAATAGATGGCAATGACGTGACTGAGTTTTTTAAAGAAGCTATTTCAATATTAGATGAAGATTAGAGTTCGACTGAAGGATCCCAAAAGTGTGTTTTAAAATCTACAATTTTATCATTAACAATTTCCAAGCCTTCGTTTTTTAACTCGTTTTCCATGGCATCTGGTGTTGGGAAATGAAATTTTCCAGTTAAACAGCCTTGCCTATTAACCACTCTATGGGCTGGAATATTTGACTCATTATGCGATTTATTCATCGCCCAACCAACCATACGGGAAGATCTGGGGGCACCAATATATTTAGCAATGGCACCATAAGAGGTTACTCGACCTTTCGGAATTAGCCGAACAACCTCATATACTTTTTCTAAGAACGTTTCTTTTTCCATTAACGTTTAGGTCTAAACTTAATATAGGTAATTGGAAATCCTTTGCTATGGAAAAGTTCTTCATAATACGTTTTAATATTCATAAGTAAGTCATTATCTGTTCTCGAAGTATACACATTGTGTGTAGAATCTAAAACCTCATGACCTTCCAATTCTATTACTCCAAGCGTAAATCCATGGAGAAAAGAAGAATCTGTTTTTAAATGAATTATTCCTTCTGGTTTAAGAAATTGTTCGTATTTTCTAATAAACTCAGGGTGAGTAAGACGTTTACTTCTTCTTCTGTATTTAATTTGTGGGTCTGGAAATGTGATCCATATTTCAGAAATTTCATTTTGAGCAAAACATGCCTCAATATGTTCTATAGATATTCTTAGGAAAGCAACATTGTCTAACTTTTTTTCTATAGCAGCTGTTGCGCCTTGCCACATTCTAGATCCTTTAATGTCAATACCAATATAATTGTTTTCAGGAAACCTTTCGGCTAGTGCTACCGAATATTCTCCTCGTCCACAACCTAATTCAAGAATAATAGGCTTGTCATTTTTAAAAATGTTTTGTCCCCATTTTCCTTTAAGTTCAAACTTATCTTCTAATAATATATCTCTTTTGGGTTGAACAACATGCTCGAATGTATCCATTTGAGCAAATTTTTTCAGTTTATTTTTTCCCACAGGTTTTGTTTTTTTATTTTGATGCAAAGATAAGTAATAGTCTAAAGAGTTAAGTTTTTATAAGAACAAATAAACTTATTGTTTCCAAAAAAGTGAAGTCAACAAAAAAGCACAAATAGGATATTCCTAAATGTGCTTTTTAAATTATGGTTTAAATTTATATTTCAAATACGTTATTAATAACCCCCAATAAGTATCCTTTAAGCAAAATGTAAATGATTTGAATTATTATTGTTTTACTACATGGTAAATGTATGATTAATAATAACAAACTAAACGCTACTTTTGAGTTTGGATAGTGTGGCTTTGAATTTGGTATGTTATTCTTTGAATTTGGTGAAATAAAAAAAGGTTATCTAATAAAAGATAACCTTAAGTGGGCAATAAGGGATTCGAACCCCTGACCCCCTCGGTGTAAACGAGGTGCTCTGAACCAACTGAGCTAATTGCCCTTTCAGTTGTTAACGGTTGCAAATATAGTTTGATTTTTTATTTCTACAAGTGTTTTGTCGAAATATGTGGAAAAAAGTTCTGAGATTAAAAAAGCACTCCCGCCACAAAAAATCAAATCGTTAGAGCTGGCTGTAGTAAATGAGGCTTTTAAAGCGTCTGAAGCATTTTTAAATGTTCTGTAATTCAATTTACAATATGTTCCTAATTCCGCTAGTTCGTCTTCTTTTAATCCTCTTGGGTTTTGCATTTCACAAAAGTAATAAGTGGCATCTTTTGGTAGCAGTTGAAAAATGTTTTTTACATCCTTATCTGAAACCACTGACCAAACAATATGTAATTTGCTGTAATTTTCTTTGTCGAGTTGGGTTAAAATTTCTTGAATACCAGCTATATTGTGTCCCATATCGAAAATAGACTTAGGGGAGGTGTTAAGCACTTGCCATCGCCCTGGTAAGAAGAAATGTTGCTGAGATGTATTGATGCCTTCTAAAATAGATTTTGAAGTAATTTTCGGTAAAATAGATTGAAGTAATAGACACGTAGAATAAGCTAAATGTGCATTGCTTTTTTGATGTTTACCATAGAGTTGAGGTTCTAAGAAAGTAGACACTTCAAATTCCTCAGAACAGTATAATTTAGAATGCTGTATTTTGCAAATTGCTTCAAAAATAGGTTTAGTTTTCGGATGATTTTCACCTAAAATACAAATTGAGTTAGGTTTTATTATGCCTCCTTTTTCTTTGGCAATTTTTTCAATACTATCACCTAATAATTGGGTATGATCAAGACTAATATTGGTAATGACACTTATATCTGTATACGATAAAAAATTGGTGGCATCTAACCGACCGCCCAATCCGGTTTCTAATACAATGCAGTCTACCTTTTGTTTGCAAAAATAGGTTATAGCCAGCCATAAACTAATCTCAAAAAATGATGCATCTACAGATTCTAATAAAGTTTTGTTGGTATTAATAAGTTCAGCAACTTCGTGTTCTGGTATGTAATCACCATTTATTTGAATACGTTCTGTGAAACTTAAAAAATGAGGCGAAGTAAATAAACCTACTCGGTAACCACTGGTTTTAAGAACAGAGGCAATATTGGAAGACGTGGAACCTTTACCATTTGTTCCGGCCACATGAATTATGGTTTTTTCCTTAAGGGAAAGAAGATTGTCTTTCGTTAGAAATTGTATTTTTTCTAAACCAGGTTTAAACGCTGTTGATCCGTACTTTTGAAAAGTAGGAAAACGACTAAACATCCAATCGCAACAGGATTGGTAATTCATATTATTGAATTTTAAAGTTATAAATAATGTAACCGACCTGTTTTTTGACACCAAGTTTGGTAGACCAGGTGGTGTTTAAAGCTGCTTTACGCGTATTTTCAAGTGTTTTTTCGTCTGTAATGGTTGTTCCTTTCACACCAGAGCGTGCATAAATGGTTTTTCCGTTTTCGTCTACATGAATTTCTACAACTACAAATCCTGTTTTATTCGAAAAATATTTAGGTTTTACGAGTTTACCAATTCCCCTTCCACTTAAAAAATATCCCGATCCACCAGAAGTTCCACTTCCTGCCGATTTTAAGAAAGCATTTAAGTTCTCTTTGTCGGACTGTGACGTACCACCCATTTGTGTAATATCTCCCAGCGGTAATACTTCTGGAATAATTTCACTCTTAGGTTTATTGGATGTGTTTTCTGTAGGTTTTGTTAAATTGTTAAAAAGATTAGAAGTTTGATCGGCATACTGATCTTTTTTCTTCTTAGGTTTCTTCTTTTCCTTTTCTTTTTCCTCTGTTTTAGGTATAGAAATATTGTTATTGTCGGTTGTTAATATTTCTTCGGTAGGTTTTTGAGCCTCTACTTTTTTTAAAGGTTTTGGCTTAATATTGTGTTGAGAAACAGTTGAAATATTAGAAAACTCTACGGCAATTGCCCCATATTCATCTTCTTGTTTTTTACTTTGTTCAAAAGTAGTCATATAAAAAACAAACAAAAGAAGTGCATGAAGTACAAGACTTACAATAAGTGCTTTAGATTTTCTTTTTGACATATTATTTTTCTATTTCGGTAGCAATGACCATTTTATAATGATGCCTTTGACCAATATTCATCACATTTACAAGTTGTTCTACTTGGGCTGTTTTATCTGCGCGTACAACAATTGTACTGTCTTTGGCCTGAATTATTGCATTTCCTATCGAAGATTCTAAGGTTTCTAAATCATCAACTTTATCACTATTTACAAAATACTCACCAGTATTACTAATACTAACAGTTGTATACGTTTGTTCTGTTTTTGTTTTATCTGCCGATGGAAGTTCAATTTCTAAAGCATTTATGCTAACCAATGTAGAGGTTAAAATAAAGAAAATAAGAAGAAGAAATACCAAGTCAGTCATTGAACTCATATTGAAGTTCGGACTAATTTTTTGATTCGATCGAATGGCCATATTTTAGTCTTTTTTGATTAAAATATCTGAGAATTCATTACAATATGTTTCTAAATTGAATGCAACTTTAGACATTCTAGAAACCAAATTGTTATATGCAATATATGCAATAATACCAACCATTAATCCCGCCACAGTTGTTGTCATAGCTGTATAAATACCGTTAGACAATAATTCAAGTTCAATTTTTCCACCTGCAGTTGCAATATTGTGGAAAACAACAATCATACCTATTACTGTTCCTAGAAATCCCATCATTGGTGCTGCTCCCGAAATAGTGGCAAGTGTAGGAAGTTTAGATTCCATTTTATGAATTTCTTGATTGGCAATTTTTTCGAGTCTCAAAGCCAATTCCGATTCATTTCTATGGATATGATTTAATCCACCTCTATAAACACGAGCAACAAGAGTATCTGTTCTTTCGCAAAGTTCTTTTGCTGCGTCAAACTTTTCGTCCTGAATAAAGTCTTTTATTGTTAATAAGAAATTCTCATCCCTTTTCTGTTCTTTTCTTATCGCTAGATAACGCTCTACAAAAATGTAAATGGCAATTACGGATAGAATAAATAACAAGGCTATGATGATTTGACCACCAACTCCTCCACTTTGTATAAGTTCTATAACTGACAATTCCTTCGAAATAGGTTCTGTATTTAATAGAGCTTGAGTAGAATCTTGTGTGATCATATTTTGAGCTTGTGCCGACATATTAATATAATTTTCTTTAGACAAATTCAAATATATACCAATATATAACCTTATCAAAAGGGTTTAAGAAGTTTTAGCAGAATTTTCGGATTCATAGGTTGATTTGTTCAAAAATAATTTTTCATTTCCCTCTAATAAATACTTTAGTAGGTCAATTGCAAAAGAATTAATTTATATTTGAGTCTATATTTATGAAGATTAAAGTGTATACAAAATTGTTTTTAAAATTTTTGTGGGTTGTTATCCTTTTACTTCCTTTTGGTAAAGGATTTTCTACGGATAAAAGAGTGCTTGGAACCTTGTCTCATATTAATTTTACAACCAAGGATGGTTTGCCAAGTAATGAAGTTTACTGTGTCTTTCAAGACAGTAAAGGGTTTATTTGGGTAGGAACCGATCGTGGAGTAGCGAGATTTGACGGCTATGAATTTGTGGTGTTTACGGCAGAAGATGGATTAACAGATAATGTAATATTTGGGATTGCTGAAGATAAATCTGGTAATATTTGGTTTACTACCTCCAATTTAACGTTGTGTTATTATAATGGTGTTGGAGAAATAATTGAATATAGATATAATGAAAAAATTAAATCTTGCATAATTGATAGTAACCGTTCTTTGTCTTCTTTTTTTGATCAAATTTCAATACAAAAACAAACCATTTATCTTTCTAAATTCAATTTAGGATTTTTAGAAATTCCATTGAATTTTGATGGTGTAATTGTCAATCATATTTTCTCAAGGGAAAAGAACAATGCGTTAAATGAAGGTAGTATTCAAATTGTTAATCAAAATGGGTATAGCAATGTTTATGTAAATGATTGTAATGGTTATATGTTTAATGATGATGTTTCCTTTGATGAAAAATTAAAAGCTAATAATCTCAATGAGATAGCACTTTTAAGACCTTATTTGATTGATGATTCTCTACTTGTTATAGGGGGAAATGTGTTGAATTCGAAGAATTACAAATTAGTAATTAATTTTAATAATAATATTCATGTCTTCAAAGTTGGGGATTTGTTTTTGTTAAATGAAATTACTAGAGATCCAAAAGGAAAAGTATATCTTCTTGAAAATTTGACAGAGCCAATTGATTCAAAACCAATAATACATGATCATATTCGTTTAACCCCTCCTATTATTGATCGTGATAATGGTCTTTGGTTAGGTTCTTTGGAAAAAGGAGTCTTCTATATTCCTAATGTTAATATGAAAATTATAAATGATGAAATAAATGTATCCAATATTTTGCCTATAGATAGTGGGATTTTATATGGAGAAAGAAACAGAACGATTAAATTAAATACAAAAACTCATAGAGAGGATTTAATTGGGAATGTGCATTTTGATATACTCGATGTTTCAGTTTCTAGAACGATTAAATTGGGTGTTGGTGTAAATTGTGAATTTCTGAAACCAGCTTTGGCAAAATTTGATAATCAAAGTTCAAGAGTGATAGATGATTTTACTTTTTATAAAAGGAAGCTTTTTTTTACAACTTCTTCATCTATTTTCTCATATGATAAAGATATAGGCTTGAGATTGATAAAAGATGTTGAATTTAATTTTAGTTCTTTTGATTTCAATAATAAAAATGTGTTTTTTATTGGTAGAAATAACGGTATCGCAAAATTTAATAGTGTAAATGAAATAAAAGAAATGACCTCATTTGAAGAGCATCTCTTTGTATCAACTCAATATAAGCCAAAAGAAATGCGTTACATTCCTTCAATAAAAACTTTGGCAGTTGTATTTGCAGGAAGAGGATTTTCTTTATTTCAAAAAAATAAAAGTGAAAAAAGGATTACAACTGAAGATGGTTTGTTAAGTAATTCAATAAATCAATTGGTCCTAAAAAACGATAGTCAATTATGGGTTGCTACCAATAAAGGTGTAAATGTAATAGATTTTTTTTCAGAAGATTCAGTAAAGGTAACAACACTTTTAAATTCATCAAAAAGTTTATTGTCCCCTAATGTTAAACAGATTTTTTTTGAAAATGATTCGTTAGTTTATATTGGTACAGATCATGGTTTAAATGCCTTACATTTATCTAAAAAGCAAAAGGAACTTAAGGCAAATATTTATATTGAAAAAATTCAGGTTAATGGAAAAACTGCTAAGAATAGAAGTCGTTTTAAGTTTGAGGAAAATACGGTTGAAATATCTTATATCTCTCTTCAGTACAATCATTTTGGAAATGTTAACTATAGATTTAAATTGGAGGGTTTATCCGATCAATGGGTTCATTCAAAAGAGAGGAAAGCAACATTTTTGAACCTGAATCCTGGTAAATATTCATTTTACCTTCAAGCTCAAAACGAATCTGGATCATGGGACGATTTAGATTATCATTTTTCTTTTGAAATAGAAAAACCATTTTGGACTTCATGGTGGTTTATTATTGCGGTAGCTTTTGGAATCATGTTATTTATTGGTGTTGTTTTGTATTATTATTTAGATAATCTCCGTAAAGAAAGATCATTTTTAAAACAAGAGAAATTAATGTCTGATAAATTAAATGAAATTCAGCAAAAGGCCTTAAACTCTCAATTAAATCCACATTTTGTATTTAACTCATTAAATTCTATTCAAAATTTTATCTTAACCAAACGTACAGAATTGTCGAGTGATTATTTGAGTATGTTTTCTAAACTGATGCGTTATGTTTTTGAGAATTCTAAGGCACTATATGTTTCCTTAGCAGATGAAATAAAGGCATTAGAGCTTTATCTAAAATTAGAAAGAGTTCGACATAATGATAAATTCGATTTTGAATTCTCTGTTAAAGAAATTGATTTAAACAAAGTGAATATTCCTTCTTTATTAATTCAGCCAACTGTAGAAAATGCCATTTGGCATGGCTTATTGAGTACCGATAGAAAGGATAAGAAGCTTGAAATAAGAATTTTTATGCAAAACGAGAACCTCATTATAGAAGTTGAAGATAATGGAGTAGGAAGAAATTATAAAAAAGGCTTCGAGAAAGTCAAGGTTATTAAGAAACAAAAGTCAAGTGGTATAGAACTTACTCAACATAGACTAAAATTACTTCGTGAATCTACTGGCTTGGAAACCGATTTTCAGATTATTGATTTATTTGATGATAATAATACGGCATGTGGTACTTTGGTTAGAATACAGATTCCAAAAAGTTTACAACAATAAAAAACGCCCTTTAGAATTTACTAAAGGGCGTTTTTTATTTAATTATGATTTGTTAAGCTATTACAAAGCCTCTTAATAACATAAAAGCTCCAGATCCAACTAAGAATCCAATAAGTGCTAACCAAGATATTTTCTTAAAATACCAAAAGAAATCAATCTTCTCCATTCCCATAGCAACTACACCAGCTGCAGATCCAATAATAAGCATAGATCCACCAGTACCAGCTGCAAAGGCAATAAAGTGCCACAATTGGTCATCTAATGTTTCACTAAACATACCTAAACTTGCTGCAACTAAAGGCACGTTATCTACAACTGCAGACCCTAATCCAAGTAACATAACAACAACATCCGAATTTGGAATGGCTTCTTGTAATGATTGTGCTCCTAAGAATAATAATCCTAAAGACTCCAAAGAAGCAACCGCCATTAATATTCCGAAGAAGAATAATATAGAAGGCATTTCAATTTTAGAAAGTGATTGGTGTACGGGAGAATGATGACCATGAGAGTCGTCACCTTCTGCGTCTGTAACATGCGACATGCTAAACTTAGAACGGCTGTATATTTCTGCAAAAATACAAACTACAGATAAAGACAACATCATACCAACGTATGGAGGTAAATGAGTAATTGTTTTAAAGATTGGCACAAATATGATTCCCGATAAACCTAGGTATAACATTGTAGGTCCATATTTATTGCTTTTTTCTTTATCGTCTTCTATAGGTTTAATATCTCCTTTAAATGCTGGTAAATATGAAGCAATTAATGTAGGTACAATCATTGTTAGTAATGAAGGAATAAGTAAGAATTTTAATAAGTAAAGTGTGGTTACTTTACCTCCAATCCATAACATTGTTGTTGTAACATCTCCAATAGGAGACCATGCTCCACCAGCATTTGCTGCAACAATAATTAAACCTGCAAACCAAAGACGTGTATTTTTATCGTCAATAATTTTTTGTAGGATAGAAATTAATACAATAGTAGCTGTTAAATTGTCGATAATAGCCGATAGAATAAATGCTAGAAATGCAAAAATCCAAAGTAATTTAGACTTTTTTCTAGTTTTTATATATGACTTAAATGTCGCAAAACCATCGAAATAATCAATAATCTCAACAATTGTCATGGCTCCCATTAAGAAAAAGAGGATTTCAGCTGTTTTACCAAGATGATGAAGTAGAGTATTTTCTACTAAATGTAATTTATCGAGATGAGATTTTTCCATGAACCCATCTACCAATTTATGGTTGTGTGAATCGAACCATTGTTCAAATCCATCAACACCAAAAGCAACCAATGCCCAAGTAATAGCCATCATGGCTAATGCAGGTATTAACTTGTCTAGTTTTAAATTATGTTCTAGCGTAATAGCGAGGTATCCAATAATGAATACACAAATAATTAAAGTAGTCATTTCAAAAAGGGATTAAACAAGTTTATTTAAGGCGATAGAAAAAGCTGTTTTTGCAATGTTCAATTTTGAATCATTCTTTGCATGTGAAGCAACAAGTGCATCTTTTATACGACTTGATGTATCGGCGAAAATAACTTCATCTTTAAGTTCAATTCCGTTTTGCATTAAGAAAGCAAAAACTCTAGCCATACCACAGTTTGCAATAAAATCTGGTAAAATACTTACTTTCGTATCTGTATATTCTCCGGTCGGTCCAAAAAAGATAGCCTCATCTGCAAATGGTACATTTGCTCCACAAGAAATAACTTCTAAACCGTTATCGGCCATCATGTCAACTTGTTTTTGATTAACTAATCGAGACGCAGCAGCAGGGATAAATACTTCAGCTCCAACAGTCCAAATCTTTTGGTTTACTTCTTCGAAAGATAAAATGTTGTCTGCATTTAAGTAGTTTCCATCTTTTTTCAAGAAAAGAGCTTCAATTTCTTCTAAAGTATATCCTTCAGGCTTGATTAATCCACCAACACGGTCAATAATCCCAACAACTTTAGCTCCAGCTTTTGCTTGGTAATAAGCAGCAGCGGCACCAACGTTACCCCAACCTTGAATAATAACACGTTTACCTTTTATGTCTCCTCCGTAAATATTGTAATAATGTACAACAGCCTCAGAAACACCATAACCAGTAATCATATCGGCAACTGTATATTTACCGCTTGTATCTGGTGTTAAATTTGGGTGAGTTACAGGGTAAAGCACACCTTCTTGAAGTTGTTTAATAATAACTTTCTTTTCTTCTGAAGAAGGGGAGAAGTGACCATTGAAAACACCTTCTTGTGGATGTTCAATTCCTAAATCGGCACACATTGGTATAACTTCGTGAATTTCATCAACGTTTAAGTCTCCACCTGTTCCGTAATAGTTTTTTAATAATGGTTTAACGGCTTTATACCATCTTTTTAATACACCTTCTTTTCTAGGATCATTTGGGTCGAAGTCTATTCCAGATTTTGCACCTCCAATATCTGGACCTGCAACTGTGAATTTTACTTCCATAGTTTTAGCCAAAGAAACAACTTCATGCTTGTTTAAACCTTTTCTCATACGAGTACCACCTCCGGCAGCTCCACCTCTTAAAGAGTTTATGACAACCCAACCTTTTGCTTCTGTTTCTGCATCATGCCATTCGAAAACAATTTCAGGGGCTTTAGTCTCGTAAAAATTCAAACGATCTTTCATCCTATCAGTATATTTAAGTGATTTTTTTTGAAATAATTCCCAAATATAGTGAATGTCACCGATAAAAGGTAAAAATTGGATGTAAAGAACTTGTAAAATACAATCTAAATTTCGCGGCAATTTTTTTTCTACTCTTCTCGTAGAATTAGCGCGGGTTTTAGTCTTAGATAAATGATGATTTAATGATTAGTTTTTCCTTTTCTTTTTGAAAAATCGTTGCATTAATTCTGCCGATTGTTCCTTCAAAACACCCGTAGTAATCTTAGTTTTTGGATGAAAATAATTTGACCCTTTAGAATGCAAACCTCTGTTTTTATCCTCTGTTCCATAAATTATTTCACCTATTTGTGTCCAATACGAAGCTCCAGTACACATGGTACAGGGTTCAACGGTTACATAAAGCTTACACTGATTTAGGTATTTACCGTTCATATAATCTGATGCAGCGGTAAAAGCAATCATTTCTGCATGAGCCGTAAAATCATTGAGTCTCACACTCTGATTATAACCTCTTGCGATGATTTGATTTTGACTTACAATGATGGCTCCAACTGGAACTTCGTCTTCATCAAAAGCTTTTTGAGCCTCTTTTAAGGCCTCTTTCATGAAATATTCGTCTGTATATAAATCCATTAATTTTCTGGTAAATAGAGGAGTTCAACTAAGGTTTGGCCAATAACTTTTAAGGTCGATTTATCGATGTGACTTAAATCATCGGATTTTAGATGCCATTGAGGGAAATACGATTCTTTTTTAGATCTATAATCTGTAAGAAGTAAAGTTGGAGATTTAGACTTGGTAAGATTATTAATAAAATAATGATCGTTTATTAATTGCTCTACAATATTGTCTTCAGGAAAATAGGATTCGTAACCCAATTCTGATCCAATCTTCCAAACTTTATCTTGTAATTCTTTACAGAAATACGATGAGAATGTTTCTTTTGCAAATGTGGCATCTTTGGCGCCTACCATATCAAGTACAATTCCATAGTCGTAGGTTTTTTTATTGGATTTTGCCCATTTTTGAGAACCTAAACACCACGTTTTGATGTAGCTGTCATGACCTTGATCTTGTCCATCAAAAAATGCAAAATCGATGTCGAATGGTAGAGAGTCTTTTTTTATGATATTGGCCAATTCCAAAAGAACAGCAGTTCCTGAAGCTCCGTCGTTTGCTCCAGGAATAAAATCTGGAACAGAATCATTTGACAGGTACCGTGTATCATAATGAGTAGCCAATAAAATTTTCTTTTTCGGGTTTTCAGATTTATACGAGGCTTCAATATTATTGATGGTGATAAGCCCTTTACCTCCTTGTTTTATACTTTGTGTAGATTTCACTTGGAAACCTTGTTTCATAAAATGTTTTTGGATAAAAGATTGACATAATTGATGCGCTTTTGATTCGGGGATTCTTGGTCCGAATTTTAATTGCTCTTCAATGTAATTGTAGGTTTGTTCATCGTTGAATTCGGGTGTGAACATTGAGAGTTCCTGATCTTTTTTTGAAGAAATAAGGTCACAAGAACTAATCATTAAACCTAAAATAAATAAAAGAATATAATGTTTTGACATGAAGTTTAGTTTAGATTTTAAAAATAGTTAATTCCACAAAAAAAACCGTCTAATGACGGTTTTTTATAAGTTTTGAAGAAAAGTAGAACTTAGTTTTTATTCCAAGTTACCCCGTCTTTTCCATCTTTAATTTCAATGTTTAGTTCAGATAAATGATTTCTGATTTCATCAGCCTGTGCCCAGTTTTTATTCAATTTAGCTTCCTGACGTAGGTTAATGATCATTTGCATCAAACCATCTTCAATGTTATTTGAATTTTTTGTTGGCTTAATGAATTGAACACCCATGACGTTTTCAACAAAATCATGAAATAATTGCTTAGACATTTCAATCGATTTTAAATCTAAACCTTCATTGGTACGAATTAATTTTACAAGTTCGTGTAAAACTGCAATACATTGTGGCGTATTAAAATCGTCATTTAGAGCAGCGCTGGCTTTTTTATTAAGACCTTCAATTTCCGAAGTTAAATCAATGTTTCCGGGTGTTAATTCGTCCAATCCAAAATATGTATCTTGAATTTTAAGAAAAGCTTTTTCTGCAGATTCTATGGCATTTTTGCTAAAATCAAGTGTACTTCGGTAGTGTGCCATCATCATAAAGAATCTTACAATGTTTGGCGAAAAACCTCGGTCGAAAAACGCATTATTCCCTTCAATTAATTCTAAAGGTAATAACGTATTTCCTGTAGATTTACTCATCTTAGCCCCATTTAATGTAAGCATATTGGCATGCATCCAATAATTAACAGGATTTTTGTCGTGAGCAACTGTACATTGAGCAATTTCACATTCATGATGCGGAAATTTTAGGTCCATTCCACCTCCATGAATATCGAAAGTTTCTCCTAAGTATTTACTACTCATTACAGAACATTCTAAGTGCCAACCTGGAAAACCAATACCCCAAGGCGAATTCCAACGCATAATATGACTTGGACTTGCTTTTTTCCAGAGTGCAAAATCAATTGGATTTCTTTTTTCCGATTGTCCATCTAATTCGCGTGTTCCAGAAATCATGTCTTCTATCTTTCTACCAGATAACTGACCGTATCCATATTTAGCATCGTATTTCTCTACATCAAAATAAACTGAACCATTAACTTCATAGGCAAATCCTTTTTTTATGATGTCTTCAATCATATCAATTTGCTCAACAATGTGACCGGTTGCTGTAGGTTCAATAGAAGGAGGAAGGGCATTAAAAATACTCATAATTTGCCTAAAACCTACAGTGTACTTTTGTACAATTTCCATTGGCTCTAATTGCTCTAGTTTTGCACGTTGAGCAATTTTGTCTTCACCTTCATCAGCATCGTTTTCTAAATGCCCAGCATCTGTTATATTTCGAACATAGCGGACCTTGTTACCTAAGAATTTCAAGTAACGATTAACCATATCGAAAGTGATGAACGTTCTACAATTACCCAAGTGAACATCAGAATAAACAGTAGGTCCACAAACATATAAACCAACATGACCTTCGTTGATTGGTTTAAAAATTTCTTTTTGTTTGGTTTGAGAATTGTAAATGGTTAATTGGTCCATCTTTTTTGTATTTGTTATGGTGTTTTTATTTATTCTTTTTGATGTTGTCAAGCATATCTTTGGTCATTCCAGCCAAATCGTATTCTGCTTTCCATCCCCAATCTTCTTGTGCTCTTGTATCTTCTATAGAATGTGGCCATGACATCGCAATGTCTTGTCGATAATCTGGAGCGTATGAAATATTGAAATTTGGAATGTGTTTCTTGATTTCCTCAGATAATTCTTTAGGAGAAAAACTGATTCCAGATAAATTGTAAGATGATCTAATTTTTATGCTATCTTCTGGTGCTTCCATAAGTTCTATAGTTGCGCGAATAGCATCTGGCATATACATCATAGGTAATGTTGTGTTTTCACTTAAAAAACACGTATAGTTTCCGTAGTTTAGTGCTTCGGAGAATATTTCAACGGCATAATCTGTCGTTCCTCCTCCAGCTGGTGATTTATAACCAATTAATCCTGGATATCTTATGCTTCTTACATCGACATTGAATTTTGCGTTGTAATATTCGCACCAACGTTCACCAGCCAATTTACTGATTCCATATACTGTTGATGGCTCTGTAATGGTGTGTTGAGGTGTTTGTAATGAAGGTGTTGTTTGTCCGAAAACGGCAATTGAACTAGGCCAATACAATTTTTTTATTTTCCCGAAACGTGCTAAATCTAAAACGTGAGATAAACTTCTCATGTTTAATCTCCAACCTAATTCAATATTTCTTTCTGCGGTTGCAGATAATATTGCTGCGAGCAAGTAGATTTGAGTAACTTTAAATTCCCGAACAATTTCGTTTAGTTTTAATTCGTCCATTACATCTAGTTGAATAAAGGGGCCTCCCTCCATTACTTCATAAGATGCATCTCTAATATCTGAAGCTACAACATGATTATCTCCATATATTTTTCTCAATTCTAAAACTAAGTCACTACCAATTTGTCCGGCAGATCCTATCACTAAAATCGTCTCTTTCGTACTCATAATTTTTTATCAATTTGGGAAAAACAAATATAAGTCAATTCTTTCATAAAAAGCCCTAAAAAAAGTTACTACTTATGTTTCATATATTTTTTGATATAAATGCAAAAGCCATAAATGACAATTCATTTACGGCTTTTGCGTTAATTATATAGTTTGTAAAAAGACCCTAGTTAGTCTATGGCATTAACTTGAAAATTTGTGCAACCAAGTTTTGGACATTTTTTACAGTACTTACTCTTTTTCTTAAATGCTTTACAGCATTTTTTCTTTTTTTTAGAACATTCTAAAATAGGTGTTGACAATACAATTTGATCAGAAAGTGAAATGCCTTTTTTCATAACTTCGTTGTTTGATGGTACAAAGTTACTTATTTAGATTTAATCTAATTATAAAAAAGAAAGAAAATTTACTTACAATCGTATTTATTTGTAGTCAGACGAGTAATTCCTCCTGGAAGTGGAATAATTGCCCCTGAATTGTCTAAATAATCGTCGATATATACGGTATCTGTTTCAGTTAGATTATCATATTGATCTAAATTATCTCCACAAAGTTCATTTAAATCTGTATTAGAAGTGGTCTTTTTAAAGTAATTTATTTTAGCGAAATCTTTATTGGAAATTCCAGATAAAGTTGGAATATTATAGTATTGAACCGTTGTTGTGAAGTTACAATCCTTACATTTTTCACAAGAGGTTATTACAGAAAAACCGAAAAAGGCTAAGCCAAAATATAGAAATCCTTTTTTTAACATAATCGTTTTATTTTATGTGTTCCGCCAAATGAATGGCTATGAAACATCTAAATTATGCAATTTTAAGCGAATTGCAAGAAGTTGACAGTAAATAATCTGATATTGACATTTATTTTAGGTCTATGATTTGTAATCTTTCTTTAAAATAACAAGATTAATACAAAGTTGAGCCCACTATAATTTCTTTGGATTTTTTAGCTTAGAATTCGTAATTAATCGAAGAATTTTATTTTATTTGTTTTATAACGATTCTCTAAATGTCTGATAAAAATAAACAAGCTTATTTTCGAATTATTAAAGACTTTGACTCTTCAAAGGAGAGTGTTACCATAACACAATTTAAGTCTCAAAAACTGATTCTTATTATTCTTGGCTTTAGTTTTTTGATTTTTATTTTAGCCTTATTGCTTTTTTTCTTTACACCAATAAAGAGAATGGCACCTGGTTTTCCAGATACTCAATCAAAATTGGAAATTATTAAAACTCAATATAAAATTGATAGCATTGCTAAACATGCAGTGTTACAAGAAAGGTATGTTGATAATATAAAGAATATTTTGAAAGGCGAGAATACTGCATTAACTCAAGCAAATTCATCTGTGGTAGACTCACTGAATCCGAATGCTATAGCCCCTTCGAAACGGGAAAATATGTTTCGAAAAGACATTGAAAATAGGGATAAATATAATACGTTTCAAGAAAAACCTGTTTATAGTAAATATAGTTTTTATAAACCTATTGAAGGTTTAATTACCGATAAATTTAACCCTCGAATTAAACATTATGGTGTCGATATTGTTTCTACCCAAAATGAACCTATTAAGTCTATACAGGGTGGAACGGTTGTATTTGCAGGTTGGACAAGTGAAGATGGATATGTTATTACAATACAACACCCAAATAACTTCTTGAGTATTTATAAACATAATTCGAGTTTGTTAAAAGGGTTAGGAGACAATGTATTGTCGGGAGAAGTCATTGCGTTAATTGGAAATACTGGCGAATTGAGCCAGGGTGAACATCTTCATATTGAAATTTGGCAGAATGGTTATCCGGTTGATCCAGAAAAATTAATTAATTTTTAGATGAAAATTAAAAGTACAGTAGCCAAAGTTTTAGCTCGTTTAAACGAGAAAAAAATGGCGAAATGGAGAGATAATCCAATTCAAGCACAAGAAAAGGTGTTGGCCGAATTAATTGCTCAAGGAAAAAACACTCAATTTGGTAGAGATCATAAATTTGAATCGATTCAAAAACACTCAGATTTTACACATGCTGTTCCCGTAAGAAGTTACGAAGATTATTCTGATTATCTTTCGGATTTAATTGCAGGGAAAAATGATGTATTCTGGCCTGGTAAACCATTGTATTTCGCAAAAACGTCTGGTACAACCTCAGGAGCGAAGTATATTCCATTAACAAAAGAATCATTAAAATATCAGATTGAAGCTGCCAAGATGGCCCTTCTCAATTATATTTTTGAAACAGGTAAAGCGGACTATGTTGATGGCAAAATGATTTTCTTACAAGGAAGTCCATTACTAAATAAAAACAGTGTAATACCAACTGGAAGACTTTCTGGTATAGTCGCAAATTTTGTTCCGGGTTATTTGCAGAGTAATAGACTGCCAAGCTTCGAAACCAATTGTATAGAAGATTGGGAATCTAAAGTAGATGCCATTGTTAAGGAAACTTCTCAGAAAGACTTAAGGCTGATAAGTGGAATTCCATCTTGGGTCCAAATGTATTTTGAGAAACTACAAGAGGAACATGATGGTAAAAACATAAAAGAAATTTTTCCTAATTTTAATCTCTTTGTTTATGGTGGTGTTAATTACAAGCCTTATAAAGAGAAATTTACTCAGTTGATAGGGAAAGATGTTGATTCTATTGAATTATTTCCAGCATCTGAAGGTTTTTTTGCTTTTCAAGACAGTCAATCGGATTTGGGGATGTTACTATTGGTAGATTCGGGAATTTTTTACGAATTTATTCCAGTAGAAGAATGTCATAACGAAAACCCAACACGATTAACTTTAAAAGACGTTGAACTAAATAAGGACTATGCTCTTATTATTTCAACAAATGCTGGTTTGTGGGCTTATAACATTGGCGATCTCGTACGTTTTACTTCATTAAAACCTTATAAAATTGTTGTTTCTGGGCGAATAAAACATTTTACTTCGGCTTTTGGCGAACATGTTATAGCTTATGAAGTTGAAAAGGCCTTGAATGCGGGTATCGAATCGTGTGGTGGATCTATACGAGAGTTTCATGTGGCTCCGGAAGTAAACCCTTCAAACGGATTGCCTTACCATGAATGGTTAATTGAATTTGAGGTTTTACCTAGTAATTTAGGTCAATTTACTCAAGTTATTGATAAAAAAATGCAAGAGCTTAATCCATATTATTTAGATTTAAGAGCTGGAAATATTTTAAAAGAACTTGTGGTTACTCAAATATCTAGGTTTGGTTTTCAGTCTTACATGAAGTCAAAAGGGAAATTGGGTGGGCAAAACAAAGTCCCTCGATTGTCCAATGATCGTAAAATTGCTGATTTACTTAAAGGATATTAAACCCAAAATAAATCTGAAATAATACCATCAGAAAGCATCCATAACATTGGTTTTAATTGGATATGTGTTGGTGATTCTGTAAAATAATTTGGATGTATTTGATTAATTTCATCTAATAAACTCTGTAGTCTATTCTCGCCAAAAATAGTACTAATTTGCTTTTTTGAAACACCTTTTTTTGTTCGAAAACCAATCATAATCATTTCGTTGTATTGATCTTCAATGGCTAAGTTTTCTTGCTCATAAGCTGTTTCGTTGAGGTTTATTTTCTCGATAAAGATTTTATTGTTGGCTACGTTCCATTTTCGAATATTTGAATTGAAAGAGTGTGCACTTGGCCCAATTCCCAAATAAGGTTTTCCATTCCAATAGTTCGAATTATGAATGGCCTGATTTTCTTTCAATCCTAAATTAGAAATTTCGTAATGTGTAAAATTATTCTCGTTCGCCCATTGTTGTAAAATATCAAATTGTCTAGCCGAATCATCGTCTACGGGTTTGTTTTGCTTCGTTTTTGCAATTCTATAAGCCAATTTTGTGTTGGGTTCTACTGTAAGTGAATAACAAGAAATGTGTGGGATTTTGTTTTGTTTCACAAAATCTAAATTTTTTCTCCACATGGCATCTGTTAATGTGGGAGAACCATAAATAAGATCTATTGTATAATTTGTAAAAGGTGAATCAATCAGATTTTTTACTGCTTTTACAGCTTCTTCGGCTTTATGAAAACGTCCCATATACTTTAAATCTTTTTCATAAAAAGATTGTACACCCATGCTAATTCTATTAATGCCTAAGCCATGCCAAAATTCCAGTTGTTGTGGTGTTACGTCATCCGGATTCACTTCGAATGTGATTTCCTTACATTGCGTTAAAGAGAAATGTTTGTGAATGGCTTGAAAAATAGAACTTAATTCATCATTAGAAAGAGACGAAGGTGTTCCTCCTCCAAAATAAACCGTTTCTAAAGAATGATCAATTTCAGATTTACGGAGTTCAATTTCTTTTATGATGGCCTTTACAACTTCTGGTTTTGCTTTTACGTTGGTGTTAAAGTGAAAATTGCAATAAGAACACGCTTTCTTGCAGAATGGAATGTGAATATAGAGTCCTGCCAATTTATTGGATTTGTTTTAGGATAATGCGAAATGTTGTTCCGACGTCTATATCGGATTTTAAAACATAAATTTCTCCTTGATGGTAGTTTTTTATGATGCGCTTTACAAGAGATAATCCTAATCCCCAACCTCGAGTTTTTGTAGTATAACCAGGTTCGAAAATGGTTTTGAAATGTGTAGCTTTTATACCTTTACCTGTATCGGTAACATCAATGTAAATTTTGTTTTTTTGAGCAAACAAATGCACGGAAATACGTCCAGGTCCTTGAATGGCATCTACTGCATTTCGAATTAAATTTTCAATCACCCAAGACATCAGTTCTTTATTCGTATTGGCAAGAATGTTTTCTTCTTCACAATTAAAATCGAACTCAATTTTTTGAGAGGCTCTTTTTCTAATATATTGATATGCATTTCGAACAACTGGCACTATATTTTCTTCATTTAGGCCTGGTTGTGCTCCAATTTTAGAAAATCGCTCGGTTATGACCTGTAACCTATTCAAATCCTTTTGAATTTCAATCAAATTATCTTCAGGTACATCATAAAGTTTTAATAATTCATACCATCCAAGTAATGAAGAAAGTGGCGTACCAATTTGGTGAGCTGTTTCTCTAGCCATTCCGGCCCAAACTAAACTTTGTTCAGATTTTCTCGATTCAGAAAAAGCCCAATACGCTAAGCCAATGAAAAACGAAAACGTTAATAGTAAGATAATAGGAAGTATTTCCAACTTATCTGTTAAATTGGAATTTGTATAATAAATAAGTAGTTTATAGTCTAGTGTTGCATTTTCCGAAATATTCCCTCGGACTTCAATGGGCGTGTAGTCTTTTCCCATTGCTTTCATTTGTTCTAATAAATCCTCTTTATTATCTGTGTCTTTTATGTTTAATGTTTGTTGTATGGTTTCTGTTTTCTCATTGTACACAATAATTGGAATGGTTGTGTTACTTTGAAGAATAGAAACTAAGAATTTGAACTCCTCTTGATCCCTTTCAGGATCATCTGACATCACATAACGTTGATTTGCCTGAGCCCAAATTTTCACCTTTTTTACTTCTTCAATCTTCAATTCTTTAATTAAGGCATTAGAATAGAAAAAAGTGATTATAGCAATTCCTATTGCGGAAACAAGAAAAAGCCATTTCCAAATAAGTTTTATACGATATACAGTTTGCACAGATGTATTTTTAGTGAAACAAATTATTCTCTAAAGAGAATGTAACCGAAAGACACTGATAAGTAGTGATTTGTTTCGGTGAAGCGACCTACAGAAGGTTCAATAAATTTATTTGTTAACCCCATATTGTATTCAACTTGAATGTCTATGGTCTTATCTATGGTATAACCTATGCCGAAAACTCCAGCCAAGCTAAAGGCGTTAAAATGATTTTTAACATCACGTTTTAATCCTTGAGATAAATTTTCGCTCTCATCTATTCGGGCATTTGTTATTAAAGCAGGTTGTAACCCAATACGACCATAGAGCTCTTTGTTGAAATAATATCTAGCTGTTACAGGAATAGAAAAAAATTGAACATTAACATCACTTTCTTGTGCATATATGTCTTCTCTAAGTTTTTGTTTTCTCAAGTTTAAACCTAAGTCAAGAGCAATTTTATTTGAAAACATTTTTTTATAAAAAATACCATATTCAAAACCTGTTAAGCCTTTGATGTCTGCTATGTTTGTTAGGTTATAACCTAATTTCAATCCAAATTCTTTGTCTACTTGAGCAAACGTTTGGAATGAACAAATAAGTCCAATAAGTATAAGTAGGCGTTTCATTGCTTTTATATTTTGCTGTTAAAGGTAATGTTTTATTTTATAATCTGTTTTTATACAAATTTAGAACCATTTCTAGGTCGTTTGGTGTATCTATTGAAGGACTTTCTTCTTGGGTAATAATCATCCTAATTTTATAACCATGGGTAAGCCAAGATAATTGCTCTAAGGATTCATGAATTTCCAATTCCGATTTTTCTAGATGTGATAATTCTTCAAGAACACCATATTTAAAGGCATAAATACCTAAATGTTTGTAAAAACTTGCAACACTCAACCATTGGTCTTGAGTGGTGTCTCTTACATAAGGTATTGGTGATCTTGAAAAATATAAGGCGAAATCGTTGTTATCGCAAACTACTTTAACCGAATTTGGATTCAAAACTTGGGGAATACGTTCTATTTTTTTTCTTAGACTGGCAATTTGTGTTTGTGGGTGACTAAAAGCTTGTAAAAGAAGTTTGATTTGATTCGCACTAATGAAAGGTTCATCGCCTTGAATATTGATTAGTATATCTTCTTTTTCTAAAGATTTTAGAGTTCGTGCAGCCGCTAAACATCTTTCAGTACCTGTACTAATGTTCTGGTCGGTTAAGATGTATGGTATATTTTTAGACTCTAACTCATCTACAATACGCTGATCATCGGTAGCCACATAAACCTCATCTAACAATTGACTGGTATTCACTTTTTCGAAAACGCGTTGAATCATTGTTTTACCAAAAATATCAACCAAAGGTTTACCAGGAAACCTTGTAGAAGCGTATCTGGCAGGAATTATTCCAATTTTTTTCATTAAAATGTAATGTTCGTTTGTAAACTAAACTTTCTTGGTGCACTTACTTGTGCAGGTCTTATTTGAGCTTCGTGGTTAAAGACATTTTCTACGGCAAACATCACTTTAATATTGTCTGCTAAGTCATATCCTAATCTTAAATCGAAAAACCAGTCACCATTTTTATTTCTTTGCCTCGAATTTTTGATTCCCATGTCTTGCACCGCAAGATCTACACCTCCAGGACCATCAATATTACTTACAGAATAATAAATATCTCTTACACCTGCATTAAAAATAGAACTTTCAAAAAGTTGATCTACGTTTTTCATATAACTGTTATAGCGGATGTTGACGCTTGGATGGAACTTTTTATAATGGAAGGCTAGATCTAAATTTACAAGGTGTTGAAATCTGTATTTTAGTACAGAAGGGTCCGAGCTTGTATTATTATAGGTTACATCTCCAATTGAATCGATCAAAAAACCAACAAATGCTTGAACAAGTGGATCATCAGAAATACCAGCAGCAATACTATCTTTTTCATCCTTATAAGAAGCGTAAACATAGTCATTGTCCAACGCAATTGGATTCATGTAAGTGTATCCCAATTTAAAATCGACTTCTACCTGACCAATTTGTCCGTAACCTCGAGTATTCAATTCTATTCCAGAAACTCTGGTTTCTCCAACGTTAACTGCTTTAAACCCTATTCCTAGTGGATTTAAATCTTTGTTAACATCTCCACCCCAAACACCAAAACTGAGTTCGGTCATATTATCAAACTTCATTATAAATGCGTTGGCCTCTGCAGAAAACTTCCAATTACCTGTTTTAAATTTATGAAGGATTCCAACCTCTCCAGTCCAACCTTTTTCAGGTTCTAAATCTGGATTTGGTAGAAATGTAATTTCACCAGCATTTCTTTGGAAGAACTTCTCCAACAATGAAGGAAAACGAATGGCTTCACCATAAGATGCTTTAAGGAATGTGCGGTTAGATAATTTATAGTTTGTTGCCAATCTATAAATTGGAGCTTTATCTATATTGTTATTTTCATTGTTGTATTCGTATCGAGCTCCGGCAGTTGCTGCAAATTTTTTGTACTTATATTCTAATTGAGCGTATGCACCTAAATTGAATTGGTGGGCATCAATATTTGCTGAAGTCGTTTCTCCTTTTACATAAGATCCATTTCCTCCAAATGTTACTACAAAAGGATCTAGATTAAATTGAGATTGGTAATTACCGTAGTATAATGTTGAATAGTTTGTAACGGTATCTTGATATGCAACTTTGTAATATTGCCCATTAAATCTGTGATTCCATTTTGAATCTTCACGACCAATTTCTAAAAATGGTCTAATGGCTGTTTCTTTTGAGTGTAAATCGTAAGTTACATAATCATAAGATCTATACGGATCTTGATCTCCATTAAATAAAAATGATTCCCCTCTTAAATTATCAATAAAAGAAGCAGATATTCCATAATATAAACCATGGGGTTTACGTAAATCGTGTGCTACCTTACCAAAAATACGGTGACGTTTATTTTCTTTATTGTTTTGTATGTAATGTTGTTCTCTAAAATAGTTATAAGATCCACTTAGTTCTACCTTACCTAACTTTTGTTCGTGATAAACAGTATAGTTTGAGAATGTTAATGGGAAAGATTTATTATTCCAATCATTTAATTTTCGACCATTTGTAGCTACAGTAATTGTATCAAAACCACCACTTAAATCATCTACATATTGGTCTTCAAGTTCTTCGTTGTGGTTAGAATTTGCTCTTTTAGGACTGTCATAAGCTCCATGAAGAATGCTAATAGAAGTATATGGCTTTTTAGTTGGTTTTCTGGTTTGAACGTTTATTGTACCATTAAGAGCAGAGGCTCCATACAACACAGAAGATGAACCTTTTACCATTTCTATTTGCTGTGTAGATTCTGGTTCAATAGAATACCATTGAATACCAGCTTCGGCACCTTCCATCATCGGAACACCGTCTTGTAATAATAACACTCTACTTCCTGCACCGTAAGTCCAACCACTACCTCCGCGAATGTTAATTTGGTCTCCAATCATATGAACACTTGGTAGTTGTTCTATTGTTTTTTGAATATTTGAAGGCGACTTCAATTTTAATTCATCAGGACTAATAACATCAATAGCAATGGCTGATTCTTCGTATTTGTGACTGTATCTACTATCCGAAACAACTAAAACATCCAATAAATTATTAGATTCTCGCATTTTAAAATGCAGATTTTTGTTGTTTTCAGAAACAGAAACGACTGTATCTAAAGTTTGATAACCAATAAAAGACACAATAAAACGGTGCTTGCCTTTTGGCAAATCTGCGACAAAATTACCTGTAGCATTTGATATAACCGATTGAACAGAATCTATAAAAATATGGGCGCCAATGACCTCCTCTTTAGTCTCTAGGTCGGAAAGATGACCAATAACATGAATATTAGTTTGTGCTAATCCTTTTTGAATAGAAAATAATGAAACAATTAAAAATAGCCTGTAAATAAAAAAACGTAGGTTCATGATGCGATTATTGTTTTAATAGCACAAATTAACTTAATTTTGTTAAAGAAAGTGACGATTTGGATAAAGATTTAATATATAAGATTGCAATTAACATGATTCCTAATGTTGGACCTATTGCCGCAAAGCAATTGATTTCATACTGTGGGAGTCCTGAGGCTGTCTTTAAAGAACCTATAAAAGTTCTCGAAAAAATACCATCTATAGGTCGAAAAGTAGCACAGAATATTGTAAAACAGGAGGTGCTTTCGGCAGCAGAGTTTGAAATTCGTTTTATTGAACAAAACGGCGTTAAACCTGTGTATTTTCAAGACGAGTCTTATCCATTTCGATTAAAACAATGTTCCGATTCGCCAATTTTGCTTTACCAACAAGGTGTCTGCGATTTAAACGCAAAAAAAGTAGTGAGTATTGTTGGAACTCGATCATCTACAGACTATGGTGAAGATTGGACCAAGGAATTTGTTCAAGAGCTAGCCAAGCATAATGTTCTTTTAGTTTCAGGTTTAGCCTACGGAATAGATATTTGTGCACACAAAAGTGCCTTAGAATTCGGAATACCCACCATTGGTGTTTTAGGACACGGATTGGATCGAATTTATCCGGCCAAACACAGTGAATTTGCAAAAGAAATGATTCATCATGGAGCCTTGGTATCGGAATTTACCTCTGGAAATAAACCAAGTCGCGAAAATTTTCCGAAAAGAAACAGAATTGTTGCTGGTATGAGTGATGCCATCATTGTTGTAGAGGCACGAAAACGTGGAGGTGCTTTAATTACCGCCGATTTGGGCGTGCAATACAATAGAGATGTGTTTGCTTTGCCAGGGAATTTTCGACAACAATCCTCGGAAGGTTGTAATCATCTTATAAAAAGTACAAAAGCACATTTAATTGAAACCATCTCTGATTTAGAATATATAATGAATTGGAATGAAGATGTGAATGGCGGAACCTTTGAAGATAGTTTTCAGACCGAATTGTTTGTTCAACTTTCGAATGAAGAAGAAACTGTATTAAATACTTTATTAATAAAACCACAACCAATAGATGTTATTGCATTAAAAGTAAAAATGCCAATATCAACATTAATCCAAGTTTTATTGCAGTTGGAATTAAAAGGATTAGCCAAAAATCTACCAGGAAACCAATATAAAAGGCAATAATTTGAACATATTTACATCGTAATTCACATCTTTTAAGAAAGAAAGATAAAATCAATGATTTTTATTTGATATTTATTTGAAAAATTCTTTTATTTTTGGTCATTACTTTTTACAAATTTTAAGACTATGCAAGCGCAAATAAATGCATTTATCGAATCTGTAAAGGTTCGCAATGCCAACGAGCCTGAATTTATTCAAGCTGTAACAGAGGTAGCAGAAGCTATCATTCCATTCATCGCCGAAAATCCAAAATACCAAGGGAAATTATTATTAGAACGTATGGTTGAGCCAGAACGTGTTTTAATGTTCCGTGTACCATGGTTAGATGATGAAGGAAACATGCAAGTAAACCGTGGTTTCCGTATAGAAATGAACTCGGCTATTGGACCATACAAAGGTGGTTTACGTTTTCACCCTTCTGTAAACTTATCAATTCTTAAGTTTTTAGCTTTCGAACAAGTTTTCAAAAATTCATTGACTACTTTACCTATGGGTGGAGGAAAAGGTGGTTCTGATTTTAACCCAAAAGGTAAATCGGATAACGAAGTGATGAAATTCTGTCAATCATTCATGACTGAACTTTGTCGTCATATTGGAGCAAATACAGATGTTCCTGCTGGTGATATTGGTGTTGGTGGTCGTGAGATCGGTTTCATGTTCGGACAATACAAAAGAATTCGTAACGAATTTACTGGTGTATTAACTGGAAAAGGAATCAACTGGGGTGGATCATTAATCCGTCCAGAAGCTACAGGATACGGAAACGTATACTTTGCTGACCAAATGTTGAAAACAAAAGGAGATTCTTTTGCAGGTAAAGTGGTAACTATTTCAGGTGCTGGAAACGTTGCTCAATACGCTTGTGAAAAAGTAACTGAATTAGGTGGTAAAGTTGTGACTTTATCTGATTCTTCAGGATATATTTATGATGCTGACGGAATTACTGCTGAGAAATTAGCTTTCGTTATGGATCTTAAAAATGTGAAACGTGGACGTATTAAAGAATACGCTGATAAGTACGGATGTGAATTCCACGCTGGTCAACGTCCATGGTCTGTTAAATGTGATGTAGCCTTACCTTGTGCAACTCAAAACGAATTGAACAAAGAAGAAGCTCAAACTTTAATTGACAACGGTGTTATCTGTGTTTCTGAAGGAGCAAACATGCCAACTACTCCAGATGCAGTTGAATTATTCATCCACAGTAAAGTTTTATTTGCACCAGGAAAAGCATCAAATGCTGGTGGTGTAGCAACTTCTGGATTAGAAATGAGCCAAAACTCTTTACGTTACAACTGGACACGTGAAGAAGTTGATGCAAAACTTCACCAAATTATGTGTGACATCCACGAAGCTTGTGTAAAATATGGTACAGATGCTGACGGATATGTTGATTACGTAAAAGGAGCCAATATTGCTGGTTTCGTAAAAGTAGCTGACTCTATGTTAGACCAAGGTTTGGTTTAATATCTGAATTCTACATAAAAGTAAACAGCCTTTTGGAGTTATCCGAAAGGCTGTTTTATTTTACAACAATATATTTATTTAATTCAAAATACCAATCTGATAACATTTCGAAATCAGTTGACTTACGTTATTCACCTCAAGTTTTATAAGTAAATTACTTCTATGGTTCTCAATAGTTCGATGACTTCTACTAAGATCGTTTCCAATCATTTTGGTGGTTTTACCTTGGGCAAGTTGCTGAACAATTTCTACCTCTGCAGGAGTTAAATGAAGAGGCGTTTTCGAACTTTCAATATCTTGGTTTCCGGTTCTCATAGATCTTAGTATTGTTTGTTCCAATTTTTCTAAAGGTTCATTCTTATTAATGAATTCAAAGACCCCCATTTTTTTCAGAGACTGATTCAAAATTGGATTGGATAGACTGGAATAAGAAATAATGCGAATGTTTGGAAATGTTTTCCTTAGCTCGTGGTAGTACTCTACATAATTTGTTTTTGGAAAAATAATATCAACAATCAATACATCAGGTTTAAATTGTTTAATCAATTCAAAACTGTTTTGTGGAACGGTTTCAGTAAAAACAATATTAAAAGACTTCTTTAAAATTGTTTTCAATCCTTCAACTACGGTAATATGATCGTCTATCAATCCAATTTTTATCATAAATAAAAAGCTATGGTTGTTTTGTTCTTATCGTCGTTTTGTTCAAGCCAAATTTTCCCACTGTTGTCGTAAATCAATTTTGATACAATACTTAAACCTAAACCAAATCCAAGTTGAGAATCATTTCTCATAAATTGTTTTAGTGGTTTGTCAATATTAAACAAATCGTTTTTTATATAATCTGGGATCGGCCTACCTATATTTTCTACATAAAAGATAGTTTTGTTTTTATCTTTTTTTGTATTAATTACAACGGTACTTTGCGTAAAACTAAATTTTATTGCGTTATGAATCAAGTTTTTTAGGATAATAAATAATAACATTTTATTTTTTTGAATAAAAAGATGCTTATCAATATTAGATACTATATTTAATGTTTTATTTCCAATCTCTAAGGAATACAAACCCTCTATGTGTTTTAAAACAGGTAAAACATAGACTTCCTCTTTTAATTTTTCAGTTTTTTCGATTTCCAATTTTGCCCAAGTCATAATATCATCTATAAAAAGACTTGTTGTTTTCAAATGATTTTGAATGAGCTTTTTATTTGCGAATGTTTCATCTTCACTCAACATCTGATTATCCATCAAAAAAAACATAGACTCTAAAGAAACAATAGGTTGCTTTAAATCATGAGATAGAATAGAAAAAATACGTTTATTTAGTTGGACCGAGTTATTCAGTTTATCGTTGGTTTCTTTTAATTTATAATTTAATCGTTTGTAGAGTACAAGAGCTAAAGAAGAAAGAAACAACCCAATAAGTACAATAGTAATAATGGTTGATTTTTGTTCACCTTCTTGTTCAAGTTGTTTATTTTTTATGTCTTTTAAATGCGATTCGTATTTCTCTTCGAGTTCAGCAATGTTTTTGGCTTTTTCTGAATTGAAAAAGGCTCTAATAAATACCAATTCTTTGTCCAAAATTTTAGCTTCGTTTTTATAATCTTTAAGCTCTCGATAGATTAAAGATAATTTTTGATAATAATTTAGCCTATAAATAGGAATGTCTAGTTTTTCAATAAAAGAATCTATAGAAAGTAAATGCTCAATCGGGGTTTCGTACTGTTTTAAAACCATTAAAGGCATGGTGATGTTTGTATTAATTTGAACTAAGAGGTCTATGTCATTTAATATTTTGGCCTCATGTAGAGCCCTTTTAAATAATTGAAGCGACAATTTTGGATTCTGTTTATTATTGTTCCAAAGTGTGGCAATTAAGTTAAGGTTATTGATATAAAATTCAGTATTTCCATACTTTTCACTTAAAGCCATAGACTTCTCTAAATAATAAAAAGCAGAATCCCCTTGGGAAAGATCGAAATGAGACCATTGATAAAATATGGCTCCTCGACGATTTGTATTTTGAATCTCTTCTTTTTGAGTGGAAATATAAACCGAAGCCTTTTTATTGTAAATCAAAGCCTCTTTGAAATCTTCAGTTGTTCGTTTTATTTCGGTAAGATAATAATAGTATTTATAGGCTTTCTGTGTAGAGAGATCCTCTGTTTCTAGTTTTTTGAGTATTATTTTAGAGCACGTTACAAAATCACCTTTTAAATATAGAGAATCTATCGTATTGGTGTTTTTACCCATACTAAACATATAGGTTAACAAGGTAAAAAGAAAAAAATACAGTTTAAAACTCATAAAATTATTTATATAACGTTTTTGCAAAATTAGGTGTTTTTACCTAAAAAAACATGTTTGTTTTTTTTGTTGTTTTGTGTTTATAACTTGTTGTAAAAACTATTGAGCTAAATTAAACAAAAACAGAGGTCTATGAAAAATGGTTATTGGATTAAAAATGTACTAAGGAAAAAACTTTCCTTATATCTATTGTTATGTGGGTTGATTATACCTGGGTTGAGTGAGGTTGCTTATGGTAAATCATTTAATGCGGGATATATAAAAAATACTTCATTAGATAAAAACACGAAAAAGATATCCTTTAAAATGGATATGTGGGATAATGATGGCTGTTGGGGTTGTAAAGATGATCATTTGGAACACATGAATGTTTATGTAAATGGTTACCTGGTAATGCATGTAAAAAATTCAGGGTCTATTAATCTTTCCGTTGCAGGTAATGGTACTGCTAAATTTAATTATGCAAGTAGGAATGGTGTAAGTGTTTATGCTTATAGTAATGGCGATAATAAACATGCTACTTTTCAGATAACTTTACCAGAACATCTTCAATATTTGCAAAACTATAATATAAGTTTTAGCGGAAGTTATGATGAGGGAGGAGGTTTCAATGTATCTAAACCTGTTTACGGTTGGAGTGATATCCCTGCCCCATTTATTACAGCTTCCCAAGATGAATGTGGGCATATAGATTTATCATGGTCTGCATCTAATTCAGACTATAGAGCACAGTTTCAATATCAAATTCCTGAAAGACCTTGGTCCAATTTTATTTCTACAGATTCGCCAAACAGTCATAATTTTAGTTTTGAAAATTCGGCAGACAGTATCAATAATAAAGTTGCTTTTCGTGTAAAGCTTGGATACGGAAATTCTGTAAAAAGAGGTGCAACGAGTACGGTTGCTTATGGTTATATTCCTGAAATAAAAGATCATCCAAATAATATTCAAGCCAGTTTAAACCGATGTGATACTACAGTTCGTATGACCTGGGGTTGGTCTGGTAGTACGCCAGAAGGTTTTATTATTGGTTATAAAAATTTAGGGCAGTGGCATTCTATAGACACAGTCCAAGGAAATGAAAGAGAATTTATTGTTGATCAAAATCATGTAGGCCATCTTGAACCAAACGAGTTTGATAGTATCCGAATTTCTACAATTAATGAATGTATAATACGAGGAAACTGGGGAACCAATGTAGGTAAATGGATGGACGATCCTGATATGCCAACGAATTTAGCTGTAATAGATACAACAATTGATGACGAGCGTGTAATTTATGTTACATGGGATGACAATGCCATCAATGAATCTCGATATGTTTTAAAGAAAACATTGTTTGGAGGGGCAAATTCGGAATATATTATATTAAATGAAAATGATTCTTTCTACGTAGATAACAATACGGCGATTTGTAATAAATATATATACGAAATTTTTGCACAAAACATATGTACTGGTGAAAACGAAGGTCAAGGAATTTCTAATGGTGAACCGGTAGAAAAAGTGCTTACCTTCGATTTAGAAGAAACCTTCTTAACCGATGAAAATTTCCAAGGATCAAAAGGGTATTTTCCGAATTATGTTCAATTGGAATGGTCTCCTGCGAATAATAGTAATTTAATTGAGTTGTTTAAAATTCATAGAAGATTATTGGGTTCTAATGATTCTTATACTCAAATTGCAAGTGAAACTTCTGGTTCTCATTTATTTTTAGATGAAACTGCAAGTGCAGGATCTCTATATGAATATTTAGTGATTGGAGAAGCTCAATGTTTAACAGAAACCGTATATACCGATACGCTTTATGGTGTTGGATTTAGAAGTCCTACAGCAATTGTAAACGGACAAATTAATTATACTGGTGGTATTGCCGTAGAAGGTGTTAAAGTGCAATTCGAAACGGCAACCAATTCAGGTAAATCATTACAGTTTGATGGTTCATCATATCTAAATGCTAAAAATAATTTTCAGAATCCTTCAAATCAACAAGAATTTTATTTAGAATCTTGGATGAAACCGACATCTGGTTCTGATTTTAAAATATTTGATAAATTCTTAGGTTTTACGTTTGAATATGAGAATAATACTTATAAATTTAATGCAGGTGATCAACAAAATGCTGAAATTTTATCAGGAGCACTAAACCTTAACCAATGGCAACATATTGGATTAAAATTGGAAGACGATAGTTTAGGGTTGTTTATAAATGGAGTGTTGAGTGATCGAATTCATTTTACAAATCAAATCGCTTTAGACCAATTAGGATTTATGTCTGTTGGAGAAGGGCTGACAGGATATATGGATGAAATCCGTGTATGGAATACAGCACCATCTGACAGTCTTATTGCAAGAGATTATTCTAGATTTTTAAACGGCGATGAAATAGGTTTAGTGACTTACCTACGATGTGATGAAATAGGAGGAGACCATACTTATGATTTAAGTCATGAAGGCGAGGTTTACCATAAAAACGATGCTGTGTTTGTTGGAAATGTGATTAGATCATCCGAAAAACCTACATTAAGTCAATTGTCTTATACATCTTATACGAATCATTTAGGTTCTTATTCTGTGTTGATTCCATATTCTGGAGTTGGGCAAAATTTTACGGTAACTCCTAGTTATGAGACTCATCAATTCTCTCCTGCAACAACAGCTCTTTTTTTAGGCGATGGAGCTACAGTAAATAATGGAATCGATTTTGAAGATGTTTCATCATTTGTTGTAACTGGAAGTGTGTTTTATCAAAATTCAAGTTGTCCATCTGAGAAAATAGGATTATTTATTGATGGGGAACCAGTAATTGCAAATGGATATCCGGTCGAAACAAAAAGCGATGGTACGTTTGAAATAAATGTACCCATAGGACACCATATTGTAGAGGTGAAAAAATATGGTCATACATTCAGTGAAGGACGTTTTCCATCCGTTGGAACTTTTGATTTTCAAGAACCGTTATCAGGAGTTGAGTTTATTGATTCAACTTTTAAGACGATTGTTGGTAGAGTTGTGGGTGGAACGAGAGAACAAGCAAAAAAGCCTGGGTTTGGTAAATCTAAGAATAATATTGGTCAGGCTCAGGTTGTTTTTAAATCTCAATTAGGAAATGGATGTTTTATTGACACAGTGTTAACTGATCCATTAACCGGTGAATATAAACTCAATGTTCCTCCATTAAAATTCATTCCTGATGTTTCAGTTAACAGTAATGTAAATGTGAAATTAGGCTTAGGCGTATTAGATTTGATAGAAATAGAGGATAATGAGCCTATTAAAACTGTTTATGATTCTATTTATTTTCAAGGAGATTCAATCTTGTCACATGTAGATTCTTTTCAATATCATTATCAGATAGATTATATTTATCGTAATGACCCTGAAATTTCTGTAAAGAACACTGATGGCCTTACTTCATTTAGTGGAGAAAAATCATATTCATATAAAAGTGTAATGACAGGAACAGATACCACCATCAACCTAATTGATTATCCTATGAAATGGCCTGTTTTTCTAATGGATGATGGGTACAATGAATATAAAGGAGAAATAAGAGTATTCGAAACCTATCAAAATTTTGATAATGGACAAAATATTTTGGATTCAGTCCCAACTATTGATGGTGAAATTAGAATATTAAGTGAATTTTCAAAAGGTGGTCTTCAAACTGTCTCATTAGATAAGATTAATACAATTGATTCTGTAAACACCTTAGTTTTTACTATGCCAATTACGGGTGAACCTAATTTCTTAGAAAATATTAGTATTCCAGATTATAGTTATACTAAGACATTAGAGATTAGTGTGAACCTAGAAACAGGCAAAGATGTAAAATGGTTGCCAGTTACAAATCCAAATACGGGAGCTAAGGAGTCATTTAGAGGTTATCTTTTAGGGCGTAAATCTATAGGTAATCAGTTTGTTACTAATGGGCCTCAGGATGTCGATTTTATATTGAGGGATCCACCAGGTTCTTCTAGTTCAGCATCTAGAGAAATTGGAACGACTACAACAGCTAATGATTCTTGGAGTTATTCAGCTTCTAACTCCGGAGCAGCGGAAGTAAATGCATCTTCAGGTGTCAAATTATCTACAGGAATAGGTGTTCAAGTTGAAACAGAGATTACTTATGAAACTTCATTAGGTGTTAAATCTGAAGTTTCCTTAGATAGATCTGGAGCTTTGACTACGACTGTTACTTCCACAAATGAATGGTCCACCGACGATGGTTCTGATCAAACGGGGGCTGGTAGTGATTTGTTTATTGGTACTTCGAAAAATGTAGAATTCGGACTAAAGAAGGAATTAATGTTAATTCCTGTTGAAGATACTGCCGACTTCAGCCATGATAAAAATAGTTTGAAAAATGGTTTTGTGTTAGGAAATAAAACTGGAATTAATATCGAGCCGAAAGGTTATGAAACACAGTTTATTTATAGTCAAAATCATATTAAAAATTATTTAATACCTGAATTAATACAAAAGAGGAATGCTACTCTTCAATCTGATCCTCGTTATGTTTCTCATTTATCAATAACAGATCCAAATTATGGAAAGAATAACGATAATCCCGTTTTTGGTAATCAAGCCAGTACTACCACTCAATTTAATAGGGAAACGAGTTATCTTGATAACTCAGGTATTAGTTATACTTACACTCCTTTAACAGAAGAAGATTCATTGAAAGATATAGTGTGGTCTGATAATCATCAGATTGATTTATGGGAAAAACATTTAAGGAAAAATGAATGGGAGAAATTAATTGTAGATGATCAAGGAATAATTGATTCATTGAAAAATGCAGAGTTAGAAGAATTAAATAAGGAATATGCCTTAGTCATCGCTGCATATAGTCTTCTTTCTGCTGCAGAACTTAAGTTTGCTGCGAATACGCATATTTCATCGTTGTCTGGGGCTGCAGGGGCAATTCCGGGTTCCATAAGTTTTGTTAAAACTGCCGTTGTTGGTACTGCAACAGCTGAATTGACAAACAGTTTTAATGAATATTTACATCGAAGAGATGATATTATTGATTTATTTAATCGAAAGAAATCAAACTATTCTATTTCAGGAGGTTCATCCTTTACTGCGTCTATGAGCCATGAAAGAGCAATTTCAAATGAAACAGCACTTAATTATGATATGTCAGTCGATCTTTCTCACGAAATAAAGGTTAAAGTAAATGGAAATGGTCCAGAAACAAAATTTCAAACTAGTTTTGGCTATACAAGAGGAAGAGCATTTTCAAGAGAAAAATCGACATCTGAAGTTACAACATTCACTTTAGCAGATGGTGATCAAGGAGATTATTTCTCTGTAGATGTTTATCCTTCATTGCTAGGATATGGACCAATCTTCAAATTAAAAGCAGGTGGTCGTACGTCATGTCCATTCGAAGATGCTGTGTATACCGAATATTATAAGCCTGGTACAAAAATTTCTGAGAAAACTTTACAAAGAGATAAACCATCTGTGTCAATTTCACCAAGTATAGTGCAAAATGTACCAATGGATGGAGCGGCTGTATTTAATTTAACGCTTGGGAATATTTCTGAAAGTAATGATGCTCGTGAGTATAATATTCAAATGGTTTCCAACTCAAATCCATTTGGAGCCATTGTAAAAGTGGATGGAATAGATCCTGAAAATACCATTTCGATTAATGGAAATTCTTCATTCAACAAAGTGTTGACTGTAGAAAAAGGACCTGGTCCAGTATTTAATTATGACAGTCTATTGTTTATTATTACTGCACCTTGTCAATACGAAGCTGGAACAAGCGATAATCATGATATAGCAGATTCTGTTTATTTCTCGGCTCATTTTATTCCTGGATGTTCGGATATTGCTTTAGCAAATCCTTCAAATCAGTGGGTGTTAAATAATTCATTTAATGATACTCTGCCAGTTTCAGTTGTGGATTATGATATTAATTTCTCTGGTTTAAATCGTTTTAGAATAAACTATAAGCCAAGTAATCAAGCCGATTGGATTGGTTTAGAGTCTTATTATAAGGATACAATTGGTTTAAATGATCCTAACGCTAAATTGATTCCAACAACCTCTCATTTTACAAATTATGCTTGGGATGTATCTCAATTGACAGATGGAAATTACGATTTACGCGTGATTACGGAATGTGATCAAGCTGGTGAGGAATCCCCAATTTACAGTGGAGTCATTGACCGTGTCAACCCACATGCTTTTGGAAGTCCAAGTCCAGCAGATGGAATTTTGAGTGCCGAAGATGAAATTTCTATCACGTTTAACGAGGATATCGAGTCTGGATCATTGAGTCAGAAGAATTTTGATATCCGTGGAGTATTGAACGGAAGTGAAATTCGTCATCAAGTGAGTACAGAATTCGATGGAAGTTCGAGTTATGTTGAAATTCCAAGTGGATTGAACCTTCAAACAAGAGATTTTACGGTTGAATTTTGGTTGAAAAACGGAAATTACAACGACGCCATTTTCTTTAGTCAAGGTCCAGGAAGTCAAGAAGGAATTAAAATTGGAGCAGAAAGTAGCGGAAAAATTTATTTTGAAATAGATGGAGAACGTGTTCGTACCGACGGAAATGTAGCCAATTCAAACGAATGGCACCACTATGCTTTTGCTTATAACTATTCTAATGAAACGGTAGAGATATTTGTAGACGGAAGTTTAAGAAATACATCGAACATTAATATTTACAGCGATTATATTGGATCAGGAAAAATTTGGATAGGAAAAGGAACATTTGGTTCGCCAGATCATTTCGAAGGAAATATCCACGATTTACGAATCTGGAACCATACTCGTAGTCTTCCACAAGTTGTAAGCCATATGAATGTACAGGTAGGAAAGCAAAACTTAGGTTTACTTCACAACTGGAAAATGGACGAAGCAACAGGAACAACCATTACCGACCATGTTCGTTTGAGAAACGGATTGTTGAAAAACACGGAATGGGCATTAAATCCTGGAGGTTATGCCATGACTTTCGATACTGTGAATGCCGAAGGTTATACCCTTTCATCTGCTAATGTATCGTTTACCGATGAAATGGACTTTACATTAGAATTCTGGTACAACGGAACATCAACTTCTCGCGAGACTTTATTCTCAAACGGAAAAGGAGATGGAATTGGAGCGGATTCATTGAGTTCAATGAGTTTAACGAAATATGAAGACGGAAGTTTACATTTATTGCATTTCGGACAAGATATAGTTGTGGCTGAAACTGGAAGTTTTGATGGAAACTGGCACCATATTGCTATTGTTATCGATCGTACTTCAGTTGTGTCGTCATATTTAGATGGAAACTTATCATCGACAACTTTGGCCGCTTCGTTTAAAGAATTTGGATCATCTCAATTTGTAATTGGATCACGTTATTTCCAAAATGGAGCCATAAAAGAATACGATGAACACTTTACTGGAAGCGTAGATGAATTCAGAATTTGGAGTTTAGCACGAAGTCAAACTCAAATTAATAGAGATATGCGTTACAAGCTTCAAGGTGATGAATTAGGATTGGTTTCTTATATTCCATTCGAGCACTACGAGAAAAACTTAGGTGTGTTTATTTTGGAAGAGAATTATACAGACCAGGCCGATACAAGTCATCATGAGTCGTATTTTGCAAATTCATTATCTGGTTCTAGTCCAAAAATTAAATTACCACGCCCAGTAGAAAAAGTAAACTTTACGTATTCTGTAAATGGAGACAAAATCATCTTAACACCAACATCGCCAAAAGCGAAAATAGAGAATGTGAGTTTAGATGTTACCGTGAAAGATGTGTTGGATTTATATGGAAACAGCATGCAGTCTCCAGCGACTTGGATAGCCTTTCCAGATCAGAATCAAATTGTGTGGGAAACGGAACTTGTAACCATCGATATTCTTAAAGATGAAGGGTATTCGTTTACGAAGAAGATTGTAAACTCAGGTGGATCGGCTAAGAACTTTACAATTGAAAACATTCCAAGTTGGTTAACAACAAGTGTAACCGAAGGTTTAATTGAGCCAGGAAGTACATTTGAAGTTACATTTACGGTTGTTGAAGAGGTGAATATTGGTTCTTACAAAGAAGATATTATTGTAATGACTGACTTCAATTATCCAGAGCGTTTAACAGTAGATCTTAAAGTAAGAGGTACGACACCAAATTGGGATGTTAATCCAGGAAACTTTGAAAAATCGATGAGTGTTATTGGTTCTATTGGAATTAATGATGTTGTATCGATTGATCCAGAAGATATTTTATATGTTTTCATTAATGATGAATGTCGTGGAAAAACGAATTTACAGTACATATCAAGTACAGATCGCTTTGTAGCATTCTTAGATGTGTATTCAAACAACTCGGCTGCCGATACTTTAGAATTTAAGATTTGGGATGCATCAACAGGATCAATTTTTGTAGATGTAACACCGGATGATATTACGTTTGTAACTGACGGATTAGAGGGAAGTTTATTGAATCCAAAGCAGTTTGATGCTTATTCTAAAGTTCAAGAAAACTATGCACTTCAACCAGGTTGGAACTGGGTATCTTTCCACTTAGGAACAACCGATACGCTACATTTGGCAACGTTGTTGTCTAGTTTAGAGCTTCAAGATGGAGATCAGATCAAGACTTTAGGAAACAATACTTTTGCTACATATTCAAGTACTTTCGGATGGTTAGGAAACCTAAGAAATACAGGGGTTAATTTAGCAAAAGGGTATAAAATTAAGTTGAGTCAGGCGGATACTTTAGTAAATATTGGAGATGTTGTAGATCCTGCGAGTTACAATGTAAACCTACAAACAGGTTGGAACTGGATTGGTTTCGTATCGATTCGTCCTATGAATACCAATGTTGCTTTAGGAAATTTAGAGCCAACAACCGGAGACTTAATCAAAGGTCGCGCAAACTTCTCGGTTTACGATGAGCAATTGGGTTGGATAGGAAGTTTAAATACCATGTATCCAAACCAATCGTATATGTACAACTCCTTAAATGCTCAAGCAACAAACTTTACATTCCCAGTTGCAGGAGGGTTTAAAATGGCAAGTAGTACACCATATTCTGAACTTACCGATGCGCGTTGGCCAGTAAATTACGGAAAATCGATTTCTAACATGAGTGCAGTGGTTGAGTTGGAACAATGTGAAAATCCAATCAATCTAGACGAGTGGTATATCGGATTCTTTGATGGAACAGGAACTTGTCGTTCATTATCGACTTTAGAGCAGATCAATGACGAAAAGCAATTGGCTTTTGTAACCGCAGTAGGAAACGACGATTTATCTTTAACTCCAAAACTTTTAAACAAAGTAACGGGAGAAGAACTTGTTCTAGATGGCGGATTGACTTACCAAGCCAACAGTCATAAAGGAAGTTATGAGACACCAGTTGTGGTTTCTTTAAAAGCAGAAGACTGCTTGAAATTTACACAACCAACACCAGAAGAAGAAGTTGATGTTGAAGGTGGAATTTCGGTTTACCCAATCGAATTTAATGCATCTTTCACTGTAGAATATACATCATTAACCAACGAAGCATTAACCTTAGAGCTTGTAAATGCACAAGGTCAAGTTGTTATTCAACTTGAACAAGAAGTGCAAATAGGAGCAAATAAATTTGAAGTGAATAAACAACTTTCGAATTTACCTACTGGGGTTTATGTGTTGAGAATAAATCAAACAAAACAAACAAATCTATTTAAACTAGTAAAACATCGTTAACATGAGGAACACAAAATTCTTAATCTTGTTATTTTCCCTCTTCTTTGGAATAGAAGCCTTATTGGCTTCTGTTCCTCCGAATTGGACTGTAAACTCGTCGAGTTACACCTACAATATGACCTTAACGGCCCAGGTAGAGTTAAACTGTGAGCAAAGTGTAAGTTTAAACGACACGATAGCCGCCTTTGTTGGGGGCGAGTGTCGTGGGGTAGCGCCAACGAGCACCGTTGGTGGAAATGGCGTCCTTAATTTTGCTTTAATGTTCTTGCATTCCAATAACAATGCTGGAGATGTTGTAACATTTAAGTATTATGATTCAGATGAGGATCTTGTGTATAATTTATCTCAAACGGTTAACTTTTTTGCCGATTCTACATTGGGAACACCAAGTGATCCGTTCCAGATTTTGGGAACCTATCACCCAACGGCCATTGAGTTGAGTAATACTGTTATTTATGACACCACAGATGTAAACGACGTGGTTGGCGAGGTGACGGTAATAGATCCAGATGCTGGAGATGTTTATGCTCTTGAACTTTTAGAAGTTTTAGATCACGATCATTTTCATTTAGATGGAACGGACTTGAAAGTTTCGGCGATTCCAAATGTAGTTTCGGATAGTTTATACAAAGTGGTTGTAACGGGAACGTTTAACAACACATGTGTGATTACCGATACGTTAGAAATTCAGTTAATAAACACTTATGTGGAGCCTGTTTTTATGGCTATAACCAATGATACGATTTTCGATTATTCGGAAGTTGGAGATACAGTTGGAGAATTTTCGCTTGTAAATGTACCCGAAAATGGTGTTGAATACACATTAATGGATACTCTTGGAACCGATTATGGATACTTTGTAATGGTAGACAATTACTTGGTGTTGAATCACGAAATAGACATTTTAACCGAAACGAGTTACGATGTTTTTGTACGTGCCCATGGAGGAACAAATCACTATGTAGATAGCATTTTTGTAATTAAAATAAACAATACCAATACGCCACCAACGGCCATGCATATTTCAAACGATACCGTGTTTGACTATAGCATAGAAGGGGAGTTTATTGGAGATTTATCTGTTGATGACGAAAATGCAGACGCCAATTACACGTTCAGTTTCGATGCTGGAGGAAGCCACAACAACGATTATTTTATTTTGGTAGATAACGAGTTGTACTTAAATCACGACATCGATATTTTAACTGAAACCGAGTATTTAGTACACCTAAAAGCGTATGATGGTGTTGCGTATTCAATCGATTCTATTTTTACAATCACATTAAACAATACCAACGACGAGCCAACGGAACTTGTTCTTAGCAACGATACGGTTTTTGATTATTCGGAAAGTGGAGATCTAATCGGAATGTTTACAACTATAGATGAAGATACAAACGCGGTTTACACTTATAGTTTTGATGCTAGTGGAACCCATAATAACGATTATTTCATTTTAACCGGAAATGAGTTACACTTGAATCACAACATCAATATTTTAACAGAAACCGAATATTTGGTTCATGTTAAAGCCTATGATGGTG
>JBMYWP010000014.1:0-69696 GCA_049607525.1 Flavobacteriales bacterium
AACTAAAGTCGTCGCCTAAAGGCGAGGGATTTCCCCCCAGAATGATACATTAAATATCTGATAGAATTTGATATTAAATACATTAATTTCTATCAGATACATACTTTTCTTTAAAATGAAATACACAAAATCCAATCATTGATTATGGGAAAGTCATAGTTAATACAATTTGACTAAAATTATTATACACTTTAAATCAAATACCACAAAAATATATGTCACTAAGAAAAGGTAAAACCAAATTGACTCTAGAAAGTTCAATTGAAGCAGCTCTTTTAGCTGTAGAAATATATAACAAACCTCGAACACCTTTTAGGGTTGAAGGATTTATTACACATATGGTGATTGCTTGGACACGATTATTTCATGCTCATTTCAATAACACAATAGGTAGTAAATATTACTATAAAAATGCTAATGGGAGATATCAAACTATTGATGGGGAAAAAAAATCTTGGGAATTAAAAACTTGTATTTCAAAACATGGTAAGATTAATGCATCAATAAAATCAAATCTATTATTTTTCATAAAACTCCGTAACAAAATTGAACATAGACATATTGATAGAGATGAGGTTGGGGTAATGATATTTGGAGAATGTCAGGCATTATTGTATAACTATGAGAATACATTAATAGATTTTTTTGGAGAAGAATATGCTTTAAATGAAAGCCTTTCATTTTCAATTCAATTTTCAAGAATTAGAAAAAAAACACAGTTAGAATCTAGTAAAAAACTATTATCAAAGGAAATCAAAGAATTAAAGTCTTTTATTGATACATATAGAGGTTCTTTATCAGATGAAATTTTCAATACTCAAGAGTATAGTATAAAATTAATTCAAGTTCCTAAAATTTCAAATACAAATAGAAATGATTTAGCTATAGAATTTGTAAATTGGAATTCTGTTTCTGAATCTGATCAAAAAAATTATAATAAAATAACAGCAATAATAAAGGATAAAGTTATTAAAAAAGAAGCTATTAATCCCGGGAAAAGAAAACCAAGTGATGTCATAACAAAAATAAACAATGAAATTGATTTTAATATAAATCATTATGATCACAAATGTTTATATTCTTGTTTTAGAATTAGACCTAGTTCTTCAAACGGAATAGATGATCCGTTTGATACGAATGCTAATTACTGTCACTATGATGAAGTACATAATGATTACGTATACCAAGATGCTTGGGCTGAATTGATAATAGAGGGAATAAAAAACAGATCATTGAATAGACAAATTTGGAAAGAGAAATTTAAGGCAAAGGAAAGTTTTATTATTACTGATTTTGAAATCAAAGAATAGATAAAAATAATTCATATCATTGAAACCTACCCCAAGTCACCTCTATGTTGGACTTCCGGGCGATCTTTTGCAAAAATGTCAGACAATGGGTTCGAGCAAGGTCAAGGATTAATATTAAGACTAATATAGAAGCTTAATGGGATATGAACAGCATAATAAAAGGCTAAATGATAAAAAGAAAATCTCCTTAAAAGAATTAGTCTTTGTAATAAATTTGGACTATAGTTTGAGTTTTTATGATGAGGAAAATAATATCATACAATGGAATAAACATCCACTTGGAGGTATAGATGGAGAAATGCCTTTACTGTATTATTCTGAAGGTTGGATATCTTCCAGACACCCAGATGAGTTTGTAACTCTCAAAATGTTTGAGCTGGCTAAAAAATTAAATGCAAACTTATGTGATGATGAAAGTATTTTTGATAACGATTATCAAATAGAAATAGAAAATCATTGTAGTAAAACATTAAAAAGATATCAGCAAAAAGTAAATAAACCTTGGTGGATTTTCTGGTAATTCAGCAATAAAAAAAAAAACAAGTATCATACCATCACAGAAATCAATAAACAACAACTCCAAACGTAGAACATTCTAAAAAAATGATTAGAAACAAAGTCTTGGGATGCATGGCGGATTATCATCAAACATTCTTGTTTGCACTTATTTCAGCTCATTAGTTTGGTGTATATTTAAAACTTCAAAAAATAATAGTTTAATGGAAAAGGAGAATATTGTTCTATTACATGGAGCTTTAGGCACAAAGAAACAGTTGGAAAAATTAAGTCATTTACTTTCGAGTAAATTCAATGTATATAGCCTAGATTTTGAAGGACACGGAAGTAAAGCCTCTGGAAAAGAATTTTCGATGGAATTGTTTAAAAACAATGTGGTTGATTTTATATTAGAACACAGCATTGAGAAAACCCATGTTTTCGGATTTAGTATGGGTGGATATGTAGCTTTGAATTTAGCAAAAACACATCCTCATCTCATTAGTCATATTGTAACGCTTGGTACAAAGTTCAATTGGTCACAGGAAGCTGCTGAAAGAGAAGTAAAAATGCTAGATCCAATAAAAATTGAGCAAAAAGTTCCAAAGTTTGCCGAGGTTTTAAAGTTGAATCATTCTTCTAATGATTGGAAAGAGGTGTTAACAAAAACGGCCAAGCTTATGCTTAATCTATCCCTCGGAGAAAAACTAAAAGACCACGATTTACATTTGATAAATCATAAGGTATTAATAGCATTAGGAACCCAAGATGAAATGGTAGGTCTAGAGGAATCTGAACATGCCGTAACACATTTAAAAAATGCCCAACTAAAACCTATTAATGGATTTTTTCATCCGATAGAAAAGAATGACATGCAGGTTTTGAATAGAATTATTGAAGAATTCATCTTAGAATAGGTGTGTTTTTTTAGGTATTAATAATTTAGCACTTTTTAAATCAGTTAGAAATGGATTTCAAAGTATTAGAAGATAAAATTGAAAAAGCAACAAAAAAGGCATTTACTGAACTTTATGATCAACATAAGGATGAAGGTATTTATAGCTTTTCACTTTACAGTGATGATGGAGCACTGACAGTATGCCCTGCGGCAAATACATTTCAATTCTTAGAAAATTTAAAAAAAGAAGAGAAAAACGATTTAGATTATTACAAATTTGAACCAGCAGAATGGAAATATGAATCTAAAGGGGCAGAAGAGGAATTCGATGAAATTTGTGATATACTTTATGATGAGTTAGATAAAGAAATATATTCAGAAGAAAATACTTTTATTAGTTTTAAAAATCAATTATTTGACTGCTGTATTAATAAATTGAAGAAATTAAAGGAAAATAATTTTTTTAAGAATATAACTGGAAATGATATATTTTTGATATTTTCTGTTTCCGATTCTGATTGCGAGCATATTAAAAGGAGTGTTAACGCATTAAACGATAACCATTACAAAACAGAGTATTTTGAGTGGACAGATAATGAGGATAATTAATCCGAGTAAAAAATGATTACCAATTGAGTTGCCGGTAAGTTAAATCAAATAGAAATACTAATAAAACATAAATCCTACATAAATATGGAACATATTACTTTCACTGAAGATTCTGTTGTATTAAATAAACAAATTAATAAAAGTCCTGTATATCGCGGTTTCCAGGTAAGCATTAAACTAATCGTTTTTACAATTATAATGTCAATTCTTTTATTTTTCACATTCGACAGCTTATTATTAAAATTAGCATCTATTATCCTCCTACCTTTATTGAGCGTTTACGACGTAACAAAAAACATTAAAAGAGAAAAATTAGTTTTACAGAATATAAAGTGGAGTAATGGATTTTATACTTTTAATATATACCAAGAAGAAGAATCTAAAGAACTTAGAGATATAGGAATTTCAAATATTATCCTAAACTCCAAAAAAAATCAATTAAAAATAGAATTTAAAGATCGTACTGAGATAGAATTATTTACAAATTATTACTGGGATTATTATCACTTCAATAAATTTTATGATTGGTTAAATGAAACCTCCAATTCCACCAAAGAAAACTAAAAAAAAACATACAAAAAATGCTGATAATCCCCCAATTAGTGACCAGTAAGTTAAATTAAGAAACTATAAAGGAGATATTTTGTCAAACCTTTCCAAAAATAATTAACTAAATAAGATATGAAATATATCATATTAATATCGATGAGCATATTTCTTTTCCTTTCTAATGTTAAAGGTGAAAGAATATTCCAAAAAGATGATTCTGATACTACAAAAGAAAGGCTCTTTATACAATCTATTGACTCCATAATAACTAATGAAAATATATTTTATGTAATCAAATTAAAGAATCTCAGAAATGAACCTATTAAAATTATGTCCTATATATCAAAAGATTATAAAGTTAATAATGGAATAAGATTATTAGAAAATAATACATATGATTTTAAAATAGTTACGTGGTTTAGAACTACATATTTTAATGAAATGGAATGTTTTGTTTTTGATAATGTTAAATTCTGTAGGGATAGTATTTATAACGACATCTATGGGGCTTTAAATATGGACGGACTATATATTAACGAGGATTCCTTGGCTTCCCCTAAATAAAACAAAAAAGGCTACTAATCTTGCAATTAGCAGCCTTTTGTAAGTCAATCCAAAAATACAAATTCCTGTTTTAGTTTTTAATAATACAAAATCTGCATGGTTGCTTTTCCCATATTGCTTAATCCAGAAGGTTTAACAGGAACAACCGAAGGATCTGTATCGGCAGCGTTTACCTTAACATTATTTTCACCAGCCAAAAGTCTAACATCTAAAGTGTAAGTTCCTGGAGGTAATACAGCACCTCTTTTAAAATTAATGGAGTGTATAGAATTATTGTCTTCTTGAGCTTCATCGGTTCCAGTTTCGGCAATAAAAGCATTATTTACAACCAAAAATCCCGTAGAAGGCGTGGCAGAAGTCACAGGAATATCAATAATAATCATCAAGTTCGCAGAATCTCCAGGTTCTACCTCAAACGTGTGTTGTAAACCAGGAATTGGTAAGGCCGTATTTGCAGGAATGGTTATTTCTGTGGTTCCTTTAACTTCTGTAAAAGATGTCCAACTCAAATTATTGTTTAATACTTGTAGTTTTCCTTTTCCAAAATTAGCTAATCCCGTAGGTACAAGACTAGCTACTAAGGCATGCGTGTTTTCCATGTTTACAGTGGCGTTAGAAGCACCAGCAAAAACAGAAACGGTTATGGTATGGTTTCCTCCTTCTAATTCTAAATATTTTTGAAAACTAACCGACTTCACTTTATTGTTAACCAAACTGGAATTTCCCGTTCTGGCTATTACAGGTGTACCGTCTACATTTAATATTACCGTGGACATATCGGTATCTAAAATAGGAATATCTACGTTTATGGTTACATAATGAGTTTTTCCTGCAGGAACCGTTAGAGTATTGGTTAATCCCGGAATCACCATTTCGGTACCTGCATTAATCGTGGTTTCTGTTGTTCCTACTTCTGTTGTAAAAACGCCTAAAGACGTACTCGATTCTAAAGTAATTAATTCCGCTTTTCCAATAATGGTTTCTCCAATCGGATTAACGGGGGCAACACTAGCATCTGTATTAGGCAAGTTAACCGAAACACCATTATCTCCCGCCAAAATATGTACTTCTAAAGTATGGGTTCCTTCATCAAGTTCTAAATAGGTAACTAAATCAATCATTTTAATATGATTGTTAATCTTGCTAGCTTCTGCCGAATGACTTGCCACAGCTACGCCATTAAGTTCAAGCACTCCACTAGATGGCCCTGTTGTATTTACAGGAATATTGGCATTGACTAAAAAGTAGCGTTTACCACCTGTAGGTACTGTAATTGTTCTGGATAAATTTGGAACCAAAACTTTTGTATTTGCGGCTACTGTTAACGCTGTTGTACCAATGGTTTCTTTTAAAGTAAAGTTTTGAGCCACTTTACTCTGTCCAATACAGGTCCATAAAGGCAATTGAGGCGTTCCTGTATTCATTTGTATACAACGTTCGGTAGTATTATAAATGGTTAATCCTGTTTGGGGTGCGTCAATAACAAAAGGATCTGCCAATCTTGGGGGAATAAAACCCTTAGAATTTGACTTAACTTCGAGTATGGCACTAGGATCTACTTCCGATGTTCCTATTCCCACCTGAGAAAAACAAGTCAAATTAGTTAATAAAAAGGTTGTTAATAATAGAATACAATTATTAAAGGTCAAAACTTTCATACTAAATACATTAATTTTTATCCATAAAAGTAAGGTAACCCTATTATTAACGTTTTTACATTCGACAATCAATAGTAATATTAAGATAAAGTATAGGAAGTTTAAATTAAATGAATATCACTAAACAATATAATTTCAAATAGTTCGCTAGAAATAAATTTAACTTTAAATAAAACATTAGAAGTATTAGGCTTATATGACAGGGATTTTAGAACATTATTTTAAAAAAAATAATACACTATCCACCAATTATCAATAAAGAAAACAAAAAGATTATTAGATTTCATCTGATTAGAAGCGATCGTATTTCCAACTCTAAATAATTAATAATACACATCCTAAATAACTTAAAACGCATAATTTACAATCAATAAAATATAGTAACGCCTATCAAACCTCCCTCACAAATACAAGCTACTCACTACTAACCAAAAAAAATAGTCCCATTCAAAAAAGAATGAGACTATTAATATGATTTAAAATGTCTGTTAAGTTCTACAAAGAAACTTCACATTGTAATCTAAATTCGAACAAATCGTCTTTACCTTCTTCTTGTCTTAGTGTAAAGTCTGATTGAACTTTTAAACTGTGTCCTACAATATATTTAGAAAGACCCAAAGTATATTCTTTCAATGTTGTTTTTCCTGTAATAACATCAGGATTTACTTGCGTAAAACGACCAGCAATTTCTACATTATTTTTAAGTAAATATCCAGCAGTTAAGTTTATAGCGTCTCCAGTGTAAATTGCACCTACACTTCCATCTGCTAATAAAATATTACCATTGTTATTCGTGTTTCTTAAAGCATATTCTCCCATTAACGAGATCCCTTTGTACTTAAACATAAAGTCTGCAAAGTAAGAACGTATGTCTCTTGATTCAGCCAAGAAGTCCTTTAAGTTACCTTGAGTTCTTATGGCATTATTGTTAAAATCGTAGGTACCAGCAATAGAAAGTTTAGGTTTTTCTTCTCTTTTTAAATCAGATCCGAAATAATCTCCTTTACCAGTAAATTTACCAAAAGGAAGGAATTCCATTCTAAACGTGTATTGCTTACCATTTAATTCTGGCGTTGAAGAAAACTTTTTATCTCTTTGGTTTGGTCCTTCACCCTGAGAAACAGCTAAAGCTTCTCTAACAAGCATTTTACCAATCTTAAAGCTATGTCTCAATTGTAAACCTTTATCACGATCTAAAGTAAACTTAGAGTTTAACTGAGAACGGTCTACAAATTGTAATTTTTGAGATGAAATAACACGCTCACGGTTTCCTGGCAGTTTGGTTTGACCAGCCCATAAAACGAATTTTTTATAAAAATTCCATTTTACAACAGCATCCTTAATTTCTCCAGCAACGATATCTGCCTCTAACTTATAAACCACTTTAGGCGAATAGGCAAAACCATCGAATTTAATACGTGCACGACGTAAAAACATCTGATCGGTATAGTCACCGTCTAATAAAACACCATCATATCGATTTTGTAATCTGAAACTCGCTTTCATATAAAACGAAGAATCTGCTGCTAAAACTTTAAGCCCTTTTCCGAACTTATTTTTAGTTAAGCTTTGTGCATTTGCAGTCAAAACTGAGGCCGCAAGACAACCAATTGCAATAATGGTTTTTTTAGATAGAAATTTCATAATTCTTTTTTGTGTGAATTAAAAAAGCGACATTAAACATTTGCCTTGATTTTTGTTTCGATGAATTTTATGCAAAATCACCAAAAACCACCTTAACTTTAATTTAACGCCCTCTTAACATTGCGGGGCAAAAGTTGGAAAATGACGGAATATATCAAAATATTCGATCTAAATTAACGCTTTCTTAACATTGATTTAAGTTTAAAACAATGACTGAATCTATGAAACAGCCCTATTTTTATAGGTTTTTGTTTTGTGTTTTGATTTTCAATATTGGTATCATTCACACAATTCGACCTCAAAACTTAACATTAACTTAACATACAGATGAAGTTTGCTTAACCACAAGTCGATTGTCCTCCCCTACTTTTGCGGAGTAAAACAAATACAATCGATATGGAATTCGGAATTTGGGATGTTCTCAAAATAGTAGGAGCTTTAGGTTTCTTTATCTATGGAATGAAAGTAATGAGTGACGCTTTACAGCAAGTAGCTGGATCAAAAATGCGTCAGGTATTAAGAAAAATGACTGCCAACCGTTATACAGGAGTTGCGACAGGATTTTTAATTACTGCTATTTTGCAGTCTTCGTCTGCAACAACGGTAATGACCGTGTCGTTTGTAAACGCAGGATTAATTTCTTTAATGGAATCTGCCGGAGTAATGATGGGGGCCAATATTGGTACAACAATTACAGGATGGTTGGTTTCTTTAATTGGATTTAAATTTAAAGTTTCGGCTTATGCACTTCCTATTATTGCAGTTGCATTCCCATTTATGTTCTCTGGAAAACAAAACAGAAGAAAGTGGGCCGAAGTTGCTGTAGGTTTCGCCTTATTATTTATGGGATTAGATGAATTAAAGCATTCAGTACCGGATATTAAGCATAACCCAGAAGTATTAAGCTTCTTACACCAGTTTACAGATGGAGGATTCCTAACAAGATTAATGTTTGTTGGAGTTGGTACATTATTAACTGTAATTGTTCAGTCTAGTAGTGCGGCCATGGCCTTAACCATTACCTTAACCACACAAGGTTTACCTATAGAAATTGCGGCAGCAATGGTATTAGGAGAAAATATTGGAACAACCATTACAGCAGAATTAGCTTCTATAGTCGCAAATGTTCATGCAAAAAGATCGGCTCGTATCCACTCATTATTTAATGTAATTGGGGTTACCTGGATGATTATTGTAATGCCATACTTCTTAGATTTATTAGATATGTTATTCCCAGCTCCAGCAGGAGAAGGATCTAATAAGTTTGCTTTAGCGGCTTTCCACACGGCATTTAACTTATTAAACGTTATTTTCTGTATCGGATTTGTGAAGATGATTGTAAACTTTGCTATTAAAACGGTTAAATCTAAAGGTGAAGACGATGAAAGTTTCCAATTAAAGCACATTGGAAATGGTGTATTCGGTTCTCCAGAATTATCAGTAGAAGAGGCTACAAAAGAAGTTGCTCACTGTGGTGAAATTACACAACGTTTATACAATATGTTACCTGGTTTATTTGCAGAAACAGAAGGTAAAGCATTTACTAAAAAGCTAGAAAGAATCCACAAATACGAAGGTATTACAGATTCTATGGAAATAGAAATTGCTAATTTCTTATCGGAAACGTCTACAGAAGAAATGAGTGAAACGGCTACAATTCGTACTCGTGGTTTATTAAGTATTGTTGGAGATCTTGAAAGAATTGGAGATATTGTATACCAAACGTCTAAAGGATTAGAACGTCGTCTTCAAGACAAGGCTTACTTTACACCAGAAAACAGAGCTAATGTAGAACAAATGATAGCTGTTGTTGGTGATAGTTTAGAAATTATGGTGAAAAACCTTAATATGCCTTATGCAAATGTAACTATTGAAGAAGCTCAAGCAGCAGAAGATAAGATTAACGAAATGCGTAATACGCTTAGAAAACAACATTTAGTAAATATCCAAAACGGAGATTACAAAATAAATACAGCATTAATTTACAACGACATTATTCATTCTTTAGAAAAGATTGGTGACCACGTTATTAATGTAACAGAAGCGGTAGTTGGTTTGAAATAAACCGATAAACCCTTAAATCTAAAATCCCATTGTATTAATTTACAATGGGATTTTTTTTATGCTTCCTTTTTTTTTGACATTAACCTGTTATAGTTTGTTTTGTAATAATTAATGTGAGTTCAGTCGAAGTAAATTATCGGGTATACGGAGTCTTCTCTTCTACAATTCTTATTCAATTATAATTCTCTCCCTAAAATTCAAAGCCACTTCCCGAAATATCGAAAAGTGGCTTATCAACAAAAAAAAACTATTATAAATTCTTACTAAAAGCTCATACTTCTAATAACCATCAATAGTTCGACACCCTTAAAAAAAATGCCTAAAACAATTTTAAATTGAATAGCTTAAACAATTCCCCTTGTTTATGATACAAAGAGACTATTTTTTTCGTTCTCTTTTTTTGATTTATATCAAATTAAACTAAGCATATAATACATCTTAGTAAATCCTCGAATTCTTATTAATAAAGTACTATTTTTCTTCTAGTGGTACTTTCAGCCCTTTTAATAATTCATGTTGACCGTGTCTTTTTAATAATGAAACAATATGAACTAGGTATCTTTCTTCTGTACTTCTTTCTTTAATATAATTTCCATTAGAATAGTACAAAGTATTGTAGTTTTCAATTAGTAATCGAGCCATTTCATTCGCCTTTTCCACTTCACCAAGAATATAATAATCCTTAATAATAAAATAGTTATGATAGTTATATGGTTTAATGTCGTTCGAAAAAACTTGAACATATCTATCGAGTACCTCAACAGCTTTTTCTAATTCTTCTTCATCAATATAAGCCTCTACCAATTCATGAAAGTTTTGAGTATATGCTCCATAGATATTATCAGAAATTCTATTTTTCTTATTCAATCCAGACCAATTGTTTCTATACATTAATATATTATATAATACATTGGTATTGACATGATCAAAATCCTGGCGGTATTTATTTTTTTTCTTTGATATTAATTTATAGACCAAACCATTATTTTCAAAATAAGGATTTAAACCAAAATATTCTTTAGTCTGCATCGTACTTGTAAAATAAACAGGTCGTTGCCAATCATTTTGGCTTATCACATCTAACATAATCAAATGATTTCTTAAGATATGACCTGTAGGAACTATCCATTCTATCGATTCATCTCTATGTTCTAAAATAATATTTTTTGAAGGTACAAAATGATAATTTTCATCTCCTACTTTCATTTTAGTCTTTGTATGATCACTCTTAACAAAACGAATCATATCTCGAATATTTATGGATTTCATTTGCTCTTTCACTAAAACCACTTCACGAGATTTTCCTTTTATTTCTTCGGGTGTTAAGGTTAAGCCAATAGCCTTTTGATTAAATTCGGCATCTCTCAAATCATTGGCATATCTATTTTCGAGCAAAAGTCCAAGGTTAATAACCCGAACATCCGTTCTAAATCCATATTTGGCTTGTACATACAACAACGGGTAGGTGTCATTATCTCCTCTTGTAAACAAAATAGCATTGGATTCGCAAGCCATTAAATAATTTTGAGCTGTACTAATCATAAAATCAGAATATAATCCGTGCTTAAGTTCTTTAAGTGCTTCTTTTTGATTTTGATGAATTTTAATATCTAAATATGCTGTTAAATATTCATTTGATACTTTTGTATTTATAGAACCTACAAAGGTTTCAAAACTTGGATTTTTCTTCTCTACCTTTTCATAAAATGCTATTGCCTGATGTCTATTTAATCGATAACGCTTTAATTGTTTATCTGTTAAACAATTCTTTCCTTCGGGTAAATTAAATTGGTGTTTTAATTCTATATATTCCTTACGTGGATAAAGCAATCTACTGGCATACGACGAATAAGCACGTCCTACGGCATATAATAAGGTATCCGATAAGTTTTTTGTATTTGAGAATTCATCAATCAAATGTCTATCCCAACCTGGATATCCATAAACAGGGCAAATATTGTATAAACTTATATTTCTTTCATCAAGAAAACCATTTCTGAGCCTAATATCATTTCCTGAGTGTCTATTTTTCTTTGAAAAACTGAGTCTATTATACTTAAAAGTATCATCCCAAAACAACTCCTGTTTAATAGATTTTGTTTCTTTTTCGCCAATTTCATTCAGAGATACATACCAACCATCAAATCTTTTTTCAAAACCTATTCTTTGGTTAATCTCAATATTACTTATTGAATACGTATCAAAGAATGTATTAACTATAGTCTCATAGCTCGGCATATTTTGGGCTCGAGCATCCAAGGCATGACTAATTAATAGACATAAAATAAGAATTTGTTTCATCACAAAAATGTATTATTTCATTAATAAGGTAAAATTAATCTATTTGAATCAATTTCTGGGCTTCACTATCGCCTTCAATTCTATAGCGCTCCATTCTACCAATAGTATCTTGAACATGAATTTCAAAAGCAAACGATTCTCCTTCTTCATAATGAGATGTACCAATTCTAATCATCCCACCTCTTTTTCCTGATCTAAAACGAACAGGAACGGCGCCATTTCCAACTCTCCATTGATTATTTCCCTCTCCAAGTTCAACAATTTCAACAATTTCTCCAGGCCACCCTTGACTTCTTATTCTTAAAAAAAGTTGTTTAGAGCTTTTATAATAAGAGCCGTCTTCTAAATACAAATCCACTTTAAAACCTTCATGAATGTCTTTGATGTAAAATTTCTCATCCCTATCATTTATTAATTGCTGACCAATAATATCCTTATTTTCAACCCGATCATAATCTATAACAATGGCCTTTTCTAAATTTTCTAACGGTACACGTGTTAGTGGTAAAGTTTCTTTATTTTTAAGGTAATGAATTTCCATTTTGTTGATATTATTCAGGTTATAATCCACATTAAAAAACCTAAAATAACACATCCCATCTTTTACTTTTTCAAGTTTAAAAGCAAATGTCGAATTTTGATACCATCTGTTCTTATCAATCACTCTTTCAATAATGTAAAATTGATTTGAATTAGGCGTCTCAAATTTCTTTTCAATAGCTTCCAACTTATGTTCAAATTTGCCTTTTTGATGAGAATAATATGAATAATACTCGGCATATTGCTTTATACCATAACTTCCAAATCCTACAAATAGCATCAGTACAACAATCCACCAATAACGTTTTATTGGCACCCCATTATTAACTTCTTTTACAACCTCTGTCTCTGTCCATGTATCGTGAATCCCACCATTGACTCCAATAAAAGTAAAGGGTTCTAAAGGGATTTTCCGAATAAAAGTTCGGTTAAGAATCGTAATAAAAGAAACAGGTTTACCATCTTCATTGACTACTCTAGAACCTGTAAGCATTTTGGCCGGTGTTGTTTTAAATATACCTTCAAAAAATAGATAAAATATCAAACTTACACTCATTATGAACAAAAGTTGGGTAATTTGTCCATTCAAAAGAGGTTCTAAACTACTAAAAGCTGGATATATATATCGGAATACGAAATTAGAACCAATAACAATAGACAAAAACAAATCGACGATATAGTGAAAAAAACGCTGAGATACTGGAGTTTCTACATAACGAAAACCCATTTTAAGTGTTGAAGGATTTTTGATGACTTCAATTCCTTTAGACAATTCTTGATAAATATAATGGGATAGATATAAAAAACCTGCAATGGAAATAAAACTCAAAAATACATAGAGCCAGGATAACCAATCTACCTTCAGGTCCGAAAACATTAGCCCAACAACATAAATGAAGTAAGAAAGTAAACTTATAACCTTACTTAATAATACAATAGAAATGGTAAAACGTAATAATCGGACTTCTCGACCTCTAGATTTGAGATAAATTAATGTTCCAACTAAAATAAGAAAAAACAATCCCAAGTCTAAAAAATTTAATTGCCAATTGGAATCGAATTTATGATAACGTAAAAACTCATGAATAAAAAAAGTGAGATTGATTTTTGGCGAAAAAGTATAAATCAATTGATGCAAAACAGACAAAAAACTATCTTTATCTGGAAAGGGCATAACGTTTTGAACAACATTCCTAACTACATACAACAACACAAATAAAGATGATAATAATGGAATTTTCTTATTCATAAAAACAAATTATATATTATAAGTTATCATTTACCAAGTCAAATCAATAATCCCTTTATCAGAAAATCCTGACTAAGCTTTTACGAAAATAACATATTTATTTAATTTTATCCGATTATTGTTTTTTAATAATTCGGATGACCAGATTGTTATAAAAACCTCATTGATTGCAAATAAAATAGAAGATTTAATTACTTTTGTGCCATAAAATAAAAATAAGCCATGGCTATATCAGATTTATATACGAGCGGAGCTCACAAGAGAAACCTAAGTCACTTTGCTAACATTGTAAAATTGGCTGTTGCCGATGAGGTAATTGTAGAAGAAGAACAATTACTTATAGACCGATTAAAAAGAAGATTAGAGATTACGGATAAAGAATATAAAAGCATATTAGAGAATCCGAATGCTTACCCTATTAATCCGCCAGTAAGCTTAGACGCAAGAATTGAACGATTATACAACCTATCAACTATGATAGTTGCAGATCACAGTATAGATGATAATCAAGTGAAAATATTAGATCGTATTGTTATTGGTTTAGGATTTTCATCGGATTTTTTACCTGAAATTGTAGAAACTTCATTTTTACTTATTCAAAAATTTGCAACTCTAGACGAGTTTGAAGAAGCGATAAAAAAGGTTATAAAACTTTAATTGTTTTACAGCACAAAATAAGCAAAGCGATATTCGGCATGGAATATCGCTTTTTTTTTGTCCAATTCTAAGGAATAACCATCAAACTTATTAGGCTTATTCTTACCTTTACCACTAAAATTTAACCACAACAATAACTATGGAATGTTACCACTGCGGAGGGCCATGTGAAGAACAAATAAAACACGAGGAAAAAACATTTTGTTGTACGGGTTGTTTGTCGGTTTTTCAAATTTTAGAAGAGAGTGATCTTTGTGGATTTTATGACCTCGATGAAAAAAGCAACCTTCAGGCCAACATTCAAAATCAACAAAAGTTCGATTATTTAAAGGAAGAAAACATTGCGGATTCCTTACTTGTATTTAAAGACGATACCTATTCCCAAATTGAATTCTTTATTCCAGCCATACACTGTAGTTCATGTATTTGGTTGCTCGAAAATTTACAACGATTAAACCCGCACATTTCTTGGTCTCGTGTAAACTTTACAAAAAAGCAAGTGCACATCCAATTTAAGCATCAAGACATTTCTTTGTTTGAATTGGTATGCTTGCTCAACCAGATTGCCTATACACCACATATTTCCTTAGAATCTCAGGAAGAAAAGAAAGGATCTACCCAAAAGAAAAAATTATATAAAATTGCAGTTGCTGGATTTTTCTGGGGAAACATCATGTTTCTAGCCTTGCCAGAATATTTTACCGACGATTGGTCAACACATCAAGATTTACGTGAGTTTTTTCAGTATTTAACGGGGGTTTTCTCTTTACCTGTAATGTTTTACTCTGGCCAAGAATATTTCACATCGGCCTATAAAGGCATCAAATCTAAGTTTATAAATATTGATGTTCCAATCGCATTGGGCCTCTTAGTACTATTTGCGAGAAGTTGGTACGAAGTACTTACCCAAACAGGAACAGGATATTTTGATAGTTTAACTGCTCTGGTTTTCTTTTTATTAATTGGAAAAATATTTCAAGACCGTACTTATCATTTTTTATCATTCGATAGAGATTATAAATCCTATTTCCCCATTGCTGTTACCAAAATATTCAGCAATGCGACCGAAAAGAGTATACCTCTACAAGAAGTAGAGGAAAAAGACACCCTCCTCATTCGAAATGAAGAATTAATTCCTACCGATTCTATATTAATTAAAGGGAAAGCCTTTATTGACAACAGCTTTGTGACAGGAGAATCTAGACCTATTAAAGTTGAAATTGGAGATAAAATTTTTGCTGGCGGACGTCAAAAAGGAGAGTCCATAGAAATATCAGTACTCAAAAAGGTAGATCAAAGTTATTTGACTAAATTATGGAGTCATGATATTTTTCAGAAATCGACTACCAAAAACATTCAAAGTTTTACGGACCGAATCAGTCAATATTTTACTTCTGTTGTTATCCTAATTTCTATTTTAGCTTTTGTTTATTGGCAAATGAACGACCCAAGTAAATCTTGGCAAGTGGTTGCTGCTATACTCATAGTTGCATGTCCTTGTGCCTTGGCATTAGCTGCTCCTTTTACTCACGGAAATATACTTTCTTGGTTTTCTAAAAACAACATGTTCGTGAAAGATGCATTGTCTGTTGAGCGTATGAGTGAAGTTACTGACATTGTATTCGACAAAACTGGAACCTTGACCATTTCTAATGCCTTAGACATTGAATGTTCTGTAAAAGAAATTGAACCTATAACACAATCGGTATTAAAAACCATTACAAGACAATCTAACCACCCTGTTGGTCGGATGATTTACAATTTCTTACCAGATGTAGAATTCATTAAACCAGAAGGTTTTAAAGAAGTACAGGACAAAGGCGCCGAAGTCACATATCAAGGAGATGTATATGCCTTGGGAATTCCGGAATTCCACAATATTTCTGAAGAAAGACAGCAAAATAAAACCGAATTATTATGGTCTGTTAACGGAGAAATAAAAGGGAAATTCATCATCAGAAACCAGTACCGACCACAAATGAAAGAAATGGTTTCTGAATTGGAGTCACAATACAAAATACATGTACTTTCTGGAGATAACGAAGGAGAAAAAGAACGATTACACCAATTACTTGGAGAACATGTGGTGTTAAATTTCAACCAATCGCCTCACGACAAATTAGATTATATTAAATCTTTACAAGAGCAAAATAAAAGTATTGCCTTTTTTGGAGATGGATTAAATGATGCTGGAGCCCTGCAACAAAGTGAATTTGGAATTAGTATTTCCGAAAATATCAATAGCTTCTCTCCAGCCTGCGATTCTATTTTAGATGCCGATAAGTTTCCACAGATTGCTAAATTCATGGCACTTTCTAGAGCATCAAAAGTCATTATATACTCTAGTTTTATATTTTCATTTGCTTACAATATTATTGGTTTAGCTTTTGCCATTTCAGGCCATTTATCGCCTATTGTTTCGGCCATTCTAATGCCTTTAAGCTCTATAAGTATTGTATTGTTTGTAACTATTTGGAGTTCTATCCGAGCAAAATCTCTATTAAAATGATCGAAAAATTTGCAGTTATAATCCTTGCAGGTGGCAAAGGATTAAGAATGGGACACGATTTACCAAAACAATTTATAGAAATTAATGGTAAACCAATTATCTTCCATACCATAGAAAAGTTCATTGATTACAATGCAGAAGTTACTATTGTTTTGGCTCTACCCAATTCTCATCTAGAATACTGGCAAACCATTTCAGCCGATTGGACGTACAAAAACCAAGTACAAATCGTTATTGGAGGAAAGGAGCGTTTCTTTTCTGTAAAAAATGCATTAGAAACATTAAACAATATTGATTGTGTGGCAATACATGACGGTGTACGTCCATTATTATCAACAGAATTTTTAAAGAGAATATTTTCATTCAAAAAAGAGCATAAAGGCTGGGTACCTGTTATTCCCTTAGTAGATTCTATTCGTCAAAAAACAGATGACAATGTATCTGTTGCTGTCAATAGAGCAAATTTCATGGCAGTTCAAACGCCACAAATTTTTGATTTCGAACAAATTAAACGAGCCTACCAACAACCTTTTGATGAGAATTTCACGGATGATGCCAGTGTGTTTGAGCAATTTGGAGAAAATATTTCTACCTTTGCGGGCGAGTCGACAAATATAAAAATTACGACACCACAAGATCTAATCTTCGCCGAACACCTATTATCAGAACGTTAACAACACTATGGAAAATCTTATTCGTCCAGAAATGAGTACCGATTGGGTAGCCTGGTATTTTATTGGACTACTAGCCATATTTGCTTGGCTCAGGACTAGAGAATTCGGAGAATTTCTATCGACGAGTTTTGGTGCCTTATTCTTATTTGAAACCCCTCAAAAACTACAGAATAAAACGTTATCATCTATTGAATCTTCTTTTGTATTATGCTTACAGCAAGTTCATCTAAGTTTGATTCTTTCAGCCACTTTTGGCCTTACAACCACCCAATTCTGGATTTGTTCAGGAGTTCTCATTCTTTTCATGGGTTTAAGAATACTATCTTTTCATTATTTAGGTTTAATTTTCGATCAGGATTATTTCAAGAGATTCAGTTTGTATTACTATCTTTATTTCGAATTGACTTTGTTTTTTATCATTTTAGGAACCAGTCTTGGAATTTACCTGTTACACTTAAATCAAGATTATTCCTTATATTTGCTCATATTTATCGGAATTCTTTACCTGTTCACTAAATTTCGTATTGGATTTCAGATATTTGTAAAACTACACATTAGCATTTTTTATATTTTTTTGTATTTTTGTGCACTCGAATTTACACCTCTACTTTGGGGGTACTACTTTTTAAAATAATCTTATGTCTAAAACCTTAAATAAAGAAGTCGCTAGCAAGGCTGCTGTTAAAACTATTTTAGTATCACAACCAGCCCCTAAGCAAGAAAACTCTCCCTACTATGAATTGGCTAAGAAAATGAATGTAACCATCGATTTCCGATCGTTTATTCATGTAGAAGGTGTAGAATCGGCGGAATTTAGAAAGGATAAGATTAATTTGGCTGATCATACCGCAATTATTTTAACCAGTAAAAATGCAGTAGATCATTTCTTCCGTATTTGTAAAGAAATGCGTTATGAAGTACCTACGTCTTTAAAATACTTTTGTGTTTCAGAAGCTATTGCATTATATCTTCAGAAGTATGTGGTTTACAGAAAACGTAAAATATACTTTGGTAAATTAAGATTTGCGGATTTAATTGACACAATCAAAAAGCATAAGGACGAAAAATTCCTTTTACCTTCTTCTGATTTGTTGAAGCCTGTTATTCCAGATTTACTTGCTAAGAATAAAATCGATTACAATCGTGCAATTCTATTTAAAACAGTTTGTAGCGATTTATCTGACTTAGAAAATGTGTTCTATGACATTTTAGTATTCTTTTCGCCATCAGGAATCAAATCATTGTTTCAAAACTACCCTGATTTTAAGCAGAACAATACAAGAATTGCTACTTTTGGTCCTACAACTACAAAGGCTGCTAAAGAACATGGCCTTGTTATAAACATTGAAGTTCCAACACCAAAAGCGCCATCTATGTCTATGGCCTTAGAACAATATATAAAAGAAGCGAATAAATAAAAAACACACTTCTTATAATCATTAAAAAAAACTATTCGATCATTCCATGTCGAATAGTTTTTTTTTAGCTAAAAATTCATTTGTGAAACCAACACACCCTCAATCTTTTCCAAAATCTGAAAAATTGTGTAGTCAAAACGACATTCAACAGGTATTTAGAAAAGGTGAAAAACATTTTAAATTCCCACTTCGTATTTGTTATTATGCAAACAACGAACCTCAAAATAAAGTGCTTATTTCTGTTCCCAAGAAAATGCAGAAATTGGCTGTTAATAGAAATCTCCTCAAAAGGCATATTAGAGAAGCCTATAGATTAAACAAAAATGTGTTAAAGTCACCTGAACATATACACTATAACATAGCTTTTGTTTATCTTTCAAAGGATATTGCAGATGCCGAGCAAATTCACAAAGCTGTGCATCAATTATTAAAAAAAATGTCTACCAATGAAAGTAAAGAATAAAATAATTATTGGTCTTACAATAGGAACTTTAAGTCTCTTTTATGCTTTTAAAGATCCATATTTTGAAATTTCTAAAAACTTAGAAATATTCACTACAATATATCAAAAGTTAAATACCAATTATGTAGATGAAGTAGAACCTGGAAATTTGATGGATGCAGCCATTAACGCCATGTTAAAAAAATTGGATCCATATACAAATTATATTCCCGAATCTAAAGTTGAAGATTATAGAATTCAAACCAATGGTTCTTATGGAGGTGTTGGAGCTACTATTGTAAAAATTAACGATTACGTTGTTGTCTCTGAAGTATACGAAAATGCACCTGCCCATAAATCTGGAATTATTCCTGGAGATAAAATTATCCAAATAGATAAAAACAACGCCAAAGGTAAATCAACAAAAGAAATTGGAGATATGCTAAAGGGACAAGCAGATACAGAGATTTCTGTAGTTGTTGAACGCTATGGCAAAGAAAAAACCTTTAAAATAAAACGAGGAGAAGTGGATGTACCTTCAATTCCATATAGCGGAATTATTTCGGAAGGAGTTGGTTATATCCGCTTAAAAAGTTTTACCAGAAACTGTTCGAAAGAAGTTGGACAAGCGTTTGATATCTTAAAAACCGAAAATAATATAACATCTTTAGTTATTGACCTAAGAGGAAATCCCGGTGGTTTATTATCTGAAGCCATTGATATGTGTAATTTATTTATTCCCAATAATGAGCTCGTAGTTACAACTAAAGGAAAATTAAAGCAGCACACAAAATCTTATAAAACATCTAAAAAACCTATGGACACCAACATACCTATTGTTGTATTGGTAGACCAAGGGTCGGCATCTGCCTCTGAAATTGTTTCGGGTACTTTTCAGGATATTGAACGTGGGGTAGTTTTAGGAAAACAAACATTTGGTAAAGGTTTGGTTCAACAAACTATGCCAATGCCATATAATGCACAAGTGAAAATAACAACCGCTAAATATTATACACCAAGCGGAAGATGTATTCAGGCCATAGATTATTCTTCAAGAAATGCCGATGGTAGCGTTGGTAAAGTTGCCGATAGTTTAAGAACAGAATATACAACCAGAGGAGGAAGAACTGTATATGATGGTGGAGGGGTAAAACCAGATGTTGACGTTGAACTGAAAGAATATCCAAGCATTATATTAACATTAATCCAAGAATTTCACCTTTTCGATTTCGCAAACAATTATGCTCAAACACATGAAAGTATTGATGAAGCGCTGAAATTTGAAATTTCGGATGAACTTTATAATCAATTTGTAGCCTTTTTAAAAGAAAGAGATTATAGCTATGAAACAAATACTGAAAAAGCATTTAACCTTTTAGAAGAAACGGCTAAAGACGAGGAATATTTAGCAGGAATCCAGGCCGATTTAGAAGCTTTAAAAACGAAATACGAATCTCAAAAAAATAACGATATAGAAAAATATAAAGAAGAAATCAAAGAATTTCTTATTGATGAGATCGTACTAAGGTATTATTACCGAAGAGGCCAAATTCAGGTTGGTTTAAAATATGATCCGGTTGCACAAAAAGCCATAGAAATTTTAAACAATCCCGAAGAATACAACAAAATATTAAAGCCATAACATAAAAAAAACGATCCAAATTGGATCGCTTTTTTTATAGGTTATTTTCTATTACTTCTTCAACATTCTTAAGAAGTCAATATCCTTTTTGTCTAATTCTCTATACTGACCTCTCTTCAAATTTTTCTTAGTTAATCCAGCAAAGAACACACGGTCCAGCTTCAGAACTTCGTAACCAAGTTCAGCAAACATACGTCTTACAATTCTGTTTTTACCAGAATGTATTTCAACACCTATTTCTCTCTTATTGTCATCAATATAAGCTAATTTATCTGGCTTTATTTCACCATCTTCTAACTGTACACCATTTTTCAATTTATCGAAATCAGCCTTAGAGAAATTACTATCTAAATGTACGTGATATATTTTTGTAGCTCCATGAGATGGGTGAGTAAGCCTTTTGGCCATATCTCCATCGTTTGTAAACATCAATACACCAGTTGTATTACGATCTAATCTACCAACAGGGTAAATACGCTCGTCACATGCTTTTCCAATAAGATCCATTACTGTTCTTCGTCCTCTATCGTCTTCTGTTGTTGTAATAAAGTCTTTCGGCTTATTCATTACAAAATAACGTTTTTGCTCACCTTTAATTCGGCGACCATCAAACTGAACAACATCTTTTCGGCCAACCATATAAGATAAATCTAACATGACTTTTCCATTTACCTTAACCATTCCAGATAAGATATATTTTTCAACTTCACGTCGAGACCCCATACCAGAGTGAGCCAAATATTTATTGATTCGAGTTAAATCTTTCGATTTCGCAGATCCACCACCCTTTTTAGGCATAGAAAATTTAGCGCCAACAGAACGCTGAGATTTACCCATTTTGTTCTTATCAAAACGTTTCGCAGGACTATAAGCATCTCTTTCGGTTCTAATACGTTCTCCGTAAGGCTTATCTTCTTTTGTTTCTTTCGTTTTTCTAGCTTGAGCTTTCTTGAACTCTTCTGCTTGACGTTCTCTGTTAGCGTATGTTTTATTTGTAAACTTTTTATCTTGAGCATTTCTTTGCTTTCTCGCTTCTTTCTGCTCTTTCTTTTTCCAATCAGAACCTACCGCACGATCCGCATATTTTCTTTTCTTCGGCGCTTTTTTAAACGTCTTTTCTTCAAAATGTCCGTAACCATCATCTTTAGATGTTCCCGATTCATTATCATGAGGAACAAATTTCTTTGGTCTAGAAAAACGTTCGTCTTTATCTTTAGAAAACTTTCCACGCTTTAAATCGCGCTCAGGATTTCTATTTGATCGTCTTTTTGAAGCATTAGGATCAATTAAACTCTCTTTTTTTGATCTATTCTTAAAATTCTTTTTCATAATGTAAGTTTGGCACAGTGCTTGCATTACCCTAGCAAAAGACATTAAAAAACTATAATAGTTTTCAAAGTGTAATTTTTAGGGATTTAGGTGTTAATAAGGTTTTATCAAAGTGGTAAAGCCTTATTTGTTTTTATAGCCTACGCTATAACGTCACCAGCTTTTGCATCTGCATTTGGTTCAACAAAAAATAATTTCCCATCAGAAGTTTCCGATAACAAAATCATTCCTTCACTTTCTACTCCTCTCATTTTTCGTGGAGCTAAATTAACCAATACCATTACTTTTTTCCCGATCAACTCCTCAGGAGAATAGTGTTCGGCTATTCCCGAAATAATTGTGCGTTGGTCAATTCCTGTATCTACTTTAAGTTGCAATAACTTTTTAGTCTTTTTCATTTTGTCTGCCTCCAAAATTTCTCCAACTCGTAAATCCATTTTCGTGAATTCGTCGAATGTTGTTTCTTCTTTTTGAGGTTCAGCTTTTGCCATTTCTAAGGCTTTTTGAGCTGCTTTTTCTTCAAGCTTCAATTTTTGAGCTTCAATAATTTCATCATCAATTCGCTCAAATAATAATTCGGCTTTATTAATGGTATGTCCTACTGGTAAAATTGTACTTGCATCCACATTATCCCATTCCGTTTCAGGTAAGTTTAACATTTCTGATAACTTTTTTGAAGTATTTGGAATAAATGGTTCTGATAAAATGGCCAATTTAGCACATATTTGAAGTGAAATGTTCAAAATTGTTTTGGCTCTAGCCTCATCCGTTTTGTACCATTTCCAAGGCTCTTCTTCTGTTAAGTATTTATTTCCTAATCGAGCCAAGTTCATCATTTCTTGCTGAGCTTCTCTCAATCGGTATCTTTCCATAGAAGATTCTATTTTCGATCGGAAACCGTTCATATTTTCTATAACCGATTCATCCACATCTGTAAGCGTTCCCATTTCTGGTACAACTCCACCCCAGTATTTGTTTATAAGTACAAGCACACGGTTTACGAAGTTTCCGTATACACCAACCAATTCAGAATTGTTTTTCCCCTGAAAATCTGTCCATGTAAAATCGTTATCCTTTGTTTCTGGTGCAATTGCCGTTAACATATAACGTAAAGTATCTTGTTTACCTGGAAAATCTAACAAATATTCATGTAACCATACGGCCCAATCTCTAGATGTAGAAATCTTCTTTCCTTCAAGATTCAAAAATTCCATTCCTGGAACATTATCTGGTAAAATATAATCACCATGTGCTTTTAGCATGGCCGGAAAAATAATACAGTGAAATACGATATTATCTTTTCCAATAAAATGAACCAATTTGGTATTTTCATCTTTCCAATGACTTTCCCAATCTCCTCCAGTGTTTTCGGCCCATTCTTTACTTGCAGAAATATAACCTATTGGAGCATCAAACCATACATAAAGTACTTTTCCGTCTCCACCTTCTACTGGAACTTTAATACCCCAATTTAAATCACGAGTTACCGCTCTTGGCACTAAACCTTGATCGATCCATGATTTACATTGTCCATAAACATTGGTTTTCCAATCGTCTTTATGTCCGTCTACAATCCATTCTTTTAACCAAGGCTCATATTTATCTAAAGGTAAATACCAGTGTTTAGTTTCTTTTTTCTCTGGCTGATTACCAGAAATTGTAGATTTTGGATTTATTAATTCTTCAGGACTTAAAGATGTTCCACATTTTTCACATTGGTCACCATAAGCTTCCTCGTTTTTACAATGCGGACAAGTTCCCATAATATATCGATCGGCAAGAAATTGATTTTCTCCAGCATCGAAATATTGTTGAGATGTCTTTTCTAAAAATTCACCTTTCTCATGTAAATTCAAAAAGAATTCTTGAGCTGTTTCGTGGTGTATTTTATTTGATGTTCGTGAATAAATATCAAAAGAGATTCCAAATTCTTCAAAAGAATCTTTAATAATCTTGTTATACTTATCTACAACTTGTTGTGGCGTTATTCCTTCCTTTCTAGCCTTCATGGTAATGGCTACACCATGTTCATCAGATCCACAAACAAATAGAACATCGTTCTTCTTTAGTCTCTGGTATCTTGAAAAAATATCTGCAGGAATATAAACACCAGCTAAATGACCTATGTGTACAGGTCCGTTGGTATAGGGTAATGCCGCTGTAATGGTATACTTTTGCTTCACGTGTATCTGTCTTCTTGTTTACAATCTGCAAAGTTACGTTTAAAACTGAATGTACATAGATATTAATTAAGGAATATTTCAAGAATTGCCCACTTTAAACCAATTTTCATCAAATTCATTTCATTTTAGGCTATATTTGGACTAAAGATTTAATTATGACCCATTTCAACACCAAAACTGTAGCACTTTGTTCAACTGCTAGATTTGTAGAACCTTCAGTAATAGAAACTGCAAAAACATGGTTAATAGAACAAGGATTTCATGTTGTTTTGGCTAAAAACTTAACTCAAAAGCATCATCAATTTGGAGGTACAGATCAGGAAAGAACAGAAGCCTTCCAGAAGCTAATTGATTCAGATAAGGTAGATGCCATTTGGTGTGTTAGAGGTGGTTACGGGACTGTTCGAATGTTAGACGGATTGAATTGGACGATTTTTAAACAGCATCCGAAACAACTTATTGGATTTAGTGATTTTACGATTCTTCTCAATCATGTTCTGCAATTTGATATCTCGAGTATCCACTCTCCTATGCCTATTCAATTCGAAAAACTGGATGAAGCCTGTAAAACCAGACTTTCAGCTGTTTTAAAAGGACAACTCGATTCAATAGATTGGAAGAGTGATGAACTATCGGCTCAAACTTCGGTTTCTGGAACCTTGATTGGCGGAAATTTATCGATGCTTTATAGTTTTATGGGATCTGAATCTTACCCAAAAACAGAACAAAGCATATTTTTTATTGAAGATTTAGATGAGTATTCTTATCACATAGATCGTATGATGTATGGATTAGAAAGATCTGGATCATTAAACCAAATAAACGCAATTCTTGTTGGAGATTTTATTGCCATTCACGATCATGCCATTCCGTTTGGAGAAACTGCCGAAGAAATTTTGATAAAATTTGCAAAGCGTCTAAACATTCCAATTTATTTTAATTTCCCCGCGGGACATTCAGATGTAAACAACCCTATAGTACTTGGTGAAAAAATAAAGATTTCACCAAACTCAAACCATTCTTATACGCTAAATTATGACGAAAAAGATTGAATTTGGAATGTGGGGAGAACAACTCGCCCATCGATATCTAAAAGAAAAAGGCTATAAAATTCTATTCAGAAATTGGAGAAGTCGAAAAGCCGAAGTCGATCTCATTGCGTATTTTGAGCATAGAATCATATTTATTGAAGTAAAAACGAGAGAAAACACAAACTACGGCGAAATTATTTCCTTTATTACTAACAAAAAAATAGCCCTTTTAAGACAAGCCATCGAAGACTTCCTAAATAAGTATAATCTAGATTTGGAGGCTCAAATAGATATTATTTGCATAGAAGGTGATAAAAATAAATATAACATTGAATGGATTGAACAAGCCATTGATTAGGCTAAACCCACCATTTTAATTACTATAAGGGCCAAAAACACCGAAATAAAACAATCTTGTGATTAAATAACACAAATTACCAAGTGGTAGAAGGCCAATTATCCCTTTAAAAATATAAATTTGTTTAAATTGTAAATAAAAAAATCAATGTCAAGAGTTTTAACTGGAATTCAAAGTAGCGGAACACCGCATTTAGGTAACATTTTAGGAGCTATTTTACCTGCCCTAGAATTAGCTAAAAATCCAGACAATCAATGTCTGTTCTTTATTGCCAACTTACATTCTCTAACAAGTAAAAAAGATGCCGAACTTGTTAAGGAGAATACCTATGCAACAGCGGCGGCTTGGTTGGCATTTGGTTTCGATACCGATAAAAACATTTTGTATCGTCAGTCCGATGTTGCAAAAGTAACAGAGTTAACATGGTATTTAAGTTGCGTAGCGCCATACCCAATGTTAGCAAACGCACATTCTTTTAAAGATAAATCGGAAAATTTATCGGATGTAAATACAGGATTATTCACTTACCCAGTTTTAATGGCAGCCGATATTCTTTTGTATGATGCAGAAGTTGTTCCTGTTGGAAAAGATCAGAAACAACACTTAGAAATGACAAGAGACATTGCTGGATCATTCAATCACCATTACGGAGAAACATTTGTTATTCCAGAATCGAAAATAGATGAATCTGTGATGACTATTCCTGGTTTAGATGGAAGGAAAATGAGTAAATCTTATGGTAATTTCATTAATATTTTCCTTGAGGACAAACCTTTGAGAAAACAAATAATGAAAATTGTTACGGATACCACACCAATGGAAGAGCCTAAAAACCCAGATACTTGTAATGTTTTTGCTTTATATAAATTGATTGCCACAGAAGAGAAAATTGCAGAAATGCGAAAAAACTATGAAGGTGGTAATTATGGATATGGTCATGCCAAACAAGCCCTTTTTGAAGCCATTTGCGAAAAATTTGCCGAACCAAGAGCGAAATTTAAAATGCTTATGGACGACAAAGAAATGATTGACGCTATTTTAGCCAAAGGATCTAAAAAGGCTGATGCTATTGGAAGCAAAGTTTTAAGCAGAGTAAGAACTAAATTAGGTTTTGAATAAATGAAAGTCGCAATTTTATTATCTGGATGCGGTGTTTATGACGGATCGGAAATTCAAGAGGCCGTTTTTACATTTTTGGCCTTAGATCAAAAAGGATATTCATACGCTTGTTTTGCCCCAAATAAAAATCAATTTCATGTTATTAACCACACCAATGGTGAGGTTATGGAACAAGAAAGAAATTGTATGGTGGAATCGGCTCGAATTTCTAGAGGAGAAATTTCGGACATAACCGATTATGATGCCAATGCCTTTGATGCACTTATTGTTATTGGAGGTTTTGGAGCTGCAAAAAACCTAACACAATGGGCTTTTTCTGGTAAAGATGGAGAGATAGATGGAGGAGTTAAGTCATCTATTTTATCAACTCTTGAAAATAACAAGAAAATATTAGCCATGTGCATGGGGCCAACAGTTGTGGCAAAAGCTTTGGAAGGTTCAACATACAAAGCATCGCTTTCTGTAGGGAGTTCTGAACATCCATCGCCTTATGACATCAAAGACATTCATAGCCAAATGCAAGCCTTAGGTGCTGTGTGTTCAAATGCATCTAAAACTGAAATCATGTTCGATTCTAAATTGAATATCATTTCGGTTCCTGCCTATATGATGGAAGCTTCGGTTTCAGAAATTTTCCAAAATATTTCACAAGGAATTGATAAACTGTAATAAAAAGGGCTAAAGTATTAGCCCTTTTATACTAAAACTCAGAAAAACTCATTTATATATAACAACCTTTTGTATGTCTACAGAAAAACAACTCATTTACGATAAATCATATATGCGCATGGCACTTGAATGGGCCAAATTATCCTATTGTAAGAGAAAACAAGTTGGGGCATTAATGGTGAAAGATAAAATGTTAATTTCTGATGGTTATAATGGTACGCCTTCTGGTTTCGAAAACATTTGTGAAGACGAAAACAATTATACAAAATGGTATGTATTGCATGCCGAAGCTAATGCCTTAACCAAAGTTGCTAAATCTACACAAAGTGCTGAAGGTTCTACATTATATGTGACTCTATCGCCATGTAAAGAATGTAGCAAACTAGTATTACAAGCGGGTGTAAAACGCGTGGTCTATTTAAACGGATACCGAGATACTTCGGGTATAGACTTATTGAAAAAGGCGGGAATACAAGTTGATCAATTAAACCTAGACGAATAACAATTATATGAATTCAAAAAATGCTATCCCTATTTATGTTGCTTTTGCTATAGTCATTGGTTTTTTCTTAGGTTCTAAACTCCGCAACAATCCTTCTAAATCAACTTTTGCAGCACATGGTAGTAAGTTACATAGACTTGTAAAAACCATCGAAAACGATTATGTAGATCAAATTGATGTAGATAGCATTGTGGAATTAAGTATGGAAGAAATTCTAGACAAATTAGATCCACATTCCACATACTTCCCTGTAGAAGACATGAAATCGGTAACCGAAAACATGCAAGGAAATTTTGAAGGTGTTGGAATTGAATTTCAGATGTATAAAGACAGTCTAGTTGTCATAAACGCCATAGAAGGCGGTCCATCTGCAAAGGCTGGAATTGAAAAAGGAGACCGCATTACCTGGGTAGATACATTTCAGGTTTCTGGACGAAACATTACCAATAAACAAATTACCCAAAATTTAAGAGGCCCCAGTAAATCTAAAATCACTGTACATGTACAACGTGGTAGTGATTCTTTAGCTTATGATGTTTTTAGAGGTAAAATACCGATTCATAGTGTGGATATTGCTTACATGATACAACCTGAAATCGGCTATTTAAAACTCAACCGTTTCTCGGCAACCACTATTGATGAAATATCTGAGCATTTAAACCGATTACGCCGAGAAGGTGCAAAAAAAATGATTTTAGACCTTAGGGGAAATCCTGGAGGTTATTTACACGCAGCCGTGGCATTAAGTGAATATTTTCTGGATAAAGGTGAACTTATTGTTTATACAAAAGGTAGAAACAGGGACAGTAAAAAATACTATGCAAAACGATATGGTCGATTTGCAGATAAGCCTCTGATGGTTCTTATTGATGAAGAATCAGCATCTGCAAGTGAAATTGTGGCTGGGGCAATTCAAGATAACGACAAAGGAACCATTTTAGGAAGGCGTTCTTTTGGTAAAGGTTTGGTTCAGGATGAATATAGATATAACGATGGAACAGCCGCAAGAATTACAACCGCCAGATATTATACACCATCAGGCCGTTCTATTCAAAGATCTTACGCCAAAGGTGACAAAGCATATTATAACGAAATATACGACCGTTCCATTTCTTTTGAACATGAAGATTCAATATTAAGTGCATTTCCAGACAGTTTAATATTTAAAACGAAACAAGGACGTACAGTATATGGTGGTGGTGGAATTTATCCTGATATTTATGTAAAAGAGGACACAAACAGGTTACGCTACCAACTCAACTTACTCTTTTCGAATAAAATCATTCGAAATACAGCCTTTGAATATATTGATGCAAATCGAAAAAAACTAGATGAAGAAGGTATAGATTATTTTGTTGAAAATTTCGAAATTCCTGAATCTTTATGGTTGAAAATTATAAATGAAGCCAAAAATAAAAATCTTATTTCTAAACGTTTTAAATTTAGTTCTTATGAGAAATTATTTATTTTAGAGCAATTAAAAATAAGTATTGCTAGTCGAAATTGGTCTACTCAAGGTATGTACAGAACCAATAACACAACAGATAAAACGGTTCTTAAAGCATTAGAAGTTCTTAATCATGAAACACCTTAATTTATACAATCTACTCTATATTGATATAGAAACGGTAAGTGAAAAAGCAACATTTTCTGAAGTAGATTCGGAAATGCAAGACTACTTTGCTCAGAAAACATCGTATCAACGAAAAGATGAATTTACACCAGAAGAATTTTATGACCGTGCAGGTATATGGGCAGAATTCGGAAAGATTGTTTGTATAAGTATTGCCTACATGGCAAAACTAAATGGTGAAAACCAATTGCGTTTTAGATCTTTTTATGGACACAATGAAGAAGTATTATTAGAGGAATTTGCAGATGTGCTCTCAAATTTCCCTTCCTTTTTCTTTTGTGGACACAACATCAAAGAATTTGACATCCCATTTATTTGTCGTCGTATGTTGATTCATAACATCACCCTACCAGGCCAGCTGGATTTGGCTGGTAAAAAACCATGGGAAATTAAACATATTGATACTTTAGAGCAATGGAAATTTGGGGATTATAAACATTACACATCTCTAAAACTACTCGCTAAACTCTTTGGCATTCCAAGTCCGAAAGACGATATTGATGGAAGTGAAGTTGGAAGAGTGTATTGGAAAGAGGATAATTTAAAACGTATTGCCATTTATTGTGAAAAAGATGTTGCTACCACGGCTCAACTTGTTCTCAAATGGAAAGGAAAACCTTTATTGGACAGTGATCAAATCATTTATTCAGACTTTGAATAAAATCTCCTGTCATTAAACCCATTTTTCTTTTAAATAATTCCCGAGACTCATAAACGCCATAACTAAAAGTAAAATTCCCAATCCAGGAAGTAAAGCCAAATAAGCTTTGTCTAAAACAATATAGGCATAATGGTCTTTTATCATTTTTCCCCAAGTGGGAATTGGAGATTCTGCACCTATACCCAAAAAACTTAATCCAGATTCAAGCAGAATTGCCGTAGAGAAATTTGCTGCACAAATCACAATAATTGGTTGAAACACATTAGGTAAAATATGATTCACAATAATTTTGAAATCTGAAATACCTAGGGTTTTTAAGGCCAGGACATAGTTTTTTTCACGTTCAACCATTATTTTCCCTCTCAAAACACGGGTAACTTCTACCCACATGGTTAAACCAATGGCTAGAAAAACTTGCCACATTCCCTTTCCTAATGACAGGGTAATAGCAATGGCCAATAATAAGGTTGGAACCGACCACATCACATTTACAATCCACATGACAACTCGATCAACAACGCCCCCAAAATAACCTGCTAATAGTCCAAAGAACGTTCCAATTAAAAGTGAAATGAGAATAGAAATAAATCCGGCCATTAAAGATACTCGGCTTCCCAAAACTAACCTACTTAAGTAATCTCGACCAAAACGATCGGAACCTAAAGGATAGTATTTGTTGAGGACATTCTTTGAAATGTCATCTGAATAATATAATTCATCTAATGCAACTACCCTTTTTTGATTATCATATAGTATTTCAATAGAATTTCCTTTTTGGATGATCATTTCATCAAAATCAATAAAACCTTCGTCTTTTAATTGAATTTTTTTAACAGTAGTTCCTGGCATTTGAGTTGCCATAGCAATGTTCATTTCATTGGCATGTTCAGTTTTATCAGGAATCCATAAAGGCGCAAAAATAGATAGGAGAAGCATTGGAATAATAATCGCAAATGCAAAGATTAATTTAAAATTTATTGATGCTTTCATGCCGTTGCTTTTCTATTTTTCCAGGTAAATGATTTAAACAAAGATAGGATTCCAATACCAATTACATAAATCGGATAAAGAAAAATTAGAATAATAAAATTGAGTATACTGAATTCTTCCGCATATGCTTTATGATATTTATTTACAATTGTTAAATCGATTCCGAGTTTGATACCAATTAAAATCAATACTAAAGGTGTTGCATTAAGAAAATAAATCTCCAACAAAATAGGTAATAAAAGAGACCAAATAGAGAAAAAGACACTACATCCCAACATCATTAAATTTTTATAATATTTCACTTTGGCACTCCACCTTAATCTTTGATTAATGAATTCAGCTAAGTTTTTGTTTGGAAACGTTTCCACAACAGCCATTTGATGATTTGCATATTGAATTTTCTTTTTGTTTTTCAACATATAGTCTAACAAAAAAACATCATCTCCACTCACCATATTTAAATGTTCAGTCTCGTTCAAAAAGGCAAGATATTCAGTTTTCTGAACTGCCAAATTCGCTCCGTTACACATAAATGGAAATTTGTTGTGTGTTGCAAAAGCCGTTACAGCTTGCAATACTGAAAACTCCAACTTTTGAAGTCCCTGAAAAAAGGAACGATTAGATAAGAACCAAACACTTCCTATCATCAAATGAGCATTCTGTTTTTCTAAAGAAGTGGACATTTGGTGAATCCAATATGGATTTGGGATACAATCGGCATCTGTGAATAATAAAACAGAATAATAGGCTTGAGATACACCTAAACGTATGGCCATTTTTTTTCCATGTCCTTCTCTTAAATGTAATAATTTAACTTGATAAGTATTATGTTGTTTCCATTTCTCAATCAGTTCTACACTTTGATCAATTGACCGATCGTTAACAAAAATAATTTGTGTTTTAGTCTTATCTATTTGCATTTGATGGTCCAATGCCGAAAGTAAGTCTGGAATATGGTTTTCTTCATCCCGGAAAGCAATAATAATTGATGTACGGGTATTTGAAGATTGAAGTGGTAAATCATGTCTAATTTCTGGTGTATTTAAGGAAATGAATACCCAATACTGTAAAAAAAGAGCAATGAAAATTAAACTAATCATTCGATTTAAACATTAAAGAAACAAAAGCAGGTATGGCAATATTGGTTAACCACAATAAGGTTAAAGATAATGTAAACAAATGCCAATTCACCCAATGCGGATTTAGAAATTTGAACAAAGCTGATTTCATGAAAATTTCGGTTCCAAAAACATGAGGTATTAATGCTCCCGAAGAATGAATATGCACAATATGTAAAAAACCTATTTCATTTATTGTAATAGATATTAAACCTAAAAGAAACAAGTGCTGCATACAATATGAAAGTACACGTAGGCTATTTAGAAAAATCAGTTTAGAATAAATACTTCTAAAAAAAACTAAAAAACAAACTGAAAACATCAAACACCAAATACCATAAGTATAATCATAAAGAAAGATCCAACTTAAAAGAAATAGCAAAACAAATGTGATGGGCTTAAAAACATAGTGAACCGATGCCAATCGGTACGTTAATTTTGGATCAACATGCGGCATTAACATCCGGCGTTTAAATATTTCCCCGATTCTATTTGGTGTAATAATAGAAAATAATAGACTTTTCCAATTCATCATTAATGCTTTCTTAGTGGAAATTTGAATCTGTTCTTTATTCAAAATAGATTTCCAAACCAGAGCATCTAATGTGTGATTTAGTCCAAAAAAAAGAAAAAATCCAAAACCTGAAATCCAAGAAATATTGTAATCCACCTTTAGGGAAGAAAAGGATAGATTAGAGCTACCCAAAGTATAAATTACAAATATCAATGACAAGACTGAGCAAACCCAAGAAATAGGTTTTGACCATTTCATGATTGTGCTATCGAAAGATTTTAGATATTTGTAAAAACGATTCATTTGGAAAAAGAGCAAATCATATTAGGTGTAGATCCTGGAACAACTGTCATGGGTTTTGGAATTTTACGAGTAAAGGGAAAAAAGTTAGAAGTTTTGGAATTAAACACCGTTATGTTACATAAATTGGGTGATCATTATCTAAAATTAAAAAGAATATTTGAAAGAACCCTACAAATCATAGACGAACACAATCCAGATCATCTTGCTATTGAAGCGCCCTTCTTTGGAAAGAACGTACAATCGATGCTTAAACTAGGTCGAGCCCAAGGTGTAGTCATGGCTGCTGCTCTTTACAGAGATATACCATTAACAGAATATGCTCCTAAGAAAATAAAACAATCAATAACAGGCTCTGGTAATGCCAGTAAAGAACAAGTAAGTTTTATGCTCAAGCAAATGTTAAACTTAAAATCCGTTCCAAAAGATTTTGATGCAACCGATGGATTGGCTGCGGCTGTTTGCCACCACCTGCAACAAAAAAACCCAGCTATGGGCCAAAAATCGGCTTCAAACTGGGCTGCATTTATTAAACAAAATCCAGATCGAAAATTATAAATTCGATTGAATACGTTGTTGAACTTCTAGCATTTCTTCTTTTGTGAATGAAAGTTTCTCTTTAGCAAAATTCATATCCGAAACAGAGTTCATGGGTATTAAATGAATATGAGCATGAGGAACTTCCAATCCAATAACAGATACACCTATCTTTAAACAATTGAATGATTTCTCCATGGCTTTCGCAACCTTTTTAGAAAACAAGTGTAGCTCTGCCAACACGTCATCCTCTAAATCGAAAATATTATCAACCTCGGTTTTAGGAATAACTAAACAATGACCTTTTGCCAAAGGAAACACATCTAAAAAAGCCAGAAAATGATCATTTTCTAAAATTTTATAAGATGGAATTTCACCATTGATAATTTTAGTAAAAATTGAGCTCATAATTAAGATCTAGAAATTTCTAAAATTTCGAATTGTATTTTCCCAGCTGGAACTTGAATTTCGGCAATGTCACCAACAGATTTACCCAATAAACCTTTACCTATAGGTGAATTAACAGAAATTTTACCTGCAGCTAAATTTGCTTCTGATTCTGCCACTAACGTATACGTCATTTCTTTGTTCATCTTCAAGTTTTTAATTCGAACGATAGACAAAACATATACTTTAGATGGATCCAATTGTGATTCATCAATAACTCTTGCTGTAGAATAAATGGCCTCTAGTTGAGAAATTTTCATTTCTAACATACCTTGAGCTTCCTTAGCCGCATCATATTCGGCATTTTCAGATAAATCTCCCTTATCTCTAGCTTCGCCAATTTGCTTAGACACATTAGGTCGTTCAATATACTTTAAGTGATCTAATTCTGCTTTAAGTTTTTTAAGACCCTCCTCTGTATAGTATGATATTTTACTCATAATATTAGTATTTTTAAGATTTCTGAAAACAAGAAAAGAAGACCTCATAATGAGATCTTCTTTTACAAATATACAAAAATCTTAACTTAAACTTATAATTTTAAGTTGATTCCGAATGCGTGTGGTGAACTTAATGGATCTGCAGCTCTGAAAGAGTAAGAAATAGAAATTTCTTTATCTCCAGCTGGACCATAAGGAAATGCAAATTCTAAACCTGCAGCTAAACCAGTTAATGCAGTTTCTCTACCGTTGTCATACGCCTTAAAAATCTTAGATTCAAAATCATATGCAGCATGTACTTTTAACATTGACTTGTATCCATATTCAACTCCAACAGAAAATCTGTCGTTTGAAAATGAATTTGATGCAAATGCTAACGAAGGTGTAACTCTATTCTCACCTTCAAGTAAGAAATCGTAAGAACCACTAATTAACATTTGAGTTGGAAGTTCAAAAGTAGAGGCTCTGTATTCATAAGTCTGATCGAATTCTTCACTATTTGAACCTTGGTTTGTGATTTTCACATCATCACCATCACCTGAGTAACTCATTGGAGTTCCGATATTCTTTAATACAATTCCAAACTTAATTTCTTCGTTTTCTCCTGTAAAGTATTGAACCCCAACATCTACCGCAACACCTGTTGCTGTTAACTCCGGAGTTGATTCAGATACAATTTTGAAATTAACACCCCCTGAAATAGATGATGTAAATTGCTTTGCATACTGAACTCCAACAACCGTATTAGACGGAGAGAATGTACCTAAAGTCCCACCTGGGTTATTCACAGTGGTTCTTTTGATATCTCCATAATTTAAATTCATTATAGAGAATCCCATTGTTGTAGATTCGTTTAATTTAAAACCAATACCAGCATTTGTAATTCCGATATCACTAAACCAATTGGTAAAAGAACCTGCAACCTCAAATTGAGTTGTCATTCTTGCCAAACCAGCAACGTTTAAATAAGAGGCTTCTATACCTCTAACTCCTGAAGCTGCGGCTAACCCCCAACCTGAAGAACTTGCCCAAGGGTTAATTAAAAGCTCACCGGCTCCTGCTTGACCAGCACGTTGTTCATTACCTGCAAAGACCGAAGCCGTTGCAAGTAATGATAAACTAACTACCGATAAAGTCTTTGTTATATATTTTGATATTTTCATCTTTTATCTTTTAGTTATGTGACTTCTTAGAATGTATCTAAATCAACTGGACGTAATGATCCAAACCATTTGATTGTCTTTTCAGCAGTAGGTGATTTTATATGGATAATATAAACACCAGATGCAATAGAAATTCCAAAACGGTTTTTCAAATTCCAGTCGATATCACGACCATTATCGGCTTTTATTTGATTAATTAGGACACCATCTACTGTATAAATTGTAACAGTTGAGTTTTCAGGTAAGTTAGTAATCTTAACTTTGTGATCTAATTTATCGCTTTCGAATGCATTACCTCCATAATATGGATTTGGTACAACACCTACTAAATCAATTTCGTTATCCAAGTTTTGATCTTCAACATAGTTTGAAACCTTAAGATCCTTCGTGTTGAACTCATAGATAGGTAATGTATTATTAGTAACCGTACCTAATGTAGCGCAATCTTGTTGTGCTTGATCATTCCCCCAACTTGTAAATGGTTGAGATATATCAATGTTAACTGCAACTTCAGATTCGTTCATTTCATTTCCTTCAATTCTCATTGGAATAGAAGTCCAAACAATATCTTCGAACACATCTCTAATATCACCAATTTTAGGATTATTACCTTGGGCAACTGCATCACTTATTGTGTTATAAAGGTCATACTTTAAGTTATCCTTTTCATTATCTCCTTTATAAACAGTATTTGTTACATAAACATAATGACGACCTCCTAATGAAGCTCCAGAAAATACAGGATTATTATCAACAAAATCAGTTGTATAATTATCTCCTTCTACAACATGCGTTGGGTTAAAAATCATATCATCTCCATTGTTATCAGGATCATTTGAATTTTCAGCAAACAACATATTTAAACGAACTCCAGAAGTTTTATCAATCGCATATCCTGGGAACCATGACCATCCAGTACCAGTACCATCAGCATCACCATTCTTATTTACAGAAGGACTTCCCTTAATTGGTTTTTGTCTTGCAGCATTTGCTACACCATCATCATTCGCTTCTATTACCGGAACACGTGTCCATAACGCTTTGTTAGGTGTAAAAACTATCTTTACAGAAGGTAAATTAACAAAATTTATATAGTTATAGTATTCACTACTTGCAAGTTCAGAATCTAAAAATTCTGTCTGATTCCATCTTGGCATACCATTTTTACTAGAAACTAAGGCGTAAGGAGCCCAACCTCTATTTGCAATGTTTTCAAAAATAGAATTTGGATCAGCAAATGGCTCATCTCTATCAAAATCTTTGAATACCGCATCTATGTTTAAATAAGCGCCATACGAGAAATCCCCGTCTCCAGCTGAATTTAATCTTTGACGTTGTGTTCCTGAATGAATCCAGTTACCAAAATTTGGAGCATCCGTATCTTGGAAGAAAGTAATCCATTGATCAGTTTCTATTTCATGTTTAACCGATGAATTAATTACACCGTTGTTACCTGTTCTAGATATAAAAGGTTGTTCAACGTTTAAGTTTACATCAACAGCCAATCCCCATTTAGCAATAACTTGTTCATTATTAATACCCATAGTGGCATCCGAAAATACAGTATCAGCATCAGCAGTTCCTGGTGATTGAATTAACATCCAATCCGATTTAGAAGTAACAGCAGTTGTATCTGCAGTTTCAGGCGTAATAATAAATTGATAAGGTGCTGTTACAACATTTGCAGGATCAACTACATAAATATTAACTGGTCCTTTATCTTCTTTATAGGTTACATTTCCTACACAGAAATTTGTGATGATATTATTTTCAGATTCAGTCGTAAATTCTAATTCTTTTCCATTAGAACCATTACCTTGAATTCTTGTCATTTGAGGAACGGTACCATAATTTCCTAACAAATCACCAGTTTTTGGATGAGGTCTTGCTGAAGTAATTTTGATATTCTTACGTCCTGCTTTAAATGGTAATTTTTGTCCTAATAAGTTTGGTGTATAAACATCTCCGGAGAATCCAATATCCGATTTATAAGGCATAAATTCATTGTAACCATAAGCCACTGCAATATAGTGGTAAGTTTTATTGTTTACAAGTCGTTTATCTCCAGTAGCAAATGCATCTTCTTTAATTGAAAATGAATGGCGAACCCCTTGGTTTAACGAACCATTTAACGTTCTATTGATTGGAACAAATGCTTCTAAATCAGCATCAAATTCAAAATTAACTAATTTTCCAATTGGATTTTCTACATCAACTGTTGTATCAGAATCTGCTCTATAGTTAATTACATCACAGCTACGTACTAATCGCGCTAAATCTTCATTGTATAAATCTGAAGCACCTACTGATTCGTGTTTAACTTGAAAGATTTGGTAACCTTCAAATTTGTACTTGTTATCCGTAACCGTAAAATCAGGTGTACTTAAGATCGTTGGATCAACCTCTTCGTACTTATCTTCATAATTATTAGAAGATTCTTCGTTAGATAAGGTTATAATTAATTCTCTATTGAATGACTCAATAGCAACATCTGGAGCATCTGGTCCGTTTAATACTTGGAAACAGTTGTCGAATAAAGCTTGTGCTTTATCATCTGCAGCAATCATTTTATTTACTGAAGCAAAAGGACCTCCTGAAGTTGCTCTAGCCCAAACTAAACCAGTTGTAATAGAATTTACAGCCCCTGGCTCCAAAGTAAAAGGTCCAGCAGTAATTAAGAAACGTCTATCTCCTGGAACGTTTCCGGCCAATTCTTCCGTCCATGGCGTAGAAAATGCAGGATCTGTATCGTTTGGAAACATGAAATCACATGGCGGATTTGAAGCATCTGTACCATTGGCACCATACGTCATTTGCGCACCAGTTTTCCAATGACCAGATAAATAATTATAAAAATCACTTGCTACTGATGGTGAACCATTAGTAACATCCGCAGAATTATTATGGTAAATAAATTTAGACATGATGATTTTTTCTGGTAAAATATCATCATCCACTTCTGTTGTGTTTCCAGCTTCATCTACTTGATACGTACAATCCACACAACCATCTCTATCGTTATCTACTCCATCGTTTGCATCTGCTATTGGCCCTCTAAAGAAGTCCATACCCAACGCTGGAGGATTATTTCCATAACCTGGAGACTGTCCATCTTCATCGAAAGCATCACCATTGTAAGTATACCCTAATCCACGAGCTACATCACATCCTACAAAATCATCAAAGGCTTCACCCACATCAGAATCAACCCATGTACCAAAGAATGTACGATTTAAACGAGATACAGAACGGTTTACTATTTTATAATTGTAAAACGTCATATCATTAATCTCATCGTTTGTAGCAAAACCAAAGGCTTGGGATTGAACCTCTAAACCAATAGATTCTGTTTGAGAGAATGTATGGATATTTCCTCGATCGTTATATACCCAGAAAATAGTTTCATCTCCAAATAAAATGTCATCACCAGAACAATCGGCATTGGTTCCTGCTAAATCATAGGCAGGGTATTCACAATCTTCTGGTTCATAAATTCCATCTCCATCAAGATCCACGAAAGGCGCTAACTGGGTGGTAATTTCTCCATTAATTCCATTTCCAGGCCAATTCATTACGTTATCTACCGGTTGAAAATTCCCATTCTTACAGTTTGAATAGAATTCATTAACCTCTTCCAAAGTAACACGAAAGTGCGTATCATAGTCCGAACAAATATCAATATTTGTTTGACCATAATTTGGGTTTGGAATAAATGATCCAGTTACAGGATTTAATATCTCCTGTTTTTCATCTAATGGTCCAGGCCAATAATCTATACCACCTTGACGATAAGTCATGGCAGCCACTTTTAGATTGTTATTATCTGTATATCCACCAATCCAGATTGAACCAGCAAAAACAGAATTCACCCCACCACCAGCAGGAATTTCATATTTGGCAAACTGACCATCCCACCAAAAATCTCCAGAACCTCTTAATGATGTACGTACATTGTTTACATGTAGTACTTCTAAACTGGTCGATTGTGTACAGTTATTTGCCAGTACCGAAGAAACATTTTGTGTCTTAGGTACAAAGTTTTGTATTTCTCGGGCAATTGTCGTTGAACCAACAGCTACACTGGCCAACAACAATGCTGTATTTTTTAATTTAATCATGTTCATTAGTATAAAAAGTGATTAAAATCCTAGTGTTAAACCTAGACGTATGGTTCTTGGACGAGAATAGTTATATGGATCATTTATTTTTAAACCATATAACGCTTCGTATGAAGATTGATTTAATTGCTCTTCAGCAAAGCTTATTCCTTCTGCAGAACTTAAATAACCATCATCATCAGCATTTCCAGTAAATCCATAAACATTTAAGATGTTTTTTGTATTAAACAAATTGTTCACCTGTAAATATACAGACATTGGATTCTTTTTCTTACTGTTTTTAGACAATGATACATCGAAACGTTTAGTAACCTTAAGGTCGAAACGGTAATTTAATGGTAAACGAGCTCCATTCACAGATCCTTGAATAGGTGCTGCTCCAGAAATACCATCTGTTACTTGTGTTCTAACCACTGAATGTTTAGAATATGGACGACCTGTTGATGCATTTCCTGATAAAGAGAATGACATTCCTTCTAAAACCTTTTGTAAAGATTTTGGACCATCGTATTGTTTCCCTCTTCCATAAGAATATAATGCATTTGCAATAAATTGGTGACGAGAATCAAAATTCAATGGTAAAGTCGCTCTTAAATTAGGTTGTCCTGCACTAATTAAGTTTGCAGCAGCAGTTGGACTAGATCCCGTACCATCAGCATATTGTAAGGTATAAGTTAAATTACATGAGAAATTTTTCACTCTTCTCATTTCATATTTCAATGTCATACCTTTAACTGTACCAAAATCTTGGTTAGAGTATTGAGTATAGTTCACAGGATAAGCTTGAGTAACCTGAGCTTGTTGAATCATATCACGCATTTCTCTATAAAATAAAGAAACTTCAAACGCTGTTGTTTTTGTTAAGGCTTGTTTAAATCCTAATTCGTAATCTGTTGTACGTTGTGGTTTTAAATCTGGGTTTGTACCAGCTCCATTAATTTGCTGTGATTGGGCTAAATCCAAATAATAATCTGGATTTAATCTACTATCTCTTGCTGTTGGTCTTTGTGTTAACACATCGTAATGGGCAAAGAATAAAGCTTCATCCGTAATAGGGAAATTAAACGATACACGAGGCATAACTGTAATTTCTGGTGAATAATCTGTAAATCCTTGATCCGTTAAACCATTGTTTTTTGCCAATCCGTCTTTTGCTCCTTCTTGTAAATATGGTGTTGCACGCCCAGTATTAGACACTATTTCTTCAGGATCTGAAATTACAATTCCTTCTGCGTTATACCATGTATTTTCATCACGATATCCTTTAATAACTGTTGGGTTAAGTTCATCATCAACATAAACGGCAAAATCACTTCCAATACTCGATGGCAAAGCAGACGTTCCTGAAATAGTAGATAAATCAATTTCTCCAGCTCTACGAATATCAAATACAGAATATCTATCTTTTAATACTTGTTGGTTTGCATCGTATCTATCAATACGTACACCTACATTAAAGACTAAATCTTTTACGAAAAACTTATCTTGAATGTATCCAGCCATATAAATAGGTTGAAAAGCTCCGATTTCACGTTTAAGAAGTCCATTACTTAATGAATCTGTTAAAAAGTCATTTACATCAGGTTGAGAACCTGTAAGCTTGTTTCCATAAGCATCGTATCCGTAATAATTATTAGCGATATTAAAATCTAATAATTCTTCTTGAGAAAAATGATCAATGGATAAGTTATTTACATCCATTCCATCAATCGAAACAGGATCTACGAAATTAATTCCATTGGCCGTTCTAATATTACGTGCAAATCCAGTCAAGCTTGTCTCATCAATTACTGGAATAGCAGTTAATACCAATTGATTATCAGCATTTACATCACCATTAAATTCGTAATTAAATTCAGATGCTTCTACCAAGTGTCTATTTTCCAACGAACGCGCTGTAGACCATAAATTACTTGTATTTACAGACCAAAAACGACGTGTTCTTTGTTCGAACTCAAACCCAACTTTTAATTCGTGTCCACCAATCTTACCAGCAGCAGCACCAGTTAAACGAAACTGTGTATTATCAAATTTAGTTCCAAATCTATTTGCAGTTCCAGGCGCATTCCACAGTGAATATGCATTTCTAGGGTTACCTCCATTAATTAAAGCACCACTACCTTGCATTGCATTTAAATTATCTTCTTCAGCATTTGTGGCAAAGTCATAATATTGTGATGTATAATTAGAACGGTCACCATTAATTCCTGTTTCTTGGAAATCATAATGTGCTACGTCATAGTTATTATCGTAGGCTAAGTTTGTATTCCCAGTAGTACTGTTAAATGTAACCGTTTTTTCTTCGTATTGCCCTGTTACATTATTAAAATACCTTATTCTCTGAGGTTCAATATCAGTAGGAGAACCAAAAGCTCGATTTCCTTCGCGAGAATATTCAGGTGTAAATTTACCTACATATAGATATTTCCAATATTCATCACCATGTTCAGGGTCTTCTCTTGTTTGAGTGCTCACTGTGTAATCTGCATGAATATTATAGTAAGCATTTTCAATAACAGATTTTTTACCATCCTCTGTTTCATTATTGAAAAACTGTTGATAATCTGCATATACTCTCAAATCGCTACTCACATATCTCTGATCACCAGTAGTATTAAACAACCGATCTGATGAACCTCTAAAGCTACCTACTTGAAAATCTCCATTTGAATAAGTACCACCTATTTTCAAATTCGATGTTTTACCCGTTTGAATATTAAACTTCGTTTGTAAGTTAAAGTTTCGTTCTGAATTATTTAAAGCAACATCTAGTTTCTCAAAATCTGTAGATTGAACATGGTTTAAAGCATATTCTGAATTCACTCCATTATCATCTCGTGAGAGAATTAATGGACGCTCAGTAATATCATTAATTACATTGTCTTTTAACTTATGTGAAAACCTAGTATAACTACGGTCTTTTACCGTACTAAATCCTCCAGATAAGAATACACCTACTAAAGCTTGAGATTTTTTCTCATCCTTCCATAATAAAGGAGAAGAGAAATAAAATTCACCTAAGCTATAGTCATACGCATCTAAAAAGTTTGAAGTTTGTAATTCAATACCTCCAAAAACATCCGTTCCAGGACCCTTTGTTACAATAGAGATTACCCCTGAGGTAACATCTCCATATTCGGCAGGAACACCACCTGTGATTACCTGAACTTGGTCCATGGCTTGGTTATTTATTACTGGAGGATTTCCAATAACTTTAACTCCATCTACAAAATATGTAGTCTGATCTGTACGACCACCTCGAACAGTTAATCCACCTCCATTATCTGCTTGTGCAACTCCTCCAGTGTTGGCAACAATGGCACCTACACCACGGTTAGGAATATTAGCAATTTCTTCAGCTCCCTTAATCTCACCCGATTTAAAAGGGTCAATAATTGGTTTTTCCCATTCTACAACAATTTCATCAATTAAATTACCTTCTTCCGAAAGCTGAACAGATAATTGTGTTGCTTTTGATGGCGAAATTTGAACTCCAGCAATCTTTTTTGTGGCCATTCCAATAAAGGATACCTCCACGTCATAGGTCCCAGGAGACAAGGGACTAATAACATAATTTCCGTCAAAATCTGTAGCACCACCTTGGACTATATTTTGATCCTTTTTTACTACAACGTTTGCCATCGGTATGGTTTCTCCAGACCCGGCTTCGGTTACAGTACCACGCAGCGACTGTGCAATTGCATTGCATGTCAACCCTACAAATACTATCAATAAGAGTAGTTTTCTCAGCATAGACTCGTTTTAAAATTAAAAATATCTACTATCAATCGGGTAAATTTATGTAAATCAATTACGTATTCAAAGCAATTTTTAACTTAATTTTAACTTAATTTTACCAAAAAACTGTAACATTCTTTTTTTTCAAGCGTTACACAACTATAATTAATTGATTTTATGAGGACTTTCTTACTAAGTATTTTCTTATTTATTTTTCTATTTTCTTGTACTAAAGAAAATCAAAACCCTGGTTTTCCAAACGAACCTGTCAATTTATCTATCTACCCTGGTTCTGGTGCTTATTACGATTTAGGAGTTACAGGAGGCTGGATGTATCTTGGTGGTGGTGTGAATGGAATTCTAGTGTATAGACTAAATGAAACTTCTTTTGTTGCCTATGACAGAGCTTGTCCGTATAAACCAAAAGATGCTTGCGAGCGCATTGAAATTGAAAACGGAAATAGTTTTATTGCCGTAGATCCGTGTTGCGAAAGTAAATACCTTATAACAACAGGTGATGTTACTGAAGGTCCTTCGGAATACAATTTAAAATATTACAATACGAGTTTTAATGGAAGTCTACTTCAAATTTGGAATTAAAACTACATATCTAACATAAGAAAGCCGAATAAAGATTAAATCTCTATTCGGCTTTCTTATATATATATTATATAGACTAGTATCTATAGTATTCTGGTTTAAACGGCCCTTCAACCGTTACGCCAATATATTTAGCTTGCTCTTCTGTTAACTCTTCAAGTTCAACTCCAATTTTTGCTAAGTGTAAACGTGCTACTTTTTCATCTAAGTGCTTAGGTAACATATAAACTTCGTTTTTATAGTTATCTAAATTTGTCCAAAGTTCTATTTGAGCCAAAGTTTGGTTTGTAAACGAGTTACTCATTACAAAACTAGGGTGTCCTGTTGCACAACCTAAATTAACCAAACGCCCTTCTGCCAATACAATAATGTCTTTTCCATCAATTGTATATTTATCAACCTGAGGTTTTATTTCAATTTTAGATGCACCGTGGTTACCATTTAACCAAGCCATGTCAATTTCGTTATCGAAGTGACCAATATTACATACAATTGTTTTATCCTTCATTGCTTCGAAGTGTTTACCTTCTACAATGTTAAAGTTTCCTGTTGTTGTAATAATAATATCCGCTTTAGAAATAACAGATTCTAAGCGTTTAACTTCAAAACCGTCCATTGCAGCTTGTAAAGCACAAATCGGGTCAATTTCTGTTACTGTTACAATAGAACCAGCTCCACGGAAAGATGCAGCAGTACCTTTACCAACATCACCATATCCACAAACTACAACTCGTTTTCCAGCTAACATAATATCTGTTGCACGACGAATTGCATCTACTGCTGATTCACGACATCCATATTTATTATCGAATTTCGATTTAGTAACCGAATCGTTAATGTTAATTGCAGGAATAGGAAGTGTACCATTTGTCATACGCTCGTATAAACGGTGTACTCCAGTTGTTGTTTCTTCAGAAATCCCGTTGATTCCATCCACTAATTGAGGGTAACGATCTAAAACCATATTGGTTAAATCTCCACCATCATCAAGAATCATGTTTAACGGTTGCTTATCTTCTCCTTCTCCGAAGAATAAAGTTTGCTCAATACACCAGTCAAATTCCTCTTCATTCATACCTTTCCAAGCAAAAACTGGAATTCCTGCTGCTGCAATCGCTGCTGCTGCATGATCTTGAGTAGAAAAAATATTACAAGAAGACCAAGTCACATCTGCACCTAAAGCTACTAAAGTTTCAATAAGAACAGCCGTTTGGATTGTCATATGAAGACATCCCGCAATTCTTGCACCTTTTAAAGGTTGAGATTCTTTATATTCTTCTCTTAGTGACATTAAACCTGGCATCTCTGCTTCTGCCAATTCAATCTCTCTTCTTCCCCATTCTGCAAGGGAAATATCTTTTACTTTGTATCTTTGCATAGTAGCTTCTGCTTTCATATCAAAATTATTTTCTGCAAATGTACAAAAATCTATCCGTATTATCTCATTGGAATATTTCGAATACAGACATTTATGTTCTAAATCTTAAAGAACTTTATGATCTAGAAACTGAACGTATTAATATTGAGAAAACATATAAAGTAGAATTAGAAAACATTCACGCGCCAAAAAAACGATTAGAATTTATTAGCGCTCGAATCGCACATCATTTTATTTTTCAACACGAGTCAAAGATTGGATATTTGAATTGTGAGCCTCATTTCCACGAAAAATATTCATTATCCATATCACATTGCGAAGATTATATTGGACTTGCTTATAGTTCGACACATAAAATAGGTATCGATCTTGAAAAAGCAAGTTCACGTATAGAACGAATTAAGTATAAAATATTAAATGAGGATGAAGATGCTTACTATGCAACCTTAAGTAACACTGAACAATTTGATTATTTAAATAAAATTTGGACAGCCAAAGAAGCTTGTTACAAAGCTTGTAACACCAACTTTTTCTCGTTTAAAAAATACTTCTCACATCATATTTTAGAGGAAAATCCGACTTGTTATATTTCAGAAACGAAAGAAAATTTCAATCTTTACTTTAAACAAATAGAAAAGTTCTACTTTTGTTTAGCAATTTTATCTGAATGAATTCTATTTTTCAAAAACAAGACAAAAAACTAGCCGTTTTAATTGATCCAGGGAAATTTCCTTTGGAAAATTTAGAACCCATTATTAATAAAGGTATTCAACATGAAATAGACTTTTTTTTTATTGGAGGAAGTTTAATGTCTGAATTGGTTTTAGATGAAACCATAGATTTTATCAAGCAAAGATGTTCTATTCCGTGTATTTTATACCCTGGAAGCACATACCAAATAAGTAAATTGGCCGATTCATGTCTTTTTATGAGTTTAGTTTCTGGGAGAAATCCTGAATATTTAATTGGTCAGCAAGTATTGAGCGCTCCTCTTCTCAAAAAAGCAAAAGTTCCGACCATTTCAACGGCTTACATGCTTATTTCAGATTCAATATTAACATCTGTTGCTTATATGAGTCAGACACTTCCGATACCAACACAAAAAACAGATATAGCTCTTGCCACTGCATTAGCTGCGGATATGTTAGGTTTCTCATGTATTTTTATTGATGCTGGAAGCGGAGCTGAACTAGAAATACCAGCAAAAGCAATTGCCCTGATTTCATCACAAATAGATAAACCTTTATTAGTTGGTGGTGGAATAAATACCATTCAAAAAGCAGAAAAAGCCTATTTGAGTGGTGCAAATATATTGGTTGTTGGAAATGCCATCGAAGAAAATCCAAACATTATAGAGGACTTAGTTACCGTTCGGAATAAATTTACGAACAAAAACAGCTAGAGTACTTCCTAAAAAAGGACTAAATACATACACTAGAATAACATTTAATAGACCCTGGCTAAAAGCTACATCTGACCAATTTGTAAAATAAGAAAAAAGACGTGGCATAAAATCTCGAGCAGGGTTAAAACCAGCTTGTGTATATGGCGCAATCAAAACAATTAGCATTCCAACAATTAATGAGATAATGATTGCCGAAAGTACTTTAGTCAACTCTCTATCTACCACTTCTTGAATACCATAAAATAATATAAACACTCCAAAACCTTCCATAAACATTGCTTTAGGTAAAGTAGGCGTTACTTTATCGGCAAAACCTGGATTAGGATAATACTCACCAAAACATGAGGCTGTTTTTAAATGGTTAGATGAATCTTGAAGATCAAAAATTGCCATGGCATCCGAGAAAAATAAATAGACCAGACCAGCTGCCATAAAAGCCCCGAGCATTTGTGCAACAATAAATTTTATTAATTCAACAAACGAAATATCTCCTTTAATAAAAAAGCCCCAAGAAATCGCAGGGTTTAAATGGGAAAACGAATAGGATTGAGAACATACAATACCCAAAAAAACAGCTAATACCCAAAATAAAGCCACCTCAAACAACGATGAAAATCCTCCAAAAACGGTGGCAATAGCAACAGAGGAACAACCAAAGAATACGAGTATCATGGTTCCTACAAATTCACCAAAAAAATGGGGACTTAAATCTAACTTAGACATCTTGATAAAATTTAGGGCAAATATAGATTATCTTATTTAAACCATCGCAATATTACGATTAATATTTAATCATATATAAACAAGAACATCTTCTAATGCATTAAAAAATAAACATCCTTTTTATAACACTCCAATTGTTATTGATATATTTGAGAAGTATCAAAACCAAAAAATCACAAGACAAGCTGACAAAATAAAAAATATGGAAGAAAAATTAAAGGTATTAATTGTAGACGATGAAAAGCCAGCGGTTGAAATCCTTACCCATTTCGTTAATAAGGTTTCTACTCTCGAATTGGTTTTGGCAACAACAAATTCCATCGAAGCAATCGATTTTGTAAGTCTTCATTCCATAGATTTAATATTTTTAGATATTCAAATGCCAGATATGACTGGAATAGAATTTGTGAATGCTTTAGATTCTAAGCCTATGATTGTTTTTACAACGGCTTTTTCTGAATACGCTTTAAAAGGGTTCGATTTGGATGTTGTAGACTACCTTTTAAAGCCAATACGATTCTCTCGTTTTTTACAAGCTGTAAATAAAGCCACGAGCCGTAAACCAAAAGTAATTGACCACATTTCAGACAAGTATTTAACCATAAAAGTTGAATACAAAACCATGAGAATTTTGTTAGATGACATTAAGTATATTGAAGGCTGTAAAGATTATGTGAAAATTTTTTACGGAGATAAAATGGTTTTAACACGTTTGAATTTAAAAAACATTTTCGCTAAACTTCCACATCAGACGTTCGAAAGAGTTCATCGATCATATATCATATCAATATCCAAAGTCATAAGTTATCAAAAACAAAGATTAGAAATTGGTGAAATTTCAATTCCAATCGGAGATCAATACAAGGATCAATTACTGAAAAGATTAAGCGAATAAAATTTTAGTCTACACAAATCCAGCCTTAGTATACACATTATACACCTGCGTATTTTCTTCCTAAATCAACCTTCTTATTCTGAACCTAGAAGTATAGCTTTGAGTAAATTAATTAACACAATTATTTATGAAACTCACTCAAATAAGCTTGTTTTTTCTCATATTATTCACACAAGTTTCGTGTAAAAAAGAATCCTCTTCACCTTCCTCTTCCTTCAATAAAGGAAACGACCCAAATTTTACAATAATCCAAAACACCGACGCTAATTTTTTAAGTTTTAATAAAAAAGTGAATGTTTTTGGTATTGATATTTATGCCTCTCCACAAAGTGATGATTCGAGATTATTACATGCCGCAAACTTAATGGCTCAGTATTTAGATAATAATGAGGATGGTGTAATTGATAATCAACTTGTATTAGACAAGATGATCGAAAACAAAGCCTTTATGGTGTTTTGGAAATCAGAATCTGATTTATCTTCATTAACTCCACCGGGCGATAGAATGGGACAAGATTTAGGAAATGATGAAACCATTCCAGCTTGGCACACAAACGGTCATACCGGAACTTTTGATGCTGCTTTAGAAGAAGTTTGGCATATTATTACAAATGCAGGTTATGCACAGGCTTATCCTACTGTTTTTGGAGTAAACTCGGGGACAGAATTGGCAAATGCTATGGACATTGCTAGAGGTGGTCATTTTACAACCATTCCAAATCCTTATCCAACCAATGCTTGGTATAGTTATGATGATCAAACATGTGATTATGATTGTATGACTTCAGAATATATTTACTGGGGAATGTCCTCAATTTTAGGTGCTCAAGAAAACCGATTAGGTGAAATTTCTCAGGAGTGGAAATTAAACACAAATCAACTTGTAAAAGATACAGACCAATCCCTTTATTCATTGTTAACAAATCCGATATATAAATTCCCCACTGTATTGCCAGACGGTACATACAAACACTAATTCACTTTTTGAAGTTGGCGTTTTATAATTCTATCAATCTATGGAGTTATTAAACGTCAATTTTTTTCTTTCATCAATAAATCATGCCCAAAATTTCTTTTATTCGCCTTGCAATTTTATTTGCCCTACCTTTTTATTCCTTTAACGGGATATCTCAAACTTTACCAGATAACATTGATATAAGCACGTCTCCAAATGGCATTGTAACCCTTCCATCAACAGTTCCGTCTGTTTATGCCACAAACAATTTTGTAAAATATACAAAGATTCAGTGTCCGAATGGAGAAGCCATTCATTTTATTGCTCAAAACTTAATTAGCGATGCACAAATCTTGTATTCGAAAGCAATTTTGGAATTCTATTTATCCAATTTTACGGGATCTCAATTTGGATCGGATAAAACAGCCGTAATAAACTCAATGGGAACCAACAATGCTACTTTGATGATTGTTAATGGAACTCATGTTGAAGGGCAAGAACCAAATATTAATGCACAAGGCTTGTATCAGAATGAAGTTTCTGTTCCGGGGCATACATGGTATCAAAACAATAATTATGATCATAGAGATGCGGCTTTTGAAGAAATTTTACACTTGATGCACGACAAAGGCATTGGGGTTGATGGTCCAAATTCTACACCAGGTGCACTTCCAGCTTACCAAACCGAAATTAGAGCAGCACAAAATAATGCGATTTTAAACAATTACGCTATTTGGCCGAAAGGAGCAGCTAATGATCCATCTTGGTTCAACGATTTGAATGCCGAAAATAGTTTAAGTCAAGAATATTTAGCCTCACTTATTGATTCTTATTACGGATTATGGGGTGCTTGGACAGGAAGTCCTTCATTAGGAATGTGGGGAGAATATATTTCGAAAACCAGATCGGAAATCCAAACAGAAGATCCGATGGGATGGGCATTAGTGCCAAAATTCTTTTCGCCTTTTGTAAATGTAGATATGGTTATTGATCCAACATTTAATGGAGTATTTTCTTTAACATTTAATTCGACCGATCAGTACACTCATAAATCTCAATATTTACAACATTGCTATTTAACGGGGACTAACGATTCTGGATTAAAAGGAAATGACGAATATAACCGACTGAAGGGAAATACTGGAGATAACACTTTTGAAGGAATGAAAGGGAATGATAATCTTGATGGACAAGGCGGTAGTAATACAGCCATTTTCAGTGGTAATTCTTCAGATTACACCGTAGATAATTTCACAACTTATGCCATAATTACTGACAACGTAGCTAATAGAGATGGAATAGATACTTTATGGAATATGCACTTTTTGAAATATACAGATCAAACAACTCCAATATCCATTCAAAGCACATTAGCTGTGGATGATATTGAACATGGATTAACCAATGTTACGCTTTTTCCAAACCCTACTAACGAAACATTAAAAATCCATGTGAATTCAAACTCAAAACATCTGGATATTGAAATCCTTAACATTGCAGGGCAAATCGTTTACTCTAACATAAATATAGATAGTAAAAACTTAACCATTGATGTTTCTCATTTATTAAAAGGGGTTTATATGATATCTGTAAAAACGGATAATGAAACCTCAACTCAAAAGTTTGTAAAGAATTAAATCATAAAAATAAACGAATTGACTTCTATCCTCAACTATAAAATTTAGATAGAAGTCCATTCGTTTAATAAATTTCTATCATTTTAATTCTAATAAGGCGAATAATATATTGTAAATTAAACCAATCGTTTTACAATTCTATTGCAATTTCTGTGCATGTATGCGTTGTAAAGCCTAGAGTTTTGAAAGTATTTGAGAAACTATAAACCATTATTTTATGGCCTTAATAAATTTAACAAAAAATAGATACAAACGTCTAACAATTGGTTTACATATTGTTATTTGGCTGTTTGTCATTCAAATATTTTTCAGTTTAGAAGGCTTGTTTTATTCGTTTTATGAAATTGCTTTCGAAAAAGATGAAATTGTTTTTGACGAAGCCTTTATTATCATTCCATCCATCATCATTTTATTCTATCTTAATTTATTAGCTTGGATTCCTAAATATGCCAACCGTAAAAATTGGGTAAAATACCTACTATTTATTATTGGATTTCTTATTTCCTTTACACTCTTTGGGTTTATTGTTTACAAGTCTATTATAGATTTTGGATACCTACACAACGAATCTATTTGGGAGTTTTTTGATATGCTGTTAACCACAAATGTTGCTGCTTTAGTGGTAAGTTTCGCTATTGGAATAACCAAAGAAATGCTCCAAAGAACCGATGAAATGTTGAGCTTAAAAGAGCAGCAACAGAAAATGGAATTGCACTATTTACAATCTCAAATACAACCCCATTTTTTATTTAACACACTCAATACGCTTTATAGTTTAGCTATAGCTGAAGGTGCTCTAAAAACTACCGATGGAATTTTAGGTCTTTCGGAAATGATGAGATACGGTTTAACTCAAAACGAATCGAACCTAGTATCAATTTCTGAAGAAGCTAATTTTATTGAAAGTTATATTGAGTTTCAACGTATAAAGTTAGGAGGAGACTATCCTGTGGTGTTTGAAAAAGACATTGTTAAGCTGGACAAAAAAGCTATGTCTATGTGTTTAATTCCCATTGTCGAAAATGCTTTTAAATACGGCGTTAGCCAGCAAAATAAATCCCCAATAATCTTTCATTTATCCATAAATGAAAACCGACTGATTTTTTCATCAACAAATGAAATGTATAAAGGTCCAGAAGTTGAATCCCATAAAATAGGTCTAAACAATTTAAAACAAAGACTTCAATTAATGTATAGGAATGAATTTATTTTGGATATAAAATCTAAAGAAAACCATTTTTTAGTGGTGTTGGAAATTCCTCTAAAATAAGCTATCAAAAAACTAAAAAAGCAATAAAAACACAAAGTGTACACATTAAAACTGAGACAAATAACTCCCCAAATTCACTTTAGTATTCGTTAAGCCTAATTTCTTTCTCAATCGTGTTCTAGCTTTCTCTAAAGATTCCACTTTTTGGCCTGTGAGTTCAGATATATTTTTGGAAGACATATTCAGTTTTAAGAAGGCACAAAGTCTTTTTTCGTTTGGTGTTAAATCTGGGAATTGTTTATACAAATTGGTTTGAAAATCGGGGTGTACATCATTAAAATGCTTTTCAAAATCGGACCAAATATGTTCATCTTCTAATTTGTGCAATTTTGAAGTTACCTGATTCAATTTTTGTTTGATTTCTGGCTTGGATGCCACTTCTTTTAATTGTTCTACTTGTTCAGATAATTCAGAAATTGAAGATTTTTGCTGCATAGCACTTAATACGTTTGTTGTAAGCTCTCGATTTTTAAAATCGAGTTCACTCTTTAAATGATCTAGCTTTAGTTTTTCGTATTTAAGTTTTAAACGATATCTGAAAAACAACAATAAGAGAATAATGATTCCTGTGACACAACTAAGAATAATAAGATTTGTATAAAACGTACTTTCTTGTTTTTTTAATCGGGCTGTTTGTTCTTTTTTTTGTAGTTGATGCTTAAACTGAAGACTTTTTAGATTCAGTAAATTACCCGAAATATTTAAACTGTCTTTGGTGGCATATTCTATGGTTAAGTAATCAAAAGCTTTAACGGTATCCATCTTATTAATATGATATTCCTTTAAATATTTGGATGATTTATGTAGCAATCCCACAAAATTATTGGCTTTAGCCAATTCGAAAGCCTTTGTCAAGTAAATCAACTCTTTTTGCTCATCATTTAAATCATAATAACAATCCGAAAACTCTAAATAAACTTTGGTAAGCTTTTCAAGTTGATGCAATTCTATAAATATTTCCTCAGAAAGATTTAAATAATAAAATGCCGTATCGAATTTTCCAGCACGTCCGTTTGCCGAACCTAAATTCAAATAATTAACACCCAACCAAGAGGTTTTATTAAACCGTTTATTAATATGAATAGCTTCTTTAATGTTCTTTTCAAAATCGACTAAAACATCCATGCTTCCGTAGGCGGCAGAAATATTATTGAGGTCTCTAGAGATTGAGATTGAATCTTTTATGGACCTTGAAATCGCTATGGCTTCCTCGTATTTCTCTAAAGCCTTGTCAAAATCTTGTAAATCGAAATAATTAAACCCAATTCGACTTAAAGCCCAACTCATTTTCTTTTTATCATCAATTTCTTCGGCAATTTGATAGGCTTGGTAGCATATGGTATTACTTTTTTCAAAATCAGAAACCACAGCAAAAATTCGGGCATTAGCCAAAAGTAAATCAACATGTAATGAAGGATACTTGTCTTTAAGATTTAATTTCATTCCATTATCGGCATATTTTTTTGCCAATGCATAGTCCGTTTTTTGCCAATATAAATTAGTCAAAAGTATAGATGCTCGAAGTTGTGACTTTAAATCTTTTTTTACTGAAGATTGTTCATAGGCCATCAGTGCATAATTCAAACTTTCTGATGGAGAATTTTGAATCAAACTATCAGCCGAATTCAGTAAAAATTGAATCGAAGTGGTATTTACATTTTGACCGAATGTAATTTGAAGTCCAAAAATGAAAATGAGTAAATGTAGTTTCATAAAAGAGATCTTGAATCCAAGAAATTTGTTTTTTATTTAAAGATAATCAAATTTAATCTTTGGTTAAAAAGGGATCAAAAGTATACCTTCTATCCATACAACGTATACTTTAATAAAATAAAAGCTTTTAAACGAAAACCACACAAATCACTTATTATCAATGTGTAAATAAACCTAAAATCCCATTGTCCTAGTTTTGTACTGGTGATATGTGAGGTCTATACTTGTTTTGTCATGGTAAATTTCAACCATCTGATAATGGTAAATATGAATTTTGCATCAGACCTTAACACAGTCTAAACATATCTTAAACACAAAAGATTTCAAATCGAAAAGTATGCTAAAAACAACATCAAAACTTACCCTATTATTATTTTTAGGGTTATTCGCCCAAATTTATGTTTCTGCCCAAACCATTGTGGGAGACGGAAATATCATTACACAAACCGTTTCAACCGCAAGTATTAAGAACTTAGATATTCATCCTAATATCACTTCTTTAACGATAAGTCAGGGTAGTACTCAAAACATCAGTATTTCTGGAGATAGCAATATTGTAAATGCCCTCATAAATAATACTTCTGTAGATACATTTTCTCTTAAATTTCCGAGTGGAAATACGTATTCAAGTTACACATTAAACATCAACATAACCTTAGCAAATTTAGAAGCTATGCGTTCATTTGGTTCGGGAGAAATAACTATTAATGATTTCTTGAACACCACCTCTTTATCTATAAATAACTTAGGCGATGCGAATTATACCATTAACGAATATACACACGCCAACAGTTTATATATTCAAAACAATGCAGGTGGAAATATTACCATGCAAGATAATTTTCCGGACTTAACAAATTACGAAGTTTATAATCACGGTAGTGGAGATTATTTTGGATGTGGATTGGAAACAGATTCTGTTTTGGCTCAAAATTTTGGAAGTGGAGATATGCACGTCGCTTCATTGAATTTAGTAAATGCCACTATTTTCGGATCTGGGGATATTTTCTATTACGGAACACCTGCGCTCTACCAAAATAACTTTGGAACTGGAACAATTACTTTAGGATCAAATGCCATTTGCACATCAGGAAATGGAGCTGGAAATGGTGGAAATGCAACGACCAATTGTATAAATGGAAATGGTATATCAGGAAGTTCAACAAATCCATTAGCTGTTTTTGAACACCTAAAATTATTGACTACCGTTAATAATATGACCATTCAACAAGGCACAACTTCACAAATTTCTGCAACAGGAGACCAAAACATTTTAGATAGTTTGGAATTTGTGATTACAAACGACACCTTGTTTATTCAATTTACAGGCGATTCATGTTACAGTAATTATAATTTGGATTTAACGGTGACAACATCCGATATTAAAAACCTTATTATGTTAGATTCTGGAAATGTAAATATTGAAACCTTTACAGATGCTTATGAATTGGAACTTCATAATTATGGTTCTGGAAACATTAATATAGATGAATTTTCGGATGCTTATTATTTTAAAGTTCATAATTTCGGATCGGGAGATGTGACTGTAAATGATGATTTTTCTTTTATTACATCTTACACCGTTAATAACCATGGTTCTGGAAATTACTACGGGTGCCAACTTAATGTGGCTTCATGTTATGCAAACAATTCTGGATCTGGAACGGTTGTAGTTACTGCCGCGGGGTATTTGAATGCCGAAATTTCGGGTTCTGGAAATATAGAATATTACGAAACACCTTCTACCATTGACCAAACCATTACCGGAAGTGGATTATTGGTTATTGGAACCGACCCGGATTGTGTTGTAGGAAATCCTACACCAACAAATGTAATGGGAGACGGAAACATTATTTCCCAAACAATTACAACCTCTAATGTTGAACACCTAAACATTCTACCGGAATTTACAAACTTAACCATTAGCGAAGGAAGCACACAAAGTATTGTTCTTTCTGGAGACAGTAATATTATAGAAGCACTAATAAATTCGACTTTGGTAGATACATTTAAAACGAGTTTTCTGTCATCAAATACATACTCAAATTACACGCTAAACATTACCATAACCACGGCTAATATTAAATCGGTAAAAACGCATAATGCTGGTGAGGTTATTCTAAATAATTTTTCGACAACCGATTTGCTTGACATTAATAATCTTGGAGATGCAAATTACAATATTGAAGAATATTCCAACGCAACATCTTTATATATTCAGAACAATGCCGAAGGAAATATTACCATGAATCAAAACTTTCCGCAGTTAACAAACTACGAGGTCTATAATCATGGTTCAGGAAATTATTACGGATGTGGATTGGAAACAGATTCTGTTTTAGTCCAAAATTTTGGAAGTGGTGATATGCACGTAGCTTCTACTGCTTTTGTAAACGCCACTATTTTTGGATCTGGAAATATATATTATTATGGAAGTCCAGATTTATACGATAATAATTTTGGAACTGGTACAATTGCTTTAGGTGCAACTGTGAATTGTTCAGGTGGAGGAAGTTCTTCCGTAAATTGTATTGAAGGAAACGGAACAACATCTTCTTACAGTCTAAGTCTTGGTAGTTTTGATTATATCAATTTAAATCCGGCCGTTACTTCATTAAACCTTAGTCAAGGAAGCACACCAGGTATAACCGTTTCTGGAGATAACAATATTATAGACAGTTTAAATATTAATATTATAAACGATACACTGTATATTGAGTTTCCGTCAGACACGTGTTTTGAAAATTATATGTTGGATTTAGATATTACAGCTACAGGTTTTGTGCAATTTGCCATGAGGAATTCTGGAAACAGTACCATTTCTGGTTTTGATGGAGAAGATGAAATTGAAGTTGTAAATTTTGGATCGGGAAATATTACAATAGAATCTTTTCAAGATGTAACTGACTTTTTGATTGAAAATCACGGTTCAGGTAATATCACGATAGACGGAGACTTCCCGAGTTTGACCTCTTATGAAGTAAACAACTATAATTCAGGTCATATTTTTGGATGTGAATTGACTGTAGATACATGTTTTGCAAACAACTACTCAACAGGTAATATTGTGGTTAGTGTTGAAGAGTATTTAAAAGCAACCATCCAAAACTCAGGAAATATTGAGTATTATGGTTCTCCTATTTTGGATGAAACCATAAACGGATCAGGAAGTATTGTTGCAGGAACAGATGAAAGTTGCCTAGCAGTATTAAATGTTACTGAACACGAATTGAACGGATTAACATTCAATATTTATCCAAACCCAGCGAATGATATCATTAACTTTTCTGGAGAAACCAAAAAAGGAGGAGCTATTTACAACACTTTTGGTCAAAAGGTGATATCTATTTCAGTTAATCAAAATTTAGTTGATGTGAGTCGTTTAATTTCTGGTCAATATATTGTGAAAATTGGAAATGAAACAGCCAAGTTTATAAAGGTTGAATAAGATAAGTATTCAAATTATCAAAAGGTTAAATGCTTATTTAGAAAAAATCAAAGATCTTTTTTTAATTGATCTTTGATTTATTTTTTACATATTTGCAGAACGATGACAACAAATAGATTACATAAAAACGATTTTATAGCACAAACTGTGCTAAGCTTTGAACCAAAATACGGTTGCAAAACGGACGTTTTATGCTCTATAGTAAACATCATTTGAAGATAGATTTAAATAGAAATCAGCATATATAAAACGTCCAAAGCAATTTGGACGTTTTTTTTTGCATTTTTTTTTCAACAAACTAAACCTGAACCTATAGAAAGTGATTTTGAACATATAAACCTGAATGACAGCCTTTTAATAAAAAAGAGAACTTTATTTACGAATGAAGCGGATAAATACGTTTAAAAAATAATTATAAAACACTATTATTCAGTACATTAAACTGTATTCATATTTGGATAATTAAAATATTGTTCTAATATTTGCACCGTCGAAACACAAAAACGGAAATCCTTAATACATGAGGTTTCCGAAAACAGATAAATAAACAAACCATTATTATGAACCATTTATTCATACATACAAATCTAAACCAATTCTATACAGAATTAGACAGAGGCGCACTTTTAGGAAAGAGTGAACCTAAGAATTTTGGGTACATAAAAAAGGGAAAGAGCATGATTTAGATATATGGTAATGACATACCAAAACAATTTAAAGCATCTCTACCCGAGATGCTTTTTTTATGCCTCAAATTTAATTTCGAATAATAAATAATAAGGGGGTATTTAATTAAAAATCAATAAAATATTGAAATATGGTATCTTTAGTTTAATCGGTAAAACATCTCATTGTGGATGAGAAGAACAGGGTTCGAAACCCGAAGATGCCCAAACAAACACATAAAAGGAGGATTGATTTCCAATCCAGAGCATATAAAATGATTAGTCCGTTTTGTATGCTCTAAAACCAACACCGTTCGTATAATATGGTTAATACTTCTGGTTGTATCAGAGAACACGAGTTCGAACCTCGTACGGTGAACTTTACTAATTATTAAATAGAATATCATGAAAAATACAAACACATTTACACGTCAGTTTTTAATGAATAGAGACGAAACAGGACGATTTATTGTAAAATCTTACAAGACGGGAAAAATCTATTATGTTGAACCAATCTATAAAGGAAAAACGGCCCAATGGGGCGATATAGATCCTGCCACCAAGAAAGTACAAGGAAATTACGGTAAAAAATATACAGGTGGCATTACCGAAAAGGAATCCTTAATAACACAAGAAAACGGATTTGAAGACATCACATATATTCAAGGCGGAAGCCCTTTTAGTGAAATTCAAAGACGTGATGAGATAGCCTTAGCGGCAATGTCTTAATTTAAAATATTCAAAGGAAATGAGTTTATGATTTTTGAACTAACCAATCATAAACGATTTTCCTTTGTTTTTTTTTGAGGGAAATTATTGCCGAATCAAAACCTTAATTTCCCTCTATTCTTACTCCTTAACGCTTTTCGTTTTTGCCGAATTGGAAGCGATTTTAAATACCGATTTTTCACACCAACTCTTCGTTTATACTCAATCTGGTCAAAGCGTTGTGCTTTATGAAATTGTAATTTAAAGGATCTTGTTTGTTTCTTTAACTGTATAAGCTTGGCCGATAAGGGATTAAAATCGGATATTTCATTCAACAAATGAAATGTTGTTTTCTTGTGTTGATCACAAATTATGGTCATTTGTATGGTAGAAAAGTTATGAAAACTTGAATCTTTACTACCTGATGTAGATATAAAACCAAAATATATCCAACACATGTTTATTTCCTTAAATAAATATGATTGATCCAATACCGTGATTTGGTTTTCGTTTATAAAACCTTCACCAATTATTTTTCTTTTTTGGTATTCAACATACAACCATTCTAAAATGAACAAAATAACATAAGCTAACATCATCCAAAGTCCATTTTTTAAAAATTTTATGGCAACATACATCATTACGAAAAAAAGGATGGTAAAGACAACGTATGTGATTATTCTTTTTTTTCGATTAATCGGTTTTATGATCTTAAAATGAATGTTAGATGAATTGGTTTCCATAAAATGTAATATAAATCAAATCCAAGCATTTGTTCATAAAGTCACAAAACCAATAATGCCCTAATATTTTCATATTAGAGCATTATCCTAAACCAAAAAAATAAAATAGAAATAAACAACTATAAACTATTTCGAAACTTAGCATTGGTTTGATTGCTAATATTATGATCTACAACAAAGTTGTTTCCACCTTGATATCGATGGTTTTCCCTACCATAAATCCACCATTCGGGCCTAAATTAAAATCTTTTCTGGTCAATTTGAATTCAGCAATCAGTTGATTATTCTCAATTTGCATCGGAATAGATATTTCTTTGGTTACATCTTTCAAGGTTAAGTTTCCTTTTACAATGTATTTATCTCCATTTTTAGTTACAGAGTTTGAAACGAAACAAATGTTTGGGTACTTTTCTACATCGAAGAAGTCATCTTTTTTAAGGTGTTTATCACGACCATTATTTCCGGTGTTTACAGAATTTGCAGGTATACACACATCAATTTTAGAGGAGATGATGTTGTTTGGGTCAACATTTACAGCTCCAGTCATACCAGAAAAACTACCATTAACGGTATTGAATCCCATATTGGAAACTTCGAATGTTATAGACGTTAGATTATCAGAATTATTTTGTGCATTAAGCAGATTGATTCCGAATAAGGTAATAAGAAGGGTGAACACATGTTTTTTCATCGCTTTTATATTTTGTTTATACAAAGATGAATCGTAAATATTACATGGACATTCACATAGGTTAATTAATCAACTTTTAATACTTACATTTTTAAATTATCAGCAATCTTACTCAAAAACAAATACTTATCATAAGGCTTCGATACAAAGTCATTAAAACCTATATTTTCATAGTCACCCCAAGTAGAATGAACATTTGAAGCTGTTAATAGAATAATTGGAATTTGCACATTTTGACTTCGAATAATTTTGGTTGCCTCAATTCCATCCATCTTTGGCATATGTAAATCCATTAATACAAGGTCGAATTCATGGTGTTTCAAAGTTTTTATGGCTTCTTCACCGTCTTTAGAAGTTTCAATTTTGAAATTATGAGATTCTAATAAATGCTTTGTAACTATTAAGTTTATTTCATTGTCATCAACTATTAAAATCTTTTTGTTATTAACTTTTTCTTCAAATTTAAAATTCAACATATTAGACTGACTCTCCACTATTGAGTTAACCGATTTATTAAACTTTATTATGAACCAAAATTTAGAACCCTTATTAATTTCGCTCTTCAAATGAATTTCACTATTCAATTTTATCAAAACCTCCTTTACAATAGATAATCCTAAGCCCGTACCTTGTAAATTAGATTTAATATTTTGAATTTGTGAAAATTTATCAAAAATTAATTTTCGTTTTTCTATTGGAATACCAATTCCAGTATCTTCTATTTCAAATTTTATTTCTGTATAACTCTGTGTTTCTTCTAACTGAGTCACATTTATCTTTACAAAACCAGAATGTGTAAATTTCAAAGCATTCCCTACTAAATTAATGAGTACTTGAGACACTCTCATTGAATCACCTAATAACACCTCTGGAATTTCAGGATCAACCTTTGTGATAAACTCGATATTCTTCCTATCGATATTAAACTGTAAAGAACTTTGGACATTTTCTACCAATTGTTCCATATTGAAAGGATTGTTTTCTAATACAATTTTATCGGCATCGATTTTCGAAATTTCAAGAACATCATTAATTAAGTTCAAAAGATAATCACCAGAGGATTTTAGAGAATCTAATACATCCTGGCCATTTAGACTTAGTTTATTTTTTTCATCACGAATAAGTATCGATGTTAATCCGATTATTCCATGAAGTGGAGTTCGTAATTCATGGCTCACATTTTCTGTAAATTTTGATTTTAATTTAGAAAGCTCTTCTGCAACCTGCTTTGCTTCAAATAACTCTTGATTTTTATGTTTTAACTTTATCGAAAAATTCTTTTGATGATTAAAATTCTTATATAAAATTAGTAATGAGATGATAAGTACAATAGCTAAAACTGAAGTAATATTAACCCACAAACCTTGTAATTCAGATTTCTCAGAATTCAATCTATTTTCTAATTCCAATTGTTCTATTTGAGCTAAGTTCTCTTTGTTTTTATATTTTTTTTCTAGAATATTTATCTTTTGCTCATTTTCACTTTTATTTGCTTTCTTTTCTAAATTGTAAAATTTAAGAAATTGATCGTACGCCTTTTTAAAATAGCCATGAGAAGCTAAGTACTCACTATACGTGTGTATTATAAAATTTTTATGCAAATCATCTTGCTCATATTTAATGGCTTCTTCGAAATATTTAAAAGCTTCTTCCTTATAAAGGTGATGATAATATTTAGCATAAGCCAAATTAGTGATGGAATTCTTAATAGAATCCATATTTAAAGTGACGGGTTCTAATGCTTCACATTTTTTAATGTAAAACATTGCTTCCTCCGTATCATCATTCTCTATTTCTTGAATAAATATATTGTAGTAAACTTTAGCCAATTGAGAAAAATCATTAAATTGTACAGCAACCTCCTCTGCTTTTTTAAAATATTCAAAAGCCTTATCACTACTACATTGATATGCGTAGAAAGAAGCTATATAACTATATATATTATAATGTATTGGATGATTTTTAGTACTTTTTGCTAATATACGCTCATCAACTTCCAATAAAATATCAAAAGCTATAGGACCAAATCCCCCTAATCTATAAGCCGTAGATTGATAATTTACAATTTGAAGCTCATATAAATCTGCATCAATATTTTCAATATAAGGTAGAGTATCTATTAAATCATTAGACATTTCAATAACTTTGTCATAATCATTTCTAGATTGCAAGGTTTGGACTATTACATTTCTTACAGAATCGAGGTAAGTATTTTGAAATAAACCATAAAAATCAGCATAAGCTTTATTGGATAAAAGAATAACACATAAAACAATACTTAATAATTGAATATTTTTTTTCATTTTTAAAACTTATGACAACAAGAAATTAATTCTATACAATAAAATACTTTAGCTAATACCAAAATAAAATAAACACAATAAAAAAGAATAAATTAATTACATAAACCTATTGTTTTAAGACATTTACACAACTAAAAACATCAATAAATATATAATTTTTATCCCGAAAAATAAAAAATATTGTTGTTACAGATTAAGTCTTTATTAAAAAATATTATTTACTATTTCGTATTCTACTAAGTCCTTGAGGGGTCATACCTAAAAAAGATGCAATCATATGCTGTGGAACCCTTTGCACCAAATCAGGATAAATTTCGATAAAATAATGATATCGTTTCAAAGCAGAAGAACTCATTTGCATTAATATCCTATTTTGGAGGACTCCAACGCGTTTTAGAAGTTTATCCATTCCAATTGTAATTTCTTCTAAACTATAATCCTCTAGCTTATCGTTAATGATATAAACTTCAGAGTCTTCTAGTACATCTATAAACAACTCTGTTTCTATTTGCTCATGAAGGGCATAAATATCACCAATAATCCAATTTTCAGGAGCAAACATAAAAATATGTTCTTTTGCTTTTTCATCTATAATATAAGACCGAAGTAAACCGCTTTTCACAAAATAAGTATTGAGTTTACAGTCTCCTTGCATTTGTAAGATATCGCCTTTTTTATAAAATTTTCTTTTTACATCTTTAAAGTCCATATGGCAATAGTACTAAATCTTAAGTACATTTTTTAGAAAATAAAAAGGGGAATTGAGTCGAAAATTACCCACGATAAAACCATTTAACAATAACATTTAGATTGTTAAAAGCAAAACAAAGGCCATTTAGTTTCCTAAACAGCCTCATGTTGTTAACTTTTTTTGAAATCTAACCCCTTAGTTCATTATTAGTTAACAATTGCAAAAATCCTTAATTTGTTTTAGATAAAAAAAGAAAACAAACGTTATGTAGACAAACAACCGATTTCATTGCATAAACGGTTGAAATAATAGTTGTCACACAAATTTTATCCAAAACTACCTTCCATATTTACATACTAAATACTCATTTAGTTTATCGTTATTATTTTTAGATAATGGTGTAGAAAAGAAAAGTAAATCCGTCATATAACTTTTCATGGCTTTATCACCTTTTCTATTTGAAAATAACTTTAACTTTTCGAATTTTATTGCTTCTGTTAATCCCTCATCAATGGCAACGAGTTCTCCATCTATATTTAATTCTAACACAAAGTTGACTCCGTTAGGATGATTGCGTTGAATGATATTAAATACATGAAACTGATTGTCATTTACAGCAACACGTTTATCTAAACTTGTACCACAAATAGATCGGTTTGATGATCCATTTTTATAAAAAAGTCTAAAATAATTGGTTTCACATGGGATTCCACTTATCACGTCGGTGTTAAAAGTTGGAGAACCTAAACCCAATTGAAGTGAATTATTTACAGTACCATCCGCAGATGAAAAGAATGAGCTATAGGGCACAATATTATCTGAGACTGAATCGATTTTTGCAATTAAAAAGATTTCAAATTCACCCGTATAATCTGGAGTGAAATCATATTGCATACTTGCCACTGCAATTGGACCATTGTAGCCTATTAAGTTCCTATTCACCGATCTGTAAATACTTCTATTGGTTTTATAGGGCGCCAAATTTGGAGCGGTTTCGTCTTTAAATTGAAACACCTCATTATTTTCTAAAGCTCCTGCGGAAAATTGTAAAGCCCTTGTATTTCCATTTACCAAACTGTTGTAAGAATAGACAAATTCATTGTGTTGAGGTGTTACGCCTTCGCCTAACCCTGTTGTTGAATTTATTTTCTCAATTTGAGAAAGATTGTCTAAATTGAAAAATATTTCCAATGGTAGTGCATCTAGTCCAGAATTAACAGTTTTACTACAGCATGGATTAAACCAATAACTTCCTGTAAAATATTCTATACAAGATAAGTCTGTATTGTATATCATTAAACCTTCGGCCGGATTATTGATATTATCTCTGTTAACACTGGTTAGCCTTGGAGGCAAAAAACCTTTAGATGTGGAGTTAACTTCTAAAATTGAAGATGCGTGGGGTGTGGTTGTTCCAATTCCGATTTGAGAATACACTTTTGTATTGCTGATTAGAATCATCAAAACAGTTAGTAAGGGGATGTTTTTCATTGCTTTAGTAGATAAATAGAGTGCAATATTACAATCTAATTATCAGTCGTATAACAACAAAAATCGCTTGATTTATATCTGGTTGTTTATATTTGACTTTTGGCTTATCAACTTTGATAAATGGTTACCTCAATTGAGCTACAACCTCATTCATACGTCGGCGAGAAATGGGTAATACAGAACCATTGAATAATTCTAAACTGGTTCCATTGGTTTTCTGTATACTTTTAACCATCATTTTATTAACCATATACTTAGAATGAATTCGAATGAAAAAGGTTGAAGGTAATTTTTGTTCTAAAACACTTAAGTTGTAAGAAACTGTACTTTTCTGATGGTTTGAATGGTAAACATCCGTGTAAGAGCCATCGGCCTCAATGTATTGAATGTCTTTAAAAGGAATAAATTCAATGGTTTGTTTAGAAACCAATTCCAATTTTCCTTCCATTAATTGCTTATCTCTATTGATGTCTATGTTTTGGAAGGCTTTATGTAACAACAAATCGAGTTTACTTTTGTCTAAAGGCTTCAATAAATATCCAAAGGGTTGATATTTAATTGAGTCTACAGCGTAATTGGAGTGAGACGAAATAAATATTATAATGGTGTTTTCTATATTTATTTTCTCCAAAAAAGCAAAGCAGTCTTGTTGTCCAAGCTGAATGTCTAACAAAAGAATATCGGGTTTATGTTTTAAAAATAAGAGCAAAGATTTTTCTATGGTACTGGCTGTTCCTATATGCTTAATGTTAGAATAACTTTCTTGAATATGATTTTCCAAAAGGTTCGAAAAAGCAGAGTCGTCCTCAACAATTTGTAAAGCATAGGTTTTCATATCTTATTTTCTGTTTAAAACAATTTGAACTTGTGTTCCTTTGCCAAAAGTAGAATTTATGATCAATACTCCACCAAGAAGCGTCAAAATATCTCTACAAATCGACAATCCCAATCCGTTTTCATTTGTCGATAATTGAGTAATGGCGACTTCGCTTTGTAAAAATTTTATCTCCTCTTCGGTTAATCCTGAACCTGAATCTTCAATACTTATTATTGTTTGATTATACTTGGTATGCCAATTAAAAACAATTTCACCTTGCTTTTCGGTATGTTTTAAAGCATTGCTTAAAAGATTGGAAAGAACCACGCTAAGTAAATTAAAATCGGACTGAATGATTAAATCCTTTTCTTTTTGAATGTCAATATGAATGGATTTATCATCAATAATTAAAACATAGGGTTCTAATACACGATCTATAAGCTCAGAAACAGAAAAACTTGATGTTTTCGGTTGGATTTTATCGCTGTTGGCTTTTGCCCAAATCAACATGTCTTTTACAAAGACATAGTTTTGAGTGATTCCCATTTCAATTCGATTCAGCAATTTTATTAATTCCGGATTGTTATTATGTAATTGATCTTGTTTACTTATGCCTTTTGTTTGTAAATATAAAGCGTTGTACGGAGAAAGTAAATCGTGAGAAACCATGGCAAAAAGTTGCTCTTTGGTTTTATTTGCACTTTCTAGAGCCACGTTTTTCAAGCTTATTTTGGCATTCTGACTTTCAATAAGCAGACTATTTTTCTTATTTTTTCTGAATTGAATAAACAATAGGAATAGCCCCAAGAGAATAAAAACAATAACTATTACAAGGGTAAAATTAACTAAATTTTGAAACTCTATGTTTTTTGCGTTTAAAGCCAATTCCTGCTCTTTCTTTTCTAATTCATAAGCTTTAGACCATTTGGTATATTCCATATTTTGATTAATCAAATGCATGGAATCATTAAAATTTAGGATAAGCTTAGCAAATTTAAGAGCCGTTTTATGTTGGTTTAAACCACTATTAATATCAAAGGACAGAATGTAGAACTCTCCTAACTTCCAATCCGAAATATTGTTTTGATCTATTTGAACTAAATATTCATTGGCTTTAGAAAAATCCTTCTTTTCGAAATACAATTCGGTTAATTGCATTAAAACAAGGTGTTTAAAACCAATTAATCCCGATGTGTTGATTTCTTCTAAAACCTTTTCAAAAATTTTGATTGCTCGATCGGGCTCAAGGTCTTTGTACAATTCACCCTCTGCCATTTGAACCTGAATTTTAAACTTGGCATTAAAGCCTTCCGAAAGTGTATACATCTTGGCAATACTCTTTTGCTTTTCCTCCAGACTATTTAGATAATTAACCTCAATTTGCTTGAAGGTTAATTGAACAATAGGGTGAACCGTTTTGTTTTGATTGTTTAGAATCTCATTAAAATCGGACAGTAAAGACTTTACATAAAAGGTGTCTTTTAAATCATGATAAATAGAAAGTAGATTGGCATCGGCAATTAAACTATCCTGAAAAGTCTGTGAAACAGCCTTGTTTTTTAATCGATATTTTATGGCTTCATCGTAATTTTCTTGCAACCAATATATTCTAGATTTTAAACCGTAACAATGTTTAAGAAGCTTAGGACAATTTCTTTTGGCATAATTTTCCGAAGTCTTTAAATGCTCGATTGCCAAATCAAATTGTTCAATATCTACGTAACGTTTGGCTAAATATATAGGTAAAATACCCTTGTAAACAGAATCTTTTGGTTGAAACAATTGAATGGCTTGTTCAAAAAAAGCAATACTTTCAGATCTGTTTTCAACCTCTATACCTTGTAATATTAAATGTTGAACCGTATCCTCTTTGGAAAGTTGATTGGGTAAAAGCCTATCGATACAAGCTTCTTGTGCAAAAAGAGGTTGTAAGAATAAAAAACTAAGAAGGATATATATATATTTATACATAATACGGGCAAAGGTAAGGTTATAAGGCGATTAATTGAATTACAATTTTTTGCTTTTCAAAGGTATAAAGATTTTTTTGTCTTTTTAAAGTGTAGGTGAGATCATAAAATTCGAAATAAATAAGTGTTAAAACCAATGAAAACCGAGTGTTTTTAATATATCGAGATGAAGGAAAATAAAATTCAAAACTTTTAATATAAATCCATAACTTTGCCGTGGTTTTTAGAACCACACATATTTCAAAATCTTAATAACAAAACGCTATGAGTCAATTCGGAATGGACGAAGCTTTAAAAACCTTAGGTTTAGGAGCTCAAAATAACGGAACATCTACAGGATTAGAATTTTCTAACCAATCGGGTGAATATATTACTTCTTTTTCTCCGGTAGACGGAAAGAAAATTGGAGAAGTTTCTGTTACAACTAAAGACGAATACGAAAATATTATTGCAAAATCTCAAGAGGCTTTTAAATCTTGGAGAATGATGCCAGCTCCACAACGTGGAGAAATTGTACGTCAGTTCGGAGAAAAGCTTAGAGCTAAAAAAGAAGCTTTAGGAAAATTAGTTTCTTACGAAATGGGTAAATCTTACCAAGAAGGTTTAGGAGAAGTTCAGGAAATGATCGATATCTGTGACTTTGCTGTAGGTTTATCTCGTCAGTTAAACGGTATTACTTTACACTCAGAGCGTCCGTTACACCGTATGTACGACCAATACCACCCACTAGGAGTTGTAGGAATTATTTCTGCATTTAACTTCCCAGTTGCTGTTTGGGCTTGGAATACAGCTTTAGCTTGGATTGCTGGAGATGTTTGTGTATGGAAACCATCTGAAAAAGCACCAATGTGTGGTGTAGCTTGTCAAAACATTATGGCAGACGTTTTAAAAGAAAACAACCTTCCAGAAGGAATTTGTTCTTTAGTAAACGGAGACTATAAAGTTGGTGAATGGATGACTCAAGATAAACGTGTTCCTTTAATTTCGGCTACAGGATCTACACGTATGGGTAGAATTGTTGGTCAGGAAGTTGCAAAACGTTTTGGTAAAACTATTCTTGAATTAGGTGGAAACAATGCAATTATTGTAACGCCAAATGCAGATATCGAAATGACTGTTGTTGGTGCTGTTTTCGGAGCTGTTGGTACAGCTGGACAACGTTGTACATCTACACGTCGTTTAATTATTCACGATTCTATGTACGATTCAGTTGTTGAAAAATTAGCTTCTGCTTATTCTCAATTAAAAATCGGAAATCCATTAGATGAGTCTAACCACGTAGGTCCAGTTATCGATAAAGATGCTGTAAACATGTATTTAGATTCTATCGAAAAAGCGAAAGCGGAAGGTGGAAAAGTAATTGTTGAAGGTGGTGTATTAGAAGGTGAAGGTTACGAAAGCGGATGCTACGTAAAACCAGCTATTATTGAAGCCAAAAACGAGTTTGCAATTGTACAACACGAAACGTTTGCTCCAATTTTATACGTAATGAAGTATTCTGAATTGGAAGAAGCTGTTGC
>JBMYWP010000015.1:0-67792 GCA_049607525.1 Flavobacteriales bacterium
TAAATTCCATTGAAAACTTTTTTTTTCAGACACACTTTTCTGGACGGTATCTAATATATTAATAATCCACCTTATTTTTTCGTAAAAAAACGGAGTTATTAGGAGATAATTTAGTTTTTAGTTTATTTTTGTTCATTGTTAAAGTTTATTCTTATTATTCAAGTTATCTCAAATGATAAAAAAAATTGTTTTTATACTCCTCGGCCTCTTAATATTCAATTCATGTGTACCTTTAGAGGAAATCACATATTTACAGAGTGAAAAAGAAAAGAATGATCAAGTTTATGAGTTAAATTACGATGATTACGTCGTAGGTTATAATGATATTTTGTACATCGAAGTAAGAACTTTAGAAAAGGATAATTTAAATCCAGGGAATGGATCTGTTGGAATTTCTGAAGCCTTTTTTTACTTAAGAGGATACGATGTTGATAAAAATGGATATATTGATGTACCTGTAATAGGTGAAGTTTATGTTTTTGGACAAAATGTGTCTCAAATTAAGACACGATTAAAAGAATTGCTTCAAACTTATTATAAGAATTTTACAGTAACTGTAAAACCTACCGGTGTAAAAGTTTCGATCTTAGGTGAGGTTGGCCGCCCTGGTACATACACATTTTATCAAAATAATGTAACCATTTTTGAACTACTCGCTCGAAGTGGCGATTTGGGGACATTAGCTAATAGAAAGCAAGTGAAAATTCTAAGACATACTGATGATCATGTGAAAGTACATTATTTAGATTTAACATCTCAAGATGTATTCGATTCTGATTTTTATTATTTACAACCTGAAGATGTTTTTTATATAGAACCTTTACCTGTAAAGACTTGGGGTATAGGTCAAACTGGATTTAGTAGTTTACAGGTAGTAATTTCAATTATATCTTCTGCATTTCTTATTGTTAACGTTATTAATAATTAATCCCCTATGTCCAATTTACCTAATTCAAATATTAATAACAGTTCTGATCTTTCAGCTAACTTTAATATTGATATCAAATCACTAATTTCCCGAGTATTGGCCAATTGGTATTGGTTTGTCTTATGTTTATCAATTTGTTTGGTAGGTGCATATTATAAAAATAAATATACGAGTGATGTCTTTCAAGTTGGTACAACTGTTTTTATTTCTCCAGATCAACAGGTGGAATCTGCCGCGAATCAGATATCTAGGAGATATACATATACAAGAGCACTTGAATTTTATTCCAATGAAAAGGCCATACTTCGTTCAAAAGGGATGACAAGAAAAGTTGTTCGTAACTTGGATTTTGAAGTGAATTATTCTTTAAGAGACGATTATAGAACAGTCGATATATATAAACAAGCCCCTTTTATTGTAGATTTTGAATTAAATTCTTCCCAACTTTTGGGTACCGTTTTTATTGTTAAAACATCTAATACAAATGATTCGATCTATACATTGGAATATAATTTACCATCTAATACACATTCATTTAATTATATAAATGAATCTTATGCTCTAACCTCTAGACCTTCGGATTCTACCATGTCAGTAAATCTTAAATTTGGTGAACAATATGTTACTAATTATTGTAATTTCCGAATTGACCGAAGAGATTTGTTGGCTTTTAAGAATGGTTATGAATACGTTTTTAATTTTCAGGATTATAGAACATTAGAAAGTATTTATAGTGGAGGATTAGCTGTGTCAGATATTGATGGTTCTTCAATTATTAAGTTAAGTTTAACGGGAGGTAATAAAGCTAAAATGGTTGATTACCTTAATAAGTTATCTGAAATATATATAAATGAAAGTGATAACTACGAGAAACAAATATCTCAAAATACGATTGATTTTATAACAAGACAAATAGAAGATTTAAATAAAAATTTATCTAATTCAGGACAAAATGTAGCTAACTTAAAGGAACGTAGGGGAGTATTAAATATTAATATAGAATCTCAATCGATTAACAATAAAAAGGAAAAATACGAGGATCAAGTTATACAATTGCGACCTCAATTAGCTTATTATAAGGAGTTAAGAGCTAATTTACAATCTTCAATTGCAGATTACACTAATTTGGTAATTCCTTCTATTGCAGGAGTTTCTGATCCGGCTGTCATTAGTTTAATACAAAATCTGCAGCAATTTAGTTCTCAGAAATCTGAGTTAGAAATTAATTACCACGATGAGTCACCCCAAATCATTACAATTAATAAAAAAATTAGTTCAACTCGATCCTCACTACTTCAAACAATTCAATCTTTAATAAGGTCTGCTGAAGGAAGGATTTCTAGTTTGAATCGAAAAATCGGTCAAGTAAGGGGGCAGCTTTCTAGTTTGCCTAGTCTAGAACAAGATATGAACGATTTGGAACGTAAGTATGATGTTAATGATAAATATTTAACATTCTTATTTGAGAAAAAAGCCGAAGCCGGTATGCTTCATGCTGCAATAGCCCCAAGGCATCGAGTTATTGATAAAGCGGAAGATACAGGACAAGGACCCATTGCTCCTAAAAGAAGAACTACATTTTTGATAGCTTTGTTATTAGGTACAGCATTACCATTAGGGGTGATTTTAGTGATGGAGTTTTTTAGAACAAAAATTATTGTTGTAGAAGATATTGAAGCAATTACTAATGTACCTATCGTGGCAACCATTGCTCATAACAAATCAAAATATGATTTGCCAGTATTTGAACAACCTAAATCAAAATTATCTGAATCTATTCGTGGTTTGAGGACCAATTTGAATTTTATGATTCAAAATAGTGATAAACAAACCATTCTGTTCTCATCTAGTTTTTCTGGAGAAGGAAAAACCTTTTTAGCAATTAATTTAGCTTGTTTAAATGCCTTATCAGATAGAAAAACGGTTTTAGTAGGGGCTGATTTACGTAAACCAAAAATTTTTAAAGAATTTCAGTTAAAGAATGATATTGGTATAAGTAATCATTTGGCTGGTCAGGCCTCAATTGATGAAATTACGAATTCTACGATTAATGAAAATCTTGATGTTATTTTATCAGGTCCAGTACCACCAAATCCAGCAGAAATGCTAGAATCTAAAGGGTTTGAAGATATGATAAATGAATTAAAAACGAGATATGATCGTGTAATTATTGATTGTTCTCCAATTGGTTTAGTAACTGATGCACAATTGATATATCCACTTGTTGATGCATTGGTTTATGTTTGTAGACAGGGTGTTACGGATAAGAACTTATTAAAGATTGTTGATCTGGCTTATAACAGTGGGAAAATGAAAAATGCATGTATTGCATTGAATGGATTTAAGATTGAAAAGTCTAAAGGTTACGGATATGGTTACGGATACGGATACGGATACGGATATGGATATGGTTATCTTGAAGATGAAAGAGGATTTTTTGCTAAACTTTTTAGAAAAAAATAAATGAGATCAGATTTTAATAAATATCATACAGAATCAATAAGCGGTTTTTCCTTTTTAATTACTGGTGGAGCTGGTTTTATAGGTTCAAACATTGTTCAATACCTTCTACAATTTGGCGCTAAAAAAGTGCGAGTCTTAGATAATTTATCTAACGGACATTTTAAGAATATTGAACAATTTAATAATCTTGAAAATTTTGAGTTTATTGAAGGAGATATTAGGGATTACTCAACTTGTTTGAAGGCTTTGGAGGGTATTGATTATGTTTCTCATCAAGCAGCTTTAGGTTCTGTACCTCGTTCTATCAATGATCCAATAACGTCTAATGATGTTAATGTTTCAGGATATCTAAATATGTTGGAAGCCGCAAAGGAATCGGGTGTTATACGCATGGTTTATGCTGCATCTTCTTCTACTTATGGCGATTCAAAATCGTTACCAAAGATTGAAGATAAAATTGGTAAACCTTTATCGCCTTATGCCGTTACTAAATTTGTGAATGAATTGTATGCAGATGTTTATTCAGATGTTTACGGATTCCATTGTGTTGGATTGAGATATTTTAACGTTTTTGGTCCAAAACAAGATCCAAATGGTGCTTATGCCGCAGTTATTCCATTATTTATGGATGCTATGGTTCAAAAAAACTCTCCTACCATAAACGGAGATGGTGGTCAAACACGAGATTTTACTTTTGTTGACAACGCCGTTCAAGCAAATATTAAAGGATTATTGAATACCACTAATTTGGATAAACATGAAGTATGTAATATCGCATTTGGTGAAAGAACATCATTACTTCAACTTTGGGAAATGATCCAAAAAGCTGATGGAAATGTATTACCTGCCACTCATGGACCTGATAGAGCCGGGGATATTAGAGATTCATTGGCAGATATTTCAAAGGCTAAAGCCCTTTTTGGATATCAACCAGAATTTTCTATTCAAGAAGGATTAGTTAAAACATATAATTGGTTTACAAATAACCTAGAATTTATTAAAGAACATGTCTAAAAATATATTAATTACTGGAGGAGCTGGTTTTATTGGTTCTCATGTTGTTCGATTAATGGTTAATAAATACCCAGATTATAATATTTATAATTTGGATACTTTAACTTATTGTGGAAACCTTGAAAATCTTTCGGATATCGAGGATAAACCAAATTATCACTTTATTAAAGCAGATATTAATGATGCCCAAAACATGATTGATATTTTTGTTGAAAAAAATATAGATTCGATTATACATTTGGCTGCAGAAAGTCATGTAGATCGATCAATTACTGATCCGTTAGCCTTTGTAAGAACAAATGTATTTGGAACAGTAAATTTATTGGAAGCAGCAAAAAAACATTGGGCTGGAAACTGGGATGGAAAACGTTTTTACCATGTTTCTACAGATGAAGTTTTTGGAAGTTTAGGAAAAGAAGGTTTTTTTACAGAAACAACACCTTATGATCCACAATCGCCATATTCAGCTTCAAAAGCAAGTTCTGACCATTTTGTACGAGCGTATGGAAATACTTATGGTTTACCATTTGTTATTTCAAATTGCTCAAACAATTATGGAGAAAACCAATTCCCAGAAAAACTAATTCCACTCTTTATAAATAACATAAAAACGGGGCAAGCTTTACCTGTTTATGGAGACGGACAATATACGAGAGATTGGTTATATGTAGTTGATCATGCTCGAGCAATAGATCAAATCTTTCACGAAGCTGAAAACAAAAAAGAATACAATATTGGAGGATTCAATGAATGGACCAATATTGATTTAATAAAACTTCTATGTCAGATCATGGATAAGAAGTTTGATAAAGAACCAGGAAGTTCTGAAAAGCTAATTACTTATGTTAAAGATAGGCCTGGGCACGACAAACGTTATGCTATTGATGCGTCTTTATTGAAAAGTGAGCTTGGTTGGGAGCCGTCTCTACAATTTGCCGAAGGGTTGGAAAAAACAATCGATTGGTATTTGAAAAATGAGAAATGGCTAGACAATGTAACTTCTGGGAATTACCAAGAATATTATAAAAATCAATATAAAAAATAATTGTTATGAAAGGAATTATATTGGCCGGAGGTTCTGGTACTAGATTGCATCCATTAACATTAGCAGCAAGTAAGCAATTATTACCTGTTTATGATAAGCCGATGATATATTACCCGCTATCAATACTTATGTTAGCAGGTATAAAAGAAATTCTAATCATTACCACTCCGCATGATCAACTTGCATTTAAACGTTTGTTGGGAGACGGAAGTGAACTTGGTTGTACATTTGAATATATTGTACAAGAAGTACCAAATGGTCTTGCTCAAGCCTTTGTTTTAGGTGAAGATTTTATTGGTGATGATTCTGTTGCGTTGGTTCTTGGAGACAATATTTTTTATGGATCTGGAATGGGTAACTTATTAAGATCAAAAGTGGATTTAGATGGTGCTTGCGTATTTGCATATCGAGTTTCAGACCCTGAACGTTATGGAGTTGTGGAATTTGATGAATCTGGAAAAGTATTATCTTTAGAAGAGAAACCTACAGAACCAAAATCTAATTATGCAGTTCCTGGATTGTATTTTTATGATAATGATGTTGTGGAAATTGCTAAAAATATTGAACCTTCTGCACGTGGAGAATACGAAATTACTGATGTAAACATTGAGTATTTAAAACGTGGTAAATTACAAGTTGGTATTCTTGATAGAGGTACAGCTTGGTTAGATACTGGTACGTTTCATTCGCTTATGCAAGCTGGTCAATTTGTTCAAGTTATTGAAGAAAGACAAGGATTTAAAATTGGTTGTATAGAGGAAATTGCTTACCGTCAAGGTTTTATTAATAACGATAAATTATTAGTATTAGCAGAAAAGAATAAAAAGAGTGGCTATGGTGTTTATCTTAAGAATTTAATCGACTAATGAATTCATTAGATGACGTACATATAATTGTTTTACCAAAAAAGATAGATCCTCGCGGGAATCTATCTTTTTTGGAATCTAATAGTTCTATTCCTTTTGAAATGGAACGGGTGTATTGGATATATGATGTGCCTGGTGGAGAAACGAGAGGAGGCCATGCTTTTCGACAACAAAAAGAGTTTATTATTGTACTTTCTGGTAGTTTAGATGTTGTTGTATTCGATGGCGAGAAAGAAAAGAAAATCTCTTTGAATAGATCGTATTACGGATTGTATATCCCTAATGGAATTTGGAGAAGAATGGAAAATTTTTCTACGAATACTTTAGTTGTTTGTTTGGCTAGTACAATGTTTGATGAAAAAGATTATATTAGAGATGCAGATGAGTTTATAAAATATAGAAATGCAAGGTAAATCTACTACTGTACACGATTGTAAGAAAATTAACTTACCAAAGATTCATAATCCTCAAGGTAATTTAACTTTTATTCAACAAAACGAACATATTCCTTTTCCTGTAAAACGAATTTATTATTTATATGATATTCCAGGAGGAGAGGAAAGAGGTGCTCATGGTCATAAAGATTTGCATCAATTAATTGTTGCTGCATCCGGAAGTTTTGAGGTTGTTCTTACGGACGGAAAAGAAACAAAAACCTTTTATCTTAACAGACCTTATGAAGGTTTATTATTAAAACCTGGATTATGGCGAGAATTAAAAAATTTCTCCTCAGGTTCTGTCTGTTTAGTTCTTGCATCCGAATATTATTCAGAGACAGATTATATCAGAGATTATCAAGAATATTTAGAATATAAAAATGTATAAAATTCATCCTCTAGCAGATGTTCAATCCAATAATATTGGAGAAAACACTACAATCTGGCAATTTTGCGTTGTACTGAAAAATGCCCAAATAGGGAAAAATTGTAATATCAATTGTCAAGTACTTGTCGAAAACGATGTAATTATTGGTGATGATGTGACCATTAAACCTGGGGTTCAGATTTGGGATGGATTAAGAATAGAGGATAACGTGTTTATTGGACCAAATGTTACGTTTACAAACGATATGGTACCAAGATCTAAGCAATATCCAGAGAAATTTGAACAAACTGTACTAAAAGAAGGTTGCTCTATTGGGGCAAATTCTACCGTTTTGGCTGGAAATACTATTGGTAAGTACGCTATGATAGGGGCTGGTTCTGTAGTTACAAAATCAATAGGCGATTTTGAATTACATTTCGGAAACCCGGCAAAACATAAGGGCTATGTTACGAAAAACGGGCTCCTATTATCTTTAGATTTAAAGAGTGAAAATGGAAAAGCGTATAAGTTAGAACAAGGAGATATTATTGAATTATGATTAAGTTTTTAGATATAAAAAAAATCAACGATAGAGATGTTGTTGAAATAAAAAAGGCTGTTAATCGGGTAGTCGATTCGGGTTGGTATGTTTTAGGTAATGAAGTCGAAAAATTTGAATCTAAATTTGCAAAATTTCATTCGGTTAAACATGTCATCGCTACTTCTAACGGTTTAGACGCTTTAAAACTTATTTTGGTTGCATATAAAGCATTAGGTGTTTTTAAGGATGGTGATGAGATTTTGGTTCCAGCAAATACATTTATTGCTTCAGTTTTAGCGATTTCTGATGCAAAATTAAAACCTGTTTTGGTTGAAGTTTCTGAAGAAGATTTTTTAATAGATCCTAAAGCAATTGTTTCTAAAATTACAACTAAAACAAAAGGGATTATGAATGTTCATTTATATGGACAAATTTCATTCTCAGAAGAGCTTAAATCGGTTATTAATCAACATAATTTAATTCATATAGAAGATAGTGCTCAGGCTATTGGTGCCGAAAATTTCACGAAAAAAAGTGGAACGCTCGGTGATGCTGGCGCAGTAAGTTTTTATCCTGGTAAAAACCTTGGTGCCTTAGGAGATGCTGGGGCCATTATTACCAATAACGATGAATTGGCTACTGTCTGTAGGACTTTAGGTAATTATGGTTCAAATAAAAAATATAACCATGTTTATCAAGGGTACAATTGTAGAATGGATGAAATGCAAGCTGCCGTGTTATCTGTTAAGTTGGAATATATTAATACCGACAATGAAAGAAGGCAGGAAATAGCACATCGTTATATCAATGAAATTTCCAATTCTAGAATCATTTTACCAAAACTGCCAGAAGATCCTAAATCTCATGTTTGGCATTTGTTTGTAATTAGAACGCAGAACAGAGGTTTATTACAGACTTTTTTAGAAAATAACGGTGTTCAAAGTTTAATTCATTATCCTGTTCCCATTCACAAACAAGAGGCCTACGCAGGTAATTTTGAAGAATCCTTTGAAATTACAGAAAAATTGTCTGAGGAAATTTTGTCTATTCCAATAAGTCCAGTATTAACAGATATTGAAATAGATCGAGTAATCCAAGTCTTAAATAACTTTTAGAATGCATATAGTTTTTGTTAGTCATGAATATGCGCACCCTCAATTACCATCAGCAGGTGGTATAGGTCGGTTTTTAGCCGATTACACACAAGCGCTTGTGCAAAAAGGTCATCAGGTTACAGTTTTTGGCTACTCAGAACGTTTTCTTGAAGAAGAATATAAAGGTGTACAATTGTTTTTTAAGAAAACAACAATGACGCCTTTACATTATTTTCTGGAACGTGTATTTCATAAATTGAATTGGACCAAAAGTTTGATTCCTTTTCACGCAAAAGATAGATTTAGACTGGCACAACGTATTGATTCGTTTTGTAAAACGAATGAGGTAGATATAATCGAGGTAAACGATTATTTAGGAGATGGTGCTTTTCTAAAAACAGATATTCCTGTTGTAATGCGCTGTCATGGATCCTATAAACTTTTAAATAAAGATTTAGGTTTTAGAAGAAATGATGCTTTTGTATTTTTCGAAGAAGAACAGCTGAAACACGTAAACAAAATAATCACGGTTTCAGAATTTAGTGCTTCTAGAATTAAAGATCTTTTTTCAATTCATCAAGAAATTAAGGTTGTTTATAATGGAATTGAAACAGAGGGTTTGTACAGAAAGGCATTTCCAGAAACTCCACGAGTATTTTATTTTGGAACGCTTTCTGAAGCCAAAGGTGCAGATCGCCTCATTGACATCTATAACCAGTTGGCAGTAAAGTTTCCTAATATGGAATTTGTTATTGCGGGAAAAACAAAAGCATATTATGAAAAAGAAATCTTTCCGAAATTTAATGATCAATTAAAAGTTAAAATCGAGTTTCTAGGTTTCTTGGAAAAAGACGATATATTAAAAGAAATTGATAAATCGACCTATATCCTATTCCCATCCCGATTGGAAAATTTTAGTATAGCCTTATTAGAAGCCATGAGTAGAGGAAGAATATGTTTTGGCTGGAATATCCCTTCTTTTAACGAGGTGCTTGTTAACAATGAAAATGGATTTATTATAGATAATACACAGAGTATTGTAAGCTATATTGAGGACTTGGAACATGATCATTTAAAGCGTTTTGAAATCTCTGAAAAATCATTTAACTTAATCCAAAATACCTTTAGTAAAGATCAAATGATTGAAAATAGTTTGGATGTTTATCGAGAGGTATAAGAATAATTGTTAATTTCTCTACAAAGTATAGATTGTAATAGTATAAAAATAGGTTCAGTTAACAAAAATATATATGGCAAAAAATATAGCTTTCTTTCATGCAAATTATCTTATAACTTATTTCCATGAGTTAATGTTAGATCGTGTACAAATACACCTTGATAATAAAGATAATGTATTTACTTTTTCTTGTAAAAAAACATATCCTGTTTGTGATATGAATTTTTTTCATAAAAAAACGGAATGTAATGTTTGTGTGAGAAAACAAAATCTTGGAGATAATCTTTTAAGCGGAATAAAAGATTCGGACCAGATTAATTTGTCGGCCATTGATCTAAATGAAGAAGAGAAAAATATTGTCAGAAATTATAAAATAGGGAAAGATCTTTCTAATACTGAAATTCGAAATTTAGCATATGAAGATTTCGAATTGGGTTGGGGTGTTTTGTCCTCAATTTCTAATCTATATAGGGAGCCTGAACCTGAACTTTCGCATATGTGGGACGTTGTTGAAAAACATATCCATACCACCCTAAGTATATATCTTTATGCAAAACGATTCTTTAGAGACAATAATATAGATTTAGCCTATATTCTAAATGGTAGATATGCATACGAGAGGGCCTTTGTTTCGGCGGCAAAAGCTACGAATACAAAATTTTATTGCTTTGAAAGAGGTGCAGAATTTAATTCTATTCGTTTAGTAGAAGGCGGAGGAATTCATGACAAGCATAAATTAACAAAAGATGTCTTAAAAACTTGGGATGAGAGTATAAACCCTGATAAAGAAACTATTGGACGAGAATATTATGAAAACAGGATGTCTATTACAAAACAGTCCTTAGAAAAAGATGATATTTTTAAAGAGAAAAACCTAGGTTTTTTTACCCAAGCTCAAATTCAAGATAAGCTACCAGAAAATTTTGATAAATCGAAAAAGAATGTTGTCATTTTTAATTCATCTGAGGATGAATTTAGATCTTTAGATATTTCTTGGAAAATGGATCTTTATGAAAATCAAAATGTAGCGACTCAAACTATTTTTAATGATTTTGCAAATCGTGATGATATAAATATTTACCTGAGAGTACATCCTAATTTAGCCAAATTACAAACCTCTAACATAAAGGAAATTTATGATTTGGATTTACATGATAATACGTTTATTATTGATGGAGATTCCTCTGTGAGTACATATGCTTTGGCAAGCCATTGTGATATTGTATTGGTATTTGGATCTTCGGTTGGGATTGAATCTACTTTTTTAAGGAAACCTTCAATATTATTAGGAAAAGCATATTATCAATATTTAGATGTATGTTATATTCCAAAAAATCATAGCGAAGTCATCAATTACATAGAACATATTCCAGAACCGAAACCATTAGAGAATGTAATAAAAGTAGGATATTTTTGGTTAAATTTTGGAGAGAAAACTCAATATTTTAAGGCTCAAGATATTTTAAATTGCACATTTAAAGGTAAAAATATCCATCATTTAAATCTGTTTGGTAAAATATGGAGAAGAGGTTGGCAACTGCCAGGTTTTAAACATGTTTTACAGCCATTTGAAGTTGCTCAGAGTAATACGGCTTATAAGAAAATGTTAAAGTAATGGGGTTTGTAAAAAATTCGACTTTATATGTAGGGATTTCAATGTTCAAAAAGGCCATTCCATTAATTATGATGTATTTTTTGACGGCTAAAATTCCAACATCTTCTATGGGAAGTTTGGAATTATTTAATAGTTTAAATAATTTTTTTGGAATAATTATTAGCCTTTCTCTCGTGTCTTATTTAATGCGAATATTTTACGAAAAGGAAAAACAAACCATTGCAGAACTCATAAGCGGTGGCTTTGTATTGCAATTTATTATTGCAGGATTTGTATTTGTTCTACTCTATTTATCGAGAGTATTATTTGGTGATATTACGAAATTATCTCCCATTTATGATCTCATAATACCATTAGGAGCCTTTATATCTTTAATACCTACAACTAGTTTGTACATTTTACGAAATGAGGAAAAAGTAAAACAGTTTGGTATCTTTGTTATTCTTTCCACAATTATTGAATTTACACTTTCTATTTATTTATTACTTTACACAGACTTGGACTGGGAGAGTAGGGTATATTCAGTTTTTATTACAAATTCAATATTCTTTATTATTCATTTACTCTATCTGAATAAGCTTGGGTATCTTACAACCAAAATTAATTTACCACTTCTTAGAAAAGGAATTAAACACTGTTTACCATTTATACCAGGAGGAATTGCGTTGTTTTTTATAGATATGTCAGATCGATATATTATTGAACATTTTCTCGATAAAAGTGTATTAGGAGTTTATAGTACTGGATATAAATTTGGATCAATTATTTTAATTGTTGCAAACGCAATAAATATGGCCTTTATTCCTTTGATGTATAAACTTATGGCTAAAAAGGATTTTAATAAATATTTTTTCGTTCAGTTCATTTACATCTATCAAATTATCGTTTTATTCCTAACATTTTTGAGTTATTTGGGGGTTGAGTTCTTGTATTATATCAATTTTGTACAAGGAGAAGATTATAAAAAATCCATTATTTTTGTTCCTATTATTTCTATTGCTTATTTATTTTCGGCATATCAACAAATATATAACCAATTGGTTAATAAAACTTCACATGTTAAGTTGTTACCAATAGTCTCTGTTATAGGAGGGGTTGTGAACATAGGTTTAAATATTTATTTTATTCCAAGATATGGGGTAATTGTAGCGTGTTATTCTACTTTAGCTTCCTTTGTTGTTATGTGGTTTTTATCTTGGCTGATTTCAAATAAATATTATCCATTGCCTTGGTTTGATCGAAAAAGTTTTCAATTTAATATTAAAGAAATTAAAAAAATAATTTCGTAAGGCTACTTGAGACTATAATTAAAACAAAACAAGCTCAAATGAATTTCATTTGAGCTTGTTTTGTTTTAATACTTATCTGACCAGAAATATGGAGTTAAGATGATTAGGAAAGTAAAAAGCTCGAGTCTTCCAATAATCATTAAGAAAGAACAAACCCATTTTCCAGCATCTGGTAAGCTTGCAAAATTATCTACAGGACTAATAATTCCTAATCCAGGTCCAACGTTTCCTAAAGACGTTGCAGAACCTCCAATGGCCGATGTGAAATCTAATCCTAACAAACTTAAAGTTAGTGCGCCAACAATAAAAAAGGACATATATATTACAAAGAAGCCTAATATATTGTAAACAATGGTTTGTTTTACGGCTCTACCACCAAACCGAACCGGTAAAATGGCATTGGGGTGAAGCAATCTTTTATATTCCATCATTCCATTTTTTATCATAATGATATGACGTACAAATTTAACACCTCCAGAAGTTGAACCTGCCGAACCACCAAGAAACATCATCCCAAAAAATAAGACGGTTAAAAATGGTGTCCACATAGTAAAATCTGCCGAAACAAAACCTGTGGTAGTAATAACTGCTAAAACCTGGAATAAAGAATGTCTAAAGGCACTTTCAAATTCTCCTAAAACCATAGGATGGTCTATAGAAGATTGACTTGGATCTGCAAAAAAGTAAATCGCTAGTGTTGATATTATGGTGAATCCTAAAACAATACCTAAGTAATATTTAAATTCTTCATTTCCGAAGAGTTTGCGGACTTTTCCTTTTAAAGCAAAATAGGTTAAGACAAAATTGGCCCCGGCAATCAACATAAAGGCTATAATAATATATTGTATGACAGGACTATCATTCCAATAAGCAACACTATTGTTTTTTGTGGAAAAACCACCTGTTGAAAGTGTACATAACGCATGGTTAATGGCATCGAACCAATTCATACCTGCAATCTTTAATAAAATAGATTGAATTCCCGTAAGGGCCATATAAAGAAACCAAAGACGTTTCGCTGTATCTGCAATTCTTGGTGCTAGTTTATCTGCAGATGGTCCTGGCGCTTCGGCTACAAACAATTGCATCCCTCCAATACCTAATAGTGGCAAAATTGCAACAGCCAGTACAATAATTCCCATTCCACCTAACCAATGCGTCATACTTCGCCAAAATAATATACCCTTTGGCATGGCTTCAATATCCGAAAGTATAGACGACCCAGTAGTTGTAAAACCAGAAATAGATTCGAAAGCGGCATTTGTGAAATTTGGAATTGCACCAGTAAATAGATATGGGAATGCACCTGAAATGGTCAACACTACCCAACTTAAGGCTACAATTAAATATCCATCACGTTTATTAAGTGTTTTCTTTTCGTCTCGCTTAAACAGCAAATTAATGAACGACAGCCCCACGACCAATAGTCCCGACCAAAGCATATTTAAAGCACTTTCCTCTTTGTAAAGGAAACCAACTAATGAGCTAAGTATAATGAATAACCCGTTAAAACGAAGAACAATACAAATGATATGAAATACCATTCTGGCATTTATTTTTTTCATCTCGACTACTTAAATAGTTTTTCTACTTTTGAAATGGCTTGTGGTAAACAAAACACAATAACATGATCTTTTTCTTTTATTTTGAAATCTCCCGTTGGTAGAACACCTTCTTTATCTCGAATGATTCCTCCAATAATAGATTCCTTAGGAAGATTGATGTCTTTTAGCATTCTGCCGTTTACTTTCGAACGTTTTCTTACCTCAAATTCCATAACCTCAGCCTCTGAATTGTTCACGTTTGTTAAGGCCAAAACTTCACCTTTTCTTACATAACGCACAATTTGACTGGCAGCCAAGAATTTTTTATTAATTAGTGAATCAATTCCAATAGATTGAGATAAATGGAGATAATCCATGTTTTCTACTAAAGCGATTGTTTTTCTTACACCTCTAGATTTTGCCACTAAGCAAGACATGATATTGGTTTCGGAATCACCTGTCAAGGCAATAAATGTATCACATTCGTTGATATTTTCTTCGTACAAGAGCTCAACATTTCTACCATCTCCATGAATAACCATTACATTTGGTAATGTGTCCGCCAAATCAAATGCACGGTCTTTATGTTTTTCAATCATTTTTATCTGACAGTTCATGTCCGATAAATTTTTGGCAGCTTTCAACGCAACTCTACTTCCACCAAGTATCATAACCTTTTTAACTTCAGATTTTTCTTTACCCACCAAGGTGTAAAGCTTTTCGTAACCTTCGTTATTTGTAATAAAATAAACCTGATCTCTAGATTTAAAAACAGTATCACCTCTAGGAACTATGGTTTCTTGGTTTCTTTCCCTTTGAACAGATATGGTAATAAATGGTAAATCGTTATATTTCTTTGAAACCTCTTCCATGGTAAGACCTACTACTGGAGAATCTTCATTCAAAACCGTTCCCATCATATGCAATTCCCCATTATCAAAATCGAAAGTTGCATTAAAATTAGATTGTGAAATTAGATTGCAAATTTCGTTTGCAGCTAACTTTTCTGGAGAAATAACCTCATCTATTCCTAATTGCTTTAGGTCTTCTTTGGCTTCTTTCAATAAGAATTCAGGATTTCCTAAACGTGCAATTGTACGTCTTGCTCCCAATTTTTTTCCTAAAACCGCCACCATAAAATTGGTAGTATCCGAAGAGGTAACGGTTATGAGTAAATCACATGATTTTACATTGGCATCAGTTAAAACCGAAACCGAAGTGGCATCATCTTTTATAGCAAATAAGTCGAGGTGACTTTCGGCATAATCCAACCTTTCCTGGTTTAAATCTATAAGGGTAATTTCTTGGGATTCAAACGAAAGTAGTTTGGCTAGATGAATTCCTACCTCACCAGCACCAGCAATAATAATTTTCATTTTATAATAAATTCTTACGGCAAAGATAGTTAATGTGGAATAACCAAAAGAAAATTTTTATGTTTTTTAAAGTATTATTTACATTAAAGATTTGGTACGATGAGTTGTCTAAAACTGGAATGCTAATGAGTCTTTTTTATTCCCTTTGTTTAATAAATTCGTAATCGAATATATTTTTGTAAATTGAGGCTCTAACACCCCATTTACTATGAAATTTCTTTTTATTTTATTTTTTACGATTCCCTGCTTGCTATTTGCTCAGCAAGAACAATATTCTAGAGTTAGAATTGAATTAAGTTCGGAATCAAATTTACACGACATTGCAAAACTCGGACTTTGTGTTGACCATGGAATTCACCAGAAACACAAATTCCTTATTACAGAACTATCTGCATCAGAAATAAAAACGCTAACCGAACATGATATAGTATACCAGGTTTTGGTGAAAGATGTCGTTTCTTCACTTCATAACAACCATAAATTAGCATTAACGCATTGCGATCAACAAACTTCTAACACAGACTTAATAATTCCTGAACATTTTGAATATGGTTCTATGTCGGGATATTATACGTATCAAGAAATGTTAGAACAATTGGATTCTATGCGTTCGATGTTTCCAAATTTGATTACTGTAAAAGATAGTTTACCCGAAGTGGATGGTGTTTCGACCTCTCATGAAGGACGACCTATTTGGATGGTAAAAGTATCAAACAACGCTGATGTTGACGAAAACGAACCAGAAATGATTTATACGGCCATTCATCACGCTCGAGAGCCAGGTTCTTTAACTCAAACGATATTTTATTTATGGTATTTGTTAGAGAATTATGGGGCTGATGAACAGGTGACTGCTATTTTGAATAACACAGAATTGTATTTTGTGCCAATGTTAAACCCAGATGGTTATGTTTATAACGAAACTACGAACCCAAATGGAGGTGGTTTTTGGCGAAAAAATAGAAGAGACAATGGTGATGGAAGTTTTGGAGTAGATTTAAATAGAAATTATCCCTATGAATGGGCTTACGATGATGTTGGTTCATCTCCAGATCCAAGTTCGCAGACTTATAGAGGACCATCGGCAGGTTCTGAACCTGAAATTAAATTGGTGATGAATTTTGTTGATAATCATGATTTTAAATTTGCATTAAACTATCACACTTTTGGTGGATTATTGATTTACCCTTGGGGGTTTTCTGACTCTTTTACACCAGATTCACTAGAATATATTGCTTTTGGAGAACACATGGTCTCAAAAAATGGATATACTAAAGGTACAGGTACAGAAACAGTGGGTTATACGGTAAACGGAGATTCGGATGATTGGTATTATGGAGATACAACACATCGTGAAGCCATTTACTCGATGACCCCAGAGGCTGGAAATTCTTTTTGGCCTGCACAAAATGAAATAATTCCTTTTTGTAATGATAATTTATATCCAAATTTATGGATGGCGTCTTATTTATTGAATTATGCTCGTGCAGAATTAAATTATAACGCAGCTTTAAATAATTTAAATCCAATTAGTATTGATATTGATTTAAAGCGTTTGGGTTTAATGGATTCTATGGATTTCACGGTTGGTTTTCAAAGTTACTCATTGGTTCAAATTTCGAACACATCCAATCCAATGACATTTACTAATTTGGAACATTTAGAAGATACTAATTTCACCTTGCAAATAGAAATGGATGCCAGTGCAATAAATCATAATGATACCATAAGAATAGAACTTTTTGTTGATAACGGTTTTTATAAAGACATTTATCCTTTAGAATTTATTTACCAAGATCCTACTATGGTTAATGTTTCTTACTCAGATGATGCCGTAAGTTTAGGATTGTGGAATACAACAGGATCTTGGGGAATTGACAATAGTATTTATAAATCTGAATTTACATCTATTGGAGATTCTCCAAATGGTAATTATTCTAATTTGGTCAGTAGTAGTATTACTTTAGATACCATTTTGAATTTAGAAACCTCTAACGAAGCATTTGTAGAAATGGATATTAATGTGGATATAGAAAATAATTATGATTACGTCCAGTTTATTGCTCATAGCGAAACCGATAATCAGGACTATCCTTTATGCGGTTTGTTTACGAATATTGGAACGTTAGAACAACAAGAAAATGAACCTCTTTACGATGGGAATTCTGGAGGTTGGAAAGCTGAGAAAGTTAGTTTAGAAGATTTATTCGGTCATAAAATAACATTAAGATTTGAATTTGTTTCAGATCCATTTCAAAATGGTCGAGGATTTAACTTTGATAATTTTAAAGTTGTCATTAACAATGAACCGTTAGGAGAAAATGAATTATTAGAAGAAACAATTTCAGTATCTCCAAATCCTACCTCAAGTATTCTATTGGTTGAAGGTTTAAAAAATGGAAAGCATTCCATTGAAATTTTTGATTATACAGGGAAAAGTGTTCTTAAACAAGTTTTGCAGGGAAATAAAATAGATATGAGTGAATTTAATCCAGGTGTCTATTTCTTGAAAATAAATAAACGCGTAATAAAAGTAGTAAAGCAATAGGTAGTATTGCTCACAACATTAAAAAAAAGAAAGCCAAGCGTTATTTTACGTTTGGCTTTCTTTTTTTTGTATTTCTAGAATTTATTGTGTTGTTAGTGCGTGTTCTCGATACAAATTGCTGTTCCATTTCATTTCAAAAGTCCAACGGACAAATCATGGAAGTGAAACCCATAAATTCAATTAGTGGATAATTAACGTATCACACAGTTTCGTCAATTCGAGTATGTTTTGTGACCTAAAGGAGCAAAATTTGTACTTCGATTTTCGCTCAGCATCAATCGAAAATAATGTTTTTGACGAATTCATTTCTTAATTCGAACTCACTTTAAATAAAATAATTCGTGAATTTTTGATCGATATTCTAAAATTTTACTTTTTATAAAACCTGGTAAAAAAGAAAATCCCTAAACATCCTATGAAATAAGCTAGAATATCCATCCAATCGAATGTGGTACCTATTACAATAGTTGCTAACCTATTTTGCTCTAAGCCTAATACTTTTACAATATTTATGTATTGCAAAACTTCTATTGAACAAGCGAATAAGAAAATACCTACAAGGATGCTGTTTTTTTGCGTGCTAATAAAAATTCGAACAAAAAAGTACAACAATACTACAACAAATACATCTCCTAAAAAAGGGCGAATGAATGAATCGTGAACATAAAGAGCAATGAGGGTTTCTAATCCAAATAGGATGAGGAAATAACTTAAGTATTTAATGGAAAATTTCATTTATTGAATCTGGTTTTGAATGTGGGAAGGTAAACATTTTCCTTCGAAAAGATTTATACAAAATTTGTCTTTCCGCAATTTCATCTCTAAATTCTATAAGTTCATTTTCCGTTAACTTCTTTACTGATTTTCCAAAACGAGTATCAGATATTCTATCATAAATTTCGTTTAAGTTTTCAAACAATACCCTAAATGTTTGTTGTTTTAGTTTTAACTCTGTATCATCATTCCATAAAACACGTATTTTATTAGGCATCTCTAAAGGAAAAAAATACTTTGAATCCGACTTTAATACAGAATCTAACTGAGTGATTGAAATATAATCTTCATTCAAAAACAAAGAGTCTTTTTTTAATTGAACATTTATATGATCAAAAAACAAACATTTTGTTCCAGGAGGTCTTTTTGGTCCTAATAAATGACGTGCATAATAAGGAAAATACACATATTCCTTTTCAGAAATATTTAGTTGACCTACAAAAGAACAATGACCATTGTCATTACAATTAAGTTTTTCAACTTGCTTTAAAATGCTTTCCTTTAGTTGATCTTTTGTTAAAGTTATATCTATTTTAACCGCAATGGAGTCCTCGACTTGATGTACAGTATTAATAGATTGAAAATTCTCCTTAACTTCTTGACAGGAATATAAGTTGAAAAGTATGAATGTGAGGTAAATTATTATGGCTAAATGTTTCATGTAATTAGTTTTTATGTATTCACTACCTTTACAAATAAGCCTTGATTTTGCCACTATGTTTATTAACATTGGCAATAAAGCGAAGAAGCATTAGATAATAAAAAAAAGGTCAACCATTTCTGATTGACCTTTTCTATTTTATTATCGGAATTTCTTACGAATTGAATGTATCAACTATTTCTTGACTTACACCTGTGCTTGAGAATCCTCCGTCGTGGAATAAATTCTGCATGGTAACCATTTTTGTAAGATCAGAGAACATGGCAACACAATAGTTTGCACAATCTTGAGCAGTTGCATTTCCTAGTGGAGACATTTTGTCTGCAAAGTTGATGAATCCATCAAATCCTTTTACTCCAGAACCAGCTGTAGTTACTGTAGGAGATTGAGAAATTGTGTTTACACGAACATTTTTAGATTTACCATAGTGGTATCCAAAACTTCTAGCAATAGACTCTAACATGGCTTTGTTGTCTGCCATATCAGAATAATCTGGGAAAGAACGTTGAGCCGCAATATAAGTTAAACCTAATACAGAAGACCAATCGTTTAAAGCATCTAATTTATAAGCCGTTTGTAAAACTTTGTGGAAAGACAATGAAGATACATCATTCCCTTTTTGAAAGAAATCATAATTTAAATCTGTATAATGCTTCTTTTTACGAACATTTACAGACATACCTATCGAGTGAAGGATGAAATCTAATTTACCTCCTAATGTTTCCATAGCCTCAGTAAATAATTTCTCTAAATCTTCCATAGAAGTTGCATCAGCAGGAATAACTTTAGAACCTGTTTTTTCTGCTAAATCATTTATTGCTCCCATTCTCATTGCAATAGGTGCGTTCGTTAATACGAATTCTCCACCTTGCTCATGACAAGTTTCGGCTACTTTCCAAGCAATAGACTGATCGTTTAATGCTCCAAAAATAATTCCTTTTTTACCTTTTAATAGATTATTCATAGTATGTTTTTTTCTCTTTTTTCTATTTTGATTTACTAAAATATAAAATCCATTTTAAAGAAACTCTATAAAACGGATTTTATGTGATTTACATACGTTCTGGAACGTCAATTCCTAATAATGACATTCCAATTTTTATGGTTTGTCCTACCTTTTGACAAACTTGAATACGGAAATGTTTTAATTTTTCGTCTTCAATTGGCAATATAGGTGAGTTCTGATAGAAGTGGTTAAATTCTTTTACCAATTCATAAGTATAGTTTGCAACTAAAGCCGGACTATATTCATCTGCAGCTTGTTGTATAAGTAATGGAAATTCGTGAAGTTTTTTCAAAATTTCTTTCGAATATTCATCTAGTTCTACACCAGTAGTATCAAATGTTTTATCGCCATATTTACGTAGAATAGAGCAAATACGTGCGTGAGCATATTGAATAAATGGAGCCGTATTTCCTTGCATTTCAATAGATTCATTCGGATCGAAAAGCATACGTTTTTGAGGATCTACTTTTAATATAAAGTATTTTAAAGCTCCCATACCAATCATTTCGTACAATTCGGTTTGTAGAGCTTCATCTACACCTTCATAACTTCCACGTTCGTCGCCATTTTTCTTAGCTTCATTAAACATGCTTTGCATTAAATCATCGGCATCTACAACTGTACCTTCACGAGATTTCATTTTACCTGTTGGTAAATCCACCATTCCGTAACTTAGGTGCGAACAGTTTTCGGCCCATTCATATCCTAATTTATCTAAAATTAAAAACAGAACTTTAAAGTGGTAATTTTGTTCGTCTCCAACAGTATAAACCATTTTGTTGAAACCGTAATCTTTATGACGTTCAATAGCTGTTCCTATATCTTGGGTCATATAAACCGAAGTTCCATCTGAACGCAATACCAATTTATGATCTAATTTTTTGTCGGTTAAGTCACACCAAACCGAATTGTCTTCTTTTCGGTAAAACAATCCTTTTTCTAAACCTTCTAAAACGTGATCACGCCCTAAAATATAAGTATCCGACTCATAGTAGTTTTTATCAAAATCAACGCCTAAACGTTTATATGTTGATTCAAAACCATCATACACCCATTGGTTCATTGTTTCCCAAAGTTTTATGGTGTCGGGATCATTATTTTCCCATTTCACCAACATTTCTTTGGTCGCAATCATGATTGGAGCTTCTTGTTTGGCTTCGTCTTCGGTCTTACCATTGGCCATTAATTCGGCCATTTCTTTTCGGTATTCCTGATCGAATTTCACATAGTATTTACCTACTAAATGATCCCCTTTTAATCCAGAAGATTCAGGCGTTTCTCCATTTCCGAAACGCTCCCAAGCCAACATAGATTTACAAATGTGAATACCACGGTCGTTTATGACCTGAACTTTACTTACATTTTTCCCTGCTGCCTCTAATACTTTAGAAACCGAGTATCCCAATAAATTATTTCGGATATGTCCTAAATGTAAAGGTTTGTTTGTATTTGGAGATGAATATTCAACCAATACTGTTTCCGAATTCTCATCGGCTTTAACAGTACCAAAAGTATCATTATTGGCAATTTCATTTAAGAAATCAATCCAATATGCATTTGAAATTGTAATGTTTAAAAATCCTTTTACAACTTGATATCCAGAAATCATATCAACTTTAGAAACTAGAGTTTCTCCAATTTCTTCTGCAACTTGTTCTGGTTTTTTACGCGCTTTTTTCACAAAAGGAAATACAACTAAGGTTACATCCCCTTCAAATTCTTTACGCGTTTTCTGAAAACTAATATTTGGATTATCGTCTTGATATAAATCCAATAATATTGGTTTTAATGCGTTTGCTATATGTTTTTCTAATGGATTCATTATTTTTTAATCATTTTGGCCACTTTCTGCAAGATTGAAAATGCAGTTTCCGCCATTTTGTTACACTCGTTATCTAAAGTAGGGTTTATTTCTACCATTTCAAAACAAGCAATTTTTTCACTTTCAAATAAGTAGAACAAAACCTTTTCGGCCTCTACTTGAGTCATTCCGTTTAATACTGGAGTTCCTGTTCCTTTAGAAATCATAGAATCCATACTATCTACATCAAAAGAAATGTAAATAAGATCACATTCGGAAAGACTTTCCAACGTTTCATTTACACAAGTCTTAGGCCCACGCCTACGAATTTCTTCAACAGTATAGTTCTTTATACCTAATTGTTCTATAATTTCATCTTCTTCACGTTCTGTATCGCGAACAGCAAAGTAAACAACATCTTCGGTTTTTACACGTGGTGTTTCTCCACAAATTTCGCTCCATACTTTTACCGTTTCAATGTCAATGTTTCGATTGTCTAATTGAAAACGATCATCGTCGAGTTTTAAAGCGGTTGCCAATGGCATTCCATGTACATTTCCAGAAGGAGTAGTGTAAGGCGAATGTATGTCGGCATGTGCGTCTATCCAAACAACTCCAATGCGCTTATTGGGATAAGCTTCGGCAAGTCCTTTTATTGTACCTCCAGCAGTAGAATGAGCTCCCGAAATGAGCAATGGAAATGACCCTTCCTTTACAACTGTTTGTAAAGAAGCGGATATGTTATTATAGACTTTTTGGATTCCATGTATATATTTAGCATACTTGGTTGTAGTGCCTTCCATCAATAATTGATTTTCAGTTTCTACATCAATGGTATCAATGTTTTTGAAAAATGTATGAGGATCATCTTCGTTTTCATCTAGAACATTCGTTTTTTTTGCATTCAAAGATGCAATCCATAAAGCATCGTATCCTAAACTTGCACCTCTTGTACCAGCACCAAGTTCAGACATGATCTTAACAATTTTTATATCCTTCATTTTTGTTTTTGTTTCTGCTAAATAATGCACAAATATAGTCAGATTTGAATTGGAATAAAACATAATAATTAAGGAAAATAACTTTTCCTTAATTCCATTGGATTTGTAGATGAAACAATTTCATTAATAATGAGTTTGTTCTCTATTTTTATGCTTTAAATACCGTTAGAATTTATTTGAATAACTCTGGCTTTTGGGTCTGTTCTAGATATGGTTTCTTTAATTTCTATGACCTCTTTATTCGATTTGGTAATCAAAATGAGTTTATTAGAATCGTCTAAGTGCATGTGTTTTAAAACTTGTGAGTTGTCATTAAAATAATTTTGATTTAATGTATTTTGAATTTGACGATTGTCCTCGGAAAAAACGACTAAAGTTTTACTATTATGTTCTTTCTGGAGTAAATAATCTATGGTTTTACTTATGGCAATTATTGCTATTATACAGTAGGCTGACAGTGTGAAATCGCTAAATACAACAATTCCTATAGAAACAATAATACCATCTACAGTAAGCATAAGTTCGTTTATTGGTCTTTTAGTTTTCTTGGCAATCATTCGAACCAAAATATCATTGCCACCAGTAGTTGCACCTGCTTTCATCACAATTACAACAGCCAATCCAATTATTATTCCTCCAAAAATAGAAGAAACTAATATGTCGTTCACAATAGCTTGCTTAGGTAAAATCATGGTGAAAAGATCTAGGGTAGTAGATACAATTACCATAGAAAAAGCGGTTTTAATACCTGTTTTTTTACCCAATAGTTTTGTGCCTAATAACAATAATGGAATATTAATGAACAAGGCAATTGTACCAATTGGTAATGCTGTAAGCTTATTAATTACCAATGATAATCCTAGAATACCACCTGGAACAATATTATGTGGAATAATAAAAAGGCTATACCCGAATGTTAAAAAAATAGAGCCTAATGCAATTTGTAAGTATGTGTTTATTTTAAATGCTTTCATTTTGTATGTGTTCTTAAAGTGACGGTGTTCTCTTAAAATTCCGACAAACTTTAGTCATGTAAATTTCGACCAAAAAAAATCCCTTTGATAAAATAAATTATCAAAGGGATTAAAATAAATAGAGTGTATCTTTTTATCTGGATCGATTGATAATGTCTGGGGCAATTGATAGAAGTGAGGTAGACAGGCATAAGCACATATGTCTATGCATACACATACATGAAGAATGCGTGTACGAAGCATTTGAAATACATAAAGAATATGATTTCGAAGATGAAGAATTTAAAAGTATTCCGTTTTGGATTGAATGAAGCGTTTTCATAGTTGTATACTTTAGAAATGATCTTTTCTAGTAATTTCGCGACAAATGTATTTGATTTTATTTGAAATAAAAGGATATGAGCATTAATTTTATCTGATCTTTCATTTTTAATGAAAGATGACTCGAATTTGTAATGAGATTTTTGATTTCTTTTTTACTATATTAGCCTTTCATAAATCATTACAATAATTTTAAAATAACAAGTCATGTTACCTTGTTTTTATAAACTGATTTTTAATGTAGAATGTATAGGTTGTGGTTTGCAAAGATCTATTTTGGCAATACTGAAAGGTGATTTTAAATTGGCTTTCAATTATAATCCAGGTGGCTTTTTAGTCTTATTTATTTTTGCATATTTGGCAGCACATTTGAAATTTAATTTTAAAAACGGTGGAAAAATACTTTTAGTTGTTAGTCTTATTAATTTAGTGATTATGAGTATTAATTATTATGTAAAACATTAAAATTTATGCATCAACAAAAATTACAAAATGCAACTGCCACATTGGTTTTAGGGATCTTTTCTATTCTGTCTAATTGTTGTATTCCTGTTTTGCCTATAATATTAGGTGTAATTGCTTTAGTTATTTCCAAAAAAGACAAGGCATTGTACGAGGCTAATCCCCAGGATTATTCGGATTATGGTAATTTAAATGCTGGTAGAATTACCGCTATAATTGGAATCGTTTTGGGTATTTTAGGATTGCTATACACGATTTTTATACTTGTAACAATTGGATACTCTGAATTTATGGAAGAGTTTCAACGCCAAATGGAAGCTAGTCAATATTAATCTAAATTATTCCACATAAAAAAGGGAAATGTATTTTTACATTTCCCTTTTTTTATAGGTTGTTTTTTTGTGATAAGATGATGGTTATGAAATCATAATTGGCATGATCAGCATTAAAACATCTTCATTTTCATTCGATTCTTCGTCATTAGGAATAAGAATACCAGCACGGTTAGGCTGACTCATTTCTAAAATCATGTCTTGACAATCTAGGTTTTGTAACAATTCAATTAAGAATTTAGAGTTAAAAGCAATTTGAAAATCACCATCGAATTGACAAGGGATTTTTTCATCGGCTTTATTTGAGAAATCTCTATCTTCTGCACTTAATTCTAACATGTTGTTTGTTAGGTTAAATCGAATTTGATTTGTTGTTTTATTCGAGAAAATAGAAACACGCTTCACTGAACTTAATAGAGAGTTACGGTCTATATAAAGTTTATTTGGATTGTCTTGTGGAATTACCGCACTGTAATTTGGATATTTCCCTTCAACAAAACGACATGTTAATACAATGTTTTCGAAAATAAATTTAGCGTTTGTATTGTTAAATTCTAATTGAACATCGCTTTGTTTTCCACCCAACACAGATTTCAGAATAGAAATAGGTTTTTTAGGTAAAATAAAACTACTGTTTGTAGAACTTATTATATCGGCTCTTTTGTAACGGACTAACTTATGTGCATTTGTTGCAACAAAAGTAGAACCTTGTGGCGAAAATTCACAAAGAACACCACTCATTACAGGTCTTAATTCATCGTTTCCAGTTGCAAAAACAGTGTGGTTTATTGCTCCTAAAAATGCATCCGAGTTCATTAAAATAGAATTCTCAGAAACGACATCTGGAACTTGTGGGAAATCTGCCCCATCTTGAAATGCAAGTTCGTATTTTCCTTGTTGAGAATTAATTTCTACTAAATGCTTGTCTCTATTAACAATGAATGTTAAAGGTTGATCTGAGAAATTTTTTAGTGTTTCAATCAACATTTTTGCAGGAATGGCAATACTACCTTGATCTTGAGATTGAATTTCTAAAGTAATATTTACACTTGTTTCCAAATCCGATGTAGAAATCGTTAATAGATTTGGTGAAATAGTAAATAAGAAATTATCTAAAATAGGTAATGTATTTGCTGAGTTAATTACCCCATTGGCAACAATCAAACTTTTAAGCAAACTGCTGCTCGAAACTAAAAACTTCATAGATATCACTAAATTATTCCGTTATATAAGACGCAAATATAAGATTCTTTTTTTTTATTTACACCCCTTGTATCAGGTTAAAAATTCTATTTTTACTCAACTCAATTATTAGCCATAATTAAATCGAAAAGAAAACCATGAAAACCATTTATTTTATACGACATGCGAAATCGAGTTGGAGTTTTCCTCAATTGAATGATTTAGAACGACCTCTAAATAAAAGAGGTTATCAATCGGCTAGTTTAATTGGGCATTGGATGAAAGAAAAAGGCGTAATTTTGGACGCGATGATCACGAGTCCATCGGTCAGAACCTTATCTACTACTCAAATTATTGCCACTCATATCAAATTCCCTATTCATAAGATAGAAATTAAAGATTCGTTTTATGAATTTTCGGGGTACGGAGATCCATTTTTTCGATATTTAAAAACGCTACCTTCAAATATAACAAAAGTAGCCGTTTTTGGACATAATTCTACGTTTGAAAATATGACGCACAAGATATCTAATGGGTTTGTAGATCGAGTACCAACGTGTGGGGTTTGCGTATCTAATTACAATCAAGATTCTTGGGAAAACATTGCCATAGATCATATTGAATTTGTAGATTTTGTGGCACCAAAAATGCTGGAATAGTCTTTTTAGTGCAATAGGTCTGTTAACTTTTAGAGTTGCTTTTTGCCTTTTGGTGCTGTTAAAATTTAATTCAATTCCGTAAAGAAAATGAAAACGATTCCGTAACATTTATAATGAAACCATTTTTGGCACAGAAAAGAACAATTCCTCAAGGTAAATAAGTCGTTCTGTCCTATTGACTGACAATATTTACACAAAATAAGTTTGGCTTTTTATTTGCCTAATAACATTTTCTCGTAAAAGCTTTTAATAATAGACAAATAATGTATTTTTGTTTGTTCTAAAATCAAAATAAAACCCATGAGTTTTGTAGATAAATTAGTTTCTAAACTGTTTGGTTCAAAAACAGATAGAGATATCAAAGAAATATCGCCAGTTATTGAATTGGTGAACACTGAATTCGCAAAATTACAATCGATTTCAAACGACGAATTACGTCATAAAACTATAGAATTCAAGCAAGCTATTAAATTAGCTGTAAAAGATATTGAATCCGAAATTGTAGATTTAAACGAAAAAGCGGATAGCGAAGAAGATATTGAAATTAAAGAGGATATCTATAGAAAAATAGATGCTTTAGAAAAAGAGTCTTACGAGAAATCTGAAAAAGTTCTTGAAGATATTTTACCTCAAGCTTTTGCCGTAGTTAAAGAAACAGCCCGACGTTTTGCCGAAAATGAAACTGTTTCTGTTCTGGCAACAGAAATGGATAAAGATATAGCTGCTGAAAACAACTATGTAAATTTAGATGGAGATAAGGCCATTTGGAATACAACTTGGGAAGCAGGTGGTAATGCCATTAAATGGGATATGGTTCATTTCGATGTTCAGTTGATTGGAGGTAAAGTATTACACTCAGGTAAAGCGGCAGAAATGCAAACTGGAGAAGGTAAAACATTAGTTGCAACACTTCCGGTTTATATAAATGCATTAACAGAAAAAGGTGTTCACGTTGTTACAGTAAACAATTATTTAGCAACTCGTGATAGAGATTGGATGGCTCCATTATTCCAATTCCACGGAATGAGTGTTGAATGTATAGACAACCACCAACCGAATAGTCCGGAACGTAAAAAGGCATATAACGCAGATATTACTTACGGAACAAACAATGAGTTTGGATTCGATTATCTGCGTGATAACATGTCTAGAGCTCCTGAAGATTTAGTACAAAGAAAACATAATTTTGCCATTGTAGATGAGGTCGATTCTGTATTGATTGATGACGCTCGTACACCATTAATTATTTCTGGACCTGTACCAAATGGAGAGAATCAAGAGTATGAAGGTTTAAAATCTCATGTAGATATTTTAGTTAATGCCCAGAGAAAGTTGGTTAACTCTGAATTGGCAGATGCTAAAAATATGATTGGTTCTGGAGATGAAAAAGAAGGTGCTAAAAAGTTATTGCGTGCGTTTAGAGGTTTACCAAGAACAAAAGCATTAATTAAATATTTGAGTGAAGACGGAATAAAAACGATTCTTCAAAAAACAGAAAACTTTTATATGCAGGACCAAAATAAGGAAATGCATATTATTGATAATGACCTATACTTCATTATTGAAGAGAAGAGCAATCAAATTGAATTAACAGATAAAGGAATTGATCTATTAAGTCAATATGTTGATGATGCTTCTTTCTTTGTTTTACCAGATTTGAGTACATCTCTAAACAAATTTGAAGGTAAAGATGATGAAGACTCGATTAAAGCAAAAGACGAAATTTTACGCGATTATTCTGTAAAGAGTGAGCGTATTCATTCTATGAATCAATTGCTACGTGCCTATGCCATGTTTGAAAAAGATGTGGAATATGTAGTCATGGACAACAAAGTAAAAATTGTTGATGAGCAAACAGGTCGTATTATGGAAGGTCGTCGTTATTCAGATGGACTTCATCAGGCCATTGAGGCCAAGGAAAGTGTGAAAATTGAAGCTGCAACACAAACGTTTGCTACAGTTACACTTCAAAATTATTTCCGTATGTACAACAAACTTTCAGGAATGACAGGTACAGCGGAAACAGAAGCAAAAGAACTTTGGGATATCTACGAACTAGACGTTGTTATTATTCCAACAAACAGACCAATTGCAAGACAAGATAACGAAGATAAAGTTTATAAAACAAATCGTGAAAAATACAATGCCGTTGTAGATGAAATTGAAGTACTAACAAAACAAGGAAGACCAGTTCTTGTTGGTACAACATCTGTAGATATTTCGGAATTGCTTTCTCGTTTCTTGAAAATGAAAGGGATTAATCACGATGTATTAAACGCCAAATATCACGAACGTGAAGCCGAAATTGTTGCTAATGCTGGTGCTCCTGGTGCCGTTACAATTGCAACCAATATGGCTGGTCGTGGTACCGATATTAAATTATCTGCCGAGGTGAAGAAAAATGGAGGTTTAGCCATTATTGGTACAGAACGTCATGATTCTCGTCGTGTAGACCGTCAGTTAAGAGGTCGTGCTGGTCGTCAGGGAGATCCAGGTTCTTCGCAATTCTTTATTTCTTTAGAAGATAAATTAATGCGTTTGTTTGGTTCTGAGCGAATTGCTAAAATGATGGATAGAATGAAAATGGAGGAAGGAGAAGTTATCCAACACTCTATGATTACAAAGTCTATCGAAAAAGCACAAATGAAAGTTGAAGAAAACAACTTTGGTGTTCGTAAACGATTACTAGAGTATGATGATGCCATTAACTCTCAACGTGAGGTTATTTACAAGCGACGTCGTCATGCCTTGTTTGGAGAAAGATTATCTGTAGATATTGCAAATACATTCCAAGATACTTCGGCTTTATTAATTTCTACGTTTAAACCAGCAAACGATTTTGAAGGGTTTAAATTAGAATTGATTCGCTACTTTGCTATTTCATCTCCATTTACAGAAGATGAATTTTCATCGAAAAAGGCAAATGAATTATCTGAAGAATTATACAAAGCCGCTGTAGAACATTATCACGAAAAAATTGAGCGTATTTGCGATCAAGCTATGCCAATTGTTACCCATGTATTCAATGATCCTAATGCACAATTTGAAGACATGATGATTCCTTTTACAGATGGACAAAAAGGAATTCAGATTCGTGTAAATATTGAAAAAGCATTTAACTCTGGGGGTAAAGAAATCATTACCGATTTAGAAAAATCTATTTCTTTAGCCATAATTGACGAAGCATGGAAAGTACACTTGAGAGAGATGGATTCATTGAAATCATCGGTTCAGAATGCTGTGTATGAACAAAAAGATCCATTGTTAATATATAAAATGGAATCGTTCAATTTATTTACATCGATGTTGGCAGAAGTGAATAAGGATATCATATCGTTCTTATCTAAAGCAGAATTGCCAGTGAGACAAGAAAGTGCTGAGCAAGTTCAGCAACCACAAGAAGTAGAAATGGAAGAGGTTGTTGTTGAAACAACCAATCCAGAACCTAAGGCACAACCTCAAAACACAGGTTGGGTTTCAACTTCTAGTTCTCAAGCTGATATTAATCAAGGTCCAGATCCAAGAACTTTAGCTACAAACCGTAGCGAAGAAGCTCCAAAGGCAACACAAGCTAAGAGTGATAAAGTTGGTAGAAACGAACCTTGTCCGTGTGGAAGTGGAAAGAAATATAAGCAATGTCACGGTAAAATATAACCGTTCTTTTATAACAATAAAAAAGGCTATTCGAAGATTATTCGAATAGCCTTTTTTGGTTATTATATGCATATCCCTTTACTAGATATATTGATAAGGTTTAATAAGAGTAACCATTTTATAATCACACGATTTATACTTGCTAAATCAAATTGTTTTTCCATTGCATTCCCAAACAATCCACTCCCGAATAGTCGGGACAGGTCGAACGGACAAATTTACGTAACAAATAATGTACTTCAACTTTCGCTGAGCAACAATCGAAATGTTTCATTTTCTTACATCAAACTCACGTTATTTTATAATTTTCAGATCACTGAGTTGTGTCCCATTCTGTGTAAAACGCACCTGAACATATAAATTTGATGTTGCCACTACAGATGAGGAATGTATTAAGACCCCATTTCTATAAAAATGAACATAATTATTAATGTCTTTTTCAATTCTTAATACATCATTATTATTAAAATTTGGATTCAACCAATTTGTATTAGACCCATTTGACACGATTTGAGTATTTCCATTGTCTATATAAAACGAATAATCAATACTATTCCAATTTGTTGGATTGGCTGAGTTGGCGTCGAGTCCAATAGACAAACGCTGATTGTTTACATTGACCATTCTAAACTCAAAACTTCCTGTTTCATTAGATTCTATGACGGCTTGTGAACTATTGGTGTAAGCTAAACCTGTTCCTTGGTTTCCTTTGGATAAGGTTCCTGTTGCAACCATATAAGACATATTGGTGGTTTGGAAATTACTTATGATTTGGGTTGCAGGTGGAGGAGGCGTTACGGTACCCGAACCTATTGTAACATTGGGGTCAATACCATTCGAAAATGTATAAGTTCCATCGCCATTATCTACTAAAGTTGCTGGGGTTGATGAGCCAGTAGAAGTGGCGTTAATATTTTGCCAATTGCTACCATCGCTTTGTAACCAAACAACACTGTTATTATTTATTGTTGAAACCGAGGCTCCGTTATTTCCTAAATAACTGCTAATAATAATGGCGTTATTCGTTGGGTTTTTGATGACATAGATTCTTCCAATACATGAGTTAGCATTTGGTAATGTCAATTGATGATTTCCATTAACAATTATGGTATGGTGGTCTTCGGTTAAGGTTAAATTTCCTGTCGTTTTTAGAATGCTTTTAGAAACAGATCCGTTAACTTGAAAAGTTGAATTTGCAATATTGTAACCTGCATTGCTTTGATTGTAGTCGGCATCGTTTGCAACAGGAATGTGTTGGGTGTTAATGTTGATTCCGAATCTCGTTTTTGCATTGGCTGAATTTTCGTGGCCTTGAACACGAAACAATTCTTTATAAAATTGCCCATTTCTATAATCGTAACGCTTAAAAACCATTGGTTCTCTTCCGTCATCTCCAATAATAAATTCTAATCTTCCATCATTATTTGGGCCTGCACTTCCTATTTCAAACAAATCCGTTCTACCGCTAGAACCTTTCAATCTAAAACTCCCATTGGTCGTTGTAAAGAACATGGGTTTGTAGAAATTAGCTCCAGAAGATGCAAATTGTAGAGCAGAGGTTGTTCCGTTCCCATTAATATGAACAAGAGGTTGGTTGTTGTCTGTGTAAAAAGGATAATTTTGAGTAAGACCTAAAGTTTGTCTCCTCCCCATTTCTATTAAAGGTAAATTATTCGATCGGAATTGAAGTTTTACATCGTTAATATGACCAAGGAAACTGCTATTCGTTAAATTGTTGTTCCCATTAACTTGCCAATTCGAGAGGGAATGTAACAATCCAGATTGAAGCCCAAGATAAATTAAATTCTTATCGGTATCTAAATATAAGTCGCCTTCACTCGCCGTTTTGTTGGTGTTTATGTTGTCAATTTCTGTTGAATTAAAGTTTTGTGCTATGGCATTTTTGGGAAACAAAACAAATAATAAAACAAAAATAATAGAATTGTTTTTGTTCATGGTTGTACCTATTTGGTACAAATGTATTTGTTAAAGTTATCTTAATAAATACATTAAAGTTCAATAGAAAATAATGAGCGTTAAACCTTAAAATTTGCTCTTTTAATTTCATTCCGTTAATAACAAAAACAACAGAATAGTAATTTAAGGCGCAAGCCATTTCGCTTTTAAGCATATTAAACTATCTGCTCTGTAATATAGGTTGTAGTCTTGTTGATTGATTAAACCATAAAACACCTTACTTTCCATGGTTTTCTTTTGATGGAAGTCAAAAGAAATTTTCATTTTTGAAAGTCGACCAGTCGAAAATTTAGGATACAGTAAAACAATATAACTCAATGGAGGTATTTTTAAGGATCCGATATTAGCCGAACACCTCCAGCTATAAGCTTCATAAGATAATAGAGAAATCCATTCCTTTTGATGCTGTATTTTTTGACTAAATCGTGAGTCTCCAAAAACTAAAGCAGATAAATTTAAAGTGTCAGCAGAAGGATTGCTAATAAAAACAGGGAATGTTTGATAGATTTGTTTTGTTTCTAAGAAAATGTTTTGAGAATAATCAACTTCAATGTCAAAATCATAAGACCAATTTGTATCTAAACTTTCAATTTGAATTGGTTTGCGCAATGATTTTCGTTTAGGAATTGGGTTTATAACAATTGAATCTATTTCGAAAGAATAAAGACCAGCATAGATCGGAAAGTCATCTGAGAACTTTTCGTTATGACATTTAAAATTTACTGTATCAATATTGGTGTTTCCGATAATTTTTGGGATGTGAAACTGCCTATGTTCCTTGGAACAAGATATCAAGCAACCCCAAATGATTACTATAATATATTTCATCTTCATTGAAATGAAGTAAATTAAGTGTTTTTTTATTTACAGAGAATAATTTAGAATAATTATTTTCGGGAAAGTCATTCTTCTTATTGATATAAAAACACCCAATGCTTTACATCAAATCTAAATCAAAGGCTTGTTTTAATCGCTCAAAAGCTGGGTTTTCATTTCGCCATTTTTTGAACGTTTCACCTTCTGTAAAATATTCATTTTTTATTTCTGTTTCAACCACTTTATAGTCGATGTTTAAGAAATAGTTATGGTGATTCTTTCTCAAATAATTAACCAAACCAATACGAATTTGATTAAAGATATTTTCTTCTGATTTTGATTGAAATTCTAAAGCAATCAATTCTTCATCTACAAGTTGAGGTTTGTAGGCTTTTAACATTCTAGAGGCCACTTTTTGACCTTCTTTTTCTAATACATTCGAATAGGCATTCCAACTACGTTGCAATTCTGTAAGCAGAATGGTATTGCGATCTTCACCTTTAAAAAGAACTTCTTCTTTTTCTTCTTCCTCCTTTTTTACTTCTAAATTATTAACAGACAATCGACCTTTTCTTTTAGAAAGCAAAGATAAATTACTAGATACCTTCACTTTTGGTTTCGAAGGTTTAACTTGAGTAGGTGGAGCTGTTTTTACAGGTGTTGGTTCGGGCTTAGGCTGTTCAACAGGTTTGGCTGTTTGCTTAACCGTTGTAGGACTTTCTTCTAATACTTTTTCTACTTGTTGTTTTTTATCTTTAAAATAAGACGAAAACTTTTCTAGAATAAAAACATGAGGAATTATCTTATAGGACTTTTTTTTTTAAGATCTTCAAGAGAACAAAGGCGCATCAGACTTAATTCTATAAGCATCCTTTTACTTTTACTCAATTTATATTGCACATCACAATCGTTGCAAATGTCTAGAGCTTGAATAATAAAAGGTAAACTACAAGCTTTAGATTGAGCTAAATATTGAGCTTTTGCACGTTCGCCAACTTCCAATAAGGTTAAAGTCGATTCGTCTTTACAAACCAATAAATCTCTAAAGTGTTCAGAAAGTCCAGTCATAAAAATATGACCATCAAATCCTTTTTTAACAATGGAATCAAAACCTAAAAGAACCTTCGGAATATTATTTTCTAAAATATGATTTACAATGGCAATATACTGGTCGTAATCTAAAACATTTAAATGTTCAGAAGCAATGCTATACGTAATGTTTTCTGTAAAACTGGCAAGTTTATCAAAAATAGAAAGCGCATCTCTCATAGCCCCATCTGCCTTTTTTGCAATTAGATGTAATGCCTCATCTTCGGCAGTTATTCCTTCTTGTTCGCAAATGTATGCCAATTGCTTTTGGATGTCGGTAATGGTAATTCGCTTAAAATCGAAAACCTGACATCTTGAAAGAATGGTTGGAAGTATTTTGTGCTTTTCTGTAGTTGCTAAAATAAAAATGGCATGTGCAGGTGGTTCTTCAAGCGTTTTTAAAAAGGCATTAAAAGCCGATTGTGATAACATGTGAACCTCATCAATAATATAAACCGATTTGGTACCAACCTGAGGTGGAATTCTTACTTGATCAACTAAATTACGAATATCATCTACCGAGTTGTTTGATGCCGCATCCAACTCGTGAATGTTAAATGAATGATTCTCATTAAACGCCACACATGATTCACATGTGTTACAAGCCTCAATATTTTCGTTTCGGTTTGTACAGTTTATGGTTTGAGCCAAAATTCTGGCACTCGATGTTTTTCCAACGCCTCGTGGTCCACAAAATAAAAATGCCTGACCTAAATGCTCATTTTTAATGGCATTTGTTAATGTTTCTTTAATGGTAGTTTGCCCTACAACATTAGAGAATTTATTTGGTCTGTACTTTCGTGCGGTTACGATGTATTCTTTCATAGAAGTAAAAAAATGGCATTGGAATAATTCGGTATCAAAGGTAAAAAAAAAGGTGGATTATTAATTCGAAAAAATAAAAATTGAATTTATTCGAAAAGATTTCTTTACATCCTTCAATTCATTATCTTTGGAATATTCAAGATTAAAACGAAAGATACATGTCTTCATTTAAAATAAAAGGAGGAATCCGACTTAAAGGTGAAATTCAACCGCAAGGAGCTAAAAACGAAGCTTTACAAGTTATATCCGCTGTTCTTTTAACAGCAAAAGAAGTGATTATTTCAAATGTTCCTGATATTATTGATGTGAACAGATTGATAGATATTTTACAAGATTTAGGTGTAAAAGTATCTAAAAAAGGAAAGGGGATTTTTGCTTTTCAGGCCGATGAAATTAACCTAGAGTTTATGCGAAGTGAAGAATTTCGTGTAAAAGGAGCTTCAATTCGAGGTTCTATTATGATTGTAGGTCCGTTATTGGCACGTTTTGGTGTAGCCGGAATTCCTAAACCTGGAGGCGATAAAATTGGTCGTCGTAGATTAGATACACACTTTATAGGATTAAAAAACCTTGGAGCCGATTTTAAATACAACAAAGATCAACGTTATTATACGATTGAAGCCGAAAAATTGAAAGGAGCATACATGCTTTTAGATGAAGCTTCGGTAACCGGAACTGCTAATATTGTTATGGCAGCTTCTTTGGCAGAAGGTACCACAACCATTTATAATGCAGCATGTGAACCGTATTTACAACAGCTTTGTAAAATGATTAATTCTATGGGAGGGAAAATCTCTGGAATTGGTTCGAACTTGCTTACTATAGAAGGTGTAGAGTCTTTAGATGGATGTAAGCATGGTATTTTGCCAGATATGATTGAGATTGGATCTTGGATTGGACTTGCAGCCATGACCAGATCTGAAATTACCATTAAAAATGTGGCTTATGATGAGTTAGGTCAAATACCTAACGTATTCAGAAAGCTCGGAATTAAACTTGAAAGAAGAGGCGATGACATTTATGTGCCTTCTCAAGAAAATTATGAAATAGAAAACTTTATTGATGGTTCTATTTTAACAGTTTCCGATGCACCTTGGCCAGGATTTACACCAGACTTACTGAGTATTATTTTGGTGGTGGCAACTCAAGCTAAAGGAAGTGTATTGATTCATCAAAAAATGTTTGAATCGAGATTGTTCTTTACGGATAAGTTAATAGACATGGGCGCTAAAATTATTCTTTGTGATCCGCATAGAGCTACAGTTATTGGTTCTAATCACGAAAGTCCGTTAAAACCAACAACAATGGTTTCGCCAGATATTAGAGCTGGTATTTCATTATTGATTGCGGCTCTTTCTGCAAACGGAGAAAGTACCATTCACAATATTGAACAAATAGATCGTGGTTACGAAAATATTGTTCAAAGACTTCAAGACATTGGTGCAAGTATTACCAGAATTAACTAAATGAAAGGTATATCAGTATTATTAAAGCTTATCGCGATTATTTCGATAAGCTTTTTTCTATCTTGTGGAAATTCAGATTCCAATAAAAATGTTGGAATTGCAGTGGGAAATGAATTTCCGGCGTTGAAATTAACTTCCAATAATCATTCTGTAATTAGCTTAGAATCTTTGCGAGGTTCGGTTGTATTGGTTGATTTTTGGGCATCTTGGTGTTCACCATGCCGAAAAGAAAACAAACATCTTGTTCAATATCATAATAGATATAAGGATATAGAATTTGAAAACGGAAAAGATTTCAAAATATTTTCGGTGAGTTTAGATGGGGGAGGAAATCCTAAACGAAAATCGCATCACGAAAAATTATGGAACACAGCAATTAAACAAGATCAGTTAACTTGGCCTTATCATGTTTCGGATCTCAAAGGGTGGACGAGTCCTTTGGTAGATCAGTTTAATATAGAAGGTATACCCATGTCATTTTTAATTGATGGCAATGGAAAAATATTAGCAAAAAACTTAAGAGGAGAAGAATTAGAAAAATTCCTAATAAGTTTAATCAAAAAAAAATAAGTTTTATTAACAATTTACATGATTTATTATGACATGTGTTTAGTTCATAAATCTTATTTTTGAATTCAGTTTATACACCTATTTTCTATGAAAATAGAAGGTGAAAAAAGGATTAAATGAAAATAGTAGTAGTAGGATCGGGTTATGTAGGATTGGTTTCGGGAACGTGTTTTGCCGAAATGGGAAATACAGTAACTTGCGTAGATATAGATGAGACAAAAATCTCGAATTTAACAAAAGGGATTATTCCAATATTTGAGCCAGGTTTAGAAACTATGGTTTTGAAAAATATTGAATCGAGTACCTTAAAATTTACAACTTCCATTTCGGATGCCTTACAAGATGCCGAAATTGTTTTTATAGCCGTTGGTACACCAATGGGAGATGATGGGTCTGCCGATTTGCAATATGTACTTTCTGTTGCCAATTCTATTGGAGCCACTATGAATCATAGATTGGTTGTTGTAGATAAATCTACAGTTCCTGTAGGAACGGCAGATAAAGTAAGATCTACCATAAAAAATGCTTTGGCTGAAAGGCAATTGGATATAGAATTTGATGTGGTATCTAATCCTGAGTTTTTAAAAGAAGGTGCGGCCATAAACGATTTTATGAAGCCAGACCGTGTTGTAATTGGAGCCGATTCTGATTATGCCTTTTCTAAAATGAAAGAATTGTATAGTCCGTTTTTTAGAACGCATGATCGTTTTATTACTATGGACATTCGTTCTGCCGAGATGACAAAATACGCCGCCAATGCCATGTTAGCAACAAAAATTTCGTTTATGAACGAAATAGCTAATATTTGTGAGCGCGTTGGTGCCGATGCCAATCAAGTTAGAATTGGAATAGGATCTGACAACAGAATAGGATACAGCTTTATTTATCCAGGATGTGGATATGGTGGGTCGTGTTTTCCGAAAGACGTAAAAGCCTTAAAGAAAATAGCCGAAGAGCACAATTACGATGCAAAATTAATTCGTTCTGTAGAAGACGTTAATGATGCTCAAAAACATGTGATTGCTAAGAAGATTGTAAATCGTTTTGGTGAAGATTTGTCTGGGAAGACATTTGGCGTTTGGGGTTTAGCATTTAAGCCAGGAACCGACGACATGCGAGAAGCTCCTGCCATTTACACCATAAAAGAATTGGTGAAACGTGGCGCTAAAATTCAGGCCTTTGACCCAAAAGCCATGCACGAATCTGAAAGCTTCTATTTAAAAAATACAGAAAACGTAAATTATGTAAGTAGTAAGTATCAGGTGTTAGAAAATGCCGATGCATTAATTTTACTTACCGAATGGAAGGAATTTAGATCTCCAGACTTTTCAGAAATAAAAACACAATTGAAATCTCCAGTTATTTTCGATGGTAGAAATCAATACATAGCTTTTAACTTAAAAGAAAAAGGATTTGAATATTATAGAATAGGAAAATCGATTTAGAAAGATGTCAAAAAAGAAAAATTTAATCATATTCGGAACCAGACCAGAAGCTATAAAAATGGCTCCTTTGGTGAAAGCTTTTGAAAAGGCAAATAACGATTTTGAAACAAAAGTTTGTGTAACAGGTCAGCATAGAGAAATGTTGGATCAAGTGTTAGAATTTTTTGAAATTACACCAGATTACGATATGAATTTGATGAAACCAAATCAGAATTTGTATTCGTTAACGGCAGACATTATTACTGGATTAAAACCTATTTTAGAATCTTTTAAACCAGATTTTGTTTATGTGCATGGAGATACAACCACCACTATGGCTTCAAGTATTGCGGCTTTTTATTCGGGAGCCAAAGTTTGTCATGTAGAAGCTGGATTAAGAACTCATAATAAATGGTCGCCATTTCCAGAAGAAATGAATAGACAGGTTGCTGGAAGAATGTCTGATTTTCATTTTGCTCCAACTCAAACATCACAAAATAATTTACTGAACGAGGGTGTAAATAAAGCCAATGTTTTAATTACCGGAAATACAGTAATAGATGCACTTCTCGATTCTTCGGAACGTGTAGAAAGCATAAAAAATACCGAAATTGAAGGGTTAAAGGAATCTGTAGATTTTACAAAGGAAATTATTTTAGTAACGGGACACCGTAGAGAGAATCACGGACAAGGATTTTTAAACATCTGTGAGGCCTTAAAAACTATTGCTCAAAATCATCCAAATACTCAAATTGTTTATCCAGTACATTTAAATCCAAATGTAAAAGGTCCAGTATATGATTTATTGTCTGAGGTGGACAATATTAAATTAATTGCGCCATTAGCATATCCGGCATTTGTTTGGATGATGAAACAGAGTAAATTAATAATTACCGATAGCGGAGGTGTTCAAGAAGAGGCTCCAAGTTTAGGTAAGCCTGTTTTGGTTATGCGAGATACAACTGAAAGACCAGAAGCAGTTGAAGCAGGAACAGTTTTATTGGTTGGTACAGATAAAGACCGCATTATAGCAGAAACAACAAAACTGTTAACAAATACTGAGGCTTATAACCAAATGTGCGAATTGCATAATCCGTACGGAGATGGAAAGGCCTGTGAACGTATTGTTGAGTTTTTAAAAGATAAATAAAAAAACAGAGCTCTTGTTACAAGAGACATGAAAAAATAAAGTAAGAAGGTATGAAAGTAGATTTTGCAAATTTAAATAAGGCTTATCAGGATCATAAAGAAGAATTTGATGTTGCAATAAGCGATGTGGTTTCTAACTCTCGTTTTATAATGGGGAAAGAAGTTTTTGAATTAGAGGAAAAACTATCAGAATTTACAGGGAGTAAGTATGCCATTTCATGTTCATCAGGGACCGACGCATTGATTTTGGCACTTATGGCTTTAGACATTAAGCCAGGAGACGAAGTTATAACAACTCCTTTTACATTTATTGCTACAGCAGAAACAATTGCGTTAGTTGGTGCTGTTCCTGTTTTTGTTGATATTGATGAGGAAACTTACAATATTGATGTCAATAAAATTGAGGCTAAGATTACATCGAAAACCAAGGCCATTATGCCTGTGTCTTTATACGGTCAAATTGCCGATATGGATGCGATAAATGCCATTGCAGAAAAGCATAATATTTATGTGATTGAAGATGCAGCTCAGAGTTTTGGTGCAACTTACAAAGGAAAACAAAGTTGTAATACATCTACAATAGGGTGTACATCGTTTTTCCCAGCAAAACCATTAGGTTGTTTTGGAGATGGAGGTGCTTTATTTACGAATGATAAAGACTTGGCCGATAAAATTGTAAGCATGAGAATACATGGTCAAACCGAACGTTATTACCATAAATATGTTGGAATTGGTGGTCGTTTAGATAATTTGCAAGCTGGAGTTTTATTGGTGAAAATGAAATATTACAATACCGATATTAAAAACAGACAAAGAGTGGCAGAAGCATATACGAAGGCTTTGGAAGGAACGTCGGTAGTTAGACCTTTTGTTAAAGAAGATAATACTTCAGTTTGGGCGCAATATTCTTTAAGAGTGCAGAATAGAGATCAGTTTCAAGAAAAAATGAAAGAAGAAGGAATTCCAACCGCTATTCATTATCCAAAACCATTACACTTGCAAGAATGTTTTGAGTATTTAGGATTGAAAAAAGGTGATTTCCCAATTGCTGAAAATGTTTCTAATGAAATTATTTCTCTTCCAATGAATCCGTATTTAACCGATGAGGATATTAAATTGGTAACAGATGCAGTAAAAAAACATCATTCTTAATATAAAAGATGTTTAGTTAGAACATCACTTCTATTTTACAATTTTTGGAAAAAGGTAGCAATTTTTATTGTTGCCTTTTTTTATTGATTTATTCTTTTAAAGATACAATAGTTGTATATACAACTATTTATCCTATATTTGATTTATGAACGAAGATCCATTTCAAAAATTTAACCCAAGAGTTTGTATTTCGGGGCAAGTTATGAGGCTCAATCGTATTATTGCCAATGTTTTTAGAAAGTACCTAAAACCATTTGGAATAACCGATAGTCAGCTAACAATTTTGTTTATTCTCTGTAAAAAAGATGAACTGAATCAGAAGAAACTTACAGAAATTACAAAACATGAAAAATCGTCTTTAAATAGAAATTTAAACCGATTAATTGATATGGAATTTGTAACCAAAGTCAATTTTCCTCTCATTCAAATTACCGAAAAAGGAAAAACAAAGGTGTTAGAGATTATTCCAGAATGGGAGAAAGCTATGAAAGAAGTTAACGAGCTTATAGAAGACGAGGGTGTAGATGCGCTCAATTTGATCATGAATAAATTATAAAATGATGTATTTAAAACTTTCTTATATCAGCCTTACAATTATTATTGTGGCCATACTCTTAATAATTGGTTATATAGCCAATATTAAATCCTATGATTTAGAGGTGGCCAAAAGAAAAAATAGAATATTATTGGCATCCATCTTAGGGTGGCAAATTTATATTTTTGCCATAGCTCAAACCGATGTATTAAAAGATTTTAGTTTTCCACCACGCTTCTTTATATTTATGATATTGCCCTTATTCATTTTTACCGGGGTGTTTTTAAGAAAACAAAAAGACAGCATTTGGATTCAAAATATTTCTCAGCATGGTTTAATCTATTATCAATCCATTCGAATTTTTATTGAAACCATATTTATTTATTCAGTGGCTGCCAAAATTATTCATCCATATGTGACTTTCGAAGGATACAATTATGATATTCTTTTTGCGGCAACTGCACCAATTATGGGATATTTATTGCAAAAAAATGCATCTAAATGGCAAACTCTAGCCCTTTGGTGGAATTATTTAGGACTGTTTGTCATCGCCTCCATATTATTTCTTTTTCAGGCCGTATTATATTTCCCAGAAATTTTTGATTCAGAAATCATTCCTTTTCCATCTGAATTTGGAGAATACCCATATGTTTTAGTCGCTGGGTTTTTAATGCCGTCAGCCGTTTTTATTCATGTATTATCCATCATAAAACTAAAAAAAGCAAAAGGAGTTTGTTAGTTTTTTTCTTGGCTCTATAAGTTTTTTATTGGTCAAATATGAAGAGACTCTGTTAGGGTATATAAAACTGATGATGATCAGATGATTTTACATGAAATGCAATGTCGTTATGTATAAAAGCTTGCATTCTAGAAAAAGAACACAAAATCTGAACATTTTTATGATCTGAAAAAATGTGGCTAAGATCAAATTCTCCATCATCTTCTAATAAAATTACTCCATTTTCTAAAACCTTCTCATTCACTGATTGTTGATAAATTTCGGTTATGGTATATTGTAATAGAATATAAGGGACAGGATTAAGTAGATCTGGATTCCATATCATAATGGGATTTCTTACAAAGCCTTCAGATTCTTGCTCGAGTGGAGTTACTTGTAAATAGTTTTGAATATATGCCGAATATTCTTGACTTTTTCCTTTCGCAGTAAGTTTTAAAACGTGTTCTTTTCCAAATAATTTTTTAAGGTTGGGATGTTTATATGTAACCATATTTGAATTAAAATCCATTCCCTTAATATGATGTTCGGCAATATCAACTTCTATATCATCCATAAAATTACCCTTTATGCTAAATGGATCAAAATTATTTGAGAACTTCCCTTTAATAGAAGAACTCATTAGTCCGATTAGTCTTCGATTACTGTTTTTGAGTGCTTCTTTATAATTGGCTTTTTGATCTTCTGGTATAATCAGATTGTCAAAATCAACTTTATTTAATGGGATACCATTCTCTGGAAAAGGAGAGTATGAATATATTTCTTCTTTGGTTTTATTGCATGAAGTAAGACTTAATAGGAATACTATTGTAAGAATTGATTTTAAAATGTTGTACATCGAATTTATTATTAAAGGTTTGTATTTTAGGTTGATATAAATTTACAAAATAAATATTGAGGACTTTGAATAATCATATAAATTTTTCAAAATGTTCTTTATAACGTGATTTCTTGCATCTATATTATGTCGTATCCTCATATTATTTGCTTGTATAACGCAACATCAAACACATTATTTATGAAGGAAATAAATTTTACTCCTTTTCAAGAATATCAACAATTCTACTGTTTACAATTTGAGCTAAATTCCATAAGAGTAAATCGGCATCGGTTGTGTTGTTAAATTGAATAATAACGGCATCTATATCTTTACGGTATTCGGCAAAACTTTGATAACCCGGTACCCAACCCGAATGTTTATATTCATAAATTGAGGTGTAGATGTTTTGCTCTTCTTTAGATTCGAAAAGTGTTCCATTATTCAAGGCTTTTAAGAAAATTCCAACATCTTCGGCGGTTGCCACAATGCCGTAATCATCTGTTTTTAAATCGTAAGGATGTCCAACATGGTAACCACTCATCACTTCATTAATATCAACATCTTTAACCGATTCAAAAGTGTTTTTCAAACCTAAAGGCGTTAATATTTCTTCGGTAATAAATCTAAATTTAGAATACCCTAAAGCCTCTTCAATAATTTGTGAGAGTAGCAAATAGTTGGTGTTGCTATATTCATAATCGCTGTCTGGTACAAAGCTCGCAGGTTTATGAAAAATGAGTTCTAAATTCCCTTGACCCGTTTCTGGTGGATGAGCCCAATAATTTGTGGTGTTGGTATAATTCGGAATTCCACTTCTATGCTGAACCAGCATTTTTAAGGTGATTTTATCCGTATTTTCAACCTTTCCAATCAGTTCGGGTTTATAATTGGCCAAGGATTTCTCTAGGTCAAGTTTATTTTGGTGAACTAATTTTGCAAGACAAACAGCCGTGTAGAGTTTATTAATACTCGCAATTTTAAACAAAGCATCTGGTTTGGCAGGAATCTGTTTTTCTTTATTATGCCAACCCGAAGTAAAGGTTTTAGGCTGTTCTCCAGCTTGGTCAATATATACGATCATACCATCTAAACCATGATTTACAGCCTCATCAAGTTGGGCTTGCATAGTATTAGGTAAAGGAAGAATCCAAGCTTTTACCAATATCCAAGGCACAAAATAGAGAGAAACTATAGAGCTTATTATAAGAATGATTTTGAATATCTGTTTAACCTTTGATGTAGCCAATTTTATAATTTTATGTTTGAGTAGAAGTAAAAGTAAGAATTTGATTCCCGTTTAGGAATCAATTGAGATATTTATTTTTTTGAGAAGATATAAAAAACGCCAAACATCTAAAGTCGATATTTGGCGTTTAATAATTTAACACAATTTTTGTAATACAATTCTACTTTTGAAGTTTCAAATCCTCTACAGGACCAAAAAACTCATAATTAATTTGATTTTCATCAACACCTAATATATTTAATAAAGAAAGTGTATTGGCCATAAATGGCGTTGGACCACAGAAATAGAATTCATGATCCTTAGTAATATTTAAATCAGAAAGTACATCCAAACTTAAATACCCTTGGTATTGGAAATTATCACCTAAACTATCTTTCTCGGTTGGTTTGTCATAAACGCGTACTTTATTAATTCCATCTCTATTTATAGCATCTATTTCCGAAATAAAAGCTTGGTGAGAACTATTTAAAGCACATTGAATAAAGGTAATTTCTCTTTCAGTTTGTTCTGCCAAATTCTTGAACATCGAGAAAATTGGGGTAATTCCAACTCCTGCTGATATTAAAACAATGGGCTTTTTAGATTCCGAAACTACAAATTCTCCGGATGGAATACCAATATTTAATACATCACCCTGTTTTACGGTCTGATGAAGGTAATTTGATACAATTCCATTTATTTCATTCGCTTCTCGTTTTACACTTATTCTTAAATAATTTCCGTTGGGCGTATCTGACAGACTATAATTTCGGGTATGTTTATGTTCTGTTCCCAGAATATCCACAGTAATTACCACATATTGACCAGGTAAAAAATTTGGCACTGGTGTTCCATCCTTTCGTTTTAAATAAAATGAAGAAATCAACTCACTTTCCTTAACCACTTTATCAACAACAAATTCCTGTAGTCCTCTAAATCCACCTTCTTGAGATTCATTTTCTACGTAAATATCTTCTTCCACTTTAATGAAAATGGCAGCCAAATCGCCATAAGCTTCTTCCCAAGCGTTCATTATTTCTGGAGTTGCCGCATCTCCCAAAACAATCTTTATGGCTTTCAGAAGGTTTTCACCAACAATTGGGTACATTTCTGGCGTTACCGATAAACTACTATGTTTTTGGGCAATAACGGCAACGTCGGGTCCCATCATTTCCAATTTATCAATATAAGTCGCATATTTAAAAACGGCATTGGCCAATGCTTTGGGTTGGGTTCCAATTTTTTGATTGGTCATATTAAACATATCCTTTAATTGAGGATTGTTTTCGAATAATAATTTATAAAATTCTTTGGTGATTGCTTCACCATGAACTTCTAATACTGGTGCAGTTGATTTTACGATGTTAATAGTTTCTTGACTCGCCATTTTCTAAATGATTTTTTATGAATACTAATTGAAGTCTAGAAAAGAAAAATACTATGGTAATACCTGTTAGAACAGGATGAAAAACATAGGTATACCCCAAGGCTTGAATTTCTGGTCCGCCCAAAATAGGGATTAAAACCATTGCTCCTCCAGGAGGATATTTCGTTTTGAATAATGTCATTAATCCCGTGCACAAAGAAATGGCCATAATACTTGCCCATATAACATCTAATTTCAATTGACTAAAAAATACGCCAATTAAACTGCCGATTATTGAACCTAAAAACATGGTTTTTACAGAGGTTTTGTCTTTTGACTGAATAGATAAATCGAGTACGGCGGCGGCTCCAAAGGCAGCAATGAAAATGACTTGATTTTCCTTGTTAATCAGAGCATTATTGCAATAATAGATACTTAAAAAGCATAAGCCAGTAAATATTATTGACCAAAATCCGTTCTTTACACTTTGCATTTTCTTAACTTGACCCCACAAATGTATGAACACCTTTATAGGTTGTTTATGATTCAAATCATACCATGAAAATACCTGAAGACATTTTACGCCAATTCAATCCAAAAAAAGTGACCTTTAACAAAGGCGATTATATTTTTGAAATTGATCAAACGCCAAAGTATTATTTTCAAATAATGAGTGGTGGTGTGAAAATGTGTTTTTATAATGAAAATGGAAATGAATTTATACAAGGGATTTTTGGACCTGGAAAAAGTTTTGGTGAACCACCATTAATTTCGGGATTAAAATATCCGGCCCATGCCATTGCCATTAGCAAGGTTGAATTGTTAATTATAACCAAAGAAAGTTTTGAAGAATTGCTAAAGAAACACGACAATTTACATTGGTTACTCACCAAAACGCTATCAAAACGGTTATACTTTAAAGCTAAAATGGCAAACGGAATTACATCTAATTCAGCCGAAAATAGCATTCTTTCTTTGTTCAATTACTTAAAAAAAGATGTTTTGAATTCGGATATTCCTTTCGAAACCAAAATTGATCTTACCCGAAAAAACATAGCCGGATTAACTGGTTTATCGGTAGAAACGACTATTCGAAAAATCAAAAAACTCGAAGGGGAAGCTAAATTAAAAATAATGAATGGAGATGTTTATTATTGAATCACATTTTCATACCCCAGGCAAACAAGGTAACACCAATAAACCAATAAAATAATTGACTTATTAAGGCTATAAAAACCGACTTTATTGGGTGACATTGGTATGTTTTCCAAATACCAATGCTCAATATGGTAAGATACCATACAAAGCATATATCATAAATAGTCCAATAATTTTTTAGATGTAAACTTTGAATTAAAAAAGGATAAAATAGAGTTGGGATTGCTATTAAAACAATAGGAAGCGCTTTATTAAAGGAAGAAGAAACTTTTATTATTTTTTTGGAAACTAAAGTGATGAAATATGAAGTTAAAAGGATTCTAGAAATTATGGCAGTTAGAAATCCTATTTTACTCATTACATTAATATTTACGGTGACATAGGCCTTAGTATCCATAAAATGGAAAATACTAAAGCCCAACAAAACCACAAATAGAAAAGCAATTTTATATTTTGTTTTCGGGTTTCCTTTCTGCTTAATTTTGTTGTCAAAAACATAAAACGGATGAAACATACCGATCATAACTTCCAAAATACCTTGTAAATGTTTCATGTATTCTTGGAATAAAAAAGTCGTTTTACTCCCGAGAAATTCAAGAAAACGAGAATTCCACAAAATAAAAGGACTAAAAAATGATTAAGTGTGGAAACTGAACAATTATTGGAATAAATAGATCCTGAATAATGGTGGAAATGCCAAGGGAAAATAGGATTAAATGTTGGTAGATTTAATTGAAATAAATTATTGATAATACCAGGTGATAAATCTAATAAATCTGGGAAAATACTGCCTAATAAAATAAATCCCGAAAGTATCTTAAACTCTTTTCGAATTGTAATCAATAAGAAAATAATGGCAATCAAACCTAGTATGACATCAACTTTTGAATGAATAGGATAACAATGCGGTGTGTAATCTAATATTCCATGAGATATAACACCCAAAACGAACCCAGAAATGTAATACAATGGTTTATTTGGCTGTTTTACGCGACTATGAATCGCAATTATTGCAACACCCGTTGCTATGTGAAATAATACATTCATAGGTGGTTATTAAAATTATATTACAATGTATGATAAATTTGTTGTTGGAAAAATACCCGTTTTTCGATCATTTAATCTTTTTCCGTTCTTCGTCAACTTTATTCCATAACTCTACATTATCTATATCTTTTTGGGCTTCGTTTATCGCTTTTAAGTAATCAGGATGATTTCTGTACTTAAAATTTAACCAACTATCTTTTGGAGAGATAAATAAAATGAATAATAACCCACCAATGCTCAAGCTTCTTATTAAGAGATTTTTATAAAAAATATTTTGGTTTTGTCTGTATTTTATGAGTGTAACCGATATATGAACGAAGGCTAAAATAACTCCAATTTTCTGTATATATTCTCCTGAAACCCAAGATTGAACATAAAATAATATTCCAATTAATTGTAAAGCAAAAACAGGTCCGGTCAAACCAGATCCAATTGCTCTTTTTGTGCCAATATCAGAAAATGTCTTTCTTTTAAACACCGTTTTTAAACTGAGATTATTTAATATAGGGTAACCCATATACATGTAAAATACAGAAAGAGTACCAATGGAAAGTATAGTTAACATAGCGCCTCCTTTTATTAAAAACAAATTCATTAGTAAGGCTAATATTATTGTTACGCCAAGTGTAATTTCTAATTTTTTCATAAACGTTTTATTTTTTATTTAATTGCCGAGGATCACCATCAATTATATCCTCGGCATTTCCTACTATTTCTTTTCTCCAATTTTAGCTTTTTCCCAAAACACGTCCATTTCTTCTAGATTCATTTCGGTAATATCTAAAGCATTGGCTTTTATCGACGTTTCCATGGTTTGAAATCTATTGATGAATTTAGCATTGGTTCTGGCTAATGCATTCTCCGGATTTATCCCTAAATGACGAGAATAATTAATAAGTGCAAAAAATAGATCACCCATTTCTGCTTCCATCTTATCTTTATCGTTTACTTCAATTTCAGCTTCTAACTCCTGTAATTCTTCATAAACTTTGGCTTTTACATCGGCTAAATCATCCCAATCAAAACCAACACCTTTTACTTTGTCTTGAATACGGTAGGCCTTAATCATAGATGGTAAAGAACGAGGTACACCTTCCAAAACAGAAGCTTTTTTTCCTTTTTCTTTTAATTTTAGTTTCTCCCAGTTTTCAAGAACTTCCTTTTCGTCTTTTACTTTTGTATCTCCATAAATATGTGGATGACGGTAAATCAGCTTTTCCGAAATTGAAGTCAACACATCGGTGATGGTAAATTCTTCTTTTTCTTCACCTATTTTTGAATAAAACACTAGGTGTAAAAAAATATCTCCAAGTTCTTTTTTTATTTCTTCGTTGTCTTCATCTCTCAAAGCATCTACCAATTCGAAACATTCTTCTATAGTAAGATGCGATAAGCTTAAATTGTTTTGCTTTTTATCCCAAGGACATTTTTCTCTTAAATCGTCCATGATGTCGAGAAGGCGAATAAACGCTTCCGAAGCTTGTTTTCTATCTGTTGTCATTGTTGTTTTCTTCTTCAATAATACTCAAAGCTATACGCTTGTCTTCCAATTCAATTTTAATGACTTCTACTTCTAAAACCTGATTTATAGATACAATTTCATGTACGTCAGACACAAATCTTTTGGCCATTTTAGATACATGAAGCAAACCATTTTGTTTTATACCAAGGTCTACAAAGCACCCAAAATTGGTAATGTTTTTTACACGTCCCTTTAATTTTTGACCCACAAATAAATCTTCAATACCTTTTAGTTTATTTTCTAAAACCGTTGTTCCTAAAGATTCTCGCGGATCTAAATTAGGCTTCAGAATATTTTCTTTGATGTCTTTAAAAGTATATTCACCTAGATTTTTGATGTTAATATCCTCATAATTAAGTTGAGCAATTTTTTCCTTTACAATCTTCCAATCCTTCGTTTTGGTTGAAACATTAGCCATTTCGTAAACATCTTTATAGTTTTCGGGGTGAATAAACGTATTGTCCAAAGCTTCATCTCCATCCTTAATTTTCAGAAATGCTACGGCTTGTTGATAGGTTTTGTCTCCTAAACCTTTTATCTTTTTAAGTTCTTTACGATTTGTAAATCCACCTAATTCACTTCGTTTTTCAACAATACGTTTTGCCAAAGTTTCGTTTAATCCCGAAACCGATTTTAGTAAATAAACCGAAGCCGTATTCAAATTTACACCCACTTTATTCACACAAAACTCCAAGTTGAGTTGTAAAGATTCCGCCAGTTTTTTTTGATCTACCGAATGTTGATATTGACCAACACCAATGGATTGAGGATCTATTTTAATCAATTCCGAAAGCGGATCAATCAATCGGCGAGCAATAGAAACCGAACCTCTTACCGTAATATCATATTCCGGAAATTCTTCTCGGGCAATTTTAGAAGCCGAATAAACCGAGGCTCCACTTTCATCAACCAAATACGTCGGTACTTTTTGAAATTGGGTTTGTTGTTTTACAAAATCCATGGTTTCCTTTCCGGCCGTTCCGTCTCCAATGGCAATAGCTTCTATTTTGTAAACTTCAAGAGCATGTCTTATCTTTTTTGCGGCCTGAGTTTTCTTTTGAGCCTCATTATGATGCGGATAAATGGTTTCGTTGTAAAGTAAATTTCCATTTTTATCTATACAAACCATTTTACAACCTGTTCTAAACCCTGGGTCTATTCCCAAAACACGCTTTTCCCCTAAAGGCGGACTCAACAATAATTGTGTTAAATTTTTCCCGAAAATCTTTATGGCTTCCTCATCGGCTTTTTCTTTTCCAATTTTCCATAATTCTCGATCTACTTTCGGAAAAATCTTCTTTTTGAAGGCTTGTTTTATTGTACTTTCTATAAATTCGGATTGTTCTAAACCCGTTTTTAAATATCGTCCATTTAATCGATCGAGTAAATAATCGTCATCTATAACCAGTTTTTTTGAAATGGCGCTTTCGTCAAAAGCACGTTCTATACCCAAAAATTGGTGAGATGAAATGTATTTTAATGGTTTTTCGAATTCTAAATAGGTTCTGAATTTCGACTCTAATTCAGCCGAAATATCTTTCTTCTTTTTCGTTTTCCAAAGTCCATGTTTTTGAGCGTTTTCAAACACAAAAGTATAGGATTGTTGGTAAATGAAATCTACTATTACAGCTTCAAAACCTTTAATAACCTCTTCTCTGGTTTTAAAGTTTGATGATCTGTTTTTCTGAGCAAATTCAAACACATCAATCGAATTTCGACTCATTAACATTTTGGCAAACTTCTCGTATCCTTCTTGTTTCGCTAGATCTAAAATTTTATTTTTTGATGCTTTATAAGGTTCAAATAGTCTTTCCAGATCTTTAATGTCGTAACAATTCTGAATAGACGACAAGAAAGAAGCCTCGGTGATTTTTAATTCCTTTAACTTCTCGAGAATGGCAATTTTTCTTTTTTCTAATTTCTCAAAAGCTAAAAAAGCATTCTTAATATCTAGTATCTGAACCTCATCTAAATTTCCCGTATTGTCTTTTCTATATCGTGCAATAAACGGAATGGTACAGTCTTGTTCTAACAGTTTTGTGGTGGCTTCAACTTGGGTTAAATTAATACCCGTTTGCTGAGCTATATATTGATGATTTTGCATTTTTACTTTTAGTGAACTTTACATGGTAAAGATATGTTTTTTTTGAGATGGGTTAAGGAAGAAAAAGAACATTATAGCTCATTGAAATTGAATTTTTAACTTTTGGTTATTTATGAAAAATATTGTTACTTAGTCTTCGATAAAAAATAACAAAAAATAAAATGAAAAAAAACAATTTTACTCACCACTTTTACATTCATTTGTTTATTTGTTTTTGGACAAGCTAAATATAAATGTTACGCTACATTTTCTGATTATTTATCAAATGGTGTTTCTAAAGAAGTTAAACTTAAGAAAAAATCGTGGATGAGAGGTCCTAGTAAGCGAAATGCAGGATCTGATTACAATTTCGTTCCTTTTGAAAAATCTATTAAGAGTAAAGAAATAAAAAACAATATGTGTATAATCTCTGATAATACTGGAGATTATATTAACGAATTCAAATTTAATTTAACATGCTGGGGGAAAATTATTGATAAAGGTAGGTATTTGATTTTTAAAGGTGGAAAAACTGAAGGTGAAAAGCAAGGAGGTGCTTTTATTGGAGGAATTGCTGGTGCAGCTATGGCATCTGGTCGTTACCTATACGCTTATGATACTGTAAAAAAAGAGGTTATTAGATTTAATAAAAAGAATGCTAGAATGCTATTAGCTTCCCATCCGGATCTTTTGAAAAAATATAATGACAGCAAGAAAAAAAATGAACGAAGTCTAGATGTTTTTCTAGAATATTTAGTAGAATTAAATGATAGGAGTTAAATCAGATAGAAAACAATTATTCTAGGAGCTCTATAACTTTCTCCTAAATAGAAAATAAAGTTATTTTCGAGTATCTGTTTTATGAGGTAAATAGAAACCTAAATGAAATTTCGTAGTAACCCAGTTTAGGTTTATACCAATGTTAAGAATTCTTGTTTTTTAACCTAATTCAGAGAATATACAACTATTTAAGATGTGAATCGTTTGAATCCAAAACAAGATTAATCAAAAATATTGATTCTTTTTCAATAATCGACAAATCATACATATCAGTGTAACTGGCTTCAAGTCGTTCTTTTACATTTGTTATTCCTACTCCACTATAACTGGGATCTGAGTTTTTAGTTGACAGAGGATTAATTTTGTTTTCGCAACTAAAATGGATTTTACTTTTGATTTGTTTTATACTAATATGAATTGGACAAAAAATCCCATTAATTTCACCGCCATGCTTAAATGCATTTTCAACAAATGGCATTAACAACATAGGTTCAATTTGGTATTCTTTATTTTCAATTTCGGTTATGAAGGTTACGTCTTTTTCATCGTCTTTTATTTGTTGGGCGTAAATATAATTTTTTATATAATTTATTTCCTGAAGGATTGGAACCAAAGTTTTTCTACAGTCATAGGTTACATATCTCATCATATCTGCTAAGGTATTGATATACTTTTCGGATTTATTTGGAGATAACCGAATAATAGCATTTAAATTATTTAAAGCATTAAGGAAAAAATGTGGATTCATTTGCGATCTTAAAAATTTCGTTTCAGCCAATAAACGGTCCTTTTCAATTTGAATTCTTTGTCGTTCGTTGCTTGCAAAATCTAAAATTAATCGAAGAGTTGTACTGCTAAACAAAAATATGATTGTTGGAATCAAAAGACGAATATATCTATTGCGAGCAGGGTTATTTAATGATAATTGTGAATCGATTGTTAAATGATAATAATGGTAAATGGATTTTATTATCCAAAGTATTGCAATTGGTGTAAAACCAACTAACAGAGCTATAATGACAAAATATATGAAGTATTTTTTCTTTGTAAAAAAGAATGGAATTAAATATAAAGCATTCAAATAACTTATTGATGCAAAAATAAATACCATGCAACATGATTGTATAAAAGTACTAAAGTTGTCTAATTTATGACCTTCCTGCAGTTTAAAAATAAACATGAAGTATAGTATCCAAAATATTATTTGAAAAACAATGCTCGTTTTTTTGTTTATTGAAAATCCCATGATACAAAGGTTTGTCTTGCAGTGATTTAATATTAAATCACTGCAAGGTATATAAAAAGAATATTATAAAGGTGTTCCTGTTAAACTAAAAGGAATGGTGTTTTTTAGATAAAATGCTCCAATTACATTCGAAGGTACTAAATCTAATGGATGATGATAAGGGATTGATGACGTATTTGTAACCATTGTAGCTTCTCCGAACTTAATTGTTATTAAATTTGGGAATTGTTCTGCAGTTTCAATCACACTATTCTGATTTCCACCAGAATTACCTGTTACAATTATTTGGCCATTTCTTTTTTGTAAAGATCTAAGTTTTTGCAAATCAATAATTTCCTGTTTTGTATTAGGGTCTATATTGTAGTTTTCTGTATCAACACTCATATCCATCGTTCCACCTAAAGGGTTTTTTCTGTCACCTAAATATATAGGATTATTTCGTACAAAATTTATTTCTCCCATGGTTTTTGGTAATCCTAATCCTAAAATTCCGGCCCACATGGAATGTTCATCGGTTACAGGCATATATACACAATGAAAAAATTCTTCACCCTGATACTCAACAAGTATTGAAATAGCGTTTTCTTTGTAAGGTGTAGCTCCATAATCTAGTTTATAGAAATCGTTAAAAAATGAAAAAACAACCATACGACTTGGCATATTAAATTCTTCTGGTATTAAACTTTTATATGCTTGAACATTTGTAGTCTCATAATACATAAATATTCCATCATTTTCCAAATATCTATATGGCGTATAGTTAAACAAGGAATCTATCTTGATTTCAATACTTTTGGTATCGCTTATATTTCCATTTGAGGCTTCTAAAGTCATTAAATAGTTGCCGTTTTTTGTATATGTCACTATTGGATTTTCTTGTGAAGAATTTGCGGTTTCACCATCGGGAAAAGACCATGCAAATTCGGTTGCGTTTTGAGACGTGTTTTCTAATGTAACTATAGCCTTATTTTCTTTGATTTGTATGTCATATTTAAAATCGGCAAATACAGTTTGACTAGAATCATCATCATCATTTTTACTACATGATGCTAAAATTGCCACCAGGGCAAGAAAAAGGAATTTAATGCTTTTCATTTTTTTTTGTTTTAGTGTTTGTTTTATTTTTTACTTAGTTTAAAAGGGAATTTATTCAACATATAATAAGCCCCCAGAATTTTGGAGGGTTTTAAGCTGAGCGGACTCTCTTGTTTATTACCTTTCAAATTGTAGTTGTTAAAATCAAGGGAACCTAGTCCGCTTTTAATGATTATTTTACTTGGATATTTTTTTGCTAGATCAAAAACATTCTCTTTACGCCCTCCACTCATTTCAATGATTTGGTTATTGAGGATATTCATTTTAGGAAGTACCGATAGTTCTTTTAATACTTTTATTTCGTCCTGGTTAAAGGCATGGTTTTTTGTATTAATAGTTAATGAAATTTTACAATTGTTATGGTCGGTAACTGAGGCCTTATATTCAGGTTCTGAACGATTTATTTCAATTTCACCCATTGTTTTAGGAAGCCCTAATCGATTCTTTCCTAAAATCATTGATTCCAAACTTGTTACTGGCATATAAATACAGTGCCATATTTCTTTTTCATTGTATTTTGCAAGTAGAAAAATGGAAGCTTCTTTATAGGGCTGTGTATGTTCGTCCATCTTAAAAAAATCGCAAATAAAAGTATGAACCAATAAACGTTCTGGCATGTCAAATTGTTTGGGTAATAGTTTTCGATATAGTTCTTTTTCTTCAGTTTCGAAATACATAAAAATGCCATCACTTTCTAAGTAGCTATATCGATTTGAAGAATTATTGCTCTTTAATTCATTTAGTGTTAGAAATCCGTCCTTATTTGTATCTAGATAATTAAAACTAGCCAAGAGTTTTTTAGATTTTTCAGCTTCTTTTTTACTGATTTTCCCATCTTTATTGGCATCAAGAAATTTAATCACTTTTTCGGGGTTAATCTTTTTCATCGATTTCTTTTCTTGAGCTAAACTAAAGTTGGAAAAAAATGTTAATAGCATCAATATGATGCAAATGAAATTTATTCGCTTCATGTTTTCTGTAGTTTTAGGTTGATATTTACTCAGCAATATAAAACTTAAAGGGGGTGTTCATTTAAAAACTAAATCCTTTTCAACTCATGGAAACCAATACTCAGTAAATGGAAAATACAAAGAAGATAAACGTGTTTATATAGTTGCAGTTCATGGTTCTTTTATCAGATTTACTAAATTTTAGTTTATCGATTTTTTTATCTTCCCTTGTTTCAAAAAAAAGACAAACCTTCTTGGTATAGCTCTTTTTCAAGGTATTGTATTCCATTGCCAAACAATAAAAAAAATGTATTGTTAATAGCATTAAAATGACATAGATTAACTTCACGAATTTCATAGCTATGGCATTGTTTATTTCTTAGCAATATTAGAATATTTAATACCCCGAAATAAGAAATTTTATACCTTTTCAGCCAATGGAAACTAATACTCAGTAAATGGAAATAAATGAGAGATTATTGCAATTAAAACCCTTGCAATTTTAATTGTTTTAGAATCTGAGTACGGTAAGTTTTACCAATCGGAATTTTTGAAAAGTCATTTAAAGTAATCAGATAACCTTCTCGAGATCTTACTTGAGATAGAGTTATAATATGACTACGATGGATTTGCATAAATGAGGTTGGAAGTTGCTCAATTATTTTTTTTAAACTTCCTAATACAAAATAGGTCTTTTCTTGGGTGAAAAACCTTATATATTCACCATCGGCTTCAAGCCTGATTAATTCATTAAAATAGATTTTATGAGTATTTGAACCAGATTTAATTTTGATATAATTACTATTGGTGATTGCTGACATTTCAAAAGCTTTCGCTTTTTCTTCAACTTCCAATTGTATTAATAATTTTTCGATAGCTTTATTAAATCGATCTTGACGTATAGGTTTTAAGAGATAATCTGCAACATTTAAGTCGTAACTTTCAATAGCATATTCGGAATAGGCTGTTGTGAATATAACTTTTGTTCTTAGGGAATTGTTTTTTAAAAACTCTATTCCTGTCTCATTTGGCATTTGAATATCTAAGAATATGAGGGCTAAATTCAGATCAGACTCTATAATATCCTTAGCTAGTGAGGTTGACTTATACTTCCCAATGATTGCAAATTCTGGGAAATCCTTTAAATAATCCACAATCAGTTCACGTGCATATCGTTCGTCATCAATTATTATACAATTGTATTTTGATTTCATAAACTGATTAGGATTTTTATCTATAAAGTGAAAGACTGATGAATGATACAACTAATAAATTAAAGATAATTAAATTATTTCAAATAATTTGATTCAAAAAAAACATTAATAAATGATAGGATATCTTTATTATAATAGGTTATTTGAAACTGACCAAATGTTTAACCGTTGTATCTTCATTACAAATTCAGTGTTAAATCATACTAATACAATCCATATAACCCCACTTTGTTGGTAGAGTTCATTATTTTTGGGAGATTATTTAGTCCATCTATTCAATTTCTCATGAAAAAAACAATTTATTCATTGTGTTTCGCAATGCTTTTAGGACATGTTCTTAATGCACAAACGCCTAAAATTACAAGCTCCGTAGAGATTCACAACAACATAAAGAAACTCAATTTTTTAGGTTCTGTATTATATTTAGCAGCACACCCAGATGATGAAAACACAAGATTAATTTCTTATTTTTCGAATGAAGTACATGCCAGAACAGGTTATTTGTCTTTAACACGAGGAGATGGAGGACAGAATTTAATTGGGAGTGAACTTAGAGAGAATTTAGGGGTTTTACGTACTCAAGAATTGTTAGGAGCCAGACGTGTAGATGGTGGAGAGCAATTTTTTTCTAGGGCAAATGATTTTGGATATTCTAAACATCCAGACGAAACTTTAAATATTTGGGAAAAAGATAAGGTATTACACGATGTCGTTTGGACAATTCGTAAATTTAGACCAGATGTTATTGTAAATCGATTCGATCATCGAAGTCCAGGTACAACCCATGGTCACCATACCACTTCTGCTATGTTGGCTATGGAAGCTTTTGATATTTCGGATGACAAAAAGACATTTGAAAATCAATTGGATTTGGTGCAACCTTGGCAACCCCAACGTATATTTTTTAATACGTCGTGGTGGTTTTATGGTTCTAAAGAAAAATTTGAACAAGCTGATAAATCCAATATGACATCTGTAGATGTTGGTGTGTATTACCCAGAATTGGGTCTTTCGAATAACGAAATTGCTTCTAGAAGTAGAAGCCAGCATAAATGTCAAGGCTTTGGAACTCTAAATGTAAGAGGGAGTCAGTTGGAGTATTTAGAGTTGTTAAAGGGAGATAAGGTTAAAAATAACAATGTTTTTGAAGGTATTAATACAACTTGGACAAGGTTAAAAGGAGGAAAACAAATCCTTGATATTTTGAACAAAGTTGAACGCGAATTTAATTTTCAAAATCCAGAAATCCATCTTTCAGAATTGGTGAAAGCTTATAATCTGATTTCTGAATTGAAAGATGAGCATTGGAAAACTTTAAAACTTCAAGAGATTACCAGGATTATTGAGCAATGTTTAGGACTTTACATTGATCCTGTATCCAAAATTGAGACAACAAACAGAGGAGAAAATGTCCAGTTAAATGTTGAACTCACTAAAAGATCAAATGTTGAGGTTGTGTTGAATCAATTCACATACGGAAAAGAAGTTTTTAAACAGAGTTTAGAGTTAGTTGCCAATAAAAAGGAAGTTATTAGTCAAGATGTTTTTATAGCAAAAAATGCAAATACCAATAGCCCTTATTGGTTAAACCAAAAAGCAACTTTAGGTATGTATTCTGTTGAAGATATTCAATTGATTGGATTGCCAGAAACACCGAATGAACACAAAATAAAATTTCAATTTGAAGTTAATGGAACTCAAATAGAAATTATAAAACCTATTGTTTATAAATATGCAAACCCTGCGGTAGGTGAAATTTATACGCCTTTTCAAGTTTTACCAATTGTAAGTTCTGCAATAGAAGAGGATGTTTATATTTTTGGCTCATCCGAGTCTAAAGAAATTCAGGTAAAAGTTTCGGCTTGGAAAAATAATTTGCAAGGAGTGGTCAGTTTGAATGTTCCTGAGGGGTGGAGTGTTAAACCATTAATGCAAAACACGGAAATAGAACACAAAGGTGAAGAGAAATCTTATACGTTTACAATTACACCATCTAAACAACAGTCTGAAGGTGATATTACGGCACAGGTAGAAATTGATGGGAAAGTTTACAAAGATAAATTGGAAGAAATAAATTATGATCACATTCCAAAACAAATCGTGCTAACGCCAAATAAGGCCAAGGTGGTAAAATTAGACATCAAGAAAAAAGGACAACAGGTAGCTTATGTTAAAGGTTCTGGAGATGTTATTCCCGAAAGTTTAGAGCATATCGGTTTTAGTGTGGAAATACTAAATGTAGAAGATTTAGAAACAGAACGATTAAAGAAATTTGATGCTGTTGTTATCGGGATTCGAGCTTATAATGTGTTAGAAAACCTAGATTTTAAACAAGATATATTATTCAATTTTGTGAAAGAAGGTGGAAACATGATTGTTCAATACAATACAAATCATCGTTTAAAAACAAAACGAATTGCACCTTATCCACTTACACTTTCTAGAGATCGAGTAACCGATGAACATGCCGAAATAACCATTTTAGAACCTAATCATCCTGTATTAAATACGCCAAATAAAATTACCAAGTCCGATTTTGACGGTTGGGTTCAAGAACGTGGCTTGTATTTCCCGAATGAATGGGATGAAGCTTTTACACCTATTTTCTCTATGCATGACAAAGGGGAAACCGCAAAAAAAGGAAGTTTGTTAATTGCAAAATACGGGAAGGGGAATTATATATATACCGGACTGAGTTTCTTTAGGGAGTTTCCGGTTGGAGTGCCTGGTGCTTATAGATTGTTTGCGAATATTATTTCTTTAGATTAATTTATGAAGTCGGAAAAAAAATATAAATGGAAACCCATTTACAGTCTTGTTTTATTTGTAAACGCCTTCTACATAGTTTTGTTTTATTTAATAACCAATTGGTATAGTTAGCATGAATGGATTAGATTGGATTATTTTAATAGGAACATTACTTTTTATTGTATTGTATGGCTCTTGGAAAACGAGAGGGCATCAATCTGCAAAAGATTATATTAAGGGTGGCGAAAGTAAATGGTGGACCATTGGTTTATCTGTAATGGCCACTCAAGCCAGTGCAATTACATTTTTGTCAACACCTGGGCAGGCATTTCATAGCGGAATGGGCTTTGTTCAATTTTATTTTGGATTACCTATTGCCATGGTTGTTATATGTTTGGTTTTTATACCAATATATCACAAGCTAAATGTATATACCGCCTATGAATATTTAGAGCAAAGGTTCGATTTAAAAACAAGAACTTTGGCGGCTATTTTATTTCTGGTTCAACGTGGTTTGGCCGCTGGAATTACCATTTTTGCACCAGCTATTATTTTATCAACCATTTTGGGTTGGGATTTAAAATTACTCAATCTTATTATTGGTGTTTTAGTCATCGTTTATACGGTTTCTGGTGGAACAAAAGCTGTGAGTGTCACTCAAAAACAACAAATGTTTATTATTATGACGGGAATGTTTACCGCCTTCTTTCTAATAATAGATTATTTACCCGAAGAAATAGGATTGAGCAATGCCATTGATATTGCGGGCATAACAGGGAAACTTGAAGTTCTAGATTTTTCGTTCGATTTAGAAAATAGATATACGTTTTGGAGTGGAATTATTGGTGGATCATTTTTGGCTCTATCTTATTTTGGAACCGACCAAAGTCAGGTTCAACGCTATTTATCAGGAAAATCGATTAGAGAGAGTCAGTTGGGATTGCTATTTAATGGAATGTTAAAGGTTCCTATGCAATTTTTTATTCTTTTTGTTGGTGTAATGGTTTTTGTGTTTTACCAGTTCAATAGCTCGCCAATTCATTTTAATCCAGAAGTAAAAGAGCAAATCATAGAAACTTCTTATAAGGCAGAATATTTAGAATTGGAACAAACCCACAAAGCCAATCAACAAGCTATTTTTAATTTACCAGCTGGTGCAAAGGCTCAACGTAAAGCATTAAATTTAATTGATGCCGAACTCCGAGAAAAGGCAAAGGTAATCATTGAAAAAGCTGATATAACTGCCGAGAAAAATGATAAAGATTACGTTTTTTTACATTTTATTTTAACCAAACTACCTCATGGATTGGTAGGGTTGTTATTGGCTGTGATTTTAAGTGCAGCTATGTCGAGTACGGCTAGTGAACTTAATGCCTTAGCTACTACCACAACAATAGATTTATACAAGCGAAATAAGAAGGAAGAACTTAATGATGAACAATCTGTAAATGCAACCAAATGGTTTACGCTTATTTGGGGTTTAATTGCTATTTTATTTGCTTGTTTTGGTACTTTGGTAGAAAACTTAATTCAATTGGTTAATATTATTGGATCTATATTTTATGGGAATATTTTAGGAATATTCTTGATTGCATTTTTCTTGAAATTCATACAATCTAAAGCCGTTTTTACCGCTGCCATCATTACACAAGTAATTGTTATTGCAGTTTGGTATATTGATGTATTACCTTTCTTATGGTTAAATTTATTAGGATGTTTATGTGTGATGTTGATCGCTACAGTTTTGCAGAAAATTCAACCAAATATTATTGAAAAATAAGTCCAAATTTTGAATTGTTAATGAGGGCATCTATTGGCCGATGAAATTGACTATTTAGGACCAAATTATAAACGGAAATAACGATAAAAACCTATGATACATAAAAACGGCATAGGTTTTTTGTTGGTTTTATTTTAATTTACAATGTTCAAAGTATTTATAAAAAGATGTGGATGATACCGTCCATAAAACCATTCAATCTTTTACATTCATTTTTAAAATTGTTGAATAATCGGATTTTATTCAAATCTGTTCGATTGAAATTTTAACAGTTTTAGATTAAATATTATAGGGTTTAAAACATTATTAGATCAATCTAAATGAAAAAGGTTGTACTTTAGACTGTATGGAATTATGGAATAAACAATTTGGTAAATACTCAAAGTTATTGTCTTATGCGCTTATGGCTCTTCTAATAAGTACTATTGAAGCTGTAGACGATGTTATAGATCAGGATAATGAATCGATGGATATTGTAAAGGAGTTTTTTCTGATTTTTATTGTATTAACTGTTGTTTTTCCTATAATAGGACGGTATTATAATTGGACAATAACTTTTTTTAAGTCTAAACTTATTCGTTATAAATTTCCTGTATTTTTTGTCAGTGTAATATGGGTTTTATTTAATATTGGACTGATTTTAGGTTTGTCTTATATTTCTAATCTAATTAATTGTTCAAACTTTGATTTGAAAATGGATATGGTTTTTATTGTGTCACTTTTGCTAGTGATTACGTTTGAGAATTTCTGGAACCTTATTCATAACAAAGTACAATTAGAATTGAAAAATGCTGAACTCATAAAAAATCATGAGAAAGCAAAATATCAGGCCTTATTAAACCAAATTGATCCTCACTTTTTATTTAATAATTTAAACATTTTATCCTACCTTGTTCATGAAAATGCAAATAAAGCAGATCAATTTATTCTTGAATTAGGGAATATATATCGATACATTCTTCAACTAAATGCATCCTATCTTATTCCTTTGCACAAAGAATTAGATTTTATTAATTCTTACATTTTTCTGTTGTCTATTCGTTTTAGAGACAATTTGAATGTTGAAGTCAATATTAACGAGGATGAAAAACAATACTTTCTACCGCCCTTAACGCTTGAAGTCTTAGTTGAAAACGCTATAAAACATAATATTATAGATCGAGATAAACCGCTTTATATTTCAATTTACATTGAAGGAGATAAGTTAATTGTCAAAAATAATGTTCAAATTAGGAATGAGGCTTTTTTCGAATCGAATAAAGTTGGGTTGAAAAATTTGGAAAATAAATTCGAAATATTAGGCTCAGAAATTCCAAAAATAAGCCAAGTAGATGGCTATTTTATTGTAGAGGTTCCACTTTCAAAATCGGATGATATATGATTAATGCTGTAATAATAGAAGATGAGTATTTTGCAATAGATCGTTTAAAAATGCTTATTGCAAAATGCAATGAAACCATTGTGATAAAAGCTGAACTAAATAGTATTGAGAGGGCTGTTGCTTGGTTGAAAGAAAATGAAGTGGATCTTATTTTTATGGATATTCATTTATCCGACGGAAGTTCATTTAAGATTTTTGAACATCTAAAAATAACCACGCCTATTATTTTCACAACGGCGCACCATGAATATGCTTTAAGAGCTTTTGAGCAATTGAGTATAGATTATTTATTGAAGCCAATCAGTCAAGAAAAACTCAAGAATAGTTTAGAAAAGTTCAATCAATTAACCCAATCAGATCAGGAAATTGAGAAAGAAGATACGGTTTCTAAATTAATAGATTTAATGAAAATCAACCTAAAGTCTCAACGTTTTATGGTTAGCTTAGGAAGTAAAGTGAAAGTGATTGACCTTGAGGAAATAGCCTATTTTTATACTGAAAACAAGTTATCGTTTATTGTTACCCATACAAACCAAAAATACCCGTTAGACGTTTCGTTAAAACAAATTCAACAGCAATTAGATGAACGTTTCTTTTACCGTGTTAATAGACAGTTTTTAATAAAAAAGTCGGCGATTAAAGAATTAGAATATTATTCGCCAACTCGTATTTTGGTGCATACACATCCTGTGTCCAGAGAAGAAATCATTGTTGCTAGGGAAAAGAACGGCATGTTTAAAAGATGGTTGTTGGAATAGATTAGTTTACTAAATCCCAATATGTACCATCGCAAGGTTGGTAACCATCTAAACTGGTTAATTGATAAATGTATTTTTCACGTCCTTTTTCCGGGTAATTCATTTTTAAAGGCTGACTTTTTTCTGTGGCCTTTAGAATATCTAGAACATGAGTAGATTTATTTTCATTCAGTACAGAAGCAATCTCAAAGGATTCTCCATCTAATTTTAAGAGCGTACAAGAGTTTTCGTCGAGTTTATATGCAAACTGTATATTCATTAAACTTTTATGAATAACCAAATCGCTAAACTGAGCGAACATGAGCATCATTTGTGGCTTATCTTCCTTTTTTATTCTTTCCCATTCTTCACCAGGAATGCCATGAACTGCCAAAAAATTGATGAAATCTTTGTAGAATAATTCCTTTTCTTCTTCGTTTAACAAACGGTATTGAATATCGTAGGCCATAAAATTTGTTTTAAAAAAAAGACCATCTGAAAAACAGATAGCCTTTGTTATATGAGGTGTTTAGTAAACTAGTCAATAATTAACATCGCATCTCCATAAGTATGGAAACGGTATTTTTCTTTAACTGCAACTTTATATACGTCTAATAATAAATCATGCCCACAAAATGCAGAAACCATCATCATAAGTGTAGATTTTGGTAAATGGAAGTTTGTGATCATAGCATCTGCAATTCTAAATTCATAAGGAGCAAAGATGAATTTGTTTGTCCAACCATCTACTTCATTAAGTGTGTTTTTGGTTGAAACCGAACTTTCTACAGTACGCATAGTCGTTGTTCCAACAATACAAACTTTATGATTTCCTTTAATTGCATTGTTTACAATTTCGGCTTGATCTTCGCGAATATGAATTTCCTCTGAATCCATTTTATGCTTAGATAAATCTTCTACTTCAACATCTCTAAAAGCACCTAATCCAACATGAAGTGTAACTTCTGCCTTTTCAATACCTTTAATTTCCATACGCTTCAATAAGTGTTTACTAAAGTGTAATCCAGCAGAAGGAGCAGAAACGGCTCCAGTTTCTTTAGCAAAAACGGTTTGAAATCTTTCATCGTCTTCAGCATCTGGCTCACGTTCAATAAATTTAGGAATTGGTGTGGATCCTAATTCAATCAATTTAGCTCTGTATTCTTCGTATGGTCCATCATAAAGAAAACGCAGTGTTCTTCCTCTAGACGTTGTATTATCGATAACTTCGGCAACTAATGTTTCCTCTTCATCGAAGTATAATTTATTACCAATTCTAATTTTACGAGCCGGATCAACAAGTACATCCCAAAGTCTTTGCTCGGCACTTAATTCTCTTAAAAGAAAAACTTCAATTTCGGCACCAGTTTTTTCTTTATTTCCATACATACGAGCAGGAAAAACTTTTGTATTGTTAAATACAAATGTATCCTTGTCATCAAAGTAATCGATTACATCCTTAAAGGTTTTGTGTTCTATTTCTCCCGTTTTGCGGTGAACAACCATTAATCTCGATTCATCTCTATTCTTTGCTGGTCTATCAACGATTAACTCTTCTGGAAGGTCAAAGTTGAAATGAGACAATTTCATTTTCATATGCGCTCAAATTTTTCTTTAGTAAAAAGTGTACAAATATACAATATTTTGTGGATTACTCTGTCTTAATATACTCTTTAGAAATTTTTTCGGCCAAAGTTTCAACATCAAGGGCGTCATTTACCGAAAAGTCTCCAATTTTAGTTCTTCTCAAAGCTGTTAAATGTCCGCCAGAGTTTAATGATTTTCCGAAATCGAAGGCAAAAGATCTTAAATAGGTTCCTTTGCTGCATTTTATTCTAAATGAGACATAAGGCATAGAAATATCTGTAATTTCGACTTCGTGAAAAGTTATTTTTCTGGCTTTTACAACAACGTCTTCTCCGCGTCTTGCTTTTTTGTAAAGAGCCTCTCCCTTCTGCTTTATGGCCGAAAATATAGGAGGGTACTGATCTTGTTCTCCAACAAATTGTTCTGCCATCTTATAAATGGCTTCATCTGTAATATGTTCTGTCGGAAATTGCTTATCCTCTTCTGTTTCTAGGTCGTAACTTGGAGTCGTAGCTCCCAATTTTACAGTTCCAGTATATTCCTTAGCCTGACCTTGGTATGTCTCAATAGTTTTGGTGAATTTACCTGTGCAAATAATCAATAAACCTGATGCTAATGGATCTAGAGTTCCAGCATGACCAATTTTTATTTTCTTTAAACCATAAGCAGTTCTTATGGCATATTTTAATTTGTTTACGGCTTGAAAAGAAGTCCATGTTAATGGTTTATCTACCAAAAGAACTTCTCCAAGTTGATATTTCGTTAATTCCATTTGGCAAAGATAGTATAGTTTGCGTTTTTATGCTGAAGAAGGGATGTACTTAGTCTAAAATATTTTGAAACTCTTGCTCTATATGTATTTTATGCGCTTCACTTTTTATCACTAAAATAGAATACTTTTTATAGGTCGTGTAGTTTAATATGAATTTTGTTTTACCACTTCTTGTTTGATTTTCAAATGAAATTTTATTGAAATCAAAGGTTTTATCAATTTCTTCTTTAGATATTATTGTGTTGATTCGTTTTTTAATGAGGTATACCTTGCCATTGTCCAAATTGACCTCCAGTATCTTATAAAATATTGAAGCATGTTTTCGAAATAATGTATAAAAAGTAAATACCATAAGTGTTATTGGAATGGCCAATATAGCGGTTCCAATAGTAGACAATAGAAGAAAGAAAATGGCTAATGGATAAATGAAAATTTCTTTCCAGCTAAAAGTAAGTCTATCGCTCAAGCTAAATTGATGTTTAGTTTTTGAAATATGATAATATTTAGAATCTTTATTCATCAGACTAAAGTAGGTTTATTTATTTAGTATTTCAAGTATCTCATTTTGAATTTGAATATTTTGGTGCTGATTTTGGACATGTTTTGATTTTTCAAGCAAAACAGTTTTACAAATATTAGGAAAGATGTTCTTGGCGCGTTTTATCATTTTTTTACCAGGAAAAATGATGTCTTGTTTGGCTGCAAATATTGTAATAGGTGTTGTAATGTTTTTCGCTTGTGTTTTGGTTATGGTTGGAATAGGGGAGAAGTCCATGTCAAATTCTTTCAAAACAACAGATAAGAAATTGAAAGCATAATCATCAGGATTTGTAAATAGAGCATTCAGAAATGCTTTTAGTTTTTTGGGATTTCCATTCCTCATAAAGCTTTTCATGGGTAGAAAAATATTGAATAATGCTCGAATCGGATTTCCATTTACAATATAAGCTGGAGCAGTCAAAAAAGCATGTTTAATCAGGTTTGTATTGTGCTCTAGTGTTTTTATAATAATTAATCCTCCAAAAGAGAATCCCGCCATATACACTTCTTTAAAACCAAACGATTGTATTATTTCGGTAATCCATATTCCGTAAGAGGTATCTTTCATGTTTAACCTGTTCGTTTCGCTTTTATTGGGTTGAGCCAAAACATCAATGGCAATAACATGAAAGTGATTTAGAAGTTCAGAATAGGTTTCTAGGGCAATTGGAGCATTTCCATTTGAACCGTGAACGAGTATCAATTTAGGTTTTGATTTATTTCCTGTTTCTAAAATATGGGTCTTACCATAACTTGTATCGATAAATTGAGCTGTAAATGGTATATTTAATTCCTTTAGTTTAAGATCATAAAAGTCTAAAATCTGTTTTTTTCCCGATTTTGTTTTGAATAATGAAGTCATGGATTTAAT
>JBMYWP010000016.1:0-66814 GCA_049607525.1 Flavobacteriales bacterium
ATTACAGAGCTTATGTACCAGTGTGTTAACCCTTAACTTAATGACATTGCCCTCATTGGAGGGGTGCTGCGGTAGCAGTGGGGTGGTTGAGGTTATTCCTTGAAACTCTTAAAGGCCTCATGACTTTCAAGAAATAACATGGTATTATCTAAATGGTTTAAAATGGAATCTACATCAATATGAATAACAACCAAGTTTAAACTTTCCAAAAATAAATCTCGTTTTTTATCATATTCCTCTTTGCCAACATGACTATCTCCATCTATCTCAATTACAACATGAGCATTCGGACAATAAAAGTCAACAATGTAATTTCCAATAATCTTTTGACGATCAAAATCTAAGTTCAAAAACTGATTCCTTTTGACTCTGTTCCAAAAATGAACTTCTGGTAAATTCCCCGCTTTTCTCAATTCCTTTGCTCTTTCCTTTAGTTTAGGGTTGAAAGGTAATTTGAAATAATTTGAAGCATGTCTTTTAGGATCTTTCATAAGAGTTTGATTACTCTAAAGATACAATATTTACCAAGAATAATTCCAGTTAAAATTACTAAGTAAAGTTATCCAATTAATTCAATGAAAATGACAGTTTTTGGGCATAAATTGAAGAAGGTAAAATATCTCCTTATCCAATGGATCGTAAATTAATATACTAAAATACATGAGATTTGGGAAAGAAGATATACAATTTTGGATAATCGCATTCAAAAACAATATCTAAAGCCAAGGAACATTTGGTTTGAAATAAATAATAAATTTCCTTTTTCGGGAATAAACTTATACTATTTTTGTTGAATTAACTTTATTAAATAAATTTTGAATGAGGCTAGAACAATTAACATTTACAAGGTTTATTGCTGCAATATCGATTGTAATATTTCATTACGGTCTAAATGTTGATCCATTTTGCGTAAAACCATTTGTTGAATTATTTCAAGAGGCAAGTATAGGTGTTAGTTACTTTTTTGTATTATCTGGCTTTATTATGATTGTTGCTTATTGGAATAAAAATGAAATAACTTTTTATGAATATATAAAGCGCCGATTTGCAAGACTTTATCCGGTTTATTTTTTAGCTATTTTAATACTCCTAGCATATTATATTCGAACTCAAATTACAATTCCATTTGATGAAGTTATTCTTGGAGTATTACTAATGCAAAGTTGGCTTCCAGAATATGCTCTAAGCTTTAATTGGCCTGGATGGTCTCTTTCAGTTGAACTACTATTTTATCTATGTTTTCCTTTCATATTCAATCAAATTGTTAAGAAAAAACAATTTAAATATATAGCTATTGTAAGTTGCGTCATTTTTATTACAAGTCAATTTGCTGTCCATTTGTTAAAGTATTCTAACTTTTATCAAGAGTTTCCATCTGCCAATCATAATTTTGTGTTTTATTTCCCTCTCTTGCATTTAAATGAATTTGTGATGGGAATTTTATTTGGGGTCTTTTTTATGAAGAATAAAAGATCAACAAAAAATTATGATGTATTAATTCTATTGTTATTTATTGTTTTACTGGTATTAATTTACTTTAATAATTATTTCATATTTCATAATGGACTTTTAGTCTTTTTATATATTCCTATTATTTATTGTTTAGTTTATAACAATGGTCTAATTACAACCTTATTTAATAAAAGGATTTTTATTTTGTTAGGTGAAATTAGTTATGCAGTGTATATCTTGCAAAAACCAATTTATATGTTTACTAAAAGTTTTATGATAAGTCTAGGCGTAAATAATAGAAATATTACGTTTTACTTTTTTTTATTGGTATTGTTAATTGTTTCATATTTTAGTTATAAGTATGTAGAACAACCATTAAGAAAATTAATAAATAAAATTAATATTCCTTCCTATCTAAATAAAAAGAAATAAAGTTTTTTCTTGTAGGATTGTAAAAATATAAAAAGAGTAATCTTTTTTAAGAGTCGGATTGTTAGTTGTATACGGTGTTACTTTTGCGTTTAATAGAATTAATGTCTTATTTGTGTAGGGGTGGTCTTTTGAAATTTCTTTTCAAAAAAAATCTCATAACTCATAGCTCAAATCTCATCACTAATTTTAACCACCTCGTCAACTAAAGTTGCCACACCTTCACGGGAGGAGGATTTCATTTAAATGCCAACGTTCTTCAGAAGTTTCACATCAAAAAGTTTAATAAAAGGGTCCACTTTAAAAACAAGACAGATCGTTTTTTGTTTTTATCAACTAACCTTTGAATGAAAAAATAAGGTGATTAATCACCCATTTCGGAATAATTATTAATCACTCTTTTATAAACCTCGATTCTTTTTCTTAGTCGGTCTGGATGTTTTCTTGGGTTATATAAAGACGGATTTCTTAATTGAATCAAAAGTGTTATGATTTCATCTTCATTGAGTTTTTCAACAGGTTTTTGAAAGTAGAATTTCGATGCTTCTTTAACGCCTCTATTATTGTAAAGAAAATTGTAATGACTTATCCAATAATTAAAACATTGTTCTTGAGAAAGCGAATATTCGAGTTTATAATTGTAAACAAATTTGTTTTTGGTTATTCTATTCCAAATGGAACCAGAGTCTAATCCTCTCACCATTAAATTAGATATATGAAGACATGGGCATGTAGGACTTCTTTTTTGGGAGACAAGATTGATAAGATAATTCGTTGTATTATCTATTCTATAAAATTTGGAATAATACTGGAAAAATCGTTTATCGACAATTGGTTCTTGTTCGATGTTTTTGATTAATTCTTTAAGTTCATTTTCGTTGAAAGGTTGATGGAAACGACTTGTTAGAAATGTAATAAACAATATTAATATTGTTGCTAATCCTAGGCCAATACCAAATAATATTTTTGATAATTTTATTATTGTTTTCATTTTAATGATGTTGTCAATTAGTAAAATTAAAGAAATAATTCATTATGATAAAAAGAAAATCATCCACTCTTTCAGTAAATATAAGATTATTAAAAGGTGTCTTTTGTTGTACTATGCATGTTTTCTTTTGATCATAGATTTTTGTCTGATTCTATCTTTTTCGTGATAACATTTTATTTCAAGTACAAAAAGAAAATGATAAACAGATAAATTTAAAATATTTTCTCAATGTTCTCTTGGCTGGGGATTTAATTTATTTAAGCGTGTAGCTTTTTCATTGAATTTATTCTAAATCGATTTGAATTATACTGTTTTAGTAAAGTAGTGCTATGCAAATAGAAAATTGTATATTTACCCGCAAAAAATGTTAAATTATAAATGGGTTGTAATACTTGTAGTATTATTGAAGATTATTACAGTTTCATTCGTATTTCAGAGTCAGAATAACTTTCAAGAAGCAGAAAAAGTAGCTGTGAGTATTGCTAAAGGAATGTCTGATGTTAGGGATATAAAAGTTTGGGCTTTACCAGAAAAATTTCATGTTGATCATAAACCAATCAATAAATTACATTTTAAATCAGATGATTGGCAGAGTTTTAACACTGTTTCAAATGTGATTAATGCCACCGCTCTAGATGGCGGAAATGGAATATTTTATTATTTTACTTTACACTATTGGACGAAGTTTTTTGGTCTACAAGGTAAATCTTTGTTCGGATTTCATTTATTGTTTGTTTTTTTGGCATTAACCTATAGTTACAAAATAGCGAGATTATTTACTGAAAATAATATGTTTATTGGCTTATTCATGTTACTTATGTGTTTTAATCCATTAAATCAATATCAAGAATTCAACCTAAGATCATATAATCTTGTTATTGTTTTCGTAATTATCCAACTGTATTATTTTATAAAACAATTTAAAAATCCTCAATTACAGAATAGAAAGGATTTGTTCTTGTTTACAATAATCTCTATTTGTTTGGTTTTTAGTCATTTTTTGACACTTGCAATAACTGGTTTAATGTTTCTTGCATTACTTTTAATTCATTTAAAAAATAAAAGAAAAATAGTCGAAATTATTTCACTTGGAGCCTTAGTTTTAGTTCCGTTTGTAATTTGGTATGTTTATGTATCTAAAACGGCAGGTGGTCAGGGTGCTATGTATGAAACCTATGAGTTGATAAATGTAAATTTGCCAAATAATAATTTCTTTTTTAACAGACCGTCAATAAAGGATTATATTTTTTCTATTCCGCAAAATACGCTTTACTTTTTAGGTATTGGATTACAGGATTTTGATCAGTTTAGATTCAGAGATTTCTTTATATATTTTCTACCATTTGTTCTGGCTATATTTTATGCTTTCAAATCTAAAGGTGAAAAGAGAATATTAGGTCTTTTGCTTGGTTTTTATGTTATTACTCAGTTTTTTATGCTTGCTATTGCTGGGATTAATAATTCGAGCTCTAGTCTAAAAGTTATTTACCAAATTCCATTTTACCCAATTTTAGTTCTTTTCTTATTTTTAATCATACTAGCCATTAAAAACAACAAAAAATGGTTGTCAAAAATAATAATGATTGTACCTGTGGTTTCTATTATTGGATTTATTTTCTTGAGAAATGATTTTGGTTCTAAAAATGTGACCGATGACACAGAACAAGAATTGAATGAATTAATTCAAGACGTGACTCGAAATTTACAAGAGAATGATACAGTGATTTATTCAAATTGGGATGACGCCCATTTTGCAAATTTATTTATTGAGAACAACACATTTTATCAAAGAGTTGATGAAAATATTCGTATAGAAAACTCCTTTATTGTTAAAAGAAAGAACAAAAAGGAAAGCATTTATCATTATAAGAAAAGTCCTAAATCATATCAGAATATGATTGATGCAGAGTGGATAAAAAGTATTAGAAATAACAAGGATTGACGGGTTAAATAAAATAGGCGTAATAGATTGTTTTTTTGATTTCAATATGTGTTGAAATGATTTTGAGGTGAATTATTGAATGATCTTAACGTGAAGTTTGAGTAAGATATTTAGTGGTTAAACAGTTGTTTTCTATAAAATTCTTGCTCTTTAAGGTCGCAAAAATTACCCCCAAATTGTCGGGGCAGGTCGAACTGACACTTTTATCGTCAGGTAAAGTGTTTATGTAGAGAAACGAAATAAAAAGTGCACTTGGACTTTCGCTCTGCAACAATCGAGATCTATCAATTATTTAGACCGACCTCACGTTAGTTTTAGGTTTCAACAGATTACTTTTTTTTTGACCATCTATACCAAGGGAAATGTATTTTTTTTCTTTTGAAAAAAGAGAAGACTTTAGATTTAATGGGGTTCATAATTTCGAATTGAAATAAATCTGATTTTTTATGATGAAAATAATATTGAATCATATTTTCCTGTCCCATGTTCTGATAGTATTTCTTTGTATTGTCTGAGGCAATTTGTTTGGCCTTATCATCATCATAGAAAAAGGTATCTAAAATATGAATTTCACCAAAATCTGAAAGCATAGTTTTAAGAGTATTTATTAAGATTGGAATATCTGGAAAATACTGGATTGAAGCATTGAAGACGATTAGGTCGAATTTATTTTCGAATGTTAAGTCGAAAATATTACCATGAACAAATTTGATGTTTTCTCTATTAAAAAGGCGCTTGGCTTGTTCCAATTCAACATTGTTAATGTCTAAGCCTATTAATTTTGCTTCAGTCTTTTTTGCCATAAAATGAGTGAACCATCCATTTCCACAACCAATTTCTAATATATTCTTTAAATCTTCTTTTGAAATATAGTTTGCAAATTTTTCGGCGTTACTTTTTCGAATTTGCCATTCATTGCATTGTGGATGATTAGCCTCGAGATTCGGTAGTTTTTGCACAATATGGTCAGAATAAACTCTATTTTCCAATGTTCTTACCTGAATGTATTGTTGTTCAAAATCTTTCCCAAATTGATGTTCATTTTTCATAGGTCTTATTTTAGCTGAAAGCTTATGATGTAAAAGTCTCCAATTCCCAAAGGAGTTATTCTTTTAGCAAATTTATTGAACCAAACCAAGCCTTTAAAAAGTCTTGGGTATTTTTGGCAAAAATCAAAATTTGGAGGCATAAAAACATCTAAATTTTCAATATCTAAAATGTCATAATCATTTTGAATAATTGCCTTAATGGAGGAAGTAGAATGATACCAAGTTCTCACGTTATAATCTTCTATATTAGCTTCAGTACCTTGTTTATCAAATCGTCTTAATGCTTTTTTTCTATCTTTTAATATCCATAACCATTCCCAAGGGGTCACTTTTGGCATGATTACCAGGGTCACTTTCCCTTTTGGTTTTAGTATACTTTTAAATTGATTGATTACTTTCTCTGGGTTTTCTATACAGTTCAACCCGCCTAAATTTGAGAAAATATAGTCGAACGTTTGTGGAGCTAACTGCCCAATATGATTAAAAGATATTTGTTGAAAAGTCATAAGTTGGCTTATGTTTTCATTTTCAGTTTTCTTTTTGGCATATTCAACAAATCCATCAGAAACATCTGTTGCCAATATCTTATGTCCTTTTTTGGCTAAATGCAATGCGTCAATACAAGAACCAGCATTTATCTCTAAAATTTCATCCGAGGCGGACATAAATTTATCGATATGGTTGTAAACAGTTTTCCGTTTAGAGGTTGTTGTGTTAAAACTGTTTTCATACGCCTCGTATTCTTTATAGATCTTAGAAAATCCTTTGTTGATGTTATTCTCCATTTTTATTGCTCATGGTATTAAGTTGGAGTTTATAAATTGAAGCCAATAACATTTGAAATGGGGCTTTGATGATTAGTTTAATTCTACTTTTGGTTATTGGTTTTGTGAAAAATTGTTTTACTGCTAAAAAGCCTTTAGAACTCTGAAATGTTTTATGGGTATAAGCGTGAAGTTTTCTGTAATAGTTCTGATTAAAGGTTCCTTTAAACATCATGGCTAAATCATCTGAGTCTTCCCAGTTTTGTTTGTTTACTAATTCATTCTTTACCGTGTCATAAAATTTTGTTCCGGGTAATGGATATGAAACAGATATACCAATATCATCGGGATTACACGTTTTTATGAGTTGAATGGTTTTAGAAATATCTTCTTTGGTTTCACCTAAATACCCATACTGAATGAAAAAAGCAACACGAATACCTTGGCCTTGTAAGAGTTTGGTTGCATTTTTTATCTGATCTATTTCGGTGCCTTTATCCATGGCGTCCAAGATTTTTTGAGAGCCACTTTCGGCACCAATCCAAACTTCTTTTAATCCCGATTTTGCCAAGGCCGTAATGTTATCTTCTTTTAAAAGAAGGTCGGCTCTACTTTGTATTTTGTAGGTGATTTTTAAGTTTAGTTCTTCTAAAACTTCATTAAAGGCATTCACCCAATTGGGTTTTAATCCAAATATATCATCACACATCCAAAAATTGGTAACGTTAAAATGTTTGGCCAGATATTCAATTTCTTTAGTCACCATTTCTGGAGATCGAGAATTATATCTATTTCCGTATATAGGTTTTGCACACCAATTGCATTTGTAAGGGCAACCTCTTGTTGTGGCTATGTTCAGTGCAAAAGGATGATGTTTGTTGGTCCATGCTTGCTTATAGGCATCAACATCTATCAAATCCCACGCAGGAAGGGGGAATTCATCCAAGTTTTTTACAACTGGACGTTTATTGTTTTTGAAAATATCACCATCTTTTTTATAGCAAATACCTGCAATGTCTTTTAATTCTATGCCTTTTTGAAAGGCTTGTACAGTTTCTAAAAGACTTATTTCACCTTCTCCTAAAAGTACAATATCGGCTCCATTCTGTAAATATTTTTGGTAGTGATCTGTTGAGTCTGAACTTGAAATAATAATTTTACAATGAGATGTTTTTGCCAGGTCAATCATTTCAAAACATGCTTCTCGCATTACCGTTAAACACATTTTTGTTAAATAATTAAATCCATCGTCGTAGATCACCAAAAAGTCAAAACCGCCTTCTTCTAGAATAGGCTTTATGCTTTTTGGGGATTGTCTTAATCCAACATCAAACAATTGAACATCGTATCCTTTTTCTCGCATAAAGCTTGCAGCCTTAATGGTTGCTAATGGAGGATATGGCATACCCGTTTTCCACTGTTTGGCGTCTAATTGGTAGTAGTAACTATGACTAAATAGAATTTTTTTCATGAATTTTGTTTAATAAGTTGTTCATGATTTTCGAATAATCAGATAAAACCTTCTTTTGGAAGTGGCTTGGGTGATGTTTGGAAACGTTTCTCCTGGTTTCCATTGCAATATCAAAATCTTTTGGTTCAAGATAACTGAATTTTTTTTGCCATCTTTTAAAAGTCAGTTTCATGAGATTGATGTCGATATAATTTCCAACTGCCCCTCTAAAAGTACTTTCTAAGATTTTCTTAAGGCTATTGTTCTTTAGATGAAACTTAACCTCTTTTTGATTGAATATAGAATAATAATCTGAAATCCAAGAATTACTTTTAATGAATTCATTATACAATGGCGGATTCACAATCGGGATCAATGTGGTTATTTCGGTTGCCGTAAAGATGTTTTTTTGATGAATTTCTAAATTATTTTCACCTATAAAGTAGTTAACGCAAAAATATTTTCGGGAGTTAAACAGAAATATTTTTTTGTATAAGATTAACAAGGTTCTTGCAATCCATAGTCTATTTGTGGCAGTTATTATAAAAAAGTCTATATCACCATCTTCTTTTATATAACCTTTGGATAAAGACCCAGAAATCATAACAGAACGAACAAAAGGAAATTTTCCAATAAATTGAGCTCGTTTAATGCCTTTATCCATATATTCCTTTACGCGATCTTCGGCATCACACCTAATATTGTCCTTTAAGGTTTTTGGATTTATTGCATAATAATCATCTTTTTGAAAAATAATGCCATCATTCAATAATGTTGTTAACTGATCTACGATTTGTTTTCTTGGTATATTGTTTTCTATTTCTTTTAAGGTTAACGGAAAACCAAAAATCTCATAATATGCCAATAGTCGAACTATAGGTGGTATTTTAGTATTGTTTTCCATGTGGTCGATTTTTAAGGTCTAAAAAGACTAAAGTTGCCATGCTTCCGATGACTAATATGGAAATTTTTGAACTATCAATAAATGAATTGAAAAGGCCATGACAATAAAATGTTATTAAGCCTAGGATGATACATGTTGCAAGTGAAACATCATTTTTATTTTGCAAGTCATATATGTTTTTAAGACCTAATTTTATAGAGTAAAATACCAAAATAATGAAAGTAAACAATCCTGGTAACCCCATTTCAGATAATATACCGAAAAATTCGGAATGTGCATTTCCTTTGGTTCCATCGTGTGAACTTATTCTCGTGGTAAATTCATTGGTTTGAAAAGCACCATATTCAAATTGGTAGGTTCCTGGTCCAAATCCAGTCACGGGCTTTTCTAAAAACATTCTATAGGCGCAGACCCATCTGTTTATGCGCTCCAAATTTGAAGCATCACTACGTAGGTTAGTTACTGAAGTTAAATGATGTGCAGCATTATCATCGTATTTAGAGTTGTTTTCTCTCATAGAACTATAAATAGGTTCCGAATAATAAGATAAAGCCAAAGCAGATGATATAAGTATCATGTTGATTTGCCAAAATTGAATTTTTAATCGAATAAATAGATAAAATACAGCTGATAAAATGAGACTTATCCATGCAGCTCTAGAATAAGAAAAGTAAAGGGCAAGGATGAACAGAATACTCAATACCATTTGAAAAGAACGCATTATAAATTTTTTGGTTAAACCAATTTGAATGAGAATAAAAGGAATGACAAAAGCCAAGCAAGCCGCATACAATGTATGCTCATCAAAAAATGGCATACTCACATAAAGAGAAGCCTCTTGTGCAAAATTCCAAGTGGAGTGAGAAATAAGAGACTTTATTATGGGAATAATACAACCAAATATATACAATTGGAAGAATGTTGTGAAAGATTTGGTTGATGTAAAAGCATGGAGCAATAAAAAATAAAAAGCCAAGTAAAAGCTACATTGCATTATTGTTCTTTTAATAGAAACTAAGGGTGATACACTAAAAATACTTGTCAGAATCATCCAAAACAAAAAGAGGTAAATAATAACACTCATTGGATGTCTGAAAATGGACGTATTGAGTTTATACCCAGATAAAACTTTTACACAAAAAAATACCAAAGCTAACATCATTAAGAGCTCATTGGGGAATGAAATTTTACTTCCACCTAAAATTATGTCAAACGAAAGTGGTGTTAGAAAGGCTATGGTATATAATAACTTTTGTGAACTAAAAAAGTAAATGGGTAATAAGTAAAACGAAATGCAAATACCTATTAGTATCAAAATTCCAACCAGTTGTTCTGTGTAAATAAAATAGCAAAACATACTTAGAATAATGGGTATAATAATATATAGAGACTTCTTGTCACCCATAGTTATTCTATTTTATTTAAAGTGTGTATAGTTTCTTTAACCCATTTTTTTGAAGAATAATATCCTACAGAAACAGCTAATCCCGTAAGAATACCTAAGATTCCATTAATTAGTAAAGAAGGTGAAACTTTCTTATAATCTGGTTTGGGTTTTATAACCTTATAAACTTTTGGAAATGGTAAACTTAAATTTTCTTTTAGCGTGTTTAATTCTTTGTTTAATACATTTAGAATATTGAGTTCTTGGTAATAGGTATTTACTAATTTCACCTTATTAAGATCGAAATTTTGTTTAACCGCATCCAAAACCATTTTATCGCCATATACATTTTGGCCTTTTCCCACACGATCTTCTATAGCATTAATGGTGTTTACGGCAAGATTAGTTAGGTTTTCATTTGATTCTATTGTAGATATGATTTTCAATAAACTATCTACTTTATTTTCTTGTAGTCTTGTAGAGTTTTCTACCTCATCTTTTAATGCATAAATATTCTGAAATAAAATATCTCTTCGGATGGTGTCTATATAAGTCATCATGGTATTCACAATGTCAGAAGCAAGAACAGGATCTTCAAAGGTGGCTTCTATAGAAACTGAAATAAATTTGGTTCTACTAAATTGAATATCCTCATCGTATTGTTTATTTAAATGATACAACCAATCCTTATCGTTTTTATCAATTTCATAATAATCCAATAAGTTGTATTGCTCTATTATTTTATCTTTCATTTGTTGAGATTCGAATAGTTGAATCAATCTGTCGGCTTGAAATTCGTAACCGAAAAACACACTTTTGGAAACTTCTTTTATTGAATTAGAACTTGTAGGATATACAACACCAACGGCTTTATATTTTTTGGGTATAAAGAGGGTAATGGCAATTGAGGCAACTAAAAATAGTATTGTAATAATTGAAATTGACTTAAAGTTATTTATTACGTTTTTTAAGAATAATAGAGCACTTAGGTTTTCTTTTTTTTGCATGTATTTTTAGTTATTACGCTATGAATAAATGGTTAAAGATTTTTTAGAAAATCTAAAGGGAAGAATTATTTTAATAAATGTAGGGGAGGGGTCTTTATATCTTAAATTGACTTCAATTTGTATCAATTCAAAATTCAATTTATTTATTAATAATGGAATTTCCAAATTTGAATACATTAAACAAAATGGTAACTATGTTAAAGTGCTGCAAATTAGTTTGATTTAATTATTTTATTTAATTTAATCTTCTAAAGTTGTTTATTAATTGTGGAATGATCAATTTTGATTTTTCTAAGAAATAAGATTTATGAAAAAAATTCTAGGATTCATTTTTTTACTTTCACTACCTCTTTTTGCTCAACAAAATAAAGAGCCAAAGTTAGTTGTTGGTATCGTGATAGATCAAATGAGATACGATTATATTCAACGTTTTTGGAATGATTTTGAAAGCAGAGGGTTTAAACGATTGGTTAAAGACGGGTATTTTAATAGAAATGCTCATTTTAATTATGTTCCAACTTATACTGGGCCAGGACATGCTTCTATTTTTACAGGAACTACACCAAGGTATCACGGAATAATTGCAAACAATTGGTTCGATAAAAAAGAAAATAAAGAAGTGTATTGCGCATCAGATGAAACTGTAAAAAGTATTGGTGTAAAAAATTCTGAGGCCGGTCAAATGTCTCCAAGGCGTATGCTTTCTAACACCATTGGAGATGAGTTGAAGATTTACACCCAGCACAAATCTAAAAACTATGGAATTTCATTAAAAGATCGAGGTGCAATATTGTCTATTGGACACATGGCCGATGGTGCATTCTGGATGGATAGTAAAACGGGAAAAATGATAAGTTCAGATTTTTATGCCATTGATTTACCCGAATGGGCAAAGAAATTTAACGACAGAAAATTACCTCAAAAATATCTGAATAAACACTGGACTACCTTTAAAAATTATAAAGATTTAAGTACTGGAGATGATAATGCTTATGAAGGAACATTTTTCTCGGAAAGTACACCAACTTTTCCACATGATTTAAAAGAAATTTCTAAAGAAGGTGGTTTAGGAACTTTAAAAGCAACACCCTTTGGTAATACCTATTTAGTAGATTTTGCTGTAGATTTAATAAAAAACGAACGTTTGGGTAGAGATAATGTTCCAGATATGTTAACAGTAAGTTTCTCATCTACAGATTATGTTGGTCATCAGTTTGGAACTCAGGCTTGGGAAACAAAAGACACCTATTTAAGATTAGATCTCGAAATAACAAGGTTATTGAATTATATAGACAAACATGTTGGATTATCCAATTGTGTTATTTTTTTAACGGCAGATCATGGTGGAGCGCACAATGCTCAATATTTAAAAGATCATAATGCCCCAGGTGGATATTTTGATGTTAAGAAAATGCAAACCGCTTTAAGTATTCTTCTTCAAGAAAAGTATAAAGTGCCTAATTTGGTTAGAAATATAAGTAATCAGCAAATCTTTTTAAATAGAAATTTACTAGAGGCGAATCAAATTTCTTATGCCGAAGCCGAGCAAACCGCTAAAGATTTTTTACTAAAATATGAAGGTATTAGTCAAGTGTTTGGAAGGTCTGTAATGGCAGAAAGTTTAAGTGCCGAATATACAGGGAAACTTTTGAGTAATGGATTCCACCCGGCTCGTTCTGCAGATTTGGCTTATGTGTTAAATCCAGCTTGGATGCAATACCACCATTACGGAACAACACATGGGTCATCTTATAGTTATGACACACACGTTCCACTTATTTGGTATGGGTGGAATATTAAAAAAGGAGAATCTTATGAGCGTGTGAGCATCACTGATATTGCTCCAACGATTAGTCGCTTTTTTAATATCTCGCCACCAAGTGGATCTGAAGGAAATGGAATATCTTTGCCATATAGTCCTAAAAAACGATAATGCAAAACCAAAACGCCGAAGCATTTTTGTCTTTTATGAAAGCAAATGCAGAAAAGGTAACTGTAAAACATCACATTTTTGGACTTCAAGTCGATTTTTATCATGAAAATCGGTTGAGGTCCATTTTGTTTCATTACATCTTAGAAAATCAAGAAGTAAATCTAGATTCTTATGCTTTCGGATGGATTGTTTGGGAAGATGTTTGGGTACAAAATACTATACTTGTTCAATCAAGCATACGTGCAAATTTGGGCAATGTGAAAAAAATACATGGACGAAAAACAGAAATTCGTTTAGTACACAAACCTGAGGCTATTCAATTTTTAGCAGAACATCATTTGTCAAATTCTGGAATAGGGAAAATTAGATACGGCTTGTTTTTTGAAAATGAAATGGTGGCTTTAATGTGTTTTAGTGCTGGTAGAAACTGGATAGAGCAAGAGGGAAAAGCCTACGAATTGATTCGGTTTTGTAATCATCAAAAATTTCGTGTGCAGGGTGGGTTTTCAAAATTATTGGCGCATTTTAAAAAAGAGAAAAATCCAGTTCAATTGATGACGTTTATTGAAGATACATGGTATCAAACCACAGTTTATGAACAATTTGGATTTAGAAAAAAAGAGGTGAAATATATGTCTTTTAGTGTATCTAAATCAGAAATGCAACGTCAATATCCTGCCAAAGCATTAGCATATAATACGATGGTAGTAAGTCAGTTTAAAAGTCATAAATACACATGGGAAGCTTAATGGGTAATAAAAAGCCAATAACCGTTATTACAGGACCTACAGCTTCGGGTAAAACGGCGCTCGCTTGTAATGTTGCTTATCAACAAGGAGGAGAAATTATTGGTGCCGATTCTCGTCAGGTATATCAATTTATGGATATAGGAACAGGAAAAGATTTGGATGAATTTACGGTGAATGGTGTTTCTATTCCCTATCATTTGATCGATTATGTGCATCCCAATGAAAACTACCATATCCAAACCTATAAAACCGACTTTTTGAACACCTGGAAAACCTTAGAAACAGAAAATAAAAAAGCAATTTTGTGTGGAGGTACAGGTATGTATATTCAAGGTGTTTGCCATGCCGATGTATTTACCCAAATACCTATAAACGAAAAACGAAGAGAGACATTAATCGATTTAGATAAACTTGAATTACAAGCTAAATTGAAATCATTTTCTTTGGCTTACCCTGTAGATCTTCAATCAAAAAAACGATTGATTCGTGGAATTGAAATTCATGAATTTTTGCAAAACAACCCAATACCAGAAAACCCATTCCCAGAATTTAATCCGCTTTATTTTATTTGTTTTTCTGATGTTGAGATTCGTAAGGAAAAAATAACGAAACGACTAAAATACAGATTAAATCATGGAATGATTGAAGAAGTGGAAGCTTTACTCTCTATGGGTATTACCCATAATCGACTTCAGTTTTTTGGTTTAGAATATAAGTTCATTTCCAAATATTTGTTGAATGAATTAGATAAAGAAACTTTATTTTTACGATTAAATACGGCTATTCATCAATATGCTAAAAGGCAAATGACTTGGATGCGTAGAATTGGAAGGCAGCATGAACACGTTCATTTTTTAGATGTTACTGAAAAAAAATCGGACACATATTCAGATTTTGTACTCCAAACACAAGAAAAACATGAGCGAAATTTTAAATAAATCGAGTGTCCATAAATCGTGTGTTAAACACATAGAAGATACTATTGAAGTTTATAAAAAAGGTATTTTGGATGCTCAGAACGGATTGCAATCGGAATCTAAAAGTAGTGCAGGAGACAAGCACGAAACAGGACGAGCTATGTTGCAGTTAGAAGCCGAGAAATTAGGGAAGCAGCTTCAAGAAAGTTTAACTTTATTACATTTCCTAAAGCAAATCTCCCTAGAACCAACCGAAGTTATTGGGTTGGGGTCTTTAGTTCAAACTTCTTTGGGTTACTTTTACTTATCTTCTGGCATAGGGAAAATTATGATTGCCCAAACATCAGTTTTTGCCTTGTCTCTTCAGGCGCCAATAGCTAAATTGTTGATGGGGAAAAGAGCGGGGGATTCAATAGAATTAAATAAAAAAGGCATTCAAATTATTAAGGTAAACTAAGATGCAAAGCACACAACATATATTAATGATTAGGCCAGCTTCTTTTCAAAAAAATGAAGAAACGGCTAAGGATAATCAATTTCAGAAAAGTAGCAAAGACAGTGCGAAAAATATAAGAAATAAGGCCATTAAAGAATTTGATGGTTTGGTTGAGGAATTAAGAAAAAACGGAGTGAATGTGTTTGTTTTGCAGGATACTGATTTACCCGTTACTCCAGATGCTTTATTTCCGAACAATTGGATTTCTACGCACAAAAATGGTGAGATTGGAGTTTATCCGATGAAGGCCGAAAATAGACGACTGGAACGTCGAGATGATGTATTTTCTTTTTTAGACCAAAATGGGTTTTTAATTGAAGATATTACCGATTATTCGGAAGCCGAGGAAGAAGAATATTATTTAGAAGGTACTGGTGCTATTGTTTTAGATAGAGCGAATGAGATTGCGTATTGTGGAAAATCTGAACGAGCTCATGAAGATGTATTTATTGAGTTTTGTGAGGATTTTGAGTTTTTTCCTGTCCTTTTTGATACAACTTCCGAAAATGGGAAATCCATTTATCATACCAATGTACTTTTGTCAATAACAAGTCATTTTATGGTGGTTTGTTTAGATGTTGTAAAATCGAAATCGGATAAAAAAGAAATCCTTTCTCATGCTAAAAGAAGTGGAAAAGAAATGCTTATCATTTCCGAAGCGCAAATGAATCATTTTTGTGGAAATGTTTTAGAAGTAAAAAATGAACGAGGTGAATTGATTTTGGTGATGTCAACAAATGCTTTTACACATTTTACAAAAGACCAAAAATCAAAAATTGAGCAAACACACCAAATTATTCATACATCTTTAGAAACCATTGAACAATTAGGTGGAGGATCTGCTCGATGTATGATGGCAGAAATATTTTTACCACTGAAAAAATAATCGGCGATATGGAAGAACAGATTCAATTATCTATTGAAGGGGTAAGTAAGGCATTTGGTAGTAAATCTGTCTTACAAAATTTGAGTTTTGAATTAAAAAAAGGTGAAATTTTATCTTTTCTGGGAAATAGCGGAAGCGGTAAATCGACTTTATTGAGGATAATTGCTGGTTTTGAACAGGCCGACAAAGGTGATATTATTTCTGGTCAACAATCTATAATTAATAAGCCAACACATTTAAGAAATGTTGGCATGTTCTTTCAGAATTACGCTTTATTTCCTCATTTAAATGTTGAACAAAATATTGGATTTGGATTATCCAAATCCGAAAAATCGCGTGTTTCTGAACTCATAGAAATGTGTCAGTTAAAAGGAGAGGAGAAAAAGCTGATTCACCAAATATCGGGAGGTCAACAACAAAGGGTGGCATTGGCGCGCGCTTTAGCTCCACGTCCACAAGTTTTGTTGTTAGACGAACCCTTTAGTAATATAGATGCCCAACTGAAAGATGATTTACGTGTTGAACTGAAATCGTTAATAAAACAAGCTGGTATTAGTGCCATTTTTGTTTCTCATGATATTGATGATGCCTTTGCCATTGCAGATCGTGCCTTATTGCTAGATCAAGGTGAAGTTCAGCAAGTAGATGTGCCTGAGGATTTATATAGAAAACCTAAAAATAAGTTTGTTGCCCGTTTTATGGGCGATGCTTATTTTGTAAAAGGTAGGGTTAATAATGATGAATTGATTACTGAAGAAGGTTCACGTTTTTTATATAAAACGTCAATAGGAAATGTGTCTCTTGTTGTTAGACAAGAAGATTTTAATATTGTTAAAAACACCAAAAACGGACAATTTTACGTAGTTGATGTTGTTTTTAAAAGAAGTTTTAAAGAAATAAAATGTACTTGTATTTATTCCAAAGAGAATTATAAAATATTAGTGCCTAAAGATATTCAGATTGGTGTTGGTAATTTATGCGATATAGAAATAAAAGGTGCTCACCAATATTCTGAATAAAAAACCTAGCCAAAACATTAATGTGGATGTTATGGAAATAAACTTGTTCTAAAATAGGTTTTGAGAAAAACGTAGTTAAACTATTTAGAACAAGTTATTTGTTTTGGCTAGGAACAACGCGTCTATTTCTTGTTTATAAATTGAATATCTCTAGTGTTTTTTTGGACGGCAATGGCTGCAAATAAACTCAATGTATATGCCATCCCATAAAATCCTTTTTCACTTGGCAATAAATCGGCACGCCACAATCCAATTGCTAAAAATAGAATGGAAGCAACGGAAGTAAACCAACTTATTCCGTAATAAATATCGGTTACCTGGAGGCCTTCAGATCGGTCTCGAACACTTTTTTGAACCGAAATAACTGAGAATAATCCAAATAGTAATACTACCAAATAGTATCCTTTTTCATTCAAGGCCATAGTTGCATTAAATAAACCAATACAATAAGCTACCATTCCGGCCATTAAAGCTACCCAAGAGGCACTAATAAATGCCGAAGTTGGTTTGAGTGAATTTGAACTAGAATTAGAAGCCGATTTTATTTTCTTTTCTGCTTGAACTGCTGTGTTTGTGTTTTCTACTTTAGTCATGTTGTTGTTTTTTTGTTATTACTGAAGCAAAGATGAGAACTATGATGCTAAATCTATTTTTTAAGTGAGATTTAATGATGTTATAATATGAGTTGATTTAGAATAATTAACTATATTTACATTGTTTAATTATATAATAACTTACGATATAATGTTGCATTTAGACCAAGCCTTTCATCAATTGTCTTCTTTAGAACAGAGGCAGTTTATTCAGTTTTTACAGAAAAAGAATAAGCGAAAAGACGTAAAAAACATTTCATATTTTAAACATGTTGTAGATGCCAAACTTACCGAAAAGGAAATAAAAGAATTATTGTATCCCGAAGGGAATTTCGGTGCTTATCACGCCATGAGAAAACGCATTATTGATGATTTGGCTCTCTATTTAAGCGATCAAACCAAATATTATGAGAAATCTGATGAGGTGGAAGTGTCAAAATTAATTTTAGCAGCCCATCATCAATTACAAAAAGAACATATAGAATTGGGACTTTTTCTATTGAAAAAAGCCGAAAAGTGGGCTTTAGAACTCGAAAATTATGTCCAATTGCATCAAATCCATCACATTCATTTACAATATGTGCACAAGGATAAAAACATCGTGGTGGAAGATTTGATAGAGCGTTCTAAGAAGAATCAAATGAAAATGATTCGGGAAGAAAAATTCGCCAGAGCTTATGCCATGGCGAAAACCAGAATTCAAAATTTATACACCAATCAAAATGTACAGCGCATAAATGACATTTTAGATCAGGTATTTCGGTTCTGTCAAATTGATAAACAATCGGATATGTCGTATAAATCGGTTTATCAATTGTCGTCTATTTTATCTTCTTATGCTGAGATAAATAGAGATTATTACGGTGTAAAAGATGTATTGATTGATTTGTATGATCGAGCTGTTTACAATGAGAAATCTGGTCAGAGAATGTATAAATTACGCGTTCTATATTTAATTAGTAATTTGTATTTCCGACTTAAACAGTTTAACAAAAGTGTGGAATATTTACTGAAATTAGAAAAAGAGATTTTGTTTATTTCTGGTGTGAAACCATTGTTTAAAAACAAAATATTGTGCTTAAAAGCATTGAATCTCCACTTTGATGGACAAAAGAATGCTGGTATAAAACTTATTGAATCTGTTTTATTGAAATCTAAATCTTGGAAAGTGGAAGAGCTAAACCTTGCCCTTTCTGGAATAATGATGCATATTCAAAATAAGAATCTTTTAAAGGCAGAAGTTTGGATGGAACGGTTTAAACATAGTACCAAATGGTATGTTTCTAAAATGGGAGTAGACTGGGTTATTCAAAAACACTTTATGGAAATTATTCTGAATATTGAATTGGAAGAGTATGAACAAGTAAAACGCCGATTGTCTTCTTTTGAAAAGAATTACGAACATTATTTAAAAGATACAGGGCAAGAACGCGTTTTGGTGTTTTTGGGTTTAATAAAATCAATTTATCAGCAACCAAATTTAGCTTCCGAAGCTGCTTTTTTACAAAAAGTAGAAAACAGTTTCGATTGGAAACTACCAGAAGAAGAAGATATTTTGGTTATGAGTTGTTTTGCTTGGCTAAAATCGAAAATGTTAAACCAAGATTTATACCAAACAACCTTAGAATTAATTAATACAAAAGAGTAGTGCAATGAAATATGAAACAGAAAGGTTGTTATTAATACCGACCAACGAAAACGATGCAGAATTTATTTTTGAATTGATGAATACACCAAAATGGAAAAGATATATTGGTGAGCGAAATATTTATACTGTTCAAACTGCTTTAGCATATATAAAGGACAAAATGTTACCACAATATAAAACCTTTGGTTTTGGTAATTATACGGTTGTTCGAAAATCTGATGGTGTAAAAATAGGATCGTGTGGTTTGTATAATCGTGACGGGTTGGAAGGTGTTGATATTGGATTTGCATTCTTACCACAATTTGAAGGCAAAGGGTATGGTTATGAGTCGTCAATGCAAATAATGAAATTGGCCGAATTCGAATTTAAACTTACTCAAGTCAGTGGAATTACAAATCAGGATAATTATTCCTCTCAAAATTTACTCGTTAAAATTGGCTTAAAAAAAGTTGGCCTCATAAAACTTCAGCATGATGACGTTGAATTGATGCTTTTTAGGAAGGTTTTTTAATGAATTACGCCTTTTAATAGGTTTTCATAAGAGCTTCAAAAACCTCATTCATTTCGTTTATAGGAAAATCTTTTTCAGGATCTATCCGTATTATTTTGACCAATTTACGATTTCCACTTTCCAAAATTTGGTGCTCTACAAGCTTACCTCGGGCCACACCTATATAGGGTTCTTGAGTTATTTTATCTTTCCAAAAATAACAAAACATTTTACCCTTAAAGTAAAAATAAGGTAGTCCATATTTCCATTCACAAGTCATATTATCACTTAGAGATAAAATATAATCTCTAAGTGATAAATAAGTACTTTTATTTGGTTCGGGTTGTCGTTCAAAAAAAAGTTCTATTTCGTTCATCATTATATAGCAATTAGTATTTCTACTTTTACATCTTCAGGGTCATTTGGGTTGGTTTGGTAAATCTCTAAGTCTTGAGTGTATTTCCTTTGTAAACCAGAACTCCAAATTTCTTTCCATTGCTCGATTACAATGCCATCTTGTAATTTTCCTGTGGGATTAAACGTACAATACGTTTCGTTTTCAAAACTTTGTCCAATCATCCCTTCAGGAATATGAGTAAGATCACTAACCAAACAACCCAATAACATGGTATAAGGTTTCATAAAGTCATCTTCGTAATTTGTATAAATGGCGGTAATTTCGTTTTCGTTGACTTTATTAGGAATTTTACTTTGTAAATTTTCTGAAATAAATTTGTGCCATATCGCCGGTATATCTTGAGCAGCTTGACCATTTTCGTTACTTGTTCTTAATGGTATTCCAATAAAATGGAATCCATGTTTTTCTACATTTGTCATAATAATAGTTTTATTTGTTACAAATGTATATTGGCATTACGACAGAGGTATGTCAGGGGTTCTAAAAAAAGATAAAATTTATTTTCCTAGAAAGGTAGTTTCAATAAATTTCTGTTTCCATTTGCCTTCTTCATAAGTTCCAACGGTTAAAATATATGTATTTTCATCTATAAATTGCCAATAATCGGTTAAGAGCATACCTTCGTAATTGTATACATAATAAAATGATTTATCCTCAATAATAAATTCCCCAGTTGTACAACCTCCAAAAATGTCAAATTCCCAAAATCTTATGCTTTTGCTCGATTTGTCAAATTGTCTTATACCTTCATTTCTCAATCCAAATTCGGTTTCTGTAGAATCTATAAACCCATAAGTTTTGGATTTTAATAATGTACTATCTAAACTATATTCAAATTTTATATTTTGGATGAATGAATTGCCATTTTTCCATTTTCCTTCAGTTTTCCAAGACTTATTTGTTAAATGAGATAAATTTAAAAGAGCCTTGTTTTGACTAAATCCATATTGCGTAACAAGTAAGAATAAAAAGAAAATATTTTTCATATTTAGTGATTTGTTTTTAGAGAAAATTGTACGCAAGTTACAATTAAAAATTACCTAAATAAATTAATGTTAAAATGTAAACAAGATAAAATTAAAGTGAATAAAAACTAACATTTTTGAAAGCGTATATTTGCTTGATCATATTTTTTTTGTATATTACAAGTGTATAAATCAAATAGTTTCATTATTTTTGACTATCTCAAATTTCTAATTATTATCCTTTTTTTCATGAGAAAAATACTTTTTACCGCTATGTCTTTCCTATTTTGTGGGATGACATTATTAAGTGCCCAAACCTTAGATGAAGGTTTCGAAGGGGTGCTCTTTCCACCTAATGATTGGACTGTTTATAATTTTGGATCTACCTCTGAATGGCACAAGTTTAACGGAATTGGGCATTCAGGATTAGCAGGTGCTAGAATTATTGGAGGAACATTTACCAATCACGATGATTGGATTATCGCTCCCAAATTAACAATTACGTCTACAACAGATTCAATTCACTTTTGGGCTGAAAACAGCAGCACAAGTTCAACTGTTAATTTTAGACCTCGCGTTTCTACTTCTAGTAAAGATACAGTTGATTTCACTGATTTTCTAAGTCCTGTTGTTGTTCCAGGAAGTGGATGGACACGTTTTTCGTATGGTTTAGGAGCATACAATGGACAAGATATTTACTTTGGATTACATACGAATAGCTCTGGAGGAGCGAACTTACATATCGACGATTTTGAAGGGCCGACATTATTCGTACCTACATGTCCAACAATTTCAATGTTAGACACAAACAACCTTACATCTTCTTCTGTTGAAGTAGTGTGGGATTCTGTTTCAAATGCAGAACAATATACGTATTACTTATTCAATGATGGAGAAGGTCCAGGTGGAGTACCAATAGATTCTGGTTCTACCGTGGATACTATGGTGACGATAAATAATTTGCCATTTGCTACGGATTTAGAAGTTTGGATTGTTACCGATTGTGGTGTGGTGGATAGTTTATCTGAAATAGATGGTCCAATTACTTTTACAACCCCGTGTGGCGTTATTGAAGATGATTATTATCAGAATTTTGATGACTATTTGCCTAACTGCTGGACAGAACGAAGAGGGCAATTGACAGACTCTACAGTTTTTAGTAGTTTATTTTTCTCCGATTGGACAGAAGATGGTTTTTTAAATAATGGATTTACTGGATCGGCGAAAAGCTTTATTTCTGGTACAAACCATTTTGAATGGTTAATAACCCCTTCTTTGAATTTAGATTCTATTCCGAATTCTCAAATTTCATTTTTTACAGGAATTACGCAATCTTGGAATCCGTTACCATTAACTGGAGGTATGGGGACTGATGATAAAATTAGAGTTGTTATTTCTACCGATGATGGAATAACTTGGGCAGATACAAATGTTTTGTTAGCCTATGATAGCACAAATATTCCTAGTCATTTAGGTGACTATATTGCCATTTCTTTAGATGATTATTCAGGTATCGTGAAAATTGGTTTCTATGTAGAGTCTACAGTTTGGAATTCTTTTGCAAGCTTTTTTGTTGATGATTTTAAATGGGGAGTAAAGCCAGATTGTGATATTGTTACTTCAATTACCACAGATTCTGTAACTGTGAATTCTGGATATGTTTCATGGGATACAACAACTTTCGCTACTCAATTTATTGTTGAATTTGATACTGCAGGGTTTGTATTAGGTACAGGAACTCAAATCATAGTTTCAGGTTTAGATACAATGATTTCTGGATTAGATCCACAAACAGAATACGAGGTTTATGTTACACCAATTTGTTCGGCAACAGATACAGGTGATGCTTTACTAAGTACTGTTTTTACAACAGATTGCGCCCCTCGTGTAAGTTATTATGTGGAAAATTTCAACACGTTTATTCCACAATGTTGGTCAGAAACAAATGGTCCTCTTTTGGCTGTTTCAACCCCTGTGGCAACAACTTCTACTTGGGCTGGAGATGGATTCTTAAATGTAGGGTCAACTGGAAGTGCTCGTGTAAATTATTCTTCAGGTCCTTGGACAGATGAATGGTTGGTTTCAGAAGCTATTGATTTAGATTCGATGGATTATGCTCAAATTGAATTTGATGCTGGAATCACACAATCATTTTCTACATTTCCAGATGAAATGAACCCAAATGATAGATTAGTTTTACTAGTTTCTCACGATGATGGGGTAACATGGTTAGAGTCGGAGGCTTTATTTACAATTACACCAAACAATCAACCAATTTCAGTGAGTCCTGGTACGCATTATGAAGTACCAGTTACACATCTATCTGGAGTTGTGAAATTTGCTTTCTTTGCAAAATCAAACGGAGGAGGAGGAAGCTATAACTTCTATATAGATAACTTTGAATTATCTGAAGCGCCTTCTTGTTTACCTGTGACAAATTATACTCAAATTAATATTGGCGATACTTTAGCCGAAATTAGTTGGGATAATTTAAGTGGTGCAGCAGATTTTATTATTGAGTATGGTGAAGCAGGATTTGATCTTGGAACGGGAATGACAACAACAACGACTTCAACTTCAATAACAATTACTGGGCTATCTGAGTTGACAACTTATGATTTTTATGTAAGACCAGTGTGTTCTTCAACTGACTCTGCTCAATTTATGAATTGGACAACTTTTACAACGGAATGTCTTACCCATTCAACTTCATACAATCAAAACTTCACAACATATTTACCTAATTGTTGGACTGAAGCTCAAGGAGAGTTATTGGCTACAAGTAGTTTAGTAGGTACTTCATCCAATTGGACAAGTGATGGATATTTGAATTCAGGAAGTGCAGGAGCAGCAAGATCAAGAATTTCAGGTACAGACTCATATAATTGGATTATTTCTCCAACAATATTTTTAGGGACTGACTTAAAACAAATATCATTTGACGCAGGAGCAACAGCATTAACGAGCTCTAATGCCATTACAATGCCGAGTGATGATAAATACATGGTTGTTGTATCTACAGATGATGGTGCAACATGGTCTGAAGCAAATAAAATAATAGAATTCAATCAAAGTTTTCAGCCAACGCATACTGGTAATAATTATACATTATCTTTGGCAAGTTTCGTGAATGCTGGTAACATAAAAATTGGATTTTATACGCATTCTGAAATAGCCAATACATCTTACCAGGTTTATCTTGATAATTTTGTTTTTGAAGATCTAGATACAACAGCTGCTGATCTTGTAGCCTCTGGAATTAATGCTCCAGATGTAATTTGTACTGGTGATATGGATGAATTAGAAGTTATGATTTATAACAATGGTTTTATTCCAGTGCCTTTTTATCCAATCAATGTCGAAATAGAAGACGCTTCTGGAACTATAGTATATTCAAATACAAGTTCACAAACTACGAACATTGCTAAGGAAACAACAGATACTATTGTTGAAACGACTTTAGATTTTTTAACTCCTGGAACCTATAAAATCATTTCAACCGTAAATGCTTCTGGCGATGTCAATCCGATAAACAATAAATTTACTAAAGAAATAATTGTTTCTGACTTTCCTAACGTATATGGAGGTGCTGATGTTTCAATTTGTCAAGGTGAATCCGTTGTTTTAAATGCATCTGGTGCTGTTTCTTATGTGTGGAATGGAACTATGCCAAACGGTGTTGAGGTATTTCCAAGTGTAACAACAGATTATATTGTAGCTGGTACAAATAGTGCAGGTTGTGAAGCTTATGATACCATTACGGTGGATGTAGAAGTTAATTTACCACCTACGATCCAATATGTGAATCAAACGTTATTAACGGTTGAATTGTATGCCTCATATGAATGGAGTTTTGGAGGCGTTGTGGTTGGAACGAATTCAACCCATTTTGCCACAGCAAATGGTGTCTATACCTTAAAGGCAATCACTTTTAGTGGTTGTGAAGTGACGAATAATCACCTTGTTTCTACCGTTGGTGTTGATGAAATTAGTGACTTCAATATTGAAGTATATCCTAATCCTGTAAAAGATGTGTTAACTGTTGAATTCAAATCTGATGTTCAAATAACCCAATTGTCTATATTTGATATGCAGTCTAGAAGAGTTAAATCGTTTACTGAAGGTTCTAATAAATTAGATGTTTCGAATCTATCCCAAGGAATTTACATTCTTTATGGAGAAATAGACGGAAAAGCTTTTCAACATAAATTTACAAAGCAATAGTCTGTAATTAGTTTATTTTATATCAGAAAAGGGAAGTGTTTTTTTACACTTCCCTTTTTTTTTGATTATAGAGGCTAACTTTCTTTAAGAATTCCACATTCCGTTACACTCTGTGAGAATAACAGGTAATCCATCCGTAATTAATATGGTTTGTTCGTGTTGTGTTACAAATCCACCTCGATTACCTACCAAAGTCCAACCATCTTCACATTGTACTGCTATCTTGGACTTTGTTGAAATAAACGTTTCAATGGCTACTGTCGTGTTTTTTTTAAAACGCTCCCGATTAGATCGAACTCGATAATTTAGTATATTTTCAGGTTTTTCATGAAGACTTCGTCCAACTCCATGGCCAGCAAGATTCTCAATAACTTTAAACCCTAATTTCTTAGCTTTGGTCTCTATAACATATCCAATATCAGCTATTTTTACTCCACTTTTAATATTTGAAATGGCTAGATGTAAAATAGACTTTGAAGCATCGACCAAAGGTTGATGATTATGAATGTCTCTTCCAATAATAAAAGAACCTCCATTATCCGACCAAAATCCATTTAATTCAGCCGATACATCAATATTTATAAGATCTCCTTCTTTCAAAATTTTATGTTTCGAAGGGATACCGTGTGCTGCTTCCTCGTTTACACTTATTCACGTATAACCCGGGAATCCATAAGTTTCGAAAGGTGCTGATTTTGCGCCATAGGCTTTTAATAATTTTGCGCCATAATCGTCTAATTCTTTTGTTGATATACCAGCTTTCGCATAAGCTTTCATTTGTTTTAAGGTCATTCCTACAGCTTCGCTAACCTTCTGCATTCCGATTAATTCGGATTCATTGGTGATAGACATAATCGTTTACTTTTAAGATGTTTTTGATTGTTGTTTTACCCTTTACTTTTTATAACTATTATTGGTTTTCAAAGAAACTTGAAGATATAATATTAGCCGCAAAAGTATGATAAATAATGTTGAGTCAGTTGACTACTTAAAAAGATTGTAATACATTTATGGAGGATAAACTCAATAATACGTACTTTTGTGGTATCTTAAAGTTAAATTACAGAAAAAAATAGACGGAATGAAAAAGATAAAATTTACATTTTTTAATTTGTTATTATTAACATTATTAACATCTTGCTTGACTAATGAAGAGAAAAAAGTAAAAGCAGAAGAAGAAGGTAACGCAATTGTTTCAATAAAATCAAAATTATTAAAGGGAGTTGGTGATGCCTTAAAGACCGACGGTAAAGAGGCATTAGAATCAGTAAGCGAAGGAATTGGAGAAGCTTTTAAAGGAATAAATTCTGGTTATGACAAAAGTATAAATCAAGCAAAAGTCCTTTCTGATTCTACATTTATAAAATCTTTTGAAATAGGAAGGACTGAAAAATTCTATAATGATACAACTAGTGTTAAAAAGGTGACAGTTTATCTAATTTCGAACAAAAATTTTGACAGTAAGCTTAAATTGAAAGCTTTTGACAAGTCAGAAAAGGAGATAGGAAGAAGCTCTGTAAGTGTTAAATTTAATGAAGATGATGCTAAATTTATAGACTTTAAATTTGATAACAGAACTCCTTTATTACAAGCTGAATATTTTGTGATAAGTCACAAATAAACCATTCTGGTTTTAATCAATTTAAAAAAGACTTTTGAGAAATCAAAGGTCTTTTATTTTGACACTATCCCAGAAAGTGTGTAAGTTCAATAATTCACAATTCCAAACTACGAAACTAATTCAGCTTTGCTTCCTATAAACATTGGGACTTAAATCTGTTTTACGTTTAAATATTTTACAGAAATATTGTGGATATTCAAAACCTAGACCGTAGGCTATTTCGCTCACACTTTCTTTAAAGTTTAATAAAATGTTTTTTACCTTTTCTATATTATATTCATGAATATGTTCTTGGGTGGTTTTTCCTGCTTTTCTCTCGGTTAAGTTGCTTAAGTGAGTGATAATTAGGGTGTCGTTGTTTAATAGAGGGTATAACATATTCTTTAATGTTGTTTGCACAACATCTTGATACTGGCTAGGATATTCTGTCCAATAAATTTTATTTATAGTATCAGTCAACTAATTTTGTACTTTGTTTACTCATAAAAATTAAGGCTCCTAAAGTTGATCCTGAACTAACTAGGTATTGACCATTTATGCCAGTGTAATATGCTATTGCCCCACCTAAGCAACCAAATATTAATGCACCTAGAAGAGCTGATAAAATAACTTTAGGTATGTTTTTTTTATTTAATTTTTTCGATTTACTTAAATTTTCAAGCTTTATAGTATTAGAGTGAATCGAGTTTTTGTAATCTAGCAGAAATTTATCCCAAACCAATATTTCATTTGCATTCACCATTTGATAAGTCGTAATAACATTTCCTTTTAATTCAATTTTTTCTTCACCAATATTAATAAACAGGTTGCTTTTCCAATTTAAAGGCTGGAAAGTGTACATATTAGTGAAAATACTTCCTTTAGTTATTTCTAAATGACTATCATTTATTACTTTAATATTAAAACCTTGTAATTCAAAATATTGTTTGGTTAATTGTATTGCTTTTGGTTTGGATTTAATATCGATATCTAAATTTAATTCCATGGTATTCAATAATGATGATAAATATCCCAAAGTACAATAATAAAGTTAAAAAATAAATAAGACTAATTATCATAATAAATACTAAATTAAATCTAGAACCTCATAGTTTACCAAATTCAATAAAAACCAATTGTTTATTAATTTTCAAAAATTTGCCTATAAACATTTGGACTTAAATCTGTTTTTCGTTTAAATATCTTACTGAAATATTGTGGATATTCAAAACCTAGATCGTAGGCTATTTCGCTCACACTTTCTTTAGAATTTAATAAAATGGTTTTTGCCTTTTCTATGATATATTCATGAATATGTTCTTGGGTAGTTTTTCCCGTTTCCTTTTTGAGTAAATCACTTAAATATCGGGGAGACATATTCATAGCTTCGGCACAAAATTGCACAGTCGGAACTCCTGTGACTAACTGTTTACCTTCTTTATAATAATTCTGTAAAAGTTGCTCGAAATCACTAGCCAAATCCTGATTTAAATTTGTCCTGGTATAAAACTGTCGATCGTAATAACGTACACAATACTGAAGTAATAATTCCAAATTTGAAATAATCAAAGGTTGACTATGGGCATCAATTGTATTCTGATATTCCTTTTCTATCTTTTTCGTAATATCCGTTAGTGTTGTGCGTTCATCTTCCGATAAATGAAGAGCTTCATTGGATTTGTAAGAGAAAAAAGCAAACTTTTCAATTTGTCGTCCTAACTCTGATTTTCGAATTAAATCGGGATGAAAAACCAAGGTCCAGCAAGCATCGTCATTAGTAATGTAGTTTGTATTAAATTCTAAAACCTGATTTGGAGCTGTAAACAACACAGAGCATTCCTGAAAATCATAAGAATTTCGTCCATATTTTGAAATGGTAAAAGGACAATTGCCTTTTATGCTTATTTGGTATAAATCCAGAGCATATTTAAAATTAGTATCCGAAATTTTGGCTTGATCTTTTCCAAAATAAAATAATGAAATTAAAGGATGTTTGGGTTTTCCTAATCCAAGTGCCTGATGAACATTATAAACACTTTTGATATATGTAATCTCTGCCATATTATTTGGTTTCAATATAGTTTACAATATCTATATTCTCCAATGTTTCTTGGGTGAAACCATTTAATCCAATAAGAAACATAGCTTTTTCTAAATCGGAGGATTTTATGCTGTATTTATTTCCAAAAGCTTTTAAAATAGGATAGAAGATCCGTATAATTTTATACATCAAATTTGGCTCTTTTCGAGGTACCACAGGGTAGATATATCCAGGTCGGAAACTAAACACATTTAAACCTGTATCATTCAAATTATTCTCGGCCATACCTTTATATTTAGCAAAAGCCGTTTTACTTTTTTCTGTTTTATCGGCACCAGCCCCGCTCAATAAACAGAAATTCGCCTCAGGACTTTTTTGCTTTAATAATTGCGCAAATACTGTTGGATAATCTACCGTTATGGTTTTAAACAAATCATCTTTTACTTGCCCTGTATATACACCAATACAGAAATAAGCGGCATCAATTTGTTCAAAAACAGATTGATGTTCGCTTAAATCGGAAAAATTTTTAACAACTATTTCTATTAATTTGGAATGAACTTGTTTGGATGGTTTTCTAACCAAAGAAATTATTTCAGAAACTTCATTAGATTCTAAAGCAAGGTTTAAAATACCTTGCCCAATCATACCAGAAGCTCCAGTTATTAGTATTCTTTTATTCATTTTTGAAAGATACTAAAATTATCGATTTTTCTTTTCTACTTCTTGTTTTAGAGCTGTATTAAAAGCTACATAACCTTTGGCATAAACTTTAGATAAATAACCACCCAAAAGCCATGTTGCTCCTTTTGTTAATTCATCAGTTTGTATAAATCGAGACGTATGATCATCTATTTTTTGAATCATAAAATGATGATTATCGCAAATACCCATTGGTCCTTTTTCGGCCCAAAAAAAACCTTCACCATCGGTTACTTTTATGGTATGATCAATGCTATTATATTTTTCTTTTGCAGGATCTAACTGAAATTTTGCCGTTATTTTGTTCCCATCTTTAAGTTCACCTTGAATATCAACCAAAAATGCAGCCCAATTCTTATATTCACTGGTGTTTTTTAAAACTTTCCAAACGTCTTCCGTACTTGCATTAATAATAATATCGGTATAGATTTTTCGGTAAGAGGCTTTTACTTTTTCTACTTTCATCATTCTGTTTTTAATATCCCTTTATCGGATTAATTTTAAACAAAATTATAAACTGAATGAAAAATAGTTGTATTGCTTTTTACAGCTTTTGTATACGATTTTACGAAAAGTCTATTCTTTGATGAATTTTGATTTATTCGATTTGACGTAAATTATTTCACTTCTGTTTCGAACAATAATTTAAAATGAGAACTAAAAACAAATTTATTTTTTATTTCAAGAATAAATATTTTCGCTGAGTTTATTTTATTGTTTTTTTTCAAATACAAGTCTTAATAATTTGTTGAAACCTATGAATTATTTATCCTTTACGTCTCTTTTATTTATAACCCATCAAATAAAATAATACAAATACTATAATAAAGAATTAAAATAAAAAATATATTTTTGACCTTACTCAAGTTTAAAATTATATTTAAAGTTATGTTTATAAAATCAATAATACCTTTAATTTTATGTCTGCTAACAATTTGTAGCTTAAAACTACATGCGCAAATTGGTATTGGAACTACAGCGCCAGAGCTATCGGCAGTTTTTGAATTAAAAACAACCACTAAAGGTTTTTTACCTCCAAGAATGTCACTTGCTTCTCGAAACCTGATTAATTCTCCAGCTGAAGGATTGGTAATATTTAACACTACAGAAAAATGTATCAATTTTTTTGATGGGAGCAATTGGGTAAGTTTATGTAATTCGGTTCAAAGCTCTACATTGGTATTGAGTTCTTTTTCGGGAGCCTCCTCATTAATTTCTAATCCAAAATCCATCAACCTAACACAACTGGTGACTTTAACAGATGACAGTAGTTTTCAAGTAAGCATTCCTTATACCGTCTTAACTGCTGGAGATTATTCACCTATTTCAATTTCGTCTACTGGGGTTAATGGTTTATTTGCTGATGCTGAAGCAGGGAATATTAGTTCTGATGGGAATTTTATTGTTGATATTACGGGTACTCCCGATCAAGGAGGATCAGCTGATTTTGAAATTGAATTAGGAGGATTAACCACTAACTTCACTATTCCAGTTACCACAGCTCCTTCAATTACAATGATACTTTGCTCAACAGATAAACCAACCTTTGTTGGAAATCCTTTAGAAAACAATAAAACTGTACCTGCAAATAATGATACATATTTACGTGTACGTTATACTGGGGGGAATGGTCTTGCATATCCTTCAGAAAGTATTGTGTCAACTGGCGTCACAGGATTGACAGCTTCAGTTGCTTCTGGAGTATTAGCAACTGGTAATGGAGAAATCAAATTTATTATCTCAGGAACTCCAGTTGGTTCAGGAATAGCCACTTTTCCAATTTCATTTTTAGGCTTAAATAACACGACTTGCGATGGTGGTGAATTAAATGTAACCGTATTACCAACACAGTTAATTTTGACAACTTTAGATGCGTCAAATAAAAGTATTTTAAATCCAAATACAATAAACTTAACGAACTCAACTACTTTAACGACAAGTAATGATTACCAAGTCAGTATTCCATATACTGTAACAACAGCTGGTGTTCATCCTGCAATTTCAGTATCTTCAACCGGTGTTACTGGTTTAACAGCAAGTCATGCTAGTGGGACCATAACCTCCGATGGTAATTTAGTATTAGATATTACAGGAACGCCATCCTCAGATGGAATAGCAAGTTTTGAAGTAACAATTGGTGGATTAACCGAAACATTTACATTACCTATTGCTCAAACACCATTAGTTCTCGCAACTTTAGATGCGTCAAATAAAAGTATTTTAAATCCAAATACAATAAATTTAACGAACTCAACCACTTTAACGACTAGTAATGATTATCAAGTCAGTGTTCCATATACTGTAACAACAGCTGGTGTTCATCCTGCAATTTCAGTATCTTCAACCGGTGTTACTGGTTTAACAGCAAGTCATGCTAGTGGGACCATAACCTCCGATGGTAATTTAGTATTAGATATTACAGGAACGCCATCCTCAGATGGAATAGCAAGTTTTGAAGTAACAATTGGTGGATTAACCGAAACATTTACATTACCTATTGCTCAAACACCATTAGTTCTCGCAACTTTAGATGCGTCAAATAAAAGTATTTTAAATCCAAATACAATAAATTTAACGAACTCAACCACTTTAACGACTAGTAATGATTATCAAGTCAGTGTTCCATATACTGTAACAACAGCTGGTGTTCATCCTGCAATTTCAGTATCTTCAACCGGTGTTACTGGTTTAACAGCAAGTCATGCTAGTGGGACCATAACCTCCGATGGTAATTTAGTATTAGATATTACAGGAACGCCATCCTCAGATGGAATAGCAAGTTTTGAAGTAACAATTGGTGGATTAACCGAAACATTTACATTACCTATTGCTCAAACACCATTAGTTCTCGCAACTTTAGATGAAGCCAATAAGAGTATTATTAATCCAAATACTATAATTTTGGAAGATACTGTTGCTTTAACAGTCAGTAGTAATTATCAAGTGAGTATTCCTTATACAGTTACCTCTCCAGGGGCACACCCAGCACTTTCAATATCCTCAACTGGTGTTACAGGCTTAACAGCAAGTCATGCTAGCGGAACCATTACTACCGATGGAAATTTGGTTCTAGATATTACTGGTACACCTTCTACAGATGGAACAGCAAGTTTTGAAGTGACGATTGGTGGAATTACCGAAACTTTTACTCTAACAGTACTTCCTGTCCCTATAATTACAACAATTCGTTGTGGAACAAGTAAACCGAAGTTCTTTGGAAGTAATTTAGTCGAAAACTTGGCTATTCCTAATGACAATAACACTTATATTCGAGTGCGTTATACGGGAGGAAACAATAAAGTGTTTAATTCAGAAAGTATATCCTCTACAGGAGTAACAGGCTTAACGGCTACTGTAGCATCTGGTACTTTAGCCACAGGAAATGGTGAAGTTCTATTTATTATTTCTGGAACGCCTTCTGGTTCTGGAACAGCGACTTTCCCAATATCTTTCTTAGGAAAAAGTAATTCTAGCTGTCAAGGAGGTGAATTAGATGTGACTGTGAATCAGGCTCCTTTAGTCTTAGCGACTTTAGATGCAGCCAATAAGAGTATTATTAATCCAAATTCAATAATTTTTAATGATACTGTAGCTTTAATAACAAGTGATAACTATCAGGTTAGTATTCCATTTACAGTAACCACTCCAGGAATTCACCCTGCAATTGCTGTAACCTCAACAGGGGTAACTGGCTTAACAGCAAGTCATGCTAGCGGAACCATTACTACCGATGGAAATTTGGTTCTAGATATTACAGGAACACCTTCCACTGATGGTACAGCAAGCTTTGAAGTGACGATTGGTGGAATTACCGAAACTTTCACACTGACGGTGGAACCTGCTCCAATTATCGCGACAATTCGTTGCAGTACAAGTAAACCGAAGTTTTTTGGAGACAATTTAGTTGAAAACGTAGTTATTCCTAATGACAATAACACTTATATTCGAGTGCGTTATACGGGTGGGAACAATAAAGTGTTTAATTCAGAAAGTATATCCTCTACAGGCGTAACCGGATTAACGGCTACTGTGGCCTCAGGAACTTTAGCTACAGGAAATGGTGAAGTCCTATTTATTATTTCTGGTACACCTTCTAGTTCAGGTACAGCGACTTTCCCCATATCTTTCTTAGGAGTAAGTAATTCGAGTTGTCAAGGCGGGGAATTGGATGTAACTGTAGATCCAGCTCCAGTGGCAATAAATAACTTAAACTGTGGTTCGAGTAGTATTTTAAATCCAAATACCATAGATTTAACCGATGCAACAACCTTAACAAGTGGAGATAACTACCAAGTACGAATCCCTTTTACAATTACATCAGCAGGAGTACATTCCGCAATTAGTATTAGTTCTACTGGAGTAACCGGATTAACGGCAACAGCAGCTTCTGGTACGATTACAAGTGATGGGAATTTAGATTTATCAATAACGGGGACACCTTCTGGAGATGGTACTGCATCGTTTGCATTATCTCTAGGTGGACAGTCTTGTTCTTTTGATTTAACAGTTACAATTGCACCTACACCAACAATATCAAATATTCGTTGCTCTAACCATAAACCAAAGTTTTTTGGGAATACATTGGTAGAGAATACACTCGTTCCAAATGATAACAATACATATATACGTGTCCGATATGCAGACGGTAATGGTTTAGCTTTTGGTTCAGAAAGTATTTCTTCTACAGGTGTTACTGGTTTAACTGCTACAGTAGCAGCAGGTACTCTAGCTACAGGTAATGGAGAAGTTGAATTTATTATTTCTGGTACACCTTCTGGATCAGGTACAGCGACTTTCCCTATTTCTTTCTTAGGGGTTAGTAACTCTAGTTGTCAAGGTGGTGAATTGGATATTCCTGTTTCATCTGCTCAATTGGTACTGGCCACACTAAATGTTGGAAGTATGAGTATTTTAAATCCAAATTCTATCATTTTAGATGACACGGCAACCTTGGTTTCAAATAACAATTATCAAGTTAGTATTCCTTTTACAGTGACAAATGCCGGAAATCATCCTGCAATATCAGTAGCTTCTACAGGTGTAACTGGATTGACAGCAAGTCATGCCAGTGGAACAATAACCACAGATGGTAATTTAGTTTTAGATATTACAGGAACACCTTCTACTGATGGTACAGCAAGTTTTGAAGTGACAATTGGTGGAATAACAGAAACTTTCACACTTACAGTGGTGCCTGCTCCTATTATCGCAACAATTCGTTGTGGGACAAGTAAACCAAAATTCTTTGGAAATAGTCTAATTGATAATTCAGCTGTTCCAAATGACAACAACACGTATATACGAGTACGTTATACGAGTGGAAATGGTAAAGCATTTAATTCTGAAAGTATTTCATCTACAGGCGTAACCGGATTAACGGCTACTGTGGCATCAGGTACTCTAGCTACTGGTAACGGTGAAGTTTTATTTATTATTTCGGGTACACCTTCTGGTTCAGGTACAGCCACTTTCCCTATTTCTTTCTTAGGGGTAAGTAACGCTAGTTGTCAAGGTGGTGAATTGGATATTCCTGTTGATGAAGCTCAGTTAGTTGTTAATAATTTAAACTGTGGTTCAAGTAGTATTTTAAATCCAAATACCATAGATTTAACCGATGCAACTACCTTAACAAGTGGGGATAACTACCAAGTACGTATCCCTTTTACAATTACATCAGCAGGAGTACATTCCGCAATAAGTATTAGTTCTACTGGAGTAACAGGATTAACGGCAACAGCAGCTTCTGGAACAATTTCAAGTAATGGGAATTTAGATTTAACAATAACGGGGACACCTTCTGGAGATGGTACAGCATCTTTTGCATTAAGTTATGGTGGTCAATCCTGTACTTTTACTTTAGCAATATCTGTTGCACCAACACCAATAATAACAAGTATTCGTTGTTCTAACCATAAGCCAAAGTTTTTTGGGAATACATTGGTAGAGAATACACTCGTTCCAAATGATAACAATACCTATATACGTGTGCGTTATGCAGGCGGTAATGGTTTAGCTTTTGGTTCAGAAAGTATTACCTCAACAGGAGTAACTGGTTTAACAGCTACCGTAGCAGCGGGTACTCTAGCTATTGGTAATGGTGAAGTTTTATTTATTATTTCTGGTACACCTTCTGGATCAGGTACAGCGACTTTCCCAATTTCTTTTTTAGGGGTAAGTAATACTGGTTGTGTAGGTGGTGAATTGGATGTAACAGTTGATGCTATTCCTCCAATTATTACTGGGATTCGTTGTTCAGGAAATAAACCAACTTATTTAGGAGCTGCTATTACGGAAGGAGACAATATTCTGTCTTCCGCAAATAATAGAATACGAGTTCGTTATGAAGGTGGAAATGGAGCTGATTTCTCTTCAGAAAGTATAAACTCAACTGGTGTTACTGGTTTAACTGCAACGGTAGTATCGGGATCTTTAGCAAATGGGAATGGAGAAGTGCTCTTTATAATATCAGGTACGCCAAGTTCTTCTGGAAATGCTGTTTTCCCAATTTCATTCTTAGGAGTAAATTCAACTTGTGACGATGGGAATGTAACCCTTCCTATCACTTCAGCAGCACCACCAGTTCTACCTTCAAATATTACACTTACTGCTGGTCAAAAAGCGTATATAGCCTCTATTTACGATGCTGATTATTTACCTTATACTGCACCTACAAGTGTTGCAAGTACAGGTTCTTCTTCTCCAGGAAATCCTTCTACAGAACCAACTATCAATATTCAAGGTAGGTTAACAACTACTGGGGTAAATATTCGTATTCCTTATGTTGTAACTGGAGGAGGAAATGTTTCTTTACCTGCATTTAGCCAGACAAGAACAGTAATTTCTGATCATGTTCAAGGATCTGCGAATGCTTCTAATGCAGGAGGTGGAAACCCTGTAGATGTACGTTTAAGTTATTCAGCACAAACCGTTTCAGGTTCAGGTTATATAATTGCAAAAATTAGGTCTGTTGGATCCAATTTAAAAGCAGTAAAATTGGATATTAATAAAGGTATTGGTACCGACTTAGGAATACTCTTAGCAGAGTTTACGATTGCCACAAACAGTTCAGGAGGTACAGGGAATATACAATTAAAGGATATTCCAGGGATACCAGATAGACGTTTTGGAGAAATTACAACGCAAGGAGGAGTTTCTGGTCAATATCATAATAATTTATACTTACCTGTTCAAGCAACGGATGGTAGAATTTGGCTAAATAATAATTTAGGTGCAAATTATGCCGATCTTTCTCATGATAATTTTAACCCAGCACAAAGTGCCCTTACAAAAAGTGATCACAATGCTTATGGTTCATTGTATCAATGGGGGCGCTATAGCGATGGTCATGAATTAATTGATTATACAAATGGAACTACAGGAGCAGGTGTAAATGGTATTACAGGTGGTCCGATTCCAACGCCAACACCAAATCACAACTTATTTGTGAAACCTAGCTTAAACGATTGGCTTTCTACAGTAAACAATAGTTTATGGCAAGGGGTTAACGGACAAAATAATCCTTGTCCAGAAGGGTTCAGGTTACCAGATAATGACGAGTTCTCTGCCTTGATGACTGCCTTGAATTTTGATAATACAGGATTCTCATCATCTCATGTAGTTAAATTTCCATTTCCGGGATTCCGTGTAAATGTTTCTTCAACTGCTGGAGGTATTAATATGGAGAGTTTCCAGGGTTATTATCAAACAAGTACAGTATTGAGTGGAGGAACTACAATACGAGTTCATCATTTAAATGAGGGACATAATATGAGTCAAGGAGCCAAAAAAGGAGGTTGGTCTGTACGTTGTATACAAGATTAATATGGTTTAAAGATTGATTTAAAAGAGGCTGTTTAAGTTAATTAAACAGCCTCTTTTTATTTGCAAATACATCAAAAATCATTAATGGTTTTTAGATTAAAGATTGATTTAATAACTTAAGGAGTTACTCTACCGCTAAATAATAATTACCGTAGAAAACAAGGTTCTGAATGTTAGTAGAATAACCTTTATATACGATTTTACGTAAAGTTTATTTTTTTATGAATTTTGATGTTTGAACACTATTATCTGTGGATATGATACTCAGATAATAAATTCCATTTGTTAAGTTTTTAACTGAAAACTTATTGTGTTGTACTGGAATTTCTTCAATAAACTGACCTAGGGCACCGTAAACAATCACTTTTGTTATTTCGTTTTGAGCGGTTATGTTGACAAAATTATTAGAAGGATTTGGATACAGACTTATACTTTCTTTTCCTTGGTTAAAGTCCGTAATACTTAGTGTATTGTCGGAAGATAAAATGATTCCATTTTCTCCAACGGCAAAACAGGTGGTTGAAGTACAGTAAACATCGTTTAAATTGGGCGAATTACTATTGTATAAAGTCCAATTATTTCCGCCATCTGTTGTTTGATAAATTTTCTCTTTACTAGAGCTTGTTCCTTCGTCCATACCAACTACAATATAATGATTTTGATCTATGCAAAACGTTCAATTTGGCCAAAAAGTTGAATTCCCATATGTTGGAAATATAGATGTCCAATTTGCTCCCGCATCTGTCGTTTTATACATATTGTGTGAACTTGTAAATATTCCAATATTTGGATTTGGAAATCGCACGGAATAGGAATCGTCTATAGATGGATTACTATTATAATCTAACAAAACAGACCAATTAGAACCCCCATCGGTTGTTTTGATTAGGTGACCACTATACCAAGACGTCATATATCCCACGTTTAATGAAGTAAATTCTATACCCGTATAAAATCCTGTTGCTATAGGTGAGGCAACAGAATTCCAAGTGTCCGCTCCATCGCTAGATTTCCACACTTGACCATCAAAAGAAAGGGCCGATCCTCCAATTAAAGTATTGGTATCTAAAGCATATAAAACACTATAAAGTTCGGTTGAATTTTGGGATTGCCAGGAATTTCCTCCATCGATGGTTTTTAGTCCGTTTATAAATCCAATTTGATCATTTGCAAATGTTATGGTTGTTAAGTTTTCTGAAATATTAGTTGTGATGGTTTCCCAATCTAAACCGTTATTTACAGATTTAAGTAGAGTTCCATTGTCTCCAAGAACAAATCCGACGAAGTCGTTTACAAAGTGAATTTTATTTAAATTTTGAGTGGTTCCGCTTGTAATTGCTGTCCAATCTTGGGCATTTATCACAAAACAGAATAAGAAAAAAGAAAGACTTGAAAAAATGGTTTTCATTTGATTTTTGTTTGAGAATTATTAGACATAAGAAAGCTAAGAAATAGGCTTTCCTTTTAGGTTTTTGGTAAGGTAGATTTGAAATAAGTGTTTTATAATGAAGAATTAATTCATTCGATTTCTAAACATTTTAGGACTAACACCGGTTTTGTTTTTAAATAATCGGCTAAAATATTGAGGATATTCAAAGCCTAATTCAAAGGCAATTTCCGAAATGGTAACATCTGTATTTATCAAGCGATTTTTTGCCTTTTCTATCACAAAAGAATGAATATGATCTTGGGTGTTTTTCCCTGTTTCTTTTTTGAGTAAATCACTTAAATAACTATCCGAAACATTCAGTTTTTGAGCAAAATAATGCACCGTAGGTAAACCTTTTGAGATAAGACTTTCAGTCTCAAAATAATGCTTTATATGTTTTTTAAACTGACTTAAAACTGTAGTGTTTTGTGATTTTCGTGTAATAAACTGTCTACTATAAAAACGTTTTATATAGTTGAGCAACAATTCAATATTCGACACAAAAACATCTTGACTAAATTCATCAATATGTCCGTTGTTTTCTTCTTTAATTTTAGAAACAATGGAATTCAGAATTTCCTTTTCTTTGTCCGAAATATGCAAGGCTTCATTGGTTTCGTAAGAGAAAAATCCGTAATCCGTTATTTTTTCAGCCAAAGCATAAGGCCGAATTAAATCGGGGTGAAAATAGATGGACCAACCTTCCATATCGCCTTTTTTTGCCGTTTCATCAATTTCAATGATCTGATTTGGCGATAATCCAAATAAAAAACCTTCATCAAAATCGAAATACTCTCTACCGTATTTAAAAAGTAAAGCCGTTTTGGTTTTTAGAGTAATATTATAAAAAGGGGTTCCTATTTTCTGATGGAGAAAGGCATCCGAAATTTCAACATCCGATAAATCAATCACCGTTATTAATGGGTGATTTGGTTTTTGATAACCAAAAGCTTTATGAAGCTCGGATATGGTTTTTATATGTAAGAAATCACTCATTTAACGGTTAATATGGAATTTGGTTTGGGTTAAATCTTCCGATATTTCCCACAAACGTTGTCTTTCTTTCAAATTTAAAACTTTTTCGGCTACTGTGTTAATAACGGGATAACCTCTCCAATTGCTCATTTTTTCTGGACCGTAATATTCGCCACAATTTACATTTAAATCTGTGGCTGCTCTTAGCGTTGGTAAGATACCCATTTCAATTTTTTGCGCTATAAAAAAATTCATAATTCTACCTTGTAAGCCCATATGTTGCTGAAGATTTGTTGCCGTAAATCCTGGATGAGCCATAACTGATTTTGTACTACTTTCAACAGCTTTCAATTTATTACTCAATTCTAAACCAAACATCATATTGGCCAATTTAGACTGTGAGTAGGATTTCATTTTGTCGTATTTCTTTTCAAACTGTAAATCCTCCCAATACATATCTGCATCTTTCATTTTAGCAACCAAACTACTTAAAGTCACAATTCTGGATTTGGGTGTGTTTTGTAGAATAGGAAACAAGGCTTGAGTTAACACAAAATGCCCTAAATGGTTGGTTCCAAACTGTCCTTCAAAACCTTGTGTGGTTTCAAAACGTTTTACGGGCATCATTACTCCAGCATTGTTAATTAAAACATCTAATTTTTTGTATTTATTTTTAAAAGCCTCAGCAAAGTGTTTTACAGAATTTAAATCCGATAAATCGACTTGCATTAATTCCACCTGAGCTTTAGCGTACTCCGTTACAATTTCATTAATAGCTGTTTTACCTTTGCTCATATTACGAACGGCTAATATGACATGGGCATCTTTTTTTGCTAATTCTTTTGCTGTGCCAAGACCTAAACCGCTATTAGCACCGGTTATTAATATAATTTTTCCTTTTTGAGAAGGGATTTTGTTTGTACTCCAATTTGCACTCATAACGAACTGTTTTATTTTATATTACAAATGTAATTGCAGTTGATCGGTAGAGTGTTATACAAATTCTTGGAGCTTGTATACTTTTTTGGGATTTGAATAAAAAGGATAAATTAGTAATTCTAAAAATTCAGTTTCATTAAAGCAGTCCTGCTATTCTTTCAAAGAAAAATAACTTATCCTTTTTATATAGATTAGTCGTTTATTGTTTGTTCTCAGTTCCAAGAATTCAAAATAAGCAAAGATTTGACAATAATAATATGATAATTTATAATTGTAAATAGTTAGTCGTTTAGTCAGGTAGAAATCTATTAATTCAAAAGTATGAAACAAAGAGATTATCTATATCCTAATATATGAGGAGAAATCATTTAAAGTTGTTTATACATTTTTGTTAAATTCAATCCAATCTTGTAATTACTTTTTGTGTTTTTTACGATCTTTTATTTATGTTGTTTATAATATAAATAACTTGTGTCAGGTGGGTAGAATTAGGAAATAGAGTGTCATAGGATTATAAATGAAAAAAGCCATTTCTTTTATAGAAATGGCTAAATCACTGGGATTATCTTATCAATATAACGTCTATTTAAAGAACTTCTTATCAGCGTAAAATGTTCCTAAAGGAATAATTGAGGCTAAGAGTGACCAGAAAATGGCTGAGGTTTTCCATTTACGTTCTATTCCAACCATAATAACCAAAATGACGTAGGCAATAAATAATACACCATGTGCCATTCCTACAGGTTTATTCAGTTCTGGCATAGAAAATATGTATTTCATTGGCATGGTTACAAATAATATGACCAAAAAAGAAATACCTTCTATAAGTCCAACAAGTTTGAGTATTTTAAGCATGTTTTATGATTTGAAAATGAGTTGTGTTAATTTTTGAAATGTTTCTTTAGTATGTTGTTTGGTATCTGCATTGTAATAAACCACTTCTCCATTTTTGCATACGATTTTTAGATACAATTCTTTGTGATGTGCAATAATCTTAACTTTTCTTTGATCCGAAAATCTTGTAAAGAAGCCTTTTTCATAGCCTTTTAAACTAATTCCTGCCGAACTGTATATTTTAGGTAATTCATTTACGAGTAGAATGGTATCTATTTCAGAAAATTCAAATTCTTCGCCCATAAAACCTTCAATAGCAAATTCATGATCATCAATATCTAGTTCTTGGTATGCTGTAGTCCACAACACAACATAAGAAACTGGGAGAATTAATATAAGGAGTGCAAGTAAATGCAAATGTTTAGACATGATTAAATTTTAGGGTATAAAGCTAAAACATATTCTTTAATTGATGAATAAACGGTGGAGAAAGTTCTGTTTTAAGGTAAAAATCCTAAACTTAATTTGCCTTTGCTCATCTAAAAGTTTTACTTTTGCACAAAATTAGATTGCAAATACAATGATAGCAGTAAATAACTTATCTCTACAGTTCGGAAAACGTGTACTTTTTGATGAAGTAAATGTGAAATTCACCAAAGGAAATACTTATGGTATAATTGGTGCGAATGGAGCAGGGAAGTCGACATTTTTAAAAATTCTTTCTGGAGATATAGATCCTACAATGGGACATATCAATTTAGAACCAGGAATGCGTATGGCCGTGTTAAAACAAGACCATTACGAATTTGATGAGTTTACCGTTTTAGATTCTGTTATCATGGGACACCGCCGTCTTTATGATATCATGAAAGAAAAGGATGCATTATACGCAAAACCTGATTTTAGTGAAGAAGATGGTATGAAAACGGCAGAATTGGAATCTGAATTTGCCGAAATGGATGGTTGGAACTGTGAAAGTGATGCCGCTACATTATTATCAAATGTAGGTGTACCTGAAGAATACCACTATCAGTTAATGAAAGATATTTCGGGTAGTGTAAAAGTACGTGTATTATTGGCACAAGCTTTATTTGGAAGTCCAGATTTATTGTTAATGGATGAACCTACCAACGACCTTGATGTAGAAACAATTGGTTGGTTAGAAAATTTCTTGGCAGATTTCCAAAATACAGTGATTGTAATTTCTCACGATAGACACTTTTTGGATAACGTTTGTACTCATATTGTTGATATCGATTTTAAGAAAGTAAATTTCTATACAGGAAACTACTCATTCTGGTATCAATCGAGTCAGTTGGCATTACAACAAAAGCAACAACAAAATAAAAAGGCCGAAGATAAGAAGAAAGAGCTTCAAGAATTTATTGCGCGTTTCTCTGCAAATGCTTCTAAATCTAAACAAGCCACTTCTCGTAAAAAGGTTTTAGAGAAATTAAATATTGAAGAAATTCAACCTTCTTCAAGAAAATACCCTGCCATTATTTTTGATCAAGAAAGAGAGGCAGGAGATCAAATTTTGAATATTGACGGTTTGTCTGCAGAGTTTGAAAAGAAACCTTTATTCACCGATTTCAGAATAAACTTAAATCGTGGAGATAAAGTGGCTATCTTATCTAGAAATGCTATGGCCGTTACCGAACTGTTTGAAATTCTTGCTGGAGAAAAAGAAGGAAATGCTGAAGTAAAATGGGGTGTTACAACAAAACAATCTTATTTACCTGTAGATCACGGACATTTCTTTGAAAGCAATGATAACCTTGTAGATTGGTTACGTCAATACTCTAAAGAAGGTGAAAAGGATGATGTATTTATCCGTGGATTCTTAGGACGAATGATTTTTACAGGAGAAGAAGTTCTTAAAGAATGTAATGTACTTTCTGGGGGTGAAAAGGTAAGATGTATGTTGTCTAAAATGATGTTGGAGCAATCTAATGTTTTATTATTTAACGATCCTACAAACCACTTAGATTTAGAATCTATTCAGGCATTAAACAACGGAATAAAAGATTTTAAAGGTTCTGTATTGTTTAATTCTCATGATCATGAATTTATTAATACAATTGCAAACCGAATTGTGGAAATTGGACCAAATGGAATGCTAGATAAAATGATGAGCTTTGACGAATATATTGCCGATGAAAAGGTGAAAGAGCAAAGAGCTGCACTTTATAATTAATGTGTAATGTTTTAATACATTAAAACAGCCTTTTTGAGAGATCAAAAAGGCTGTTGTTTTTTGCAAAATTTGGTGAAATATATTCCTTGTTGAAAACTTATCTTATGAGAATGAAAGGAGGTCGGAATTTATTTGTTGCAAAATTTATAAAAAATGTTATTTTTACTAAAATTAAATTTAAGATGATGAAAAAAATAAAAATGCTTACACTGGGTTTATTCCTATCCACTACACTCACAACTTTCGCTCAGAAAAATTATTCAGTAAAACAAGATACCAGAATTTGGTTAAGCTTTTTTGTTCCTTCTGTTGATGTAGAATTACAAATAGGGGAGATTAGTTCTTTGAGATTTGGGGTTGCACTTAATGGTGCGGGAGATTTTGAGTCTGTAAATGGTGAAACCACCAAAAATACTTTAGAGTTTTTTCCCGAAATAAAATTAGAACCACGGTTTTACGTATCTAGAAACAGAAGATTAGATTTAGGAAAATCCGTAGATTATTTTTCAGGAGGATATCTTGGACTTCCAATGGCTACTTATTTAGATAAAGGGTATAGTTTTGGAGCCATTTATGGTATACAAGCTATGTTTGGAAATTCTACAAGGTTCTTTTATGATCTAGGAATGGGATTGGGTTATTATAAATTGGATGTTTCGGATATGTACAAAGAATTTACTGGTGGTGGACCGATTGGGAAACTCGGTTTAGGAATCAGATTAATGTAAACATAAAAAAAAGGCTATTCAATAACACGAATAGCCTTTTTTTGTTGCATTTGTTTTTAAAAGAATATTAGTCATCACTTCCTAAATATCTTGCTGCCATAATAATAAGATAGAGCATTGTAAATGCAAGTAACAATACGCTAGTAACATCTAGGTATCTATTAAAACAACCCTTTATTGAAAATAAAACCATTGCAATAAATGGTGGTAGTAATTTGAGTAATTCTGGTTTGTAAGATTCTTTCATGGTTATTTTGTGCGTATGGTATTGTTATTTTCTTTTTGGTTTAGGTAATCGTCATACATGCGTTTTAACATATAGTCTCCATTTCCTACAGAATTGCTTACCCAAAGTAAGCGTAAATTTTGTGAATCATCACCTTCAATGAGCCAATTATCAAGTTGTTTTTCCATTTTTAATCGGAGGTGATTCATGCATAATGCTCCAGCAACAGATAAATTTAGACTTTCTGTAAACCCATGCATTGGAATGTTGATATATTCATCTGAAAGTTTTTCTATTTCTTTAGAAACACCATGTAATTCATTGCCTAAAACAATTGCAAATTTCCCTTTGGTTACATCAAACTCATCTAAAGTGACCCCTTGTTTATGTGGCATGGCAGACACAATACGGTATCCATCTTTTTTTAATGTTTTTACACATTCCAGTCTTTTGTTTTGATCTGGATTATTGTAATGATGAACATTCAGCCATTTTTCTGCCCCCTTTGAAGTTTCATTGCGTTCTTCATGAAAATTTCGGTCTTCAATAATATGAACATTTTGTATTCCGAAACAGTCGCAAGATCGAATAACTGCATTGGCATTTTGTGGATTGTAAATATCTTCCAAAACAATGGCCATATAATCGGTTCTAGAATTTAATACCTTATCGAAACGCAATTTTCTTTTATCGGTCAATAAATTCTCTAGTTCTAAAAGGGCTTGATCTCTAAAATCCTTTTCAAGTAATTTTATGTTTACTCTTTGTTTCATTTAAGAAAATATTACTTTTTTAAATGTTCCTTAAGTAATATATCATACTCTTTCAATAAACGATTTACATCCTCCGTACTTGTACCGTCGTAATATCCTCTAATTTGCCAATCTTTATCAACCAATACAAAATTTTCTGTGTGAATAAAATCTCCTAAATCACCATCCCAATCTTTTTTTGCTGCAAAATAGGATTTACGAGCAAGGTCGTTTATCTTAGATTTTTCTCCAGTTAAAAAATGCCATTTCGGTAAAGAGGCATTATGCTCAATGGCATATTTTGCTAAAATCTCTGGTGTATCAATATCTGGAGTCACAGAATGAGATATGATAACGAAATTTGAATCCGCTTTCAATTTTTCATTTATTCGTTCCATCTGAAAAGTCATCTTTGGACAAATGTTTCCACAAGTGGTAAAGAAAAAATCTACAATTTTTATTTTACCATCAAAGGTTGACTTGTTAACAATATTATTCGCTTGGTTAGTTAATGAAAATTCTCTTACCGTATGAGATCCTTTTTGATTTTGCATGCTTTCATCTACAAGTTCTTTGTTGATGTCTGCTGGAGAGTAAATTTTTAAGGTTGTTTCTCTTTCAAACATGGGCATTAATATTAACGATGCAACGAGAAGAATCCCGACAAACATTAATATTTTCATAATTCCACCTTTATTTTCGTTATTAGCCATTTGTTTTGTCTTTCAGTTTTTTGATTTCGTCTCTATAAAATGCTGCTCTTGGAAAGTCCAGTTCGTTGGAAGCTTTTTCCATTTCTTTGCGAAAGTACTTTACTTTTTCGTGAATTTGATCCTTTGTCATGTAAATTAAATCCTCTTCGGCTACAGTTTCCGCATTTTTAAATGCAGTCGAATATTGTTTTCCCGATTCTGGCGTGTCATCAAACACTGAACGGATTGATTTAATGATAGCTTGGGGTTCTAAACCATGTTTTTTGTTATATTCTTGTTGAATACTTCTTCTTCTGTTAGTTGCCGTGATGGTTTTATTCATAGAATCCGTCATTTTATCGGCATATAAAATGGCTTTTCCTTTCGGGTTACGGGCTGCACGACCTACAGTTTGGACTAAAGCACGTTCAGATCTTAAAAATCCTTCTTTGTCGGCATCTAAAATCGCAACTAAAGATACTTCGGGTAAATCGAGTCCTTCTCGCAATAAATTGACACCAATAAGCACATCTATTACTCCTTTTCTAAGGTTTTGCATAATTTCTATACGTTCCATAGTTTCAACATCAGAATGTATATATGTACAACGTACCTGGTATTTTGAGAGGTATTTTGTGAGTTCCTCGGCCATTCGTTTGGTTAGTGTAGTTACCAACACTCTTTCTTCTTTTTCTGCACGTGTTTTTATTTCGGCCATCAAATCATCTACCTGATTTTCGCTCGGTCTCACTTCAATAATAGGGTCTAACAGACCAGTAGGACGAATGATTTGCTCAATAAATACACCTTCAGATTTTTCTAATTCATAATCAGCTGGCGTGGCAGATATATATATGGTTTGATTTTGAATATTTTCGAATTCTTCAAATTTTAAAGGCCTATTATCCATGGCCGATGGCAATCTGAAGCCATATTCAACAAGGTTTTCTTTTCTTGATCTGTCTCCACCATACATCGCTTTAATTTGAGGAATGGTTACATGGCTTTCGTCAATCAACATTAAAAAATCATCAGGGAAATAATCAATTAAACAAAAGGGTCTCGATCCAGGTTCTCTACCATCCAAATAACGCGAATAGTTTTCAATTCCAGAACAATAACCAAGTTCCTGAATCATTTCTAAATCATAATTTACACGTTCTTCCAATCGTTTAGCTTCAAGTCCTCGACCAACTTCTCTAAAAAAATCGACACGTTTTCCTAAGTCATAACGTATTAAATTCATAGCGTTTTGCAATAAATCCTGAGAGGTCACAAATAAATTAGCCGGATAAACAAGTAAATGCTCAAACGTTTCTATTTTATTGTTGTTTTCTGGATTTCGACTCTCAATTTTTTCTATTTCATCATCCCAAAAATGAAGGCGGTAATACACATCTGCATAAGCGGGGAAAATATCAACAGTATCTCCTTTAACTCTAAAATTTCCACGCTGAAAATCCATTTCTGTTCGTGAATATAAAGCTGAGTTTAAAGTATGAAGTAATGCTTTTCTACTTACACTCATGCCTTTTTCTATTGAAATGGTATTCTTGTGAAATTCTTCAGGATTTCCGATACCATAAATACAAGAAACAGAGGAAACAACAATAACATCTCTACGACCTGAAAGTAATGCAGACGAGGCCGAAAGCCTGAGCTTTTCAATTTCATCGTTTATAGATAAATCTTTCTCAATATAGGTTCCGGTTGTAGGTAAAAACGCTTCTGGTTGGTAATAATCATAGTATGAAACAAAATATTCTACCGCGTTGTCGGGGAAAAACTCCTTAAATTCTCCAAACAATTGAGCCGCTAGGGTCTTGTTGTGACTTAAAATTAATGTTGGTTTATTTACTTGCTGAATAACATTTGCCGCGGTAAATGTTTTTCCAGAACCTGTAATTCCCAATAAAGTCTGCGCCTCAATACCTTCAGTAATTCCATCTACAAGTTTTTTTATGGCTTGTGGTTGATCTCCAGAAGGTTTAAAGTCTGATGTTAATTTGAATTCCATATGATTTTTATTGAAATACAAAATTACACATTGATAGGCTAAATGACGAAAATATTTGATTTAAATATGATAATTAAAACTAATTTAGTGCAATTGTACTAAATAATGACTTGGCAATAAAATTTATTCGTATTTTTGCAATATGAAAAAGGATAAAGTTATGGGAAATACGCTAAAAGCCGAACATTTTTCGGATGAATTACCATTGCAATTACAATTGAGTTTTAAAGGTTTGATTGATGGATTCAGAAAATACACTTCTGAAGTTTACAAAGATCACCCTTTTCACTTAGCTTCAATAAATTTTATTGAAGAAATAAAGGATTATCCAGAATTGGAAGAAGGGTTTAACGATATCAGTAAGTTGGAGCAATATAAACATCTTATTGATATCATTTTGGAACCTATTTTCCCTGAACCTTTAATGAGTAATGAAATAAAGGCCGCTTGTATTCCATTTTCATTTCACGCTTTTAAATTTACAGATCGCTTAAAAGGAATTATCGACAATGCTGGTGAGGACTATGAGTTTTTAACTCGTGGGTTCAACACAAATTATATATATATCCAATCTTGCGCTTTTATTTTAGGTAAGTTATACGGTTATCCAATTGATTTACAAAGACCTTTTTATTTTGATATTCCAGATAAAAAAAATGGAGTATTAAAACACTATAGAGTTGCTTTCAATGCAGATTTTGGAGAAGTAGAACCAACAGATTTGGCACCAGAAATTACGGAAGAAGATTATCATTTACTATTGGATAGCTTTGATGATATTGAAGTTTGGAAGGAGAAATTTCCACCAAACAGCTATATTTTCAAAGGGTTTGGCTTGCTCAATTTATTTGATGTTACTGCCGATGAAACAATTTCATCTATTCAAAAAAACCTTTTAAGCGGTAAACGTAATGGTTTTACAGAACTTCAAGAAGAGTTGGCTAATTTTTATGGTATAAAAGATATACAAATTGGTTTTTCGTTATTTAATTTGCCCGACAAAAATGCCGACGAGGATTTTGAATTACTTAAAGCGGACAGTTTAATTTTCGATTTAGAAGAAATTGACGAGTGTAACAATACATGTGAAAATTTACTTTGCGATGATATTGTAAATAATATTTTTATCAAACAACAAGCTTATGCCATTTCTGACGTTGAGGCTTATGGTAAACGAAATGACTTTAATGAGTTATACAAAAAGATAAAATCCAATGGCATTGAAAGCATCATATTAATACCAATTAAACCAAAAAATCATAACGACTTAGCTATACTTGAAATAGCTTCTCCAAAGAAATATGAACTTAACTCAATCAATCAGAGTAAAATGATTGATATTTTGGAGATTTTTGAATTGGCAATAGACCGATTTTCAAATGAATTCAAAAATATTGTTGAAGCTACAATTCAAGAGCATTATACAGCCATTCATCCTACAGTAAAATGGAAATTTTACGATGCTGTTAAAAATAATCTAAGGTCTAAAGATGCTACTTACGAAATAGAAAACACTCAAAAACTAAACGAAATTGTTTTCAAAGATGTTTATCCACTCTTTGGTCAGTCAGACATTAAAGGTTCATCTATTGCTAGAAACAATGCTATTCGAGACGATTTATCTAAACAATTGAATTTGGCTATTGACGTTCTGCAAAGTGCAAGTCTAGATTTGAAATTGCCAATCTATAAAGAACATCAGTATAGAGTTGAACAATATTTAGGAAAAGTATTGGTTGGGCTAAATGCTGGAGACGAAATAGGTATTTTGGATTTCTTGAAAAAAGACATTTATCCAGTTTTTAGTCACCTAAAGAATATTAATTCAAAACTAGCAGATTTGGTCGGGGTTTATATGTCTCAAATAGATCCAGAATTACATGTGGTTTACGAAAAACGACGCGATTATGAACATAGTGTTTCTTTATTAAACGAAAAATTGGCCAATTTTATAGATGAGCAACAAGAAGATGCTCAAAACATGTTTCCTCATTATTTTGAACGTTATAAAACGGATGGGGTAGAATATAACATGTATATTGGTCAGTCTTTGGTTAAAAACAAGAAATTTGATGATGTTTATCTGTATAATTTAAGATTGTGGCAATTGCAATTGATGTGCGATATGGAAAATGTGGCAAATGTGGCAAGAAAAGAAATGGATGCCGATTTGCAAGTGGCTTCATTAATTTTGGTGCATAGCAATCCGTTGGCCATTAAGTTCAGAATGGATGAAAAGAAATTTGATGTGGATGGAGCTTATAATATTAGATACGAAATAATAAAGAAGCGTATAGATAAGGCACATATTAAAGGCACCCAAGATCGATTGACCATTCCAGGTAAAATAGCCATTGTTTATTCTCAAGATAAAGATGCAAAAGAATACAAGAAGTATATTTCTTACCTGCAATCAAAAAACCGTTTAGGAAAAGTAGAAGATTTAGATATTGAAGATCTACAAGGTGTTTCTGGGTTAAAAGCACTACGAGTTGAGGTTATTTATCAAAAAAACTTCGATGAAAAACAAGCTTTAACACTAAAAGAATTAGTAAATGAGGTTGAAATTTAATAGAATTTCATCCAAGTTTATTTTGTTTCTTAAAAATTAATTTTTTGTAACACATGGGGTTATCATTTAAAATATGTAACCTCATGTGTTTTTTTATAGTTAAAAATTCATAATCCCATGTAAATTCTTATCTTGCATCTGTTTTTTATAAATTTTAACTATGAGTTCAACAACAACGAATAACGACTTTTTTAAGTCGAATGTACTCGGACATCCTTCTGGATTGTTTGTTCTATTCTTTACAGAAATGTGGGAGCGTTTCTCGTTCTACGGAATGAGAGTACTATTGGTCCAATTTTTAACCATGGCTTTAGTAGGCTATAATCCAGGTTGGGAATGGACAACTGAAAATGCAACTGCTCTATTCGGTACATATGCCATGCTACTTTATTTAACACCTATTGTTGGAGGTATTATTGCCGATAAATTTACAGGGTATCGAGTCGCCGTTGTTATAGGAGCAATCATTATGACGCTTGGACATGCAGCTATGGCTATTGAAACCGAGTTTTGGCTATATGTAGGTTTAGGTCTTTTGGTTTTAGGAACAGGATTCTTTAAACCGAATATGACATCTATTCTTTCAGAAATGTATAAAGATGTACCCGAAAAGAAAGATGGTGCATATACAATTTTCTACATGGGAGTAAACGCAGGTGCCTTCTTTGGAATGATGCTTTGTGGATATTTGGCTGAAAAGATTGGTTGGGCATATGGTTTCGGTTTAGCTGGAATTTTTATGCTACTTGGTACGTTCCAATTCTGGTTAGCGAAACCTCTTTTTGGAGGAATAGGAGATAAGCCTTCAAAAGTAGTTGAGGTTGAACCAGAACAAGCAATTAACGAAAAATCGAGTGAGTTTGACAAGAAACCTGAAGATTCTGATAAGAGAAATCCATTTACTAAATTTGATATGGTTCTTATTGTTTTAGCTTCAATTATTGGTTTAGGTTATGCTATTAATGATCCAATTTCAAAAATTGGAGGATTGGATTTATTCAAGTTTGCTGAAATTGGTAGTGGTGATGACCTGATTTCTGGACAAGTAGTCATGTCGATTGTAGGATTGATCTTATTTTTGATTCTTGTTATTGGAAGAATTTTACGCTATGAAAGGGTGGTAAGAGACCGAATGATTGCCGTAATTATATTTGCATTCTTTACTGTATTCTTCTGGTTGTCTTTTGAACAAGGTGCCTCATCGTTAGTTATTTTTGCACGTGATAATGTAAACCGTGTGCTGAGTGGAAGTTCTGCAACAGCATTTAATATTGTAAATACTCTTCTAACAGTAGTACCATTAGCTCTAGTTTCATGGGTTTTGTTTTTACTTGGGAAACAAACATGGAATAAAACGCGTGGATCTAATATTGTTCTTATTGTTTGTTTCTTAGGAGTATGGGCAATGGTTGGATGGATGTTAAATCGTGATATGAATACAAGAGCTTATGAGGTTCAATATTCAGCGATTAAAACAGCTCATATTGACAAAGAAACAAAGAAACAGAAGAAAAATGACGACGGAGAATTAGTGTTTGATTATAAGCCGGTAACGGAAATGATGACGGTTAAATCTTCAGATAATGTTGTAACAAGAAAAGTATCTATTGCAGAACCTGTTGAGTTGAATTTGAATGATAAAATAAAAATCATTGTAAAAAATAACAAAGGTGATGAGTTTGGATACTTAACTGAAGAAAGGCTGGCATTTGCTCTTCAAAATGGAGAAAAGTTAAATCGTGATAATGGAATTATTTCTGCACAAGTAACAAAGTTGAAAGAAGGTGAAGTAGAAGTTACTGTTTCATGGTTCTCAATATTAAATTCATTTTTTATTATTGCTTTTGCAAACCTAATTTCTAAATGGTGGGAATCAAAATATAACCCATCGGCAGCTATGAAATATGGTTTTGGTTTAATTATCATGGCTATTGGTTTTGGTTTATTAGCTCTAGGTGCTTATGGACTTAAAGAAGGAATGAAAGTTTCTATGGTGTGGTTAATTTTAGCTTATTTATTCCATACTTTAGGAGAACTATGTTTATCTCCTGTAGGTTTATCTTATGTATCTAAATTAGTACCACCACGTATGATTGCATTTATGTTTGGTATGTGGTATTTAGCAATTGCTATTGGAAACAAATTAGCTGCAGTTGTTGGTGGTCAAATAGAACATATTACTCAACAATATTCGCTATCTGTATTCTTCCTAATATTTACAATAGTGCCTGTCGCAGCAGGTTTATTAATTATGGGATTAAATCCTCTCATTAAAAAATTAATGCACGGAGTAAAATAATTATGTATCGCACATACTAAGTTTTATAAGAGACTGTCCAATTAGAAATAATGGACAGTCTTTTTTGTATAAGAATATATTTATGAAACGGTTAATGGATTCAAATGAATTTATTAATCGTTTCATTGGTTTAATGATAAAGGTTTTGTTATATCAACTAATTTATGTAAAACGCTTGTTTTTAAATGTTTGAGGTTGTTTTATTTTGGATTTTGTAGATTAATTTTCTATATTTAATTACGTTTTTAAATCCAATCAAATGAGGTTTTCTATTTTTTCTATTTTATTCTTGTTTTGTTTAGCAGCCTTTTCTACCAATATTAATTATCCAATTACACCCAATAAAGGTCAGTGGAAGGGTGATTTTAATGTCAAATTGAAACATCAAGATTTTACAATGTTTCTTGACAATAAGGATACATGGACTTATGTATTTCAAGATCAAGAAAAACTTAATCAACTCCATGATAATCCTTCTATGCGTTTTGATTCCAATATGAATAATATTGAGCATTTTGCTTATGATGTTACATTTATCAATGGTGATTTATCAAATTATTCTTTTAGAGACTCGTCATCATACTATTCCAATTATTTTGTAGGTAATGAAGAGAAATACTGGAAGTCAAATATTCGTTCATATAAAGGAATTTATTACAAAGAGGTTTGGGAGAAAATAGATATTTATTTATTTCAAACGGAATCTGGCCAAATAAAATATGACTTTATTGTTCATCCAGGGGGAGATGTCCGTTCTATACGAATAAAATATAATGGAGCTGAGTGTACAAACGTGGAACAGGGGAAATTAAAATTAGGTTTAGCTCTACATGAGATCATTGAAGATATTCCTTTAGTTTATTTAAAGAATAACTACCATTCTAACCAAATTTTAGAAGATGAAATTTTCGGATCTTTTAAGATAGAAAACGATGAGGTTCTACTAAATGTTTCGGACTACGATAATACCAAGACATTAGTTATTGATCCTATTTTAATATTCGCAAGTGCCTCTGGTTCTTCTGGACACAATTGGGGGTATTGTGCTACCTATGACAATAATGGGAATACTTTGGGTGGAGCTTCTGTTTCTGAAGTTGGTTTTCCAACCACTTTAGGAGCATATACACAGTCATACCCAGGAATAACAGCCATGGGTATTAATAAAATATCATCCGATGGTACAACCTTAATATGGTGTACGTATCTAGGGTCAACAAATGGAGTAGATATCCCGTTGAGTTTGGTTTGTAACTCAGGTAATGATCTCTATATTTTTGGTAGAACAAAAGGTAGTACTTTTCCTATGTTAGGAAATAGTTTTCAATCCTCTTGGGGCGGTAATTGGGATATTGTAATTGGTAAGATTTCAGCAAATGGAATGAATTTATTGGGGTCAACTTTTTTTGGAGGATCGAATGTTGAAGGTTATGTAAGTGCTTATCCTGCTACTTTATATGCATCAGATGAAACCAAAGGTGAAATTGTCATGGATGACGAGGAAAATGTTTTGGTTATTTCATCAACAAAATCTACTGATTTACCAATTGTTGATCCAAATATGGCCAGTCTTTCAGTTGTCAATTCTGATGCCTTAATCCTTAAATTCTCTAGTGATTTATCAACTTTATTGCAGAGTAGGTTATTAGGAGGTTCTGCAAATGACCTGGGATTTGGTATTATTTCTGATGCAGATACAAATATTTATGTGGTCGGAAATACAGCCAGTAGTGATTTTCCAACAACTTTAAACGCTCATACTTCAAGCCTTGCTTTTTCTAATAGTTGTAATGGTTTTCTTGTTCAATTGAACGATAGTTTTGAAATCATTAATTCAACATACGTTGAAAGTGAAAACGGAGTCATAACCTCAAAGGAAAACGTAGGGACTTACTTTATAGACTTAAACACAGATAATAATCCTGTAATATGTGGGGTAGATAGAAATTGTAGTTTTTCATCAATTGGCGGTGGAATAGAAGAAGGTTTAGGACTTGTTTATTTCTCTACTTATACAAAAGATTTAAATTCAGTTTTGAAAAGAGGAAGCGTGGGAGGCGGTCTAAATTCAACTGATCATATTATTTCATTAAGTGGATTTAAGGTCGATGATTGTGATAATATGTATTTTTCATCATTTTATAACAGAACAATGCCTACAACTTCAGATTCTCTCTTGATTCCTTTAGTGACTAATTCAGAAGATAACAATTATTATTTAGGGGCAATTTCTAATGATTCGTTATATTTTGGTACCTATTATTATGGAGATCATGTAGATGGAGGAACTTCTAGGTTTGATGATAATGGTATTGTTCATCAAGCCATTTGTGCTAAAGGGCACTTTGTAACAACAGCAAATGCTGCGTTTGATAATTCGGCATTGGGAAGTTTTGATTTAAAATTGATAAAATATGATTTGGAATTTGAAAGTGCCCTTGTAAAGATAGACACTTTGGGAATAGGGAATAATATTTTGGGTTGTATAAACGACTCCATCCAATTATCCTTAACTTCAGATAGTGGACCAATTGAAGATATAGAATGGTTTGTAAATGGAAGTTTGGTCGATACTGGAATGTTTTGTTCAGTTTTTCTTAATACACATGGTACGTATAATGTTGTTGCCAAAACCGATGAAAATTCATGTGGTAACAATGAGAAAGATTCTCTTCTAATCAACGTATTTGACGTTATTCCAGATTTTAATGGTGATACGATTCTTTGCGTAAATCAAGCTGGAATATTTAATAATAACACCACATTGCCTTCTGGTGTTCTTTCATCCTCAATTCTAGAATATAATTGGACTTTTGGAGACGGAAATATAGGCGCTGGTTCTAGTGTTTCTCATAGTTATGATACTTCTGGTGTTTACAATGTTGGCTTAGAATTAATTACTGCATTGTGTTCATATAAAACGGTAAAGCCACTTTATGTAAATGTTTTAGATGTAGAAGTTGACTTTTCTTCCTTAAATTTTGCGTGTGTAGGAGAGGAGGTGATATTTGATATTCAGCTTCAAATACCATCCGAATTTATGAGTTCTGATATTGAGTATTTTTGGGATTTTGGCGATGGAAATAGTTCAAATGATGAAAATCCAATTCATATATATCAAAACCAAGGTCAATATGATATTGAACTTATTGTAAAAATTGGAGATTGTGAATACACTGTAGATAAACCAAATTATATTCAAATAAATGAAGTTGATGGTGATTTTGCCTTTGAAAAGGATACTTTGTTTTTTCCAGAGGAACATTTGTTAAATGCAAATTCAATACTTTCTTCTTATGATTCAATTGTGTGGGAAGTGAAAGGTGAACATATTATTAATGAAGAAAGTATTTCAATTGAAATTAATCCGCAAAATAATTTTGAAGAAATAGAAGTGACGTTATACATTTTTGAAAACGGATGTTTACATAAAGTTACAAAACCATTTTATGTGTTAAATAATGAAAGGTTTGTTATTCCCAATGCATTCACTCCAAATGGAGATGGGCTAAATGAAGAATTTAAACCTGTTGGAAGATTAATAGATAATGCAAAACGATTCCGCTTTTCAATATATAACCGTTGGGGAGAAAAGATATTTGTTTCTCATGATAAAAATACAGGATGGTTTGGTTTTAATAAACATGGGAAAGAAGTTCAAACCGGTTTATACGTCTGGACACTGGAAATTGTTTCAAGTCTTGAAGGAGAGGTGAATGCAGAAGGATATGTTAAGTTAATCAGATAAAAATTATTTTTTCTTTAAATTTCTTGGGTGTTTAGAAAGTACTTCTTCCTTAATAAAAGACTGACTAAGGTGGGTATACATTTCTGTGGTAAGAATACTTTCATGACCCAATAAATCTTGTACTAATCTTAAATCGGCTCCATTTTCTATCATGTGACTAGCAAAGGAGTGTCGGAAGGAGTGTGGACTAATATCTGAGGATAAGCCTGCCAGTTTTGCGTGTTTTTTAACTACATTAAAGACCATTACACGGCTTAAGCGATTCCCTCTATTGTTTAAAAATAAATTGGACATGCATGCTTTTTTACTCGAAATATAACTGCGTTCGTTACTTAAATATAGCTGGAGGTAGTTTTTTAAATCGTGTCCTAGCGGAACAAGTCGTTCTTTATTTCCTTTTCCTAAAATTTGAATAAAATCTTCATTGAAAAACACTCGGTTCAATTGTATATCGCATAGTTCACTAACCCTGAGTCCGCAGGAATATAAGGTTTCTAAAATAGCCTTGTTTCTAAAATAGTGAGGGTCATTCTGCTCAACGGCATCTACAATGGCGTCAATTTCTTCCAATTCTAAGAAAGAAGGCATTTTCTTTAAAAACTTAGGACTGTCTATAGATACCATAGGACTGGTTTCTATGTCGTCATTAAATACAAGATAGTCGTAGAAAGCTTTCAAGGAACTAATGAGTCTGGCCAATGATCTGGGACTTAAAACTTGAGCGTATTGATAAATAAAATCTTTTAATAAGACCGTGTTTAATTCTGAAATTGAACTACCTTCATTATTCTCTTCAATAAAATCTTGCAACTTGGAAAGATCATACATATAGGATTTTATACTGTTTTCAGAAAGGGCGCGTTCTACTTTTAAATAATATTCAAACTCATGAATTACTGATAGCATGATCTTTTAATCTTCTTCTTTTTTTATTACAAAAACATCTTCATTTTCACGCTTCATCAAGTATTGCTCTCTTGCAATTCTTTCGTATGTATTTTTAGATTCTAAATTGTTTAAGATCTTTTTATCTATCTTAATTTCTTTATTGTAAAACTCAATATCTTTTTTTATTTCTTTGATGTCGTTACTTAATTTGATATGTGTAAGTATAGAATTTTGATCTATGAAAGCAATCCATATCACAAACAAAATGCTTACTAAAACATATTTGTTTTTTAAAATATTAGGTATCGGTAAACGATTCAGAAATAACTTTAGTTTATTCACAAAGAAAGTCTTTAGATTTATACAAAAGTAATTTTTTTTCTAGAATCAGCTTCTTTTCTAATTGTTTTCCTTTGTTAAAATAACATGTTTTATTCGATTGAATCCTCTCACTGATCGTAAGAAAATATGATTCGTTTAAAAAATAGCTAGAATAAAAGTATATTGCGCATATAATGATTTATAAAAAAATGTTCTTTAATTTGAAATGGGGAACACTTTAAGTTGTATGAAAAAAATATCGGTCATCATTCCTGTGTATAATGCTCAAAAAACTATTGTTAGAGCTTTGGATTCTGTAAAGAATCAGACTTATTCCGTTTCTGAAATTATTTTGATTAACGATGGTTCAAAGGATCAGTCAGAAGAAATAATTTTGAAATACCAAAGAGAGCATCCAGATCTTGTTATTAGGTATGTTTATCAAGAAAATCAAGGTCCATCTGTGGCTCGTAATAATGGAATAAAGCGGGCGTCATTTGAATTTGTAACCTTTTTAGATTCGGATGATGAATGGTTGCCTCAAAAAAATGAAAAACAAATAGCTGCTTTTGAGCAAAATCCTAATCTTTGTATGGTTGGTGGTTGGAGTGAAGGCGAATTGGATACTTCAATAAATAAAGGAGCATTGATACCCATTAGCTTTGATAAATTATTAAAAACAAATCTCATTCGCCCTATTGTTATGATAAAAAAAGAGGTTTTTGATGACGTTGGATATTTTCCAGAGGATCAGAAATATTCTGAAGATTATAATTTGTGGCTCCGTATTGCCGTAAAATATGAAACAGGAATAGTAAATGAAGTTCTATATTCTTATGACAATGATGGTGGTGTGAATTATTCTGGACTTTCTGGTAATTTATGGGGAATGGAAAAAGGAGAGCTTAGAAATTATAAAGAAATGTGTGAAATGGGGTATATTTCGTTTGCCAAAAGAATGAAGCTATCCATTATTTCAATCCTAAAATACATAAGACGTTACCTGATAAAAAAGGTGAAAATGGCTTAATAAAAGATCAATCTGATCATTAATAAATAATTATCATAGTATATTTGTGAAAAAAAATAATGAGATTAGTTCAAAATATTGCACATGCTGTGTTTAAAATCAGTTTATTTTCTACTGAAAAGGAATTTATTGTTCAATTAGAAGCTGGACCTATGATTCAATCTTATAAATATTCAAAAGAAATTTATGCAAGCGCCTCAGAAGTTGAACAGGCACTCTCTTCTGAATTTTTAGACCGAGTTCACGATTTGTTTAACGATATGTTTTTGAACCGTAAATCGATGATTGATGCGAAATAAATTAGTTTTCATATTAACCTTTTTTACTTTTTCTTTCTGTTATAGTCAGGAAAATATAAAAATTGTGGATTATGTAAAAATCAATGATATTGGAATTAAAATTATTGATAAAAAGAAACTAAAAAAAGACATTGAAGACGAGAAGTTTTCTAAAGATCAATTAAAAACGCTTAAACAACGTTTGAAAATTGAAGAAAAGGAAGCAAAGTCGGCTATGAAAATATACAATGCCGAAGTATATAAAAAACGTAGAGAAGAAGAGTTTGCCATTCGTTCTGGTGCTCAGTCTGCTACTGTAACCGATACTGCTTTGGATGTTTCTAATGAAGAGCTTTTTGCAAAAAAGGTTGATAAAGTTTTCGATGAAAAGGTCGTAGAAGAAATTCCAGAGGATATTGATTCGGTAGATGTCCATCCTGTGGTACCAGAAAAAAGAAGTTCTTACCCTTGGGCAACCGAATTAGAACAAAAACCTTGCGATTGGGATATTTTTTACATAGACCATGTAGAAAAGGATACCGTATTTAAATCGAATACTCACACTGTTTTTTATAACAAAAAGAAGGAATCTGATGTGCCACAAGCCAGAGTGGATATGACCATTGTTAAAGAAAATAATAAATATTTCTTCGATTTGAAATTTGAATTCTTTAACTTAGAGCAAGCTACAGAACTTAAACTAAAAAAAGGCAACCTGATTCGTTTCACTTTAAAAAATAAAGAAACGGTTATTATACCCTTTTCAGGATTTAAACAAAAGGCAACAGTGAGTTCAGATTTTTCTAAACAAATGTTGTCTGGGAGATATAGAATGAGTGCACATATGTTGAAAAGCCTTTCGGATAATAAATGGAAAAAACTTCATGTAACCATTGGAGAACGTGAATTTAATTTAATCTTTTCGAAAAACTTTACATCTAAAGCCAAAGATTCTGATGTAGCTGGTTTATTTAAATCTCAATTGTTATGCATTCAAAATCTATAGAAACGGTTGCTATTTTTGGAGGAAGTGGCTTTTTAGGTCAACTTTTATTGCGAGTATTAGAAAATAATGGCTACCAAGTCCTTATTTTTAGTCGTCATAAAACCAATCCAAACCATTGTATTTGGAATCCGGCATTGAAACAATTTCCTATTCAAAAATTGAAAGAAATTGATCATATGATTAATTTGTCAGGTGCCAATTTAATGACAAATAAATGGACACCAGAATATAAAAAGATTCTTTTAGAAAGTAGAACACAACCCAATAGGTTTTTATTGAGTTTGTTGTCTGAACATGAACACACTGTAAAATCTTTTACAAGTGCCAGTGGTATTAGTATTTATGGAGATCGTGGAGATGTTGTGTTAACAGAAAAAGATGAGCCAGGCGTTTGTTTTTTAGAAAAACTTTGTGTGAATTGGGAGCAAGAAGCAGAGCAAATTCGAAAATTGGGTATTCGTACCAATGTTTTAAGAATCAGTCCTGTTGTACATAAAGACAGTCATTTTATTGCAGAACAAATGAAGTTTGCAAAATTTGGACTTCTTGGTTCTATAGGTTCTGGTAAACAATATGTCTCGTGGATTCATCATGAAGATTTAACAAATATGTTTCTTTTCCTAATACAAAACGACAGTTGTAATGATGTTTTTAACGCCAGTACTTCATCTCCAGTAACACAAAAAGAACTAAATACATATTTAGGAGAAGCCATTAATCAAAAACAATTTGCACCAGCAATTCCAACGCAAGTTTTTAAATTATTTTTTGGAGAAAAATCGCAATTAATTATAGATAGTATTTATGCTATTCCAGAAAATTTTATTGAAAAAGGGTTTCAATTCAAATACCCAAAAATTCAACATGCTTTAAAGCATTTATAACAGCCTTATAACCAAGAAAAAGGTATATTTGCCACAAAAATACAACAACCAACATGAAAGGCGTATTACTAATTAACTTAGGATCACCTGATAGTCCGAGTAAAAAAGACGTAAAAACGTATTTAGGCGAGTTTTTAATGGACGAACGTGTAATAGATATGCCCTATTTACTAAGAACACTTTTAGTAAAAGGGATCATATTAAACACAAGACCAAAAAAATCTGCCGAGGCCTACGAAAAAGTTTGGACCATAGATGGTTCTCCACTTATAGTTTATACTGAGAAACTTCAAAATAAAATACAAAAACAAATAGATATTCCTTTAGAAATAGGAATGCGCTACGGAAATCCATCAATTCAATCTGGATTGGATAAATTGTATCAACAAGGTGTAAAGGATATTCTTATTGTGCCTTTATATCCTCAATATGCCATGGCAACCACAGAAACGGTTATTGTAAAATCTGAAGAAGTAAAGAATGCTTTTTATAAAGATGTTACGCTCACAGTGGTACCTCCTTTTTATAATCATCCAGATTATATTCGAGTATTATCAAATTCAATTCAGGATGGATTAAAAGGGTTTAAATACGATCATTTATTGTTTTCGTATCACGGAATACCAGAAAGACATATATACAAAACAGATCCAACAAAATCCCACTGTAAAATAGATGGTTCTTGTTGTAATAAAACATCTATAGCTCATGAAACATGTTATAGACACCAGTGTTTTGAAACGACAAAGCTTGTAGCTAAAACATTGAATTTAGAGGAAGGGAAATATTCAGATTCCTTCCAATCTAGACTTGGTAGAGATCCTTGGTTACAGCCCTATACCGCATCTCAGTTTGAAGAATTCCCTAAAGAAAGGATTAAAAAACTGGCCGTTGTAACTCCAGCTTTTGTTGCCGATTGTTTAGAGACAATAGAAGAAATTGGAATGGAAGGAAAGGAGGAATTTATAGAACATGGCGGAGCCGAGTTTAAAACTATTCCTTGTTTAAATGACAATGATGAATGGGCAGAAGTATTGGCCAAATGGATTAATGAATGGAAATAAAAAAAAAGGTGATTTGAAAAATCACCTTTTTTTTATACTTGCTTAAACGTTGGCTGAGCTATTACACTTGAATGACTGGGGCATTTTGGTGCTTTTGCTCTATTTGTTGCGCATGAACTGCACAAGATGAGAACAGAGAATAGTGCCAATGTTTTAAGAATTGTTTTTTTGTTTAGCATCTCACTTTTTTTGTGAAATGTACTCAATTATTTCTTATTTGATTTCGCTTATGTTCTATTTATTAACAATTTTTATCTAAAATCGTTTCTGTTTTGTGTTCTAGGGCAGAAAGTTTGGAATAATTCTTTGTTTTATTTTTTCTTGAAAAGAAGATGTTAAATGATATATTGTCAGATTGATGCATAGTATATCATTGATAATGCTCCAATATAGAGAAAATCTTTTTTTAGCTATAAAATTTTGATAATACAAATATGTGCTTAATTTTGTTAGACTTTCCCCAAAGAATAAAACTAAAGAAATGAAATTTATTATAAAAAAACATTTAACGAAATTATCATTCGTTACCCTACTTGGGCTCGCTGTTGGTCAAACAACAGTAGCTAAGTCTAGTACACCTTTAGACAGTTTAGATGTTACATCTAAAATAGAATATATTATTTCGAATTCTAACAAGTATAAAGAATTTAAGGTAATAAAGAAAACGTGGTTGTTAGAGTTAAAATCTCAGGTTGCAGATAGCCTAGACGTTCAAGAAAAAAGGTATTCTGCCACGCAAGAGTTAATTAAATCTCAGCAGAAGGAGATTAACCAATTAAAGAATACCATAACAGAAACGAATACGTCTTTACAAAACGTAAACTCAGAAAAAGATAAAATCGCTTTTTTAGGTGTGCCATTAGAAAAAAGCCTTTATAATATGATTCTGTGGTCCCTTGTTGTCATTTTACTGGTTTCTCTTTTATTATTTATGATGAAATTTAAGTCTAGTAATAAGGAAACGGTTGAAACAAAAAAGAATTATGAGAGTTTAGATAATGATTTCGAGAAATTTAAGAAAAATACACTCGATAAAGAACAAAAATTAAAACGTCAACTACAAGACGAAATAAACAAAAACAATAGACTATCCAATAAAGATAGCTAGAATAAAAAAAAGAGGAAAGTTATTGAACTTTCCTCTTTTTTTTATTCTAAATTTAACTGTGGCTAATATATTTGGTATATTTAGTTCTGTTTTAAATAATTGTAAATCGAATTTAAATTTTAAATCCTATAATTATGAGTCGAATACAAATTCAGAGGAAACTAATTTTACGTATTATTCTATTTGGTTTGACTATAGGATTATTTAATTCTTGTTCCTTTAAATCACATTTTATAGAAAACGAATTTGGACGAATCCAATTAAAAAAAATGAAATTTAAGGATTCTTTTAAATCTGAAATGGCTGATGAAATAGATACAGATAGTATATATTTCTTTTCAAAAATTTCCAGTTTCGGTGAAACTATATCCTATAGTTATTTGAAATTATATAAGACTGGACAATATGCAAGTTTTTTTGGCGACAAAGAACAATTAAACACTAACGATTTGCGAAAGGCTTATATAGTTGGATATTATAATGTGGAGAATAATAAGTTAATATTAGAATACCCAAGAAGAGGAGGAAAAGCAGGTGGTAAAAGAAAGTATAAAATTTTTGAAATAAAAAATAATGGATGTTTAGTATATATTCCGGGACCTGAGTATCCAATGAGGGTTTATACAAAGAAGAAACTAAATTATTTATATGATTATTATCCTGATTGGTAAAGTTAAACATAATTTTGGATTAGAATAAATATCAGATGATCGAATGTATCTTAATGAATTAAATGATGAACTTGATAAATTTACAGTATGGGGACAATAATAAAGTATATGCTAGCTTTTATTGCATTATTAACATTACATTCTTGTTTTTTATTAGAAAGAGGAAAGGTCGATGTTAATGGGCAGTATGTGCCAAAGAGAGAACGATTTAAATTAAAGGATAAAATAGGTGTTTTCCCTTTGCATTTAGATACTGTAAATATCTATAAACTAGAAAAGAGTTACTATGATAATGTCTTGATTTATCCCGATACAAATTCAAAGGAAGGATTTAACAGTATTGATAGTTATGAGAAGTTTTATGGAAAAGGAAGATGTTTATCGTTTTCACTCCCTTTAAATAAAAAGATTGAACTAGAGGACTTAAATCCAAACAATAAGTATTATAGCAAAGATTATTACTATAGTCCAAATGGTCAGGGTGTTGAAATTGAAAGTTTTGTATATGGTGATGGTTATGGCCAATATATCAAGTTGGAATATTCTATTATTGAAAATGGAGAGTATTTAATACAGATATATAAAAAATCGAAAGATGTTTACAAAAGAGTCGTTATTCCGAAAGAATGGAGTCATTATTATCCAATAGATTGGTAGAACTACAACCTAGTTTAATCTTTTTATGATTATACAACCGCCCTATTCAAACCAGATTAGGGCGTTTTTTTTATTAGTGTAAAATAATAAAAGAAGATTAAACCACTATTTCGAAAACTCACGTTTAGCAAATACTATTCTTTTTGGTAATCATGTTTATAAAATCAAAGACGATAAGTAGTAGCTATATAAAAATAGTATTTAATACAACAAAGCGTTAATATATAAGTGTTTACCTCTAAATAAATCCATTCGTTTTTGAAAAATTCTGTATAAATTAGTGTATTGTTAGTAGGATAATGTATTCATTATTAAAGTAGTAATCCACAAAAATGTGGTATTTGCCATTTGAAGGAGCAAGGCGAATAGAAATGGTTAGGAGATATCCAAATCCGTGAAGATATGCTCAACTGCAGGCTTACTATATGGAGATGCAGACCAGATATACCCAAATCCGTACAGATATGCCCAACTGCAGGCTTACTATATGGAGATGCAGACTGGATATGTTCAAATCCGTGCAGATATGCTCAACTGCAGGCTTACTATATAGGAGTGCAGACTAGATATATCCAAATCCGTGCAGATATGCTCAACTGCAGGCTTACTATATAGGAGTGCAGACCAGATATATCCAAATCCGTGCAGATATGCTCAACTGCAGGCTTCTTATTTGGAATTGCAGACCAGATATATCCAAATCCGTGCAGATATGCTCAACTGTAGGAGTCACGAAGAAATAGATGTATATATCAGTGGTTTACATCCTTTAATTTTTATGAATATAAAAGAGATCCTTAATTGTTAACCTAAAAACAAAATATTATGTCTGGAAATCAAAGTAAAAAAACAACTTTCTTTTTTACGAAATATAGAAATACACTCAATAATTCAAAAACACAACCGCTTATTGCTTCCGAACTTGAAGGTATCGGATACGATACTGTAAAAATAGATGAAGGTATTGCCCTTTTGAATGCTGCCGAAAATTCAGTGAATGAAAAAAGTCAGGAAGATCATGAGTCGAAACAAGCAAGCGATCATCTAAAAACAATTCAAAAAGAATTACATGAGATTCATATGAGTCATAGAGAAATCGCAAAAATTACACTTAAAAATCAACCACTTCTTATTGATAAGTTAGGAGCAAATCAAGTTTTGACAAGAGCGTATTACGACTGGATTGATCAAGTAAAGCAGTTTTACCGAGTTGCACTTTTGGATGCTGAGATTCAAAACAAATTTGCCGAACTAAATCTTACCTTAACGGTACTTGAAGAAACACAAGTAAAAATTGAAGAAGTACAAACAGCAAGAGCCGATTTTGTAAGAGAAAGAGGGGAATCCCAAGATGCCACGAAAATAAAAAACAAATCGCTTGAAAGACTTCATGAATGGATGAATACGTTTTATCGAGTGGCTAAGTTGGCGCTAAAGGACCATCCACAACTTTTAGAATCTTTAGATCAGGTTATTAAAGATTGATGATTTGAGTTTTAGTAAAAAGAAAAAATCCCCTTGAGTGTTTTTCTTTCTAGTTGAAATAAAATTGAGCAACATCCCCCAACCCCCTTCAAAGGCAATGTCATTAAGTTAAGCGTTAACACACTGGCACATAAGCTCTG
>JBMYWP010000017.1:0-66664 GCA_049607525.1 Flavobacteriales bacterium
AGTTATGAGTTATGAGTTATGAGTTATGAGTTATGAGTTATGAGTTATGAGTTATGAGTTAATTTAAAAATTTCAATTTCTAAGTCCAAGCTCTTTACCTAAAAAAACTTAGTTAAAAACTGGTCACTACACACTTGTCACTGGTCACTGGTCACTTGTCACTAATAGCTGATCACTAAAAAAATATAGATATAAGCCATCTAAATGAAAAATAATTTCTAAATTTGCAACCTGAAAAACACAAGATTACGGATGTTAGTAGGTATTTTTATAAATATTAAGAATTCAACTCTTTTATTTAGAGGTAATTTCTCGACTTCAAACGTATATCAATTACATAACTCAAAAAAATAGCCTTCAAGAAATCTTGAAGGCTATTTTTTTTAACAAACACCAAATGGAAACTGTAGTAAAAGAACTTAAGGTATCTAAAATGGCCGAAAATTTAGTCGGTTCAGAAATCATTAAACTTGCTGGAGAAATTAAAGAAAAAATTGCTCAAGGTGAACACATTTACAATTTTACTATAGGAGATTTTAATCCGGAAATTTTTCCAATTCCCAATGCTTTAAAGTCCGAGATTATTGAAGCATACACCAACAATATCACAAACTACCCTGCTTCTAACGGAATGGCAGAGTTAAGAAGTTCAGTTTCCGATTATTTATCTAAAAACATAAATTTAGATTATTCAGCTGATGATATTTTAATCTCGGGAGGTGCACGTCCATTAATTTACGCCGTTTATCAGGCATTAATTGATCCTGAAGATACTGTTGTTTTCCCTGTTCCATCATGGAACAATAACCACTACACACATTTATCCCATGGTAAACAAGTTTTTATTGAAACTACACCTGAGCAAAACTTTATGCCAACGGCAACTGATTTTAAAGACCACATAAAAGATGCTACATTAATTGCATTGTGTTCTCCTTTAAACCCAACAGGTACAGTATTTTCTAAAGAACAATTGAGTTCTATTTGTGAGATGGTTTTAGAAGAAAACAACCGTCGTGGGGAAAATGAAAAGCCATTATATGTGATTTACGATCAAATTTATTGGCAATTAACTTATGGAGAAACAACACACTACAACCCCGTTTCATTATACCCAGAAATGAGAGATTACACCATTTTTATTGATGGTATCTCTAAGGCATTCGCTGCAACTGGTGTACGTGTTGGTTGGGCATTTGGACCAAATAAAATCATTTCTAAAATGAAGTCTATTTTAGGTCATGTTGGTGCTTGGGCTCCTAAAGCCGAACAAATAGCTACAGGAAAATTTTTAGATAATTCTGAAGCCTGCGAAACATATTTATCTTGGATAACAAAAGAAGCTTTAAATAGACTAAATGGATTTTACAATGGAATTCAAGCCTTAAAGCAAAAAGGATATCCTGTAGATGCTATTGCTCCACAAGCGGCTATTTATTTAACCGTTCGTTTCGATTTTAAAGGTAAAACAACCGAAAATGGAACGCTTTTAGAAACAACTAAAGACGTAACAGCCTATTTACTTAATGAGGCCAAATTAGCTGTTGTACCTTTTTATGCTTTTGGTGCAAATTCTGAATCGCCGTGGTACCGTTTATCTGTGGGTACAGCTTCAGAATCGGATGTAGCAGGTACTTTGAAAAATTTAGAAGGTGCTATATTAAAATTAAAATAAACAAAATATTTTCACTGATATCTCAACCAAAAAGACCTTAAGTTTATATAAACTTAAGGTCTTTTTTTTATCGTCGCGTTTTAGATTTTCTGGATTTTGGTTTTACGCTTTTCCATTGTTTCTTTTCGTCTCGTTTACGTTTTGCATTTGCTTTTTCTCTTGGGGTTAATGCTTGCATTTCTTTACCCTGTTTAGATTCAAAAAGTTTCTTTTTTAATTCAGGAAAAGATTTTAACTCATTAGCTACCCAATTTCTATTTTCAGGTTTATACCAAAAGAAAAATCGATTTTGATCTTGCTTATCTTTTTTAGTTTTTGGTGTAAACTCCTCTTTCAAATTATATGGGTGGTGTCCCGAATAATAGATTACAGTAGATACAGTCATAGGCGTAGGTGTAAAATCCTGAACCTGCTCCAGCTGGAATCCCATATCTTTGGTTTCCATGGCCAAATTTGCCATATCTTCTTTATGCGTTGCCGGATGTGAAGAAATAAAATAAGGAATCAACTGCAATTTGGTTCCCATTTTATTGTTGATACGATCGAACTTATTTTTAAATTTATGGAAATACTTAAAAGATGGTTTCCTCATCAACTTCAACGTACGATCTGAAGTATGCTCTGGAGCCACTTTTAATCGACCTGAAACATGGTGTTTTAATACCTGCTCCAGATATGCATCCATGTCTTCAGAATCTCCCTTCTTATTATATTCTTCAACCAATAAATCATAGCGAATTCCACTTCCAATGAATGCCTTTTTTATTTTTGGATGATTATTTACCTTTTTATAAACACTCAATAAGTCTTTGTGAGAAGTATCTAAATTCGAACAAACAACTGGGTGAATACACGAAGGTGCGACACAACGATCACAAATTCCTTGATCAAACCCTTTCATTTTATACATATTGGCAGATGGACCACCAATATCTGATAAGTTACCTTTAAAGTCAGGCATTTCCACAATCTGATCCAATTCTTTTAAGATAGATTCTTCAGATCTTGATGCAATAAATTTACCTTGATGTGCAGAAATGGTACAGAAACTACATCCTCCAAAACATCCTCTATGAATGTTTAATGAAAACTTTATCATTTCGAAAGCTGGAATTGGCCCTCTGTTTTTATATTTCGGATGAGGTAAACGTGTAAATGGCAAGTCATAAGACATATCCATTTCCTTTTCGGTCATGGTTATGTATGGTGGGTTTATGACTAAGGTTTTCTCACCAATTTTTTGAATTAAACGTTTAGCTTGAGCTTTATTTGATTCTCTTTCTATATGTTTAAAATTAGAAGCATAAGCCAATTTATCTTCCAGACACAAATCATGAGAATTTAATTCTTGATCTTCCCAAGTTTTATTTTTTGGAATCGGTTCATATTCATCCAACAAAACAGCCGTTTGCTGAACCGTTTTTAATGAATGAAATGGCACGCCACGTTTTAAAAGTCTTAATATTTCTCTTAATGGCTGTTCTCCCATTCCATATACCAACATATCGGCATTCGAAGATTCTAGAATGGAAGGAAGCAATTTATCTGCCCAGTAATCATAATGAGTAACTCTTCGTAAAGAAGCTTCAATTCCTCCAATTAAAACAGGTACGTCTGGAAATAATTCTTTTAGTTTTTTGGTATAAACGGATGTTGCGTAATCTGGTCGAAAACCAGACTCACCACCTGGCGTATAGGCGTCATTTGAACGACGTCTTTTTCCTGCGGTGTAATGATTTACCATCGGATCCATATTTCCACCTGTCACGGCAAAAAAGTATTTTGGAGCTCCAAATTTCAAAAATTCGTGTCCATCATCACGCCAATTTGGTTGAGGAATAATCCCTACTCTAAACCCTTCGCTTTCAATTATCCGACCAATAACGGCCGAACCAAATGAAGGATGATCGACATAAGCATCTCCAGTAATTAAAACGACATCTAATTCGTCCCAATCTCTGAGTTTCATTTCCTTTTTGGTTATAGGAAGCCAGTCTGATCGTTTGTTTTCCATTTTCTTGGTCTTGGTTGATTTGCAAAAATACTTTAAATTATTAACACCACACCAAGATTTACACAAAGTACTAATTTAGAATAATCAATTATCCATGCATTGATCACTAATCCATTCAAATTATTAGCACCGTTTTTTCTATAAAAAATGCAAGCACCTCATATTTAATAAAATATATAATCATAACCAAAACAATAACTGAATCTTCATCAGTTAAATATGATAATACTATGTTTTTCTTTATCAGAACATTTTTATACCTGAAATGATATATAAAAATAGGATTACGTTTTAAAAACGAAATATTTAAAACGTAATCCTATGGAATTTTTATAGTATATTATTTTGCCTTAAACAGCAAATATTTTTCTAATCGTCTTCTTCTTCCGTTCCAAGTATTTTATGTAAAAAAGACTGGACAAATGACAATAAAATGCTAAATATTAAAGCTGTGAAAAATCCAGATACACTAAAACCAGAAACAAAATAATCGGCCATAAGTATAATACAAGCGTTTATCACAAATAAGAATAATCCTAAGGAAACAATAGTTGCTGGCAAGGTTAAAAACACCAATACAGGTCTAACAATTAATCTCAAAATAGCCAATACTACAGCCACAATAAAGGCATCAAAAAATCCATCGACATAAACTCCTGGCAATACATAAGTCAGAAGTACAACAGATAAAGCGGTTACTAATAGTTTTAATATGGTTTTCATAATTCTACTTTTTGTTCAAATTTAGATGTTAATTTTCACATTCGAATGTGATTTGGTACCCAGACTGAGATCGAATATTCATCACAGTGTTATCATCAAAAATCAAATATTGCCCTTTAACTCCTTTAAGCACCTTCTCTATAACCGGAAATTTATCAAATTTAACACTTGATATTTTTGCGGGATAGGCTTCTACCGGATAATTCAAAATCTGAATCTCTTCATCTGCCAATGCAAAACATTTGAAGGACTCAGGAATTTGTGCAATAAGTTCGTCTCGTTTTTTGAGCATCATCTCGGCATCAACTTTTTGATTTTGTAACATTTTTCGCCAATTGGTTTTATCGGCAATAAAATCTTTTAGAGCAACTTCTATTAACCCAGCCGCCTGACGATATGGTGTTTCTGCAATTTTTATTGCACCAACCGCACCTTGGTCAATCCAACGCGTTGGAATTTGAGTAAATCTCGTTACACCCACTTTAAAATCAGATGTAAAGGATAAATATACAAAATGAGGTACTACATGGTGTTTTATTTCCCAATCAAGATCGCGTCTTTCAATTCCTAAATGCGCAGTAGAAAGTTCTGGTTTCACTATACTTTGATCGGCCATTGGAGAACTCTCAAAAGCGTCCCAAGACATACCTTCGCCATATGCTTTTTTAATTTTCTTACCTGTAACCACACAATTTATTACCCCTTCATAGGTTAATTTTATTGGTTTACCGATAAGTGTATTCAGTTCTATGGTTTCGTTTTGAGGTTCTAGAACATCATATAATCTTAAATTATAAACAACATTATTATCTATAATTTTGGTTTCTATTTTTCTAAGGTTTCCTTTTCTCTTCATGTTAAAAACTTTGGGAATAGTCATATAGATAAATACTTTCCGAGGTTAAATGGTAAGTTGTATCTAAACTATGAAATGGTATTTCTAATGTATCTTGAGGCAATAGAGTAAGAAAATTTGTTTCGAAATACCCCAAGTGATTTGTTGACAGTTTTGTATATGGAACAAAACTTTCCGAAATAATTTCTAATCCATCCTTTCCATTTTTTGTAATGGATTTGTATTTTAAACTCGGAAAATCGAGTGAATTGATGTTTTTTGGCAATAATATTCTTTGAACATCGTCATTGATATGGAATTCCAATACAACAGACCCTTCCAATTTCCAATGTTTTGGAATTAATTTTTCATGCCATTCCAAAATGGATTTACTTTGTTTCGGTTCAACATCAAATTGAAATGTTAATTCATCTACAATATCTCCTTTAATGTTTTTCACTAATATTTTAGCATTTACATTTTGATTGGCTTTAGAATTATTCTTTATTTCATAAGACAAAATAGACTGTCTGTTTTTTTGAATAATAGCTAAAGGTTTGTTTTGGTTAAGTAAGGTATAAAACAAGTATTTTTTATGTCCAAAAAAGTCCGACAAAGAAGGATGAATTCCAGGAGATGATTCTTGATAAGACACAGGAAGATGAATGGTTTTAGGATTTATTCCCCTTTTCAATGCCAACAGAGAATTCATAGTATTTTTTTGATGAATTTCTGAATAATACAACAAGGCCTCGAGGTCTGATGGTAAACCTAAACTTTGACCAATTGATTCATAATATTCCTCTGCCATTTTGGAATTTTTCATTTTCCAAGACCAAGAATTACTATACGGATCCTTTTCCTTAAATCTTAACCAAACATCCAAAAATTGATACGAAGACATACTCAATGCTCCATAATTAAATGGCATATCGTTCCAAACATAAGAGGCGTTTGGTATGTATTCTAGGTCACTAAATGTATTTACAATTTGTGGGACCACTTGTTCAAAGATTTCATAGTGAATTTTCCCACTCAAATCGGTTGTATCCGATCGATCTTCGGACTTACCACCCAAAGACAAGACCGAAGGGTGATTTCTATACAGTTTACTCAAATGTAAAAGCTCATTCTGAATTTTAGATTTATTTGTGGTGGTCCAAGATTTTGGTAAGGTGGTTATTTGAAGGTCTTGCCAAACAAAAATTCCAGCCTTATCAAATAATTTCAATTTTTCTTCTGTTAAAAACGCTTGGTTTCCAGAAAGACGAATACAGTTCACACCTAAAACTTTTATTTCTTCAATATAAGTTTCAAGTTCTTTTAAAGTTGTGGTTTTATACCAATTGGTTTCATTAAAATTAATGGCAAAAACATCAATACTTTTTCCGTTTACTACAAATTCTATCTGATTATTATTGCTGTTCCACTTTAATGTTTTTACACCAAAAGAAATATCTTCACTCAGTTGTAAATCACCACCTGCAAATACTTTTAATGTCCCCGAATATAAATGCGGTGTACCATGAGTATAAGGAAACCAAAACAACGGATTGTTAATATGAAAAGGTAGAATTTGTAATCCAAAATCTTCTTGAGTTACAAGTTCTCTTTTAAAAACCTGGTCGTTAAAATGCCATTCTAAAGTTACTTCTTCACCTTTTTTGGTTTGCATCGGTATCATCCATGTTACATCCAATTTACCATCGGTATATGAATTATATGATAAATAAGGACGCTCAACATCAACTTTATCTATCATTTTCAACTCAAAACCTGCCCAAACTTCTAAATTAGAAAAAGCAGGCCTTTGCAAAGTGGCTTTCTGAAGATTATTCGCCTTAGATTTAGATGTTGGTAATGCAAATTTTATTTCTAAAAGATTGGAACCACCTCGAATATGTTCACTAATCGAAATCTCTTTTTCTTGATAAAAACTTTCAACTACAGCAATTAAATGATCATTCAAAAACACATTGGCATTTCCGTTTATTCGTCCAAGTTTCAGAAATACATTTTTGTTTTCCAAATCGCCAGGTTCTACAAAAATCGTTTTACTGAGTGTGTATTTGTCCGATAAAATATTAAAGTTTAAAAAATCGTCTTCATAATTCGGATCCGACAATTCTTGAAGATTGTACAAACTTTCAAGTAAACTAAAAGGTAAATCGTCTAAATTTTCTTTTCCACCTTCAGAAGTTAATAGCCAACCATCATTTATAGAAATTGTTTTATTTTCTGTTTCTGTTGATGATTTACATGAAAAAAGAGCAACCGTAATCAATACGAAAAGGAAGAATTGTATCCTTGAGCTTTTCATTGTAAAAATGTTTTTATGTTATATCATGGCAAGATACAATTAGAATTGATATTTTTGATGATTATCTGAAACTTTGACAGCAATACATGCTTAGTATTTTAAAATCATTTCGCCCCATAAATTTAGGTATGATGATCTTCTTCATGCTTTTTTATAGATGGTTTTATCTTTTAGAACATGTAGATACTTTACAATCACCACTCTTGTTTTCGAATAGAGATTACATCTTGTTTACATTTGCCATAGTTATAGGCGCTGGGTCGGGATTTATGATTAATGATTTTTACGACAAAGACATCGATAAAATAAACCATTCCAAAAACAAACTTTATTCTTTTTCACCCAAAACCATTTGGACCATTTACTTTACATTGAATGCAATTTGTGGTGTAATAACGCTTTATTTGGTTTGGGAAAACAACATCTGGAAATATATTTTCATATATCCCACGAGTACATTTCTTCTTTGGATTTACTCAAAAGCTTTAAAAAGAACATTCTTTTTCGGAAATTTCACCATTTCTGTATTAATTTCTGGCGTTGTCATTTTTATACTTCCATTTATAGAATTAGAACATTTAAATTTAATAGACAGTCGACATTTTGTTCACTTATTATTTCTGACTGCACTGTCGTTTTTATTAAATTTATCTCGAGAAATATTAAAAGACGTTGAAGATAGAAAAGGAGATGCCAAAGGCGGGTGTAAAACCTTACCTATTGTTTTAGGTATTAACCGAACCAAGCAAATTATTGTATTCCTTTTTGGACTTACAAGCTTTGTTTTTCTGTTTTTCTTAACTCAATTTACCCACAGCTACATATTTATTATTTCTATCTATTTTCTTTTTTTATTGTACATCACCACTCTCATATGTTTTGTTAAATTCGCAAAACAAAATAAACATTTTAAAATTGCTGCTCAGGGGTTAAAATTACTCATGTTTTTAGGCATTACATTGGTCATATTATGGATATAAACCTTCAAGAAAAACTCATAAATCATAAACTTATTCTGGCTTCAGGATCGCCAAGACGTAAGCAATTATTAGAAGAAACAGGATTTTCGTTCGAAATTAGAACAATTGAAACGCCAGAAACCATTCAACCTAATCTTTCGGTAGAAGACCAAGTGATGTATTTGGCCAATCAAAAAGCTGAGGCCCAAAATGAAATATTAAAACCCAATGAAATTGTAATAACAGCAGACACAATTGTTGTACAAAACAATGAAATTCTGGGAAAACCAAAATCTCGAGAAGAAGCCAAAGCCTTTCTAAAAGGATATTCTAATCATAAACATAGGGTATTAACTGGAATTTGTATCCACACCCAAGATATTACACAAACGTTTTTTGAAGAAACAACGGTTTACTTTAATGAAATTTCGGATAGTGTTATTGAAACTTATTTAAATCAAAACACTTTTCAAGATAAAGCTGGTGCCTACGGTATTCAAGATTCTATTGGGAAATGGTGTATCAGCAAAATTGATGGTTGCTATTATAATGTCATGGGATTTCCGGTTGCTAAATTTGTTCAGGAACTCAATCGTTTTCTAAATTTTTAATATGAATAAAGTAGATAATTTCTTAAAACATCAAGGACAGACTACACCATATTCTATGGTTTTTGATGTTGAAAAAGCTGAAGGTAATTACATTTGGGATAGTAACGGCAAGAAATACTTAGATTTAATTGCAGGCGTTTCGGCATGTTCTATTGGTCATGGACATCCGAATGTAAAAAAAGCGATTAAAGAACAAGTCGATAAATATTTACATGTGATGGTTTATGGGGAATTTATTCAAACTCCACAATATAATTTAGCCATGGCATTTGCAGATTATTTACCAGATACTTTAAACTCAACTTATTTTGTGAATTCTGGAGTAGAATCGATTGAGGCTTCTATAAAACTTGCCAAACGTGTTACAGGCAAACCACAAATTGTTTCTTGTAAAAACTCATATCACGGAAGTACCAATGGTGCTTTAAGCATAATGGGTGTAGAAGAAAAAAAAGCCAAATTCCGACCATTACTTCCAGAATGTTATCAGATTGAATTTAATAATATAGAATCTTTGAATAACATAACAGCTCAAACAGCTGGAGTTATTGTTGAGCCCGTTCAAGGTGCTACAGGTTTTGTTCCTGCAACCAAAGCTTTTCTTTTGGCTTTAAGACAAAAATGTACAGAAGCTGGTGCTCTTCTTATTTTTGATGAAATTCAAACTTGTTTCGGACGTTTGGGTACCATGTTCGGATTTGAATATTACGACATAATACCAGATGTTTTATGTATTGCCAAGGGTATGGGAGGTGGAATGCCTATTGGAGCATTTATTACTTCTGAGGAACATATGAAAACACTTTCACATGAACCAACTTTAGGACATATTACCACTTTTGGTGGACATCCGGTGTGTTGTGCAGCATCTTTAGCAACCTGGCATGTATTAAAAAACTCAGATTTATTAGCTCATATAGAACCTAAAAAGGAACGCTTATTAGCAAAATTAAAACACGATAAAATTGTAAACATTAACGCTACAGGTCTTGCAATAGGTATTGAATTTGAAACCGAAGCAATATGTCAGTTTATGTTCGATGAATTACTAAAAGAAGGTATCATCACCTTTTTCTTCCTCTTTAATAAAACAACATTAAGACTGAGTCCACCACTTACAATTACAGAAGAAGAACTTGATTGGGCTTCCCACAAAATCATCGAATTATTAGATAAAGCACATGCAAAATAGAGAGTTACCTAAACTTGAAACAATTAACACCATACTCAATGGTATATGGGGAATAATTGCACTTTGTTTGCTCATTATTTATGCCATTTTCACAGATTTACAAGAAATGGATTACACCACTGTTGGTTCCGATCCAAATTTCTCTCCAATTGAAAAAAGAGAAAAAGGTGTTGTCTTAGACATTGAATCTACTGGTTTCGTTCAAAATGGAGTGCCCATTATTTTGGCTTATTTCACAACAGCAGACCAAAACAATGCATACAAATGGGTGTCAATAATCAAAAAAAGAGTGAAACCTGGAGATGAAATAGAGATTGAAACTCATAAAAACGACTCAAATAACAAACGTATTCTCGGCGGTGTTTCTGAGCACGAAAAAAACGTGAGATTCATCATTATTTTCGGTTATATCCTTTTACTTTCGTGGTTATGGTATCATATTGATAAAGGCATAAAAATCCTAAAATTTATTCAAACTGGGCTAATGACCAAAGGACAAGTTGTGAGTCGTAAAAAAGCGGGAAGAGACAGCAATGACAATACCATTTATAGATTTTCGATTCGCTATACAGATCATAATGATGAAATAAAACGCATTTACACAAATACAAATATGAAATCTGAATTTAAAGTGAGTGAATGGGTTACAATTTTCTATACCAACACTAAAAAAAGAGAGACACTAATTTCTTCAGATATTCCGTATTACACAAGTCAATACATTGAAACGCATTGGAAATAACATCCAAACATAGAACACTCCCCTTTTATGAATCCATAATATTATGCATTCAAGGTTATTATGGAATATCACTTCTAATTATTATGTTTGGTTTTATTTTAGGTTTAGAATGGACGGTTACTAATCATTCTAAGCTTGGACTCGATCGAGATTTTATTGCTCAAGACAAAACCAAAGCGGGTGTCATTACAGACATTGTTAATACCAAACAAGGTACTTTTGGATTAGATATTTATGAAATCTATTTTGTGCATACACATTCTAATAATACAGGAAAATGGAAATCTTACACCAAAAGCAAATTGAATATCGGGGATTTAGTTCGTATTGAAACCGATGTAAAAAATACATCAAGAAAAAGGATAAAAGGTACCGTTTCTGAGTTGAAAAAAGACATCAATAACGTATTAGCTTTCATACTTTTCTTCTTTTTCTGTATTTTGATTTACAATATTAAAGTAGGCCTTGCGAAATATAAATTAGTTACAAAAGGGACTTACACCAATGGTTATGTACAGTCTATTGAAGAACTAAAAGTGCCACATGATTCACCAGATCAATATGCCGTTGTTATTTCATTTAAAGACCATGATAATCAAGAAAATAAAATCCAAATTATTACGACCAGACAATTTAAATTTAAAGCCGCTGAAAATATTCAACTCTTTTATGACGACACAATAAATAGAGAGACTGTAATATTTACAGACCTTCCGGCTAAAACAAGAGCCTATATCTCACGTCACTGGTTGAATTAGTCTGTAGAAACACAATTAAATAAACAAATTCAGCTGAGTTTTGAGAATTATAGACTTTCATGAATCTCGAAATAATAGATCCATAATTTATATATTTTAACCCAATGTTATAAAAACTTGATGTAATCTCTATGTGGTTTTGTATCCATATCTATTTCAAAATTCACTAAGCAATTAACATCAAAACCAATAAAAATTGCTGCATTCATTAATACCGGGAGTTCTCCTATTAACATGGCCAAATCTCTTAAATCATCTTCAAATTCCATGCGGTAATCCTCATGCAATTTATTGATTAAGTCAATTAGTTTTAAACTACGTCTTAATACATACTTTACCAAAGAGTTTATTTTTTTAGCACTCACATTTTTTAATTCCAATTTGTGTTTACTAAGTACTTTAATTAGTATGAGTAAGTTGAGTTCAATTTCCCCCAATTTATCTTTTGTTGCCCTTGTGTGAAATGTAATTTTAGAAGAATATTCGCCTAAATCATACATCAAAGAACTGGAAGAAAAGAATGGTCTAAAATCGATTTGTTCAATCAAATCTTTTCTCAGTTCATCTCGTCTAAATTCTGTCGAAGCCCCACCTTCAATCAATTTTACAATGAGTTGCTCTACCAAAAGAGGCTCTTTTGCTAATAACCTAAACAATAACTTATCCTTTTCTGTAGACGACAAATAAGAAATGGCTTCTTTTAATTCAGGTGATAATTTCACTTTGGGCATGGTTGTATTTTTTGGATGTTTGTGTTAACAAAAATAATCAAGTACAAGTAATATTTTAAATATATGCTTTAAAATACCAAGCGAGTAATAGAAGGAATTTTAAACGTTACGATTTACTTTTCTTCAATAAATATAGACCAATAAAACTAATGATTCCATTTACCGGTAAAAGTGTAAATCCTAAATCGAAACCAAACTCAGAAAGAAGTATTTGCGATAAGAAAAAACAAATAATTGGTGAAAGCACGCAAACAAAAGGCACCCATTTTGTACGAATGTTGTGTTTTGTTAATATTCCAAAGAAAAATAATCCCAGTAATGGACCATAAGTATACGTTGCGGCTTTAAATAGGTTTTCAATAAGGTTATCGTTTTCTATATATTTATATTGCATTATAATAATGAACAATAAAATACTAAAAGCAACATGTATAAGTTTTCGTTTCAGTTTTTCTTTTTTATCTGTGTCTTTTTTATTTACAAAATCGACATAAAATATGGTGGTTAATGACGTAAGAGCGGAATCGGCACTTGAGTAGGCCGAAGCAATAAGCCCCAATACAAAGCATCCCACCACTACAGCTCCTAAAGAACCAGACATGACCACTTCAGGAAAAAGCTTATCTCCTATTGCAGTAATACCATTTTGTTGAGCATAGAGGTATAATAATCCACCAAAAAAGAGAAAAACGAAATTTACCAAAACCAAAACCAAACTAAAACTCACCATATTGGTTTGACTTTCCTTTAGCGTTTTACAAGATAGGTTTTTCTGCATCATATCCTGATCAAGACCAGTCATAGCAATCGTAATAAAGACTCCACTAATAAATTGTTTCACAAAATGACTTGAACTTTTCCAATCTTCAAAGAAGAAAATGGTTCCCATATTTGCATCTTTCATTTGCTGATAACTATCTAAAAGTGTCCAACCTGTTTTGTCTAACAACAAATAAATACTAACCCCAACAGCCATAAGCATAAACAAAGTCTGTAAAGTATCTGTCCAAATAATGGTTTTTATTCCACTTCTAAACGTGTACAGCCAAATAAGAACAATGGTAATAATTACGGTTTCGTAAAAAGCAATACCATATGCATCGGCAATAAACATTTGAAAAATATTTGCAACTAAATACAAACGAAATGATGCTCCTATTACTCTGGAAAGAATAAAGAAAAATGACCCAGTTAAATGTGCTTGTTTTCCAAAACGTTCACCCAAATACGAATAAATTGAAGTCAAATTCATTCGATAGTAAATAGGCAGCAGAACAAAACTTACAACAAAATATCCAGCCACATACCCCAAACACATTTGAAGATAAGAAAATTGAGTATTTGCAACCCAACCAGGAACCGAAATAAAGGTTACGCCGCTCAAGGAAGCTCCAATCATTCCAAAACTCACAATGTACCAAGGCGATTTTTTATTCCCTAAGAAAAATGCATCATTAGAATCTTCTTTTCCTGTAAAAAAGGAAATAGATATGAGAACCAAAAAATACAATCCGATAAGGATTAATGGTAAATTTTCCATAAAGTGTGGTGTCTATTTTTTTTTTAGATGAATGAACAAAAAAAATCTCTTTTACGCAAATAAAAGAGATTTATGTATCATAAAACTCACCAAAATGAGTTGTTTAATTTGTGTTAGATAAAAATAATATGGACGAGTCTTAACCTTCAATCATATCTTTGGCTGTAGCTAAAGAAGATTCTAGAATATTCTCCCCAGAAAGTAGACTCGCCACCTCCTTAACTCGTTCTTCCTTATTCAGTTTTGTAATTGAAATGGATGTTTTTTCAGCTAAATGATTCTTAGCCACCTTAAAATGCTTATCGGCCTTAGAAACAACTTGTGCCAAATGACTTATACAAATAATTGGATTATGAACACTCATTGTTTTCATCATTTGTCCCATTTTATCGGCTACCTCGCCAGAAACTCCAGTATCAATTTCATCTAAAACAATAACAGCACCCGAATTGTGTATATTTAGTATGGATTGCAACACTAGGCTCAATCGTGCAAATTCTCCACCTGAAGCCGCAAACTTAATCGACTTAGGTTCAAAACCTTTATTTGCAGAAAAAAGAAGATCTATTTTATCAAGTCCTGTCTCACTAAAAGCATGATGACTCGAAATATTGAAAATAAGTTTGGCATTTGGCATGGCTAAACTTGCTAATGCTTTTTCTATTTTCTTTGATAGTTTTGGTGCATTTTTAGTTCTAAATGCACTAATCTTTTCACCTATTTTTTTTAATTCTTTTTCTAAAGATTCTATTTTCATCAACAACTCGTCTATACGATCTTGAAGAGACTCGCCTTCTGAATGTTGTTGACGTAATCGATCTCTAATTTCAATAAGTTCGTCTGTTGAACTCACATTATGTTTACGCTTCAGTTTTTCGATATCAAACAATAAACCATGAATCTCATCAAGTTCCGATGAAGAATGATTGTCTTCAAGTTCAAAAGAATCAATTTCATAAGTCAGATCATTCAATTCGGTTATAATATCGTAAATACGATCTGACCATTCCTTAAATTTTGGAGAAAACTCGGAAAGTTCACTACACTTCACATTCCAAGTTTCTAAAATAGAACTCGGACTTGCTTCGTCTTGTTGACCTAAAGAAATTTCTTGAACAATAGATTTTATTCGATCATGATTTTCAATCATTTGAACACGTTCTTCCAACTCACTTTCCACAATATTATCTAAAGGAATTGCGTTGAGTTCTGTTAGTAAAAACTGTTGATAATCCTTTTCTAACTGTTGTGTTTTTTGCTGTTCTTCAAGGTCAGATAAATTTGATTTTTCTTCTATGTAATTCAGATAAACCGTTTTATATGCTGATATACTTTTAGAAAAAGCCTTTTCATCCTCATCTAAAATAAAGGCATCTAACAACGAAAGTTGAAACTGATTGTTAGATAAATCTAAATTTTGGTGCTGACTATGAACAGAAAGCAATTGATTTCCTAATTGTTTTAACGTATTAACTTTTACAGGGGTGTCATTAATAAACATTCTATTTTTCCCACTTGGTAAAGCTTCACGTCTCACAATAACTTCAAAATCGAAATCAAGATCGTTATTGTCAAAAAATGGTTTTAACTCTTCGTTTTTTAAAAGATAGCGTGCTTCTAAAACACATTTTTTAGTCGGATAATAAAACAATTTAGGGTGCCATCGGTTTCCAAAAACAATAGCCAAAGCATCTAATACCATAGATTTCCCTGAACCAGTCTCTCCACTAATGATATTTAAACCTTTATCGAAAGAAAGTGTTTGCTCTTGAATTAAAGCAAAGTTTGATATTTTTAATGTCTGTAACATTTTGTATTTTACTATGGTCTACGAGAAACAGGGCCCGATTTAAGATTTGAATTGATAGGAATTGTTTTGGCTCCCGAATTCAATCCAGATTTAGTGTTTCCACTTTTAGATTGTGCTTGTTGAACAGAATTTTTTGCTTTTTTATTTGTAGCCAATTTGTTCCAAAACTTTTTATTGGTCGCATTAAGTTTAGACATAATACGCTTTACCTCTTTTTGCTTATCGTAATCTAAATCTTTGGCTATGTTGTAAATTTCTTCAGCTTTTATTTCGAAAAACGTTCTTAACAAAAAACTATTAGCAAAAAATGATAAATCTTCCAATTCGAGTACTTGAGCATACAAATCTGTTTTCAATTGAGGATTTCCAGCATGTAAATGATCTAAGATATCTAAATGGAATACTTTATTAAAATTTCGAATCTTTTCATATTTTGGATTCAGAAGATTTTCGGCCATCCAATATCTATTTTCATTACTTGCAGTAGAACGCCATCCGCTTTTATATTCATCTTCTCCTTGTGCATTTCTAACCACATCCATGGCTTTTTCGAAATAAACTTCTCCAGACTTATCTGCAAATGAATCGTAATCCATACCTATCATCATATATGCATAATAAGCTAAGATTGATCCAAAATTAGATTGAAAAATATTATCGTTGTATTCAATAATCGAAAAATCATCGTAATTGATTACAAAATCGTTATCTAAAACTTTATAAATGGTAGAATTATAAACGGTATTGTAAATCGGGCGACTAGATAATACAAAGATAGAACCTGAATAAACACCTTGAGAATTTTGACTTTCTAAGGTGATGTTGATGCTACATTTTATTTTTTCTTGTTCAGAATATACATTATTTGTCCACTTCCTAAAATTCAAAAACTCTTCAACATCGGTTTGCATTTTTACAAAAACAGATGGTTCTACATTGGTTATTTGTTGAGCGTCTATATTTACTTTCACTCTTAATTCCTGAGAATAAAGTGCATATAATTGAAAAAAGAAGACAATAATTATTGTTATTTTTAACTTCATCTATAAAGAATTTAAGATATCTTTTGCCACAAGGGTTTTAGATTTTAACTCAAATGTATCGATTTTATTTCGTTTTGTTATAATACTTACCTTATTGGTTGAATGACCAAAGCCTGCTCCTTTGTCTTCTAAGGTATTCACTACAATAAAATCGAGATTCTTTTTTTCTATTTTATTTTTGGCAAATTCAATGGCATTGTTCGTTTCTAAAGCAAAGCCTACCAACACTTGTCCTTCTTTTTTGGTTTTACCTAAAGTTTTAAGCACATCTTTATTTTCCACCAAATCAATTGTGTTTAGTGAGGCCGAAGAATCTTTTTTAATTTTTTGACTAGAAGTTGATTTTGGTTTATAGTCGGCCACTGCAGCCGAAAGAATGGCAATATCCGCCGTTTTCCAAATCTCTGTACACTGATCAAAGAGTTCATCTGCACTTTCTATTCTATACACCTTAACCAAAGGGTGATTTACAGTTTCGGTTGTAGGACCCAACACTAAATGGACTTCACCACCTTGTCTTGCAGCTTCTTCTGCCAAAGCAATTCCCATTTTACCAGTAGATCTATTCCCAATAAATCTTACTGGGTCTATAGCTTCATGAGTTGGACCAGCATTTATTAAAATTTTTTTTCCTTGAAATTTTCCTTCTTTAGAAAATAAAGCAATGGTTTGCCAAAGAATGTGATCAACTTCTGCCAATCTACCTTTTCCAATTAAACCAGAGGCCAAAAAGCCATCTTCAGCAGGTATCTCAACATTTCCGTAACTCAGTAGAAGCTTTCTGTTGTTTGTAAACGTTGGATGCTTATACATGTCCAAATCCATAGCTGGAGCAAACATTACTGGGCATTTTGCAGACAAATAAACCGCCAAAAGCAAATTATCACAAATACCGTGAGCCATTTTAGCAATGGTATTTGCCGTGGCCGGAGCAACAACAAAAACATCTGCCCATAAGGCCAATTCTACATGATTTTCCCAAGATGTTTTATCCTCAGAAATGGTTGAAGTTACCACCTTGTTTCCTGACAAAGTTGAGAGTACCAAGGGACTTACAAAATCTAAGGAGGCTGGTGTAAGGATAATTTTAACCTCAGCACCAGCCTTTTTATATAAACGTACAAGCGATGGAATTTTATAAGCTGCAATTCCACCACTTACACCAAGTAATATTTTTTTGTCTTTTAACACAAAATATTATTTTTTATCTGCATTTAGTACTTCCAATTCACCATTTGTCATCTCCTCTAAAGCCATTAAAACAGTTTTAGGTAAAGATTCATAGAATTTAGAAACTTCAATTTGTTCGTTATTTTCAAAAACTTCTTCTAAGTTTTCGTTGTTGGTTTTAAATTCGTCAATTTTCTTCAACAATTCTTCTCTCATTGCTTCAGAAATTTGTTTAGAACGATCTGCAACAGCAACAATACTAGAATAAATATTACCTGTTTCTTGTTCTAAATGTCTAAAATCTCTAGTTTGAGTTGAACGTGGTGCACTACTTCTTTTAAAATCCATGTGTTGACTATTTATAAGCTTTTTGTAATTCTCTAACTTTCCCAACAATTTTATTTAGTTCACTTAAATGCGAACTCTCTGGAAAAGAGTTTTTCATATCCTGAAAAACAATAATCACGTTTTTTAAACGAGATTCTTTTTTCTCCTCCACACTACGAATTGCTAAATCATAATGGGCCTTCACTAAGTTATATTTCATTTTTTCAACGAACTTAGATTCCGGATACTTTTGCAAAAATAAGTTAATTGAACGAATTGCGGGTTTATATTTTTCAGTTTTTAAATATAATAATGAAATATTTGCTTCTTTTAGTGTTAATTTATCGTTTAACTCTTTTAGAATAGCCCTAACTTCTTCATCATATTCACTATTTGGGTATTTTTGTAAAAAATTGGTAAAATGCGCAATAGCCTGATTTGTATGCTCCTGATTTAAATCGCTATTCGGAGAAAGTGCTTGATAACATTTCCCTACCATGTACGATGCTTCAATCTTTTTGTCGCTTTTGGCATATCTCTTTTCAAAATTCCCAAAATAGTATGCTGCAATTAAAAAATCATGTTGACAATAATGAGAAGAGGCCAATGCAAAATATAAACGCTCTGCTTTTGTAGTCCCTTTATATAATTTTAATAGTTCATCATACAAAACAGTAGACTTATCACAATCTCCTTGTTCATAATATTTATTTGCCATAGCCATTTTATAATTGGCATCCGTACTCGAAAGTACCTTGGTATATTCGCTACAAGAAACTGTTGTTGCTGATAATGCCAAAATTGATAAACCTAGGCTTAAATATGTTCTCATTTTATTTTTCATGTGCACAAAAATATGATTTTGAAACTTAATGAATTCAATTATCTTCCAAATTTTTGAAAAATAATGTTAAAAAATAAATCTCTTGTTAAAATAGCTATACATTACGTACTAAAACTCAGGATCAATCCTAAATTCTACCGTTTCTTTATGCCTAGGATGAATGAATTGAATATACTCGGCATGTAAACACAATCGTTTTTCTTTTTCCCCGTATAAATCATCTCCCACAATAGGAAAACCTAGACCCAAATGATGAGCCGAATGCACTCGAAGCTGGTGAGTTCTACCAGTAAGCGGATAAAAGGCTACTCTGGTTCTACCTTTTTCTTCAGTTAGCTTCTCCCATTTAGTCACGCCCATTTTTCCGTGTTTATAACACACCAATTGCCTTGGTCGATCTTCCAAATCTACCCGTAGAGGCAACTTTATTTCGCCTTCTGATTTGGAAACCAAACCATCAAGCAAGGCAATATATCGCTTTTTTACCGTACGACGTATAAATTGATTTTGAATAAACTTATGCGCTGTTTTTGTTTTAGCCAACACCAATAATCCAGATGTTGACATATCTAACCTATGAATGATAAGTGGACTATCTATTTCTGGATATAACTTTGAAATACGTTCAAAAACTGAATCTTTTATGTGAATGCCAGGAACTGACAATAACTCTGCAGGTTTATTTACAATAATAATATCCTGATCTTCAAAAATAATGTCTAGTACTAATTGGCTTGCCTGATTTATCAATAAAGGATTTTCATCAACATCTAAACCTTCGAGCATATGATTTAATATGGGTTCGCATTTCCCTTTGCAAGACGGGTAATACAATCCGTGCTTTCTAATTTCAGACTTTGGGGATTCTCCCCACCAAAATTCAGCTAAAGCAATTGGTTCCAGCTGATTTAAAAAGGCGTATTGCAACAATTTTGGCGCAGCACATTCTCCAGCTCCTGCAGGTGGTAATTGATTGTTAACTGCAAAAATATCGAACAGACTTTTTTCTTCCAGATTTGCATTTAAAAAAGAATAGCTTTTAAAAACATTCTTTTGAAGTTGATTAGAACGTTGTTTTCTTTCAGCTTTTAAACTCGATCGTTTAGACTCAAATATCTGAATTTGATGTTCTAATTCTTCCAATTTATCGGCCCATTCTTTTTCTAAATACTTTATTTTAATTTTATATGCCTTACTCTCCTCACCAAGTTCAAAAAGTAATTGACCAAAATCCGCTTCAGATAAAACTCCTAAGGCATCGTTACGTTTTCTCTTTCGGATTTTTTTTGCCTTAGAGCTTACTTCTTTCAAATGCCCTACTTCTTGTTTGAAATGTTTTTCAAGTTCTTCTCTTTGTTCTAAAAGGTCATTATAAGATTCATTTTCTTCAATAGCCTCAATATCTCTATTTATTTGATTAATATGACCTTCCTCTTCCAAGAAAAAGCTGTTTTTTTCTAACAAATCAAATACAGGAGGTACAAACATTTTGTGGGCATTCGAATTTGCCAATTTCCCTGAGAACCCGGAAATATAACCAACCTCTCCGTTCTTGTTTCTCACAACCAATACGCCAAACATTTTCCCTATAACCTCCTTTGTGGAAGTATTGGATAATTCTAGACCGAAATTATGATCGAAATCTGAAGTGGTCTTTAGATACATTTTTAACTCTTCACAAGCCAAATTAGCTAATTTGTGAGGCGTATAATAAAAAGGAAATGTAAAAGTTTTTGGTAAAGTAAAAGCTGAAACATCTTGTTTAAACCGAATAAATTTTGAATGCATAAAAGATCAGCAAAATATTGTGACAAATATAATGACTTTAAGCAAAACATATGGTATTTCGAAACAATTCTAAAGCATCATTTTTGATGAAAATGACTCCATTTATTTTCAAATTCCGATTGTTGGTAATCTAATAACTCAATTTCTTCAAAATCTAACAATCCTTTTTTGTCGTTACTCCAATACCCTAAGTTTTTTTCTAGAGGTAAAATAAATAAAACTTCGCCTTTATTGTTTAAACCAATTTCTCGAGTTGTCATTTTACTAATATGGTCATATTCAACCAACCAAGATTCAACGCGTTTTAATTGATCCTGAAAATCTGGATTTCCGACAGGAATTAATGCTTTTAAGGCATTGATAATAAAATCTTCAAGAGTGGAACTACTCTTATTATCTTTATCCGCTTTTATATAATCAGGGTGATTAAATTGATAGTACGACAACGTATTCATAGGTTAATAAGACTTTTTAGTAAACTAATTTTCGTTTAATATACGAAAAAAAGTAAACTATTTCGATTCAACCAATTTTGAAAACAAGCTCCACGGGGCTGACTCAGGAATTTGGGCCGTAACACAAATAACGTCATCCGATTGTGGTTCTTTAAATTTTAATTGCCATGCATGTAAGCAAACAGATTGCTCTAAATACGGTTCTTCTGAGCCATACAATTTATCTCCAATAATTGGACAATTAATAGCTGACAACTGTACTCTAATTTGATGATATCTACCTGTTATCGGTTTTATTTGTAAAAGCGCATACGCCTTTGCCACACCCCATCGTGAATAAAATAATGTAGCTAATTTAGCTTTTGTCTGACCTTTAGATACAACAATAGCCTTTTTGGAATGACTCTCTTTACTCAAAAAATGTTCTAATTTGGCTTTTTTAGTCATTGATTTATTCTCAACAACAGCCAAATAGATTTTATTCATTTTTTTGGATACTAAAAGTGCATTAAAATATTTTAATGCACTTTTAGTTTTAGCAAATAAAATAACGCCACTTGTCACACGATCCAATCTATGAACCACGCCTACAAAAGGTTGTTTTTTACTTTTTAGTAAATATTCAAAAACCTGATCTTCTAATGCAGTTTCCCACGGATTTTTTTCTGTAATTAATCCGGAAGGTTTATTCACTACAATATAATCTTTGGTTTCATGTAATACTTGAAGCATTTATTTTTATTTAACCATATGTAAATACACCACTTTCTTTGTATCAAAAAATTCTTCTTCAAAGAATTCTGAAATTTCATAAAGTTTTGGTTTATTACCATAAGGAGCAAGCTCTTCTCGTAAATCACCACCTTTTAAATATAAAATTCCATTTTTGAAATGGTGTTGATTTTTGTTTTTAAATTTTCCTTTAACCCAAGGTGTAAATTTTGGTAAAGCTGTTACAGCTCTACTAATTACAAAATCGTATTTATGCTTTACTTCTTCGGCTCTTTTATGGTCTGCACGTGCATTTTTCAATCCTAATTGCTCAATAATATCTTTTACAACTTTAATTTTTTTCCCAATAGAATCTACCATATAGAAATTCACCTTAGGAAATAAAATAGCCATTGGAATTCCAGGAAATCCACCACCAGTTCCTACATCTAGTACTTCGGCTCCATCCTTAAAATTCATAACCTTGGCAATTGCCAAAGAATGCAGTATATGTCGAACTTCAATTTGGTCAATATCTTTTCTACTTACCATATTAATTTTATCATTCCATTCAGGAAAGATCACCATCAATTTCTCAAATTTATCTTTCTGATCTTGAGTTAAATTTGGAAAGTATTTATTTATTTTCTGCATCTGTTTACTTTAATTTTTCGGCCAAACTGGTTATTAATATTGTTCTAGCTCTACCTAAATTCACCTTTACGGTTCCGAGAGGCAAATTTAATTCTTCTGATATTTCTTTCAGTTTTAAATCCTGAAAATATCTCAATTCTATCAACTTTTTATATTGAGGTTTCATAGAATCCATAAATTCAAGCATTTCTGTGATTTTTTGTTTCAAAATAAAATGCTGTTCCGGATTTTTGTTGGGACAAGCAATAGTTTGACCAAGATTAGCAAAAAACGATTCGGAATCAATAGATTGATAATCGACTCCCCTTTCTTTTTTACGATAAAAATCGGTTATGGTGTTGTTTGCAATTTTAAAAAGCCATGTAGAAAAAGCGTAATCGAAGTTATAAATATCTAAATGTTTAAATGCCTTAGAAAAGGAAATAATACATACATCTTCCTGGTCTTCAGCATTAGACACTTTTTTTGCCACATGGTAATGCAAAACATCCCAAAATTTCCCCATCAAAAAATAATAGGACTTCTGATCGCCTTGTTTTGCATGTTCAATCCACAATTGTTCTTGAGCATTTTTGCTTGTCATACGCCCATCCAGTTTTTGGGTTTGTTAATCATATTTGAAATTCCAACTATGCCTTGAAACAAAAATACCAAAACTGAGTAAAAGGGAATAAGAAAAACATTAATTTTCTCATCTATAAGTTTTAACAGCCTATACCATCTAAATAAAACAAAGCCTAAAATGACAAAGAAAATAGAATAAGTAAGGATAAATGGAATATTAATAAAAAGTAATAATATAGGACAACCTATAAAGAATAGAATCTGGAGTATTTCTAAAACAAACAATTTTATCAGTGTTTGTTTGGGATAGTAAGAAGATGTTGAAACATGTCTCCTTTTTTGTCTGTACCACTGTTTAAATGTTTCTTTAGGTTCCGAAACGGTTTTTGTAGATTTAGAAAAAAGAACACCTACAGATTTATTTGCTTTTTTACATTCTTGAATAAATAAATCATCATCACCTGAAGGTACATAAAGATATTTACTAAATCCATTAACATCAAAAAATGTAGATTTTTTATATGCAAAATTTCGTCCAACACTCATATAAGCATTGTTTTGGGCCGCAAAACCAGCATATGTCAATGCTATTTTTAATGTTTCGAATCGAATACAAGCATTTAACAATCCGTTTGTTTTCATATAAGATCCAAGCAAAACCGTTAAATCATCTTTTACAATATATTGCGAGGCATTTCTGATCCAGTGCTTTGATATTGGCATACAGTCGGCATCGGTAAACAAAAGTTGATCATATTTTGCGGCTTTTATTCCGATGGTCAAGGCTAATTTTTTCCCTGAAAAATGACTTTGGTGTTCGTCATCGTAGGTTCTACATAATTTTAAATGTGGATACTGAATTTCAAAGGCTTCAAGAACATTTTGAGTTTGATCCCAGGATCCATCATTAACAACAATGACCTCAAAATTATTATAGTCCTGTTCTAAAACATAAGGCAAATATTTTTTTAAATTTTCAGCTTCATTTTTAGCAGCAACAATTACAGAAATTCCTACATTAGAATTTCCTTTTTTATTTTTATCGGAATATACCAACATTTTTTTTGTAAAAAGAAGACTGTAAATCCATACTATATAAATACAAATGCCAAAAAAAATCAACAAAGCAATTTTATCAAAACTGTTCCATTCATCCACATGAATATAACCTTTTGCTAGCATTAAAAATTCCTGAATTTCCTTCACCCTACCTTTACCTTTTGTTCTATTTTTATCAAAAAAAATCAAAGGTATTGATTTTTTAAACACCACCCTTAAGAAATGATCTTTTATGCCTCTAATTTGTTATATCCAACTGTAGTTCTAAAAATCTTGGGCGATACACCAGCGTGTTTTTTAAAAAAACGACTAAAATAATATTCGTCATCATAACCTAACTCATAGGCAATTTCTTTAATTGTTTTACCCGTTAAGTACAATTCCCTTTTGGCTTCCATTATTATTTTATCGTTTATTAGGGATGATAAGGTTTTGCCATAATTATCTTTCACTATTTTGGAAAGATTCTTTGTAGAATAATGAAGCAATTCGGCATAAGATTTTGGAGTGTGATACGTTTTATAGTGCTCATTCATTAAATCTTTCAAGGCAATTAACACCTGATGTTCGTCTGAGAATTCATTCGAAGACCCAACATTTGCTTTCAACCTTGAGCAATTAATTAAAAACAATTTTAAATAAGAAAATATAGAATCTGAAGAAGCAAACTGATTTTCTTGTATCTCATTTTCCATATTTCCTACGATCCAATTTAAATCAATTTCGGATTTCTCATCAACATCAACATAAGGTAAACCAAATGTATTATTAAACAATACTCCATCACAAGACACTTCTTTTTGATGTTTATAAATACAAAAAAAATCTGAATGAAAATGAATAATAATCGCCTTGGTTTCGGTTGAAGGATTAAACATAAACGGTTGATAAGGATCTAGGGTAAATAACATATTCTCCTTATAGTCGAACGTATTTGTGTCAATAATTGCTTGACCTGATCCATGCTTTATCCAAATTAACGAATAATAATTTAGCCGTTGTACATGGTCATATTGCTGCCAATTTTCAAGTATATATAACTTAAAAGCCAACTCACCTGTTTTAGAATTTATAAGTGTATGTGTATTGTCATTTTTCATAAGTATTGTTTTATCAAATTGTACCCTCTATATACTTTTTATAATTACCTAAATTAGACCTTAACTTTACGCATTCATTACAATTAAACACAAAAATTTCCATATTAAAAATGCGATTATTTAATCTATTATCATCAGAAATTTTGAAGTTTGAGGAGAAAAGTTGGAATTTCTAAACTTCTAATTTCAAAACCTGGTATTTTAAGACACAAAGCACTAAACAAAACGCCTTATTGACCAATAAGTTACCTGAACCTCTGAAAATATTATTATTTGGAAGATAAAAAAAAAAGAAAAGAAAAATCTAATAAGAAGATTTATGTAAATTTGTATTTCATCTCAATAAGATTTAAATGAGTAATTTTATTCAATTACTACCAGATCATATCGCTAATCAAATTGCGGCAGGAGAAGTGATTCAAAGACCAGCCTCGGTTGTAAAAGAACTTCTTGAAAATGCTATTGATGCCAATGCGCGCAAAATTCAATTAATCATAAAAGATGCTGGAAAATCGCTCATTCAGGTTGTTGATGACGGAAAAGGAATGTCCGAAACCGATGCAAGAGTATGTTTTGAACGCCATGCAACTTCCAAAATAAAAGAAGCTGCGGATTTATTTCAACTCCACACAAACGGATTTAGAGGAGAAGCCTTAGCTTCTATTGCATCTATCGCACATGTTGAATTGAAAACAAAATGCGAAGACGATGAAACTGGAACCCATTTAATTATTGAAGGGAGTCAAGTTTTAAATCAAGAACCTACATCTGCATCTGTAGGATCTAATTTTATTATAAAAAACTTATTCTACAACGTTCCAGCCAGACGAAATTTTCTAAAGGCCGATAGAACTGAGTTTAGATTCATTCAAGAAGAATTTTTTAGAATTGCATTAGCAAATCCAAATGTAAGACTTTCATTACACCATAACGAAAAGGAACTTTTTCGATTACCAGGATCTACATTTAGACAACGAATCGTAAATTTATATGGTAAAAGATACAATCCTAGGTTGGTACCTATTGAAGAAGAAACCGATATTGTAACCATTTCTGGGTTTATTTGCAAGCCCGAATTCGCTAAAAAATCTCGAGGAGAACAGTTTTTCTTTGTAAACAACAGATTTATTAAAAATCATTATTTGCATCATGCGATTGTTTCTTCTTTAGAAAATTTGATTCAAGATGGGTTACATCCATCCTATTATATTTTTATTAACGTACCGCCAGAAAGTATCGATGTTAATATACATCCTACAAAAACGGAGATAAAATTTGAGAACGAAAAGTTCATTTATGCCATTTTGCGTTCTTGCATTAAAAAATCTTTAGGGCAATATAATATTGCTCCAAGTATAGACTTTGAAACCAATCAGGATTATGACGTATCCCCGATGGCGAACCAAACCGATGTTTCAAATTTCAATCCAGCAGTAAGTGTAAATCCAAACTTTAATCCGTTTAACACGGATGAAGAAAATTTTGGAGAACAAGCAAGCATTCCAAAACCAAAGGATCAATCTTTTAGCACTCGAATGCGACAAGCTACGGGTGTAACAGCCTATACCGAATCTGAAGAAAAGCAAACCGAAAGTGACTGGAAGTCGTTTATGGAAATTGAAACGATTGCCTCTTCAATGGAATCTGAAAACGATAAAGAGTTATTTGAAGAAAAGCATGTAGATCCGTCTTCTAGACCGGTTCATCAAATTCATCAAAAATATATTTTATCACCTGTAAAATCCGGATTTATTTTAATCAACCAAAATCGCGCACACGAGCGCGTTTTGTTTGAACAATTTAGGCACTCACTTTCAGATTCAAATTCACTTTGCCAACAATTACTTTTTCCTCAATCTATAGAACTTTCTAAAGAAGATTTACTCGTTTTTAAAGACGTGCAACAACATATAGAAAGTTTAGGTTTTGATTTTGGCGAAGTTTCTGAAGATTCTATAGAAGTACACGGTATTCCTTTCGACACTCAAAGTTCGGATATTCAAGGTATTTTAGAACATGTTTTGGATGAATTCAAAAATTTTGAACCGTCAAATGAAAATCAATCTGAACAAGTTGCCCGATCTTTAGCAAAAAGTATGTGTATAAAAACGGGGAAAAGTTTAAAAGTTGAAGAAATGAACCATTTAATCGATCAGCTTTTTGCTTGTGAAATTCCACATTTAGACCCGAATGGAAGAAAAACACACATTAAAATTAACCTAGACGAAATAGACGCAAAATTCAACTAAAAATATGAGTTTTAGACCACAAAGTTTTTCAATACTACCTCCTGTAATTAAGAATTTACTCATTATTAATGGTATTCTTTTTCTAATAAAATTTACAGGTATTTCATCCGAAATTGGTTTTGATATAGAAGAACAATTTTCTCTTTTTCATTGGAGAAGTTCACATTTTAAGCCTTGGCAAATTATTACTCACATGTTTATGCATGCCAATTTCACCCATTTACTATACAATATGTTTGCGCTTTGGATGTTTGGTAATACCATAGAAAATTTATGGGGGAGCAAGCGTTTTCTGAATTTCTATTTAATTACTGGAATTGGAGCATCTATCCTTTATTTATTTACAAAGGAAATTCAATTGCAAATGATTATTGATACCATTTCTCCAGAAATGCTTGAACAGGCATGTAATTTACCTTTTAGACAAAATTTTGTTGACCCAACACTGGCTCAATTTGGAAATATCATTAACACACCTATGGTGGGTGCATCAGGAGCTGTTTATGCTATTTTAATGGCATACGGACTTATGTTTCCAAACAGTATTATTCACATTTACTTTGTATTACCAGTAAAAATGAAATACTTTATCATGGCCATGGTATTGTTCTCTATTTATGGTGAAACCGTTGGGAACGATAATATTGCACATTTAGCACACCTTAGTGGTATGCTTATCGCATATATTTTGATAAAATACTGGAAGAAAAAAAATTATTTATACTAAACGCATGTTGAATCAGAATTCAAAACTTTGGCAAAAAAACAAAGGTCCTTTTAAACATTGGACCTTTTTTGCGTTTTGTTTTATTCTGCTTTTGTTCTTTTTTTCTTCAACCTTAAATGCCTTTTCAAAAAAACTAGTACTTTATTCCGAAGACCATATTATTTCTATTCAAAGTATCACCTATTTTATCATTCATAAAAATAGCATACACTTAGGAAGCAATTTAATACTTTTTGTGTTTTTATATTTTTTTATGATCAAAACATTCAAACCTCGCTTTGTTTGGCTGATGTTTTTTATGGGTATATTTACTGGAGGGTTAGGATTTTTATTATTAACGCAATCTTCTTCCTACCTCATGGGCATTTCTTCGGGAAACTTAAGTTGGTTTTTCTGTTTAATTCTACTTTTTCCAAAACAGGACCTGCATTTTTACAATTTTAAACTCCAATTTAGATTTTTTGCAGTTCTAATTATTCTTTTTCACATAATTTCGTTTATGTTAGATGCTGGAAATAGTTGGCAAGCACATTTAGGAACCATCATTTTAATGCCAATTGTAATATTTTATTTAAGACAAAAGAAATCATGATACAAAATATAATTCAATGGTTTAAAAGCTTTTTTAAACCGAATTCAAAAAAATCACTTTTTGATGACCCTCCTTCAGATGACTATGAATATAACCAATTGGTTGCAAAACGTGAAATAGAATTGGACCGCATTTTGGCAAAGATTCAGAAACATGGTATTGAAACACTCACTAGAGAAGAGAAACGTTTTTTAAAACAAATGAAAAATTAAATGAAAAAAGGGCTTTTATACCTCTATAAAAAAATAGAGTTTCTTCTTTTTATTGTTATTGGACTTATTTTCTTATCGAAATATATTCCCGTAGGTAAAGTTGCTTACTTACCATTATTGTCCTTTGGTTTTCCATTAGGTTTATTATTCTTAGGATGTTATCTGTTTATTCAACTTTTTAATATTAAACGTTGGAAAGTGAAACAATATCTTATTTTAGCTTTCTTCATATTCCAATTGCCTCAATTTTTTCAATTGAGTAAAGCAGAAAAATCGAAATCATCTTTTTCTATTATGACTTATAATGTGAAAGGTTTTCATCATGAAGCAGAAAGAAGTGTAAATTATAAAAAAATTGAAACATTCTTAAACAAAGAAAAACCAGATATTCTTTGTTTGCAAGAAGTACATTGGAAAGGAACATCTGTAATACATAAAAACGCCACGACTACCAATTCGACTTATACTATATCTTCAAAATACCCAATAGTAAATCAGGGCGAATTTAAGATTGAAGGTCAAAAATACATCCGAAATATTTTTGCGGATATAAAAATTGATACAGATACCATACGCGTATATAATATCCATTTGGAATCGTATAAATTTAGAAGAGAAAACTATGAATTTATTAACAATATAGATGATTATATATTGGATGAAAAACAAGGTTTGAAGACAGGTGTTACTTCTACTTTAAGAAAATTGAATTATGCCTACAAAGCAAAAGCTAAGCAATTACATACGTTGGAACAACATATTTTGGACAGTAAGTATCCCGTATTCCTTTGTGGTGATTTTAATGATATTGCCCACTCAAATAGTTACAATAGACTCTGTAAAGACTTAAAGGACTCATTTGTAAGTAAAGGAATTGGTTTCGGTGGTACTATGAATACATTGAAGCTTCCATTGAGAATAGACTATATTCTTTATAATGATGAAGCATATAAATGCCTAAATCATACCGTTTTTCGAGAAAAAATGTCCGATCATCATCCCATACGTGCTGATTTTACAAAATAGATTATCTTTATCAAAAAAAACATGAAACTTAGAATATTAGCTGGGGGTATTGCGTTGGCACTCTCTTTAACAACATCTTGTAATACAAACCCTATTACAGGTCGAAAACAATTAAGTATTATTTCGAGTTCGCAACTCATGGCCTCTAGTTTCCAAGGGTATCAAGAAACGCTAAATAAGAGTAAATTATCTACCAATACAACAGAAGTAAATAGAATTAAAAGAATTGGAAAACGCATCCAGACTGCTGTAGAAAAATATTATGCCGACAAAGGAATTTCTAACCAATTGGCAGGTTTTGAATGGGAATTTAATTTAATAGATGAACCTACAGTCAACGCTTGGTGTATGCCAGGAGGAAAAGTTGCTTTTTATACGGGAATATTACCTGTTTGTCAAACGGATGACGGTATTGCTGTAGTAATGGGACATGAAGTCGCCCATGCGGTGGCAAACCACAGTGCAGAAAGAGCTTCTCAAGGATTAGTAAAAGAGTTTGGATTTGGCCTAGCCGGTGCAGCTGTACAAAACAATCCTACAACAACCAATCAAATATTATTACAGGCTTCTGGAGCTGTAAGTGAATTGGGAATGCTAAGTTTTTCACGAAAACATGAAAGCGAATCAGACCATATGGGGTTAATATTTATGGCAATGGCAGGATATAATCCACAAGAGGCTCCGAAATTCTGGGAAAGAATGGCAGCTGCTGGCGGACAAGCACCACCTGAATTCCTTTCTACCCACCCAAGCTCTTCTACTCGAGTAAAACAACTTAATGGTTGGATGAGTGAAGCTCTACAATACTATAAAAAATAGCATAAATAAAAAAGTCTCCTTATCTAATGGGAGACTTTTTTTATTAAGAATTGTTTCTACTCATTTAATGAATCGTATTCCAATTTTAACTTTTTTGTAAACTTAGATATCACCAAATCATAGGAATGCACAATCCATGTTTGAACTAAATGATCTGGCAAAGATCTGTTGATATAAACGCTATTCCAATGTTTTTTACTCATATGGTAACCAGGTTGAACGGCTTCATATTGTTCTCTTAATTCAATGGCCTTTTCTGGGTCACATTTAAGATTGATACGTTCAAATTTTGAAATAGACGTTAGAGCAAACATTTTCCCCATCACCTTAAATACAAGTGTATCTTCATCAAAAGGTAAGGTCTCTTCAACACCTTTTAACTTCATACAAAAATCTCTAAAATCTAAAATATCCATATTTTATTTTATTAAAAGCACATAACCACTAACAGTTTCTATTTTCCCTAATTCTGTCACGTATGTAGAAAAATAATTAAAAACCTCTTCAGCTCCTTTTGTCCCACTTTCATAAACACCATCCCATTCGTGATAATCTTTTTGCGCTCTACCATCATACACCCGTTTTCCCCAGCGGTCAAAAATTTCTAAAGAATAAGATTTTATACCATCTTTTACAGGAAAAAATGTATCATTTAATCCATCGCCATTAGGTGTAAATACATTAGGATAATAAAAGTAATAATCGAATCGAACATCCACAGTTATTTTATGAATATCAATACAATTACTGTCATTACTGACTTGTTGAATAATTGTAAATTGACCTATATCGGTAAATTCATGAATTGGATTTTCATCTGTAGTTATTTCACCGTCTCCAAAATCGTAGAGAATTTGATTATAAAACTGGGCTTTATTTGTAATTTCCAACAAAGTCCCAAGTTTAATTATGGTATCTGAAACTTCAAATCCAGCTATACTATTGTCAGATATTTGCAGCCATTGCGCTTTATTATATTCTTTTGTACATCCAAATTTATCTGTCACTACTAAATGTAAATCTAAAGTGATCATAGAATCAATAAATAAGTTGAAAGACGGTTCATTCGATTGAAAACTACCATCGATATACCATTCGTATTCATAATCATCAGCAGCGGCATTTACTTTTACTGTAAACTCTTCACTCAAACAACCTATAAATATATCGGGAATATCAACATCAATTTCAGGAAACACTTCTACCGTAATTTCTTCAACAGATTCACACTCTTTATATTTAGCAGTTAAGGTAACTTGATGAAATCCAGAAGAAGAAAAATGCACATTGTTTACCAAGGAATCTGTTGAAGTCATAGGAGTTGCATTGGGTCCAAAATTCCAACTTAAGGTCGTTCCAACTGGATAATCTGTGGAAATCACAGCAAAATCGAAAGAATTACTATCTAAACATTGTCCTGAAACTTGCCCAGGCACTGCTTCTATTGTATTTCTAAACTCAAGAATTTTATTTTGAGTATCTTCACATTCCAAACCAGCATTTGTTGTAAAAACAACATTATAGAAACCATTTTCAGGATATAAGTATGATGGAAATTCAAGTGAAGACGTATCATTTAAGGTGGTTAAGTCTCCAAAATCCCAATGAAAAGATTGTACATCACTAGAATAAGATGTAAATTGAACAGGCTCTAATCCATTACAAATCGCGTCTCCGACATCAAATGTGGCCAAAATTTCGCCACAATCCAAAACATATAACCGAAGATCTCTTATTGTTCTTGAAATTAATATTCCATTTCTATATTCTGCAACTTCAACACCAACAATATATGCCCCTAATTGAATTGGACGACCTGTTAGTAATCCAGTGTTTGGATCAATTGTAAAAGCTGGTGCACCTGCAATGGGGTTCGTAGCAGAAAATCCAGGATTATAATTTATCGTATTATAAGGCGGGTGGATGGCTGTACCAGAAGCTCCATCTCCATCAAGAGGTGTAGTTAAACTATAAACCAAAACATCACCATCTAAATCTGTTGCCGAAAAATCATAGCTTACTTCTTTGTTTAGACAAAAAGCCAGAGGAGGGTCCTGATTAAAAATAGGATTAGAATTTTCAACAAATGTAGATGAACTAGGAATAAAACCAGCAATAACAATTCCCGTACCGAAAGGGTCTACATTTACATTAATACTCGATGGATTTCTACAGCAACGCTGGTAAGATAAATGATAACCTGATGTTGTGGTATCTGGTAAAACGACCTGAATAGAATAAACCCCTTTCTGAACACATACTTCCTCTGGAAAATTATAACATGAATCGGGATCATTCAATTCAACATTTGTAATAACCAAATCTGTAAAATACAATCCGATAGAATCCCATTGCCCGCCATTCTCACTGAATATGGTTAGTTTGGCATTCGAAAATATACCTGGTGTTACTGGAGGTGCTCCAAAAATATTATCGAATCCAATAGGTGTAATTGTATCCCCAACTGCATTAACAAAAGGTTGACAATCCTTATAGACCGTCATAGAGATGTTATAAGTATCAACACCTACTTTTTCGTAATGAAAATCACCGCCAATGATATGAGTGGCTTTAGCAACTGGTGCTGAAACCAGAAGTAATAGCATTATAAAAATAAAAAAACGAATCATTTAGAAAAGAGATAAAATAATAAATTTAAATTTAAGAAATAATTAGAGTAAAGAAAAGACAATTCAAAAATATTATTATAATTAATTATTAATCAACAGATATAAACTACAGTATACATTATGAAAAATTTAGGTTATATCAATATTATATTTTGTAAAAAACTTAGCAATATAATAATTAGGCTAATAAAAAAAGCGAATAAATTAATATCCGCTTTTTTTTTATGATGCTTTCATTATTTAAAAAGAGTAATTGTCCCTTCTTGTTTATTTCCGTTTTGTAGAAGAACAGTATAAGAATAAACACCTGGAGAACATTCATCTCCATTCTTATTTAATCCATTCCAACAAAATTCACTGGCTTCAGAATTACATAATTCATAATTTGTACTTTCAAATACGATATTACCCCATCTATCATAAATTCTTAAAATAACATTTCTATTATAAAAAGGATCAAAATAAAACACATCATTATTTAGATCATTATTTGGGGTAAATACATTTGGAGGCTCAACATTTGGAGGACCAACGTGTACCGTTATTGTCTTATAGCTTACACATTCACCATTAACCACAGTTTGAACTATTTCAAATTCTCCTTCTTCATAGAACACTTGTGCAAATTGTCCTTGTGTAACAATTGGCGTATCCGTAACCTCTGGTATGTCAAATGAAATGATATAATTTGGATTTACAATTTCATTTTCTATTATTATAATATCACCGGCCGAAATAAACTGCTCAGAAATATTGAAACCAACTTCTGGCTCTTCAAATATGTGAATATAATCAATTTCTTCTACTGTAGATTCACAACCGTCGACATCATAAACATATAATTTTATGTCATACTCATTTTCTTGAGTAAAGAGATATGTTGCAGTGTTACCAATTATTTGTTCTCCATTAATGGTCCAAACATAAGTGTAATCTGCATTATTAACCGTTGGTTCAAATACAGCTTCAAAAGGAGCACAACCTTCAGTAGGTCCTGTAAAATGAGATAAAAGACCATCATAAACAGTTACTTCATATGTTGTTTCTGAAGAACACTCCTGGTAAGTTGTTGTAAGTGTTACAGTATAAGTACCTGTTGAGTTATAAATAATTCCTGTTGGACTAGGTAAAGTTGAGGTTGGCACATTTGCATTTGGTCCAAATTCCCATAAATAACTCACGTTTGGTTTAGAAGATGTTACCGTAAAATTGAAATTATTAGCGGCCAAACACTGAGATTGTTTATTAACGGCTATTTCTGAAGTAGCGCCATTTTCTAGAACAACTTCTAAAAATGAAGTATCGGAACATGCTACATCATTTCCTGCTGTTGTAATAAGCATGACATCATAAGTTCCGTAATCACTAAAAGTATGAGTTGGAGTTTCAACATCTGTTTCATTATCTGCACCAGATGCTGGGTCATCAAAATTCCAAGTATAGCTATCAGCTCCAAAACTTCCATTTGCGAATTCCACCTCTAAATCACCACACTCTACAGGCGAACCAAAATCTGAAATTGATCGATTTATATTACAATCTGAAACAAGATATCTAAATGGTCTTTGAATATAACCAATTGTATCTCCACCTTTAACATAGTGCACTTGCACCCCAATTAAAAAGAATCCTAATTCAGTAATTGTTCCAGTTACAATTCCTGTAAATGGGTCAATTTGTAAGACTGGGTTTGCTTCAACTGGGTTATCAAAAGTATAAGGACTTACATAAGTTACATCATCAAAAGGAATTGTAGTTGATGATGAAAAACCACCTGAATGTGGCGTATAAAAAGAATGTAATAAGGTTATAGTAGGATCTGGTGTTGGTAATGAGGCACCAAAATCTTCATTTAGCTCATCATATAAACATAATGTAACGGCAGGATCCTCATTAAAAACAGGACTATTAAAACCAGCAGGATTACCTCCACCGATTGCTGGAATTGTAGTTGATATATTCAATCCATCATCATCTGGATTTACTATATTCTGTATTGAATTTGAAAAACAACAACGTCTATAATTCAAAACATAACCTTGTAAAGCTGCCGAACTAGGTAATGTAATATTAAAAGTATGAACGACCTTTTTTATACAAAGGTTCGCTGGAAGTTCAATACAAGGATCGTCTATTTGAATATCTACTTCGCTTTCCCCACCATGCCCAGCATTAAATGTTGATATTTGTGTAAAAGTAGTCCCATTAAACACTTCCAAAGTTGCGTTTGCCGCAAAACCAGCATTTGAAGAACTACTACAATCACGATAAAGAGTCACCTGAACAGTATAATTTGAACCTCCAGTATTTGTGTAGGTAATCACACCTCCGGTCAAATGTGTTGCATAGGTTTCTTGAGCACCAAAAAAAGAAAGGGCCAAAAATAAAAGGGAGAAAACACGAAACATAATTTTCATAACAATACGTTTTATTTAGAATTTAGATGTAAACAAATATAACAAATACTTTATAAAACCAACCATCACTTTTATTCAAAACCCTCGAAATCGTTAAATGTCTCTATTACAATCCTATTGTCCTTTTCTAAAATAAACAAAACGGGTATCTTGTTGGTTTTCAAAAACTCTACAGCTTTATTATATTTCATACTTAACAAGGCTGTGGAATAAGCATCTGCTAGCGCACAACTTTTATTTATTACCGTTACACTCAACAAATCACTAGGACTATTTTCTCCTGTTTTTGGATTAATGGTATGTGTATATTTCTTACCATTTGTAGGGTTTTCCTTCCATTTCCTATAGTTACCTGAGGTAGTGATTGCATAGTCAGATAGTTTAACATAACTCTGAAACTCACCATCTCTACCGGCCTTTGGCTTATCTACACCTATAACCCAAAGGCCACCATCTGGTTTCTTACCAGAGCAATAGACTTCACCTCCTAATTCGAAAATAAAGTTATTTATCCCTGATTTATATAAATTGTCCACAATAACATCCACGGTATATCCTTGTGCTATTGCATTATAATTGAGTTGAATGTTTGAATTTTCTTTTTCAATACTATTTTTATTGTGGGTTATTTTGTTCAATCCAACAAATTCTAATATCGAATCGATTTCATTTGGAATAATTTTATCTCTCTTTTCAAAGCCATAAAACTGACTCAAAGGTTGAACAGTTGGATCAAAAAAACCATTTGTGATATCGTAAACACTTTTAGATAATAAATACATTTCTTCAAAATAATGATTTAATGTATCTAACTGCTCTCCTCTATTCCATTTCGATATATATGATGACTTTTGATAAGTACTTAAACTTTCATCAATATCTTTTAATATTTTAGAAATTTTGGATTGGATCGGTTTTTCTTCTTTAGCGTAATATATAAGAGAAAAAGTGGTTCCTTGAGCTTCCCCTTGTAAAGCAAATCTTTTATCTTGATTGGAACAAGACTGAGTTACAAATGCGATAAGCATGAAAATGAATAAATGATAGCGTTTCATTTTTTTTCTGCAAATTAATTCAAAAAAAAAGGAGTTTCATAATGAAACTCCTTTTTTATATTCTAAATTAGACATTGACTAGTTAAACAAACCGCCTAACCCTTTAGTTAATCCACCTAATAAATCATTTCCTTCTTCTTTCGAATCTCCACCACCAGCAAATTGAGAAATTAATGATGAAATATCAAAACCTCCTTCTGAAGATTGACCATTCATTTTATCTCCAAAAAACTTAACAGCCATTGGAATTACTGAATCTGAAATCATTTTAGATTTTTCTGCCGAAAAACCAAGCTTTGAAGTCAAACTTGAAACAACATTTTCTCCAATTCCTTCTAATGCGTCTGGAACACCATCACCATCCGCATCTTGAAACATATTCATTATTCCACTTAAATTCCCAGAACTTAATTGGTTTTTTACAGAAGATTGAATTTCTGTTCCAACAACATCAACTGAATCATTCGCTTCAGAATCTGACAATCCTAATTTTGATGTGATTGCATTTAACGCTTCTCCTTTGAATGATTCTAACAATTGATCTAACATTTTTTTTCTTTTTTTGTTTATGTTACGATATTACAATAATTTTTGTAAACTAATAAAACGTTATCGATAATTGAATAAAAATAATCTTTAAACCGGCCAATATTTTGCACAAATAACTTTTATTGTAATTCAAAAATAATACTTCATTTATGAGTTCACATGCTTTGCTACTTTAATTCTTAGATTTCACAGCTTGAACTATACTTGTATTCAACTCAAAACCAAGAAGAAAAATGATTGAATTAAAATAAAGCCATAATAAAATAATCATTAAAGTTCCTATTGAACCATATAACTTATTGTAAGTGGCAAAATTATCTACATAATAACTAAAACCGATAGAGCTTAACACAATAAGAATGGTCGCAACTAAAGAACCTGGTGAAAACAAACTCAGCTTTGCAGTTCTTGCTGGTCCATAATAATAAAGGAATGAAACTCCAGCATAGAGCAAAATAAGTAACACCATCCATTTAAAATCTAATACCAAAAAGGCAACATTTTCTGTAATCACCTTTTTCAAAGTTAAAAATTCTAAGAAATTTTGAGAAAAAATGATTAATGTAATAGCAAGAAAGACCAAAACAGACATCACAATTGTTAAAACCAGAGATACCCATCGTTGCATAAGAATGGTTCTTGATTCTTCTATATGAATATTTGCATTGAATGCTTCTATTAAAGAATTGATACCGTTGGTAGAAAAATATAATGCAAAGAAAAAACCAATAGATAATAATCCCGCTTGTTTTTTATTAACGATATCATCGATAGTTGCCTTAGCCGCATCGAAGGTTGTTGGCGGAAAAACATCTTTCATTAAGATGAATAATTCTTCCTGAAATCCATCTATAGGAACAAATGGAATAAGTGTAAATAGAAAAATAATTGCCGGGAATAAGGCTAAGAAGAAATTAAAAGCCAAAGATGAAGCTCTGGTCGTAATTGCTCCTTTTGTTAGTCCTTCTATAAAAAACTTTGCAACATCATAAAAACTCATGCCTTTAAAACCTGGAATAACCAAATGTTTTGTAAAGGCAATAAGTCTTAATGAGTAGACAACTATTTTTCTTTTTATTCTATACATACACTCACAAAATATGATTTCGTTTAGCTTTTTCTAACTATTCAAAAAGATATTTCTTATTCAATAACTTTTAAACTCAAATCTAAATTGTAAACCGAATGAGTTAATGCTCCCATCGAAACAAAGTCTACACCACATAAAGCATATTCTCTCAGAGTTTTCTCATTAATTCCACCAGAAGACTCTATTTCGAATTGATCTCCAATCCATTCTACAGCCTTTCTAGTATCTTCAAAAGAGAAATTATCCAACATAATTCGATCTACTTTACCATGTTGCATCACTTCATCTAATTCATCTAAATCTCTTACCTCAATTTCAATTTTTAAGTTAAGACCATTCTTTTTTAGATATGATTTCGTTTTATCTATGGCTTGAGGAATTCCTCCTGCAAAATCGATATGATTGTCTTTTAACATAATCATATCATACAAACCAAATCGGTGGTTCTCTCCTCCTCCAATTTTAACAGCCCATTTTTCTAAAACACGTATTCCAGGTGTGGTTTTGCGGGTATCCAAAATTTTGGTTGGCAAATCTGAAATTAGAGCGGCAAATGATTTTGTTTTTGTTGCAATTGCACTCATACGTTGCATACAATTTAAAACCAAACGTTCGGCTTTAAGCAATAAAATACGATTTCCCTTAATTGTAAAAGCAATGTCCCCATATTTCACAGCCTCTCCATCATTTATTAAAAATTCTATTTCGCATGATGGATCAATTTTGTTGAAGATAATTTTTGCCAATTCAACTCCGGCCAAAATACCGTCTTCTTTTACCAACAGTTTCATATGCCCTCGTGCATCTTCTGGAATGCAAGCCAGTGAACTATGATCTCCATCTCGAACATCTTCTTTAAGAGCAATATTGATAAAATCGTATATTTCGTTTAAACGTTCTTCATTTATGTACATAAACTTAATTTTAGGTCAAAAATAAGACATAATTTGCTAATTATCCTTAGAAAAATACAGAATAGAATAATTCTACTTCATCATAGTAAAAAGATCAGAAAAAATGAATAAAAAAAAACTTCTTAATGATTAAGCATCAAAAAGAAGTTTATGAATGTTGAGTGGGTTCCAACTATTTTCTTAAATAATATTCGTGAACTTCATCTTGAAATAAAGCCGAACCTGAATGTTTTCTTTTACCAGAGAGTTTCATTCCTTCATTCGTAATGTATTCTATATTCCAAACTCCACCACTAAAATGAATAATATCTTCTGTCAAAACATCCAAAGGTCCATTTAATGTATCTATTTTAGCTGTAGTTGTAAAAACAGAATCATCTATAATAATTTGATATAACTCTGTACTTTTCATAAACTCTAAAGTTATTGAAGTAGAATCTGTATCTTTCCATTTAATAGTTCTTGTTGTATCGGTTCCTATCAAGCGGGTTTCGGTATTAAGAACATTCCATTTTTTATAGAATTTGTCATCAAAAGACCTGACATTTTCTTTCACACAAGACAAAAGCAGACAAAATAGCAGAGTAGAAACAGTGAAATATAGGTATCGCATGATTTTTGTAAATAAATGTTATCACAAATATAAGTATTTTAGTTAATCGTTTTTATTAATCACATGAAAATAAAAAATAATCTTAAGAACCTCATTGCCCTACTTAAACTGCCTCTGTTTTTCGCTGCTATTATGGTTTTAATAAAGTTGATTGAATCGATTGGAGGATTCAATCTTTATCTTTTTGGAATTCATCCGCGAAGAATTGAAAATTTAATGGGTATTCTATTTTCCCCGTTAATACACGGAAGTTGGTCGCATTTATGGAACAATGTTTCTTCATTTATTCCTTTAAGTGTTATGCTTTTGTTTTTTTACCCAAAACGGGGAACATTTGTATTTTTTGTGAGCTATATAATAACAGGGGCACTTATTTGGATTGGAGCTAGACCTAGTTTTCATATTGGGGCAAGTGGATGGATTTACGCCATTGCTTTTTATCTGTTTTTTAATGCCCTTTTTGACAGATCCTTAAAAAGTATACCAGTATTACTCGTTGTTGTATTATTTTACGGAAGTATGGTTTGGGGTGTATTACCTGTACCAGATTATATGGGAATATCCTGGGAAGGTCATTTATTTGGAGCAATTACTGGTTTTTTCCTTGCCTATAAACTACCCGCCCATTTTAAAAAGAATCCACTAAAGTATACCTGGCAAAAAGAAAAGAAAATTCTTGATGACCTAGAACATAAACCGTTTACCTATGAAGAGATTAATCCAAAGGAGAACAAAAATGATTTTGATGTTTAAGACAAATTAAACATTCCAGATTTCCCAAGATTTTTCAGCTTGCCACATCAACATGTCATAGCCATTTAAGATCATAGCTCCTCTTTTTTCACCTTCTTTTAAAAATTGTGTTTTCGGTGGATTGTAAACCAAATCAATTAAAAAATGTGTATCGCTTAAAGCTTCATATGGTATTTCTGGTTTTTCGTTAACATTCGGAAATGTTCCTAGAGGAGTGCAGTTGACTAATACTTGAATTTGCTGCATCATCATTTCGTTAAGCTGATTATATTCTATTTCGTTTGGAAATTCAGCTTCTCGTCTTAAATAAAAACATTGTACGCCTAATTTTTCTAAAACAGAAACCACGGCATAACTTGCACCACCTTTGCCTAGAATAAATGCTCGTTCATGTTTTTGTTCCAAAAAAGGCTTAATCATCTGATGAAAACCAAAACCATCTGTATTAAAACCAATCCATTTTCCGTTAACAATTTTCACACAATTAACCGCTTCAATTGCCTTTGCACTTTCATCAAGTTCGTCCAAAAAAGCAATAATATCAATTTTGTAAGGTGTGGTAACATTAAAACCAGACATTCCACGTTTTTCAATCTCCGTTCTTATGTTTTGTAAGTTTTCTAAATCTATCAATTCATAAGTGCAATCTGTAATATTTTGTTTTTTGAATTTTGTTTCGAAATAATCTGGCGAAAAAGAATAATTAATGTTTCGTCCTAATAATCCAAATGTTTTCATATGTGGTTTCTTTGTTTTTTTCTTTCAATAAGGTACACACAACATGCACCTATTAATCCTACTACTAAATGATAAAATAAAGCCTCATCTAAATGAGGTAAATAACGTTCGCTCAATAAAACAGATTCTCCTTCTACCCTATTAATTGTCATGCGCCAAGGCCAAATAATTCCTATAGATCCTAAAATAAATGAACCTATAACAGCCGTTGTTTTCGTTTGATGCTTTTCGAACAGTTTTTTAATGAGTTTAGATAAAGTAACCAATCCTATAAAAGAACCTAAAACAAATACCAATAAAATAACGAGAAGTTCAATGACGTCTGGGTTTTGTAATACATTGGAATGACCGTTCAATAATTCTTTTACTACAAACGCCAAATTGTTTATTGTATCTACCATGGTTAGTTTATACATTCCCATAAGAATGAGTAAAAACGAACCTGATAATCCTGGTAATGTCATTCCAGAAACACTTATATATCCCGAAATAAAAACAAACCATAAGGCTTTGTTCTCTGGTATTGGTTCAATTAAACTAAAACCTATCCCTAACAATAAACCCAAAAGAATAAACCCAACATTTTTTCGAATGGAAATAGATTTAAATAAGTAATAGGCCGTTGCTAATATCAGTCCAGAAAAATAAACCCAAACGTAAGATTCGAAATGATTGAATAAATAGTCTAAAACGAAAGAAATACTCACATTTGCAAAACTACTACCTGTAAATAGTATGATCAAAAACAAACCATTTACCTTCGAAAAAAATGGTTTAAAGCCTGATTTAAAAAGGAATGTAAAATTAGATTTATTTAACTTTTGAAACGAATCGATCATTTCTTGGTAAAAGCCGAAAGCCCATGCAATTGCACCTCCAGAAACTCCAGGAATTTTATTTGCAATTCCCATGAGCATTCCTTTTACGAACAAATAAACATGATCTATAGATTTCCGTTTGTTTTCAGCCATAATGTCAATTCCCTGACTTTAACCATAAAAAAATGCCGTTGAAACTCAACAGCATTTTTTATTTAATTTATTTTTTAGACTATTCTGCTTTTCCTTTAAGTTTCCCTAAACCTTCAATTACAAAAATAATAGAAAAACCAACGATACAAAATATAACAGCCTGCATCACTTGCGGATCTTGTTTTGCATACCCAACAATATTAGCGCCTTCTCTTACAATTGTGTCATAATTAGAAGGTAAAACATTCTTTTCAACAATATTGACAACAGCTTCATTTGGCTCGCCAATATGTTTTACAAAAATTTCTTCTATATGTTTCCAAGGCCAAATTTTGTATAGGGAACCTACCAAAAATCCGATTAGTACGGCAAAAGTTGTATTGCGGTACGTATTCAGAATCCATTTAAGAAATTTTGAAAAACTCAATAAACCAGAAATGGCACCTAATCCAAATATTCCAAGAACTAAAACATCTCTATTGGCTAAACCTTCAATAAAAACTGTGGTATATGCACCTAAAACCAGCAATATGAAACTACCCGAAATTCCTGGTAAAATCATGGCACAAATAGCAACCATACCACAAAAGAAAATATAGAGTAGATTTGAAGCATCTTTTTGCCCTGGAATTTGAGAAAGGAATATCACAAATATTGTCCCTAATACTAACCCTATTATGGATTTAATATTGATTTGTTTTAGCTCCTTGAGCAAATAAACAATACTTGCTAAAATTAATCCAAAGAAAAATGACCAAACACTAATTGGATAGTCATGAAGTAACATTTTTATGACTTTTGCCAAAGACAAAATACTTGTAAGTATTCCAGCAAATAAACTTAATAGAAAAGCTCCATTTATATGATTCCAAACCGAAACAATACCTTCGTTTTTCAGCTTTTTTATTAATCCAAAATTTATTTTATCAATAGAATCTAAGAGTGTATCATAAATTCCAGTAATAAACGCTATTGTTCCTCCCGAAACGCCTGGAACAACATCTGCTGCGCCCATGGCGAGTCCTTTTAAGAAAACCGCAATATATTTAGTCATTGACTTTAATTAATTTCGTTATAGGCAAGAATACCACCTTCAAGAAAGGTTAAATCCAAGGTGTTATTATTTCTTTCAAGAACATAACAAAGTGATTCTGTTCGTCGTCCAGAACGACAAATAAGAATGGTATTTTCTTTAATTTGATCTGGATTTTGAGCTAAATCATCCATTGGAATATTGATACTTCCATCAATATTTCCATCTTCAAATTCGTAATTTTCTCTTATATCTATAAGAGAGACTTCGTCATTAGCTTGTAACTTATTCTTAAGTTCCTGAGCAGAAATCGTTTTCATTGTGAGATTGTTTTGTGATTATTTTTTGGGAAGATAATCAAAAAATGTATCTCCACGTAAACCTAATCGTAAACATTCTAAAGGAATAACTTCGTTATATCCGATATTTCCTAAATTCACATTGGCTCCTAACAATTTAATAAACCAAACTTGCTGTGATTTTTTAGGTGCTTCCCAAAGAATTTTGGTACCATCAATTTTTCGTGTAATCTCTTCAATAAGATCAGATCTCACATCTCCAGAACCCTGATAAATACCAACATTCCCTCCTTCTCTAGCTTCGGCAACAACTTTCCATGATCCGGCATTAAGTTCAGCTTGCATCATCTCTATCCATTTATATGGAGGAATCAATTTATCGGCAGATTTTGAACCAACTTCAGATAATACAGTGAAACCTTTGGCTGTTAAATCACTAATATATTCACATTTTTTTGCATGATCCAATTCAATAGAACCATCAGAAACCTCAACAGTTTTGATATTATATTTATTTAATAGATCAACATATTCATTATACATATCACGAATTACAAAAGCTTCAAAAAGAGTACCTCCTAAATAGACTCTCATTCCGTGGCTATGGTATAAATCAATTTTTTCTTTTAAATCTCTAGTTAAATAGCTTGTTCCAAAACCTAATTTTACAATATCTGTAAAGCTGGCAGATGAAGATAAGAAGTTTTCAGCTTCACTTAAACTTAAGCCTTTATCCATCATCATCGTTAAACCTGTTTCTCTAGGCTGTTTTGGTCTTTCTGGTACAAAAGGTAAATCGAAATTCATAGTTTTTTTTTAGTTTGATACTAATGATTTTATGTAAGGTTCTTCAAACATTTCTTTCATTAGTGTTTCTAACGTAGACATTCTGGTGCTATTTTCATTGATAGCCTGAATCATATACGATAGTGTTTTGTTTTTATTGTTTGTCTTGTAAGAAAAGTATGCCGAGAAATACAAAAAGTCGACATCCTTAAAGAATTCTATAGCTTTTTCTGAATACGTTAACGCATCCTCATAATCTTGAGTATGAATGGAACAAATAAGTACATTTTTCAGTAGACTATTATGCATCCCAAATTTATTGATAATACCTATCAATAATTCCTTTGCAGTTTCCCATTCTTGTAGTTGAACATAGGTATTGGCATAATGTAAATGATAATCAAATTCATCATCATTTAAGCTTTTTGCATTTTTAAAAGCGGTAATGGAACCATCAAAATCTTCCAATTCATTTAGCACTCTACCCAATTCAAACCATGCCGAATCTAACTGAGGGTCTTCTTTCACAGCCTTTTGAGCATATGCCAATGATTTATCAAACTGATTTGAAAATCTAAAAAGCTCAGCCAGTTTCGTAAACGTCATGGCATAAGGTTCCTCTATTTCAACCACTTCTTCCAAAAAGTAAATGGCTTTCTTATATTGTTCTCTTTCAATAAAGATATTGGCTAATTCATGATAAGAAGCAACAAATTTAGGCTCAATTAAATAACAATAATCATATGCTAAAAGAGCCTCATCTTGTTTATTTAAAGCCTTATAGAAAACACCTAAATAAAACCAATTTAAGTGATTAAAAACCGATTTATTCACCAATTCTTTGAAAAACTTTGCGCCCAATACATAGTATTCATGTTCTTCTAAAATGGCAAACAACATACTCGAGCACATTTCATCATCGGGGTAATCCAATAAATATTTCTTTAAAATAGAAATGGCTTCTTGATGACGATTAATGGCCTTTAGTTCAAAAGCTAAAAATGGATATGCATCCTCTGGAAATTCTAGATGTTTTATCGCTAACCTATAAGTTTCTATTGCCCGTAAAGTATGTCCTTCTTTACTTAATAGATGAGCTTTTGTTAAATAAACATCTCCATTATTTTTCTCAAAATCTTCTGCTATTTTCAAATGCTCTTTTGCCAATTCAATATTATTTAAATTAGAATAGGTTTGAGCTTTCTTTAAATGAATTAAAGCAGAGTTTCTATGAATTTTTAAACCAAATACACCCAACTTTATGGATTCTTGGTATTTGAATTGATTGTTGAAGAAATCCATAACATCCACAAAGGTTTGTGAATCTAAGTATTCCACATCACCTGTTTTAAGCATGGAATTAACCTTCTTAAGTACAGCTTCACTGGGAGAAAAATCTGAATTAGATGAGTTGTTTAGCATATATCTGTTTAACAAATGCAAATATAAAAAAAAAGAATAATTACCTATCTAGTAGCTATGTTTTAAAAACATTCCTTTTTTTTTGATTTCAGTTCTTTTCAAAGAAACAAAATCTTTCGTTCACACCGATTATGTCAAATTTAGTACAATTGTACTACATTAAAACAAATAAAGCTAATTTTATTTACTAAACCCGCAATTTTCACCGACCAATTACGCGTTATTTCAGATGAATTAATACAATTCTTTTAAAACGGAAAAACAATAAGATTGCCGAACATGTTAACCCTGCAAAAAGACCATACCATACACCTTCGATTCCTAAGTTATAATAAAAACCAAAAATATAACCCAAAGGAATTCCTATAATCCAAAAAGAAATTAGACTTATCCAAGTGGTTGCATTAACATCTTGTAAACCTCTAAGCGCCCCTTGACCTATAATTTGTGCTCCATCGGATATTTGAAAAAGAACGCCAACAAAAATAAGTTGACTCGCTAAAAGTATGATCGATTCATCTTGTAAGTATAAACTAGACAATTCATAACCAAAAACAAAAAACAAGATTCCCGTAATCACCATCCAAGACAAACTAAGTATATACCCCGAATAATTTATATTTTTAAGTTGGTCATATTGTCTTTTCCCAAGAGCCTCCCCCATTCTTACAGTAACTGCGGCTCCAAAACCTGTGGCAATACTCCAAGATATAGAAACTAAATTTAAAGCCACTTGGTGTGCCGCCATACTGGCTTCGTTTATCCATCCAGCCAAAATACTGGCACCACCAAATGCCGAAACTTCAATTGCAAATTGAAATCCTATTGGGAAGCCCATTTTGGAAAGTTTTCTTAAAATGGAAGCATTCAGTTTTACTTGTGAAATTTTATCTGAATATATTTTGAACGATTGAGATTTAAAGAAGTAAATTCCAATAGCGAGGGCCATTAATACTCTTGAAATTAGCGTTGCAATTCCAGCACCGTAAAGCCCCATGGCATCAAAACCAAAATGCCCAAAAATGAAAACCCAATTTAAAAATATATTTATAGCATTACCACCTAAAGTAATAATCATTGCAGGTTTTGTAATGGAAAGTCCCTCAAAAAATTGTTTAAAAGCAAAATAGAAAAGCACTGGAAATAGAGAAATACATTGTACTTTTATATAAGGTTGAGCAAGAGAAACAATATGTTTAGCTTGACCCATATCTTCTAAAAAGAGACTAATAATATAAATGACAGCACCCAAAAGAATGGCTAATCCAATATTAGCAAGTAAACTGTTTTTTAGATAGGCTACACATTTCAAAATTTTATTTTGAGCTTTAGATTCAGCCACCAAAGGTGATGAAGCCATTGAGAATCCGATACCAATAACAAAGAAAAAAAAGAAAATTCCATTCGCCAATGCAGCAGCAGCAATTTGTGAAGAACCAGAATTACCAACCATCATATTATCTGCAATATTGGTTCCTATTTGCCCCAATTGCCCTGTAACAATAGGAATACTTAATTTCCAATTGGCCTTTAAATGTGCTTTGATATCCACTCGTAATAATTTTGAGTGCAAAACTGAGGATTTCTATCGAATTACCATTGCTTTTTGATAGATAATTTACTGTATTCAATTGTTAAATGCAACTTCAAAGTAAAAGTGAAATTTTCTTAAAAAAAATATTGGTGTTACAAATTCAATCAATTCTTTAGTTTTTTTTTCAAATCATTAAAACCCTATATTCGTTATGAATGAATTATTGTTAAACCAAAATGTTGCAGTTATTTCTTAAATTCAGCAGGCAATTTATTTAACATCATAAAAATTACTATTTATTAACTTGTCCATAATTGGTGCAATATTTTCAGCAATATCTTCTTCCCATTCCGCAGAAGTTATTTTCGCTAGAACGTTTGTGTTACTATCTAATTTAATGAAAGTTGGAACGGCACTAACCGAATATTGAATTGCCAATTGCTGAGGATCAGAATCTAAGTTAACTCCCAGCAATAATGCTTTATCAAATGCTTTTATCATCCGAATGTCATCAAGGGATTTTTTAAATCCTAAACATGGTTTACACCAATCCGCATGAAAATATAAAATAGGAACCTTATTTTGGCTCAAAATTTTGCGAATGCTTTCGTTTATTGTGATGTCTTTTTTAATTTCATATAATTCTACTTTATTTTCAAAAGATGATTTCGTTTTTATCTTCTTACAGCTGCAAAATAATAGAATAACAAATAAATATAGGAACTTCATAAAATGATTGGTTTTCAGTATTTAATAAAACATGTTTATTTGCAAGAATAAAATATTTTTCACAAATTATACGGTTATTAGATAAATATTTGTGATTTCTCAAAATAACAACCACTCTTTCTCGTTTAGTTTATGTCATAAAAGATTCGATCTGAATTAAAATAAATTCGCAAATCAATTCAAACAATATGAGTAATTTAAAATTATACATTCCTAATCCATGTAGTGAAAAATGGCAAAACATGACACCCACTCATTTAGGTAAACATTGTGATTTATGTGTTAAAACAGTCGTGGATTTCACAAAAATGAACCCTGAAGAAATAAAAGTCTTTTTTGAAAATAAAACAGAAGATAAAATATGTGGACGATTTAGAGCAAATCAACTAAATAACAACTATTTAAGGATAAACGTTTCTAAATCTGTACAAAAATTAGGACTAGCTTCAATTCTTTTCTTAGCTCCATTTTCTGTTACGTTTGCACAGGATAGTAATAATATTAAACAGCGTCCAACAATAATTGAAGAGGTTATTGGAATTACAGAAGAATCAGCAGTAAATAATCATGAAAGCCTTGATAGTGAACTTATGGGAGATGTTGACATAATTCATTGTGGAGATGCTCTTGATGAAAATTTAGGCTCAGTTGAACATCCATTTCCATTTTTTCATGTAGAGGAACGAGCTGTTTTCCCTGGTGGTCAAGAGACATTGTTTAAGAATATAAAAGAAAATATAGGTGAAGGTCCATTTCCTATCGAAGAAAAGATTTTCGTAAGCTTCGTTATTGATTCAGCAGGGTACTGTTTAAAACCAAGAGTTATAAGAGGTTTAAATCCGGTGCTCAAAGAAAAAGCGATCCAAATCGTACTAAATCTACCCCAATGGCAACCTGCTTGTCATAACAATAAACCAGTTGCAATGAAATATACGATACCCTTATTTTTTAAAAATAAGGAATAAATAATAGAGATCTTTCCTGTTTTCTATTTCTGAGTAAAATATTCATTGTCGATTTTCATTAGATTCAACCTGTTGTTTTATTAATTTCATCTATTATTACACACAGGTAAATTCCATCTTTCGTGATTTAAATAATCATGCCAATACCAAAATTTCAACCAATTTGTTTTAAAGCAACGACAAAGTTCACTTTTAGGGTTATTATTATCTATTTTATTTTGCTCGAATTCTTTAATCATTCCAGTATAGGTTTTACCTTTTTCTGGAATTTCACTAAGAATTAATTCTGAAGGCGCTATTTCATATTTATAAACATGAATGATTGGCTTTAGACCTATAAAGATTGGTAATAAAGTATAGTTCATTAGATAAATAATCAACAAAAATGTAATAATCGTTATTCCCTTTTTTTTCATAATAATTTGTATTAATCAATCTACTATAGATATAACCTCACCCCCCAATCTGAATCATAGTCCTGTTTTTCTGATTAAGTTCTGGATTTTCAAATTTTTCTTGAGTATCCATGCCTCCACGGACTTTTGCTTTAAGTTTTACTGTAGTCGCAATGATTTTTGAAATGTCTTTTCCCTTTCGTAATTGGGTAAGTAAATCATTTTCTTTTTCGGAAAAAAGACAATTTTTAAGCTGACCATTAGCCGTTAATCTGAGTCGGTTACAAGTGTCGCAAAATGGTTTTGTAACGGTAGAAATGATTCCAAATCGGCCTTTGTAATCTTTTATTTTATAATGTTTGGTCGTATCGTGTTTGGTGTCTTGGTGTTTTTCAACAACATCTTTACCATAATGAAGCTCGGCTTTTTCTAAGATTTGATCCAAAGAAATGATTTGATCTTTATTCCAGGCATTACCACCAAAAGGCATAAATTCAATAAACCGAACATCAACATTCCAAGCTTTTGTTAATTCAATAAAATCAATAATTTCGGTTTCATTATCGTCTCGTTTAGCAACGTAATTCAGTTTTACGGTAAACCCTTCTTTAATGGCTAATTCAATATTCTCCATTACTTTTTCGAAATCATCTCGACGGGTAACAGCAAAAAATTGATCTTTATTTAAAGTATCTAAACTAATATTGAGTTTTTGAATACCCAATCGCTTAAAATCATCAAAAAATTTGTCTATCAACACACCATTAGAACTAATTACAAGTTCGACATTTAACGTAGATAAAAGTTCAATGATTTTTAAAAAATCCTTTCTAACCAGAGGTTCCCCTCCAGTTAGACGAATTTTGGTCACTCCATTTTCTACAAATATTTTTGCAATATCGTAAATCTCTTCAGCCGTCATTAATTGATGTTTTGGAGACAATAAAATGCCTTCTGCTGGCATACAATATGTACAGCGAAAATTACATCGTTCGGTTATAGAAATCCGAAGATAGGTATGTTGTCTTCCAAAATTATCTTTTAACATAGCTTAGTTGTGTCGGTAACCTTTTAATATTTTAAAAACATGGAGAACACTCGGAAAAATGGCTTCCATAGATTCTTTTGCTCCATTTGTTGAACCTGGTAAACATAATACGACAGTATTATCCACCACTCCAGCAACCGATCTGGATAGCATAGAGTAAGGCATTCTGTCTTGTCCGTAACGTCTTATGGCTTCTTCAATTCCTGGAATTCTACGATCTAAAAGTGGTAATACAGCTTCGGGTGTAATATCGCGAACCGACAATCCTGTTCCTCCAGTAAAAATCACTAAATCCGCTTTTTGTACCACACCTTTTTTCACCTTATTCTGAATGTCATCAAATTCATCTGGAATAATAGAATAATCAGCAATTTTCACCTTAGCTATCTCCAATTGAGAAATGATGGCTTTTCCAGCTTTATCTTCTTTTTTTCCGGCCGAAATTGTATCTGAACACACCACAACATGGGCATTTAAATCTTCTCTAAACGCATTTTTATAGTCCGATTTCCCACCTTTTTTCGACAATAATTTGATTTGATGTATTTCTATGCCTTTATCTATCGGTTTTAGCATATCGTACATATTTAAAGCCACTACACTTACACCGTGCATAGCCTCAACCTCAACTCCCGTTTTGTAAATGGTTTTCACAGTCATTTCAACTCGAATTTCAAGATCTTCAATAAAATATTCAATTCCTGTAAATTCGATAGGCATCGGATGACAATCGGGCAATAAATCTGGTGTTTTTTTAACAGCCAATAAACCTGCAGCCTTACTCATTGAAAAGACATCTCCTTTTGGAACTCTACCTTCTTTAATGGCCAAAATAGTCTCGGACGTACTTACTTTTACAATAGCCTGAGCCGTTGCAATTCTTAGGGTTGTGTTTTTATGTGTAATATCTACCATTTCTAGCTATTTTGTTTCCATTGGTGACTGTCATTCTCAAAAATTTCTTTTCCAAAAATGGGTGATTTTTCTTTGATGCTTTCAACCAGAAATTCAATGGCTTTAAATACCGTTTTTCTTCTTGGCGAAGATGCAAATACAAACAAGCAAATTTCACCTGCTTTTACCTCGCCTAAACTGTGGTAGATATGCATGCAGGTTAAATCGAATTTTTCAAAAGCCTCTTCACGAATATCATGTAAAATAGATTCGGTTAATTCTTCTTGTGCCGTATATTCAATGGCTTTTACCGTATTACCATCAACTTCGTCGGCTCTTACTTGACCTAAAAAAATGTCGTGGGCACCAATACTTGTTTTACTTTGATGCTTTGCAATGGAATTTCCAATAAATTCAGCGCTTATTGGCCCTTGTATAAATATGCTTTTCTTCTTTTTCATGCTTTTTTTATTACGATTTCAGTTTTTTTCGGAAAAAAATGGATTTAGTGGGATTTACCCCAATCCATCCACACCATCTTTTAAACTAAAAATATGCTTATAACCTTTTTTTATCAACTTAGATGCAGCCTTTTTACTTCTTACCCCAGATTTACAAACTAAAACAATGCGATCTTGCTTTTCTAAATGATGACATTTTTCATCAAAAATAGAAAGTGGAATGTGCATTAAATTTAAATGGTAAAGCTTAGGTCGTTCATCAAACTCTCTTACGTCAACAATACAAGAATTTTCATCATTAAATTGGTCTAAACCATCCACCTCTTCAATATGTTCTGGTTTTTCTAATCCACAGAAATAATGGTAATCCATGTTCTCAAATTCCGTTTTCGATAACTTTCCTTTGGCAAATTCTATTTCGTTTTTGGCAAATTGAATTTGATGATTATTTAAATTCAATGCATTAAATATGAGTAATTTCCCTGAAAGGACATCACCCAATTCAAGAATGATTTTCAGAACTTCGTTGGCTTGTAATGTCCCTAAAATCCCCGGAAGAACACCTAAAACACCAATGTCTGAACAAGAAGGCATAGAACCTGGTTCTGGCGGATTCGGGAATAAACAACGGTAACTTGGTCCTGATTTATAGTTGAAAACCGATAATTGACCTTCAAATTTAAAAATTGAAGCCGAAACCAAAGGTTTGTCTAAAGAAACACAGGCATCATTTACTAAATATCGGGTCGTAAAATTGTCGGTTCCATCAACCACAATATCATAGTTTTTAATAATATCCAAAGCATTAGAAACCTCTAAATAAAATGGATAAACTTCAAAATTTATGGTTGGATTTATATCAAACAATCTCTCTTTTGCCGCTTCGGCTTTATTTTGTCCCAAAGACTTGGTTCCGAACAAAATTTGCCTTTGTAAATTGGTTACGTCAACATTGTCGGCATCCACTATTCCCAATGTACCAACACCAGCCGCCGCCAAATACTGAAGAACAGGGCACCCCAAACCTCCAGCGCCAATCACCAAAACTTTTGCTTTGTTAATCTTATTCTGACCTTCCAAACCTATTTCCGAAAGAATAATATGTCTATTGTATCGTTTCATTTTCCTTTATTTTTTTGCCAAACATTCCTGAAATAATCAACCACCTGCAAAAGGTGGGAAAACATCAATTTTTGAATGTCGGGCAATAATGGTTTCATCGGTAATAAAAGCATTATTCAATGCCATTTTGTATATTTTATTGTCTAATTCCGGACATCTTTGTGTCAGAATGCTTTTAAACTCTCCAACCGTTGTATTTGTTGCAATGGTTAAAGAATCTATGGCTTGAATTAACTCGGCCAATTCTCCATAAAAATTAATTTTCACTTCCATAAATTCGTTGTTATAATCTTCTGGTGTGTTTATGTTTTTTAAGCTTTTTTCTCCCAATAAGGGTATAAAAGCCGCCTTTTCCTCGTTAGAATACAAGTGTTTTACGCTCAATTTTCCTTGTTCTAAATTTTGTTTTATAGGTTCTAACATCGATTTGTGATAAAACCCGATGAGTGGATGAACAAATTGCTCATCTTTTGCCAAGACCATTTTATTGGCTTTGGTATGTTTATAGAGTTCCAAAACCTGTTCTATACTGATTTGTGGAGCATCTACAGAAATAACAAAAACCCAATCACTTTTTATGGTCATTAATCCCGAAAGAATCCCAGCTAAAGGACCTTGACCTTTAAAATCAGGATGATCCTCAATGATTGGTAATCCAATCGAATGGTATTGCTTTTTAGAACCAGAAATATAGATTTCGGATTGCAAAGGCCTTAAAACAGAAATAATATGTTCCAAAAACGAAACGCCATTGAGTTTTAAAAAGGCTTTGTTTTGTCCCATTCTTTGGCTCTTACCACCTGCTAATATTAAAATTGAAACCTCTTCCATCATTAAAATAAGCTAAGTTTAATACAGGCCGAAATTAATACAGCCGTCAAAATATATTTTACCGTTTTTTGCGACCATTTAAAGCTACCAAAATAACTACCTAAAAACCCTCCTAAAATGGCCAAAATGACCAACCAAATTAATCCTTCGGGTAAATGAATGCCCGAATTGAATTGTCCTAACAAACCCGCTGCCGAATTCACCCAAATAAAAAGTGCCGAAACACCTGCTGTCACTTTGGTTTTTCCCCAACCTAACAATAAAATGATTGGACTTAAAATAATTCCGCCACCAATTCCTATAAGTCCTGAAAAAAAACCAACAATACCGCCAATAATTAAGGCTTGTTTTATATTAACAGCCTGTTCTTCTTTTGTTTTAAAGCCCAAAATATTTAGCATTTTAAGAATAGAAAACACTAAAAACAAAGCCAAAATACCTTTATAAACACTAGACTCCACTTGAATGAGTCCACCTAAAAACGAAAGCGGAATAGATGCTAAAGCGAAGCTTAAAAAGAGTTTTAAATTAAAAAATCCATTTCTGTAATATTGAATAAAAGCGATTCCAGCCACCACCAAATTTAAAACCAAAGCAATAGGTTTCATTTGGATGGTAGGAAACGAAAAAATAGCCATCAATGCCAAATATCCGCTTGCTCCACCATGCCCAACACTGCTATATAAAAAAGCAATGCAAGGTAAAATGAATAAAAACCATTCAATATTTTCTATCAGAAATATACTCATGTTAATGGCATGTTTTTAAGTTCTTCATCTAAAAACGCCCAACATTTTTTATTGAGATCATCATAAAACTTAATTATTTTCAAGCCGTAAGGTGTTAATTGAGTTCCTCCACCATTTTTCCCGCCTATAGATTTTGACACCATAGGTTGAGGACAAGAATTATTCAAACTATCCAATAAAGCCCAAGCCTTTTTATAAGAAATTCCAGCTTCTTTACAGGCTTTATTTAATGAACCCGAAGAATGGATGGCCTTTAATAGTTTTACACGTCCTTCGCCCAAAAACATCTGATTATCATGTTCAATCCAAATTCGGCTTTTTATTGTTGTAGTTTTAGACATGTGGAATAGAATAATATATAACGTTTTCGTTTGCTTCAACTTCCATTTTATCTTCTGGAATAAAAACAAAAGCATTCGCGTTTGAAAAGGCTCTTAACATGGCCGAACTCTGACCAGTTAGAATTTCTATGGTATCATTATCGTTTACAAAAGCTTTTAAAAACTGAGCTCTATTTCCTTTTTTGGCAAAAGCCGATGTTAATTTCCCTGTTTTGGGTTTTACGATTGGCTTATCGTGAGAAAATTGCCTTAAGGCATTTAAAACATAAATGTAGAACCCTGTTAAGGCTGCCGCCGGATTTCCTGGTAAAGCAAAAACTTGAGCTTCGTTTACTTGTCCGAAAAACAACGGTTTCCCTGGTTTTTGTTTAACTTTATAAAAATGTTCTTTTACACCAAGTTCAATGAGGGCTTTACCTACAAAATCGTAATCTCCAACAGAAATACCGCCTGTAATAAGCACAATATCCGATTGATTGATGGCTTTTTCAAGTGTTTGTTTTGTAGATTCAAAATCATCTTTCACCTTGGTGACTTCCAAAGGAGAAAAACCATTTTCGGTGCAAGCCGTTTTAAGCATTATGGCATTACTTTCGTAAATTTCACCATATTTTAATGGATTTCCAGGCTCGATAAGTTCATTTCCCGTGGCAATGATGGTAATGTTTGGTTTACAAAACACCTTGATTTCCGTTATGCCTAATCCGCTTAAAAAGCCAACAATGGCCGAATTTATTTTACAACCTTTTTTCAGAGCCAATTCGCCTTGGGTAATTTGCTCCCCTTTTGGACGGATGTTTTGATTCTGTATGGCCTTTTTTTGTAATTCAATACATTTTCCATCTTCAATAACATCTACAATTTCTTGCATAATAACGGCATCGGCAGATTCTGGCACTGGAGCTCCCGTAAAAATACGAACCGATTCTCCTGTTTTTAGCTCTATTTTCTCCGAATTACCAGCCTGAACTTCTCCAACCAAAGTAAATCGTGTGTCTGTAATGCCTTTTATAGCATAACCATCCATTGCCGACTGATTGAACAAAGGCATATTGATGGGCGACAAAATATCTTCTGCCAAAATAAAACCTAAAGCTTTTTCAAGTGAAATAAGAACCGTTTTTTTAGTTGGTTCTATTTGTGTTTTTACACTTTTTAATGCGTCTTGTACTGAAATCATATCTTTCGTTATGTCTGAGCGAAGATAACGGAAATATTCTTAAGGCTATTTGACTTTTGTCATGTTTTTACAGTTTTTTTTGAAACTTAACTAAGCCTTAATGACATGATATTTATCCTATTTTATATCAATATTTTTCATTAATAAGAATATGTTTTTCATGATATTTATCACATTTACACCAAGTTAATATCATATTAAACACTGTTATTTATTGTGATATTTGTTACTGACACAAACTAAAACTAAAGATTAATGAAAACTAAACAAATCACACTTGCAGCCTTGGCTATGTTGAGCTTTAATAGCTTCGCCCAACTGAGTATTGACGGGGAATTTAGACCAAGAACAGAATACAGACATGGATTCAAACAATTGGCAACTGATGATGCCGATGCTGCTTTTTTCACTTCTCAGCGTACACGTTTAAATGCAGGATATAAAACCGAAAAATATGATTTTCATTTAAGCTTTCAGGATACTAGAATTTGGGGAGATGCAGGACAACTCAATGAAAATCCATTCAGTTTATCTATTCACCAAGCTTGGAGTAATATCCATTTATCAAAAAAGTTCGATTTAAAATTAGGACGTCAAGAAATTGCTTATGACGATCAAAGAATTTTTGGTAATGTAGGTTGGGCACAACAAGCAAGATCTCATGATGCGGCCATTGTTAAATACAAAAACGATGGATTAAATATGGATTTAGGTTTGGCATTCAATCAAAATCAGGCCGGTTTAGAAGGAACAAATTATCAAATAGGAAATAATTATAAAAGTCTTCAATATCTACGTGTAAACAAAGCTTGGGACAATTTTGAGGGTAGTGTTTTGGTGTTAAACAACGGATTACAAAATCTAACAAATTCTCCCGAAGAAGATTATGAAACATTTTATAGTCAAACCATTGGTACCCATTTCAAATATAAATTAAACGAAAGTTTAAAATTTACAGGTAATGTTTATTTCCAAACCGGGAAAGATAGAGCAGATAGAGATGTTTCGGCCCACTTATTTGGATTAGAAGCAAGTTATAAAGAAAAAGACTCTAAGCTTAATTACGGATTAGGATTTGAAATGCAAAGCGGAAATGCCTATGACGAGAATACTAAAAACAACGCCTTTACACCATTCTATGGTACCAATCATAAATTTAATGGTTTAATGGATTATTTCTATGTTGGAAATCATGGAAATTCTGTTGGATTGGTAGATTTATATGGAAAAATTGGATTTAAATTAAAAGATAAATCACAAATAACGGCCATGGCTCACTATTTTACTTCGGCAGAAGATATTAATGCCGATGGTGATCGTGATTTAGGTACAGAAATCGATTTAGTTTATAGTCATAAATTAAATGCTGATGTGACTATAAAAGCTGGATATTCTCATATGCTAGCCTCAGACGGATTGGCCGCTTTAAGAGGTGGAAATGCAGATAATACAAACAACTGGGGATGGTTGATGTTGGTTGTAAAACCAAAACTTTTTACAAGTAAATAGTAACCCCTTGTTTTCGGATACTCTAATGGTATGCTTTGAACGGCATATCATTAATTGTATCTATTTGTCATAATCTAAGAATTTTTATCTGTTTGTTTCGGCTAAAATTTAATTAGCTATTCAAAACCGCGACGTTGCCACTATGACCTTCATTTCTTTTGCTTGTCCAAAAGAAACGAAGCAAAGAAAAAGACACTTTTTTGAAGGTATTTTTTGATGCAAGATCAAAAACCGTATTTGATTTTCTAAAATTGGTCCAAGGTTTATTCACAAGTTGTTTGTTTCAGTTTGTGTTAATCAGTTCGGCTGCCCGCCTCGGGTCCCAATTTCTTAACGAAAATCAAATACTAAACTGGCAAAAAAGACATTCGCCCTTTGTGAAATAAAGCAGATATTCAAAATCATCTTACCATGCCTATTAAAAGTTATTTAGCGCATCCTATAAAAGACAAAATGGATGTGTTGATGGAAAAATTATCCAAAATAGAAGCTTGTGAACTTGTTCCATCAAAAAATGAGGAGCTTATTATTGTAGTTACCGAAACTATTGATGAAGAAGCGGAACAAAAACTACAACAGCAACTTGAAGCCATTGAAGAAATACAACTTCTGTCTTTAGTTTCAGGATTTAATTCACCCCAAAAACAATAAACGATGTTTCAAGAAAAAGCGAATAGAAGAAGTTTTCTAAAAAAAATGGCAACATTAAGTGCAGTTGCAGCTGCCACAGCTATGTTTCCTGGAATTATATTTGCCGAAGAACAAGAACAAAATCTTCCTGCCAATAGTGCAGATTTAGATTGGAAAAAAGGGCCTTGTCGTTTTTGTGGAGTAGGATGTGGAATCTTAGTTGGTGTTGAAAACGGAAAAGCCGTAGCTGTAAAAGGAGATCCTAACAGTTCGGTAAACAAAGGATTACTTTGTGTAAAAGGTTACCATCAAACCATGTGTATTCAATCCAAAGATCGATTGACTCATGCTTTGGTAAAGAAAAATGGGGTTTATAAAGAAACACCACTAGAAGAAGCCTTGGATTTGGTTGCCAGTAAAATGAAACAGACCATAAAAGATCATGGAAAAGATTCGGTTGCCATGTATACATCAGGACAATCGACCATTCCAGAAGGTTATGTGGCGTCTAAATTTATGAAAGGAGCCATTGGAACCAATAATTTAGATTGTAATGCACGATTGTGTATGGCCAGTGCCGTTGCCGGATTTTTAACCACTTTTGGTGCCGATGAACCAATGGGTTGTTACGAAGATATTGAATATGCCGACTATTTCATTACATGGGGAAATAATATGGCAGAAATGCACCCTGTTTTGTTTTCGAGAATGCTGGAACAAAAAAATAGTCGTGGTGCCAAAATAATAGATTTCGCAACAAGAACTACCCGTTCGAGTATGGCCTCTAACAAATCTATTTTGTTTGAACCCCAAACCGATTTAGCCGTTGCCAATGCCATTTGTTACGAAATAATAAACAACGGTTGGGTAAACAAAAGTTTTGTAGATAAACACATTAATTTCAATAAAGGTCTTACAAATATTGGTTACGGACTTGAAGATAAATTTAAGTTTAAAGACAAACCAACAAAAATAAATTTTGAAGAGTATAAAACCTTCTTAAACGATTATACGCCAGAGAAAGTTGCAGAATATTCTAAAGTTTCTGTTGAGGATATTAAGTATTTGGCTCGTATTTATGGAGATCCAAATGCCAAGGTAGTTTCGTATTGGTGTATGGGAATGAACCAACACACGCGTGGAACTTGGATGAATAATTTGCTTTATAATATTCACCTATTAACCGGAAAAATATCTCAACCTGGAAATGGACCGTTTTCGTTAACAGGACAACCATCGGCCTGTGGAACTGCAAGGGAAGTTGGAACCTTTACCCACAAATTACCAAAAGGTGTTGTAATGAATGAGAAACACCGTAAGTTGGCTGCCAAAATTTGGAAAGTACCCTACGAGCGTATTCCGTCTAAACCAACTTATCACGCTACCGAAATGTTTAGAGCGGTTGACCGTGGTGACATTAAATTTATTTGGACACAAGTTACAAATCCATTGGTATCTATGCCAAAAACCAGTCGTTATAGACCAGGAATGGAAAAAGACTCTTGCTTTGTTGTGGTTTCTGATGTTTTTCCAACACCAACGTCTGATGTTGCCGATGTAATTTTACCAGCGTCTTGGCATATTGAGAAATCTGGATTGTACGGAAACTCTGAGCGTAGAACACAACACTGGGATAAAATGGTAGAAGGTCCTGGAGAAACCACTCCAGATGCTTGGATGACCATTGAAATTGCCAAACGTATGGGATACGGAGATTTATTTCCATACAGTAAGGAAAATCACGTTGAAGAAATTTACAACGAGTACAGACAATTTCATGAAGGAGCAAAACACGGAATGGCACCTTTAGAAGTTTTAAAAAATCAATCGGGAGCCATTTGGCCTTATGTGAACGGAAAATCGACTCAATGGCGATTTAATTCGAAATATGATCCAGCATGTAGCAATGGTGAGGAATTTCATTTTTATGGAAAGCCGGATGGAAAAGCCATTATTTGGCAAAGACCATTTGAACCAGCTGCGGAATCGCCGAGTGAGGAATTCCCATTTTGGTTAAATACAGGTCGTGTTATTGAACATTGGCATACAGGATCTATGACCAGACGTATTCCTGTTTTGCATAAAGCCATGCCACATGCTTATGTAGAGTTGCATCCAAAAGATGCCAAAGCTTTAGGAATTCATAATGGTGATGATGTTAAGGTGACTTCTAAACGTGGATCTTGTGTATTACCAGCTTCAATTAATGAAAGAGGACTTCCAACAATTGGTCAAGTTTTCGTTCCGTTTTTTGATGAAAATATGATGATTAATGACGTTACAATCGATGCATTTTGTCCAATATCTAAAGAACCAGATTATAAAAAATGTGCTGTAAAAGTCGAAAAAATATAGGATATGAAAAAATTAGGTACCATACTACTCTTTGTCATCCTGTTTATAGGTTTTATTACAGTTTGGCATTTTAGTTATCAATCCGGATTTGAAGAAGCGGTTATTAAAAAGGTTGACGATTCGTCGATTCGAAATACAATGCCTCGAGAAAAGGGCGTTTTTAGAAGAGCCAAACATGCCATTGATTATAGTCAGATGCCCATAGATGTTACTCATCAAAGGGTTTTGGAAAACTATTATGACAATCGAGCCTATCATGGAGCTCCTCCAACTATTCCTCACGAAATTTCGGGAGAAAGAACGCATGGAGGAAAACGTTGTCTTCAATGTCATGAAAATGGTGGATTTGTGGAGAAATTTCAGGCCTATACACCTGTAACACCACATCCAGAATTGGTTAATTGTAGACAATGCCATGTTCCGGAATATACATCGAAAACGTTTAAACCAACAAATGCTTCAACATTCACAACACCCGAAGTTGGTGTAAATAACGCTTTATTAACCAGTCCACCAGTTATTCCTCATCAAATACAATTGAGAGAAAACTGTTTGGCTTGTCATGCAGGACCATCGGCACCGAAAGAGATTCGGGTATCTCACCCAGAGCGGGTAAATTGTAGACAATGCCATGTGCCAAAGAGTGTTATTCAAGGGAATGAAATTTTTAACCGTAAACCTATATCCAATGGAAAAAAATAACCGAATGATCATAAAGTTTGTATTGGTTTTATTTACCCTGGCGGTTTACTCATGCGGTAATCATGGCGACCACCATGGTGTAATGGAAAAGATACAAATGAACGACGCTGAATTTAAAGGGGTCAAAACCACTTCAGATCGTTATACAAATCACATCCAAACCATTGAAATTACAGAAGGAGACCATACATTTTTAATACCTGAACGTAAAAGTCAGATTCAATCTTTTGAGTGTTCGTCATGCCATACATCCGACATAAATAAAATGAAAGAAGGTATGGGTAAAAAGGCGCATTGGAATATGGAAATTAAACATGCCAATGCCAACGTTATGACCTGTTTAACTTGTCATAATGGAGACGACATGAATACACTAAAAAGTATTACTGGACAATCTATTGACATGAATTTGAGCTATAAAGTTTGTAGCCAATGTCATACTACTCAATTTGAGGATTGGAAAGGCGGTGCACACGGAAAAAAACTTGGAGGGTGGTCTACACCTAGAGTTTCTAACAGTTGTGTTAATTGTCATAACCCTCATAGTCCGAGCCATGAAAAGAAATGGCCAGCCTGGCACAGTTCAAAAAAAGCCAAGCAAAGACAAACGAAGAGTAGTGAACATTAATCTAAAAAAGAACCTGAATTATGGGTAATAAAATAAAAAAATGGTTTTCTCTCGGTCAAAACAAAATGATTGAAAAACCCGCTTCGGATTGTAGTTGTGGCGGACAAGATGGCGGTTGTAAAAGCGAAAGTGAACCAAGACAAGATGGTTTCGATCAAGTCTTAAATCAAAAAATGGACAGACGATCGGCTTTTAAACAAATGACAGCAGGATTGTTGTTGGGAGCTGGTGCCGTAAGTACATCTTGCAGTGTAACATCGAGTGAAGAATCGCAAGAAAAATCCTTAATAAATTGGGAAGAGCAGTTTAAAGGGAACTATAAATTGATGACGGACGAAGAAAAACAAGCCACGGTAAATAGACTTGTCCGATCTTACCAAATAAAAAATGGTGAAACCATAAATTTATCGTCAAAAGGTCCCGAACAAGATGTGTTATTCGGATATGCGTTTAACATTTCTAAATGTCAAGGGTATATGGATTGTGTGAGCGCTTGTGTCGAAGAAAACAATCAGGATAGAGATTCGGAAATGCAATATATCCGAATTCATGAAATGGAAGATGGTAAAGGTTTTAGTTTTAATGATGCTGATGACAATTACTATCATGAAGTTCCAGCAGCAGGTCATTTTTATATGGGAACTCAATGTTTTCATTGCGATAATCCGCCTTGTGTAGACGTTTGTCCGACTCAAGCCACTTGGAAAGAAAAAGATGGAATTGTAGTTATTGATTACGATTGGTGTGTGGGATGTAGATATTGTATGGCGGCTTGTCCTTATGACGGTAGACGATTTAACTGGACAACACCGGAAATTCCACAAGAGGAAGTGAATAAAAATCAACACTATTTAGGAAATAGAGTCCGTAAAAAAGGTGTGATGGAAAAATGTACATTCTGTGTACAGCGTTCTAGAGAAGGTCAGAATCCGGCTTGTGTGGAGGCTTGTCCAACGGGTGCTCGAATTTTCGGAAACTTACTAGATCCAGAAAGTACAATTCGCTGGGTTTTAGAAAATAAAAAGGTTTTCCGTTTAAAAGAGGACTTGGGTACCGAGCCTAAGTTTTGGTATTTTATGGATTAGAAATTTCAATTTGATTAATAATCATTTTGAAAGCATTGTTGAATTTTTCAATTAAAAAAAAACATGAAAAAGCTTAAAGTTTTTACAAGTTTAATAAAAGATAGTCTGGCTGTAATAACCAACGGCTCTACGAAATACAATATGTGGATGGGATTCCTAACATTAATTATGTTAATCGGAATGTACTGCTATTCGTTTCAGTTAGAAGAAGGATTATCGGTTACGGGTTTATCCGATCATGTAAGTTGGGGATTGTATATTTCTAACTTTACATTTTTGGTTGGAGTTGCTGCCGCTGCCGTAATTTTAGTTATGCCCACCTATATATTAAAAGATATAGATTTTAAACAAGCCGTATTAATTGGCGAAGGATTGGCCGTTTCGGCTTTAATTATGTGTTTAGCCTTTGTTGTTGCCGATATGGGTGGACCATCGGTTTTATGGCATATGTTACCTGTAGTTGGTGTATTTAATTTCCCTAACTCTATGTTAACTTGGGATGTTATTGCACTAAATGGATATTTGTTAATTAACATAAGTATTCCGTTTTATATTCTTTTTAGACATTATCAAGGTAAGGAATCTAAAAAGAGTGTTTATGTGCCAGGTGCTATGTTGTCTGTATTTTGGGCAGTAGGTATTCACTTAGTAACAGCCTTTTTATACCAAGGTTTACAAGCCAGACCATTTTGGAATAATGCCTTACTGGGACCTCGATTTTTAGCTTCGGCTTTTGCTGCCGGACCTGCATTAATTATTTTGGTATTAGCCATAATAAAATCATTTACCGAATTTAAAATACCAGAGAAAACCTTCAATAAAATTGCTATTGTGGTTACCGTTGCAGCCCAAATCAATTTAATTATGTTGTTTTCGGAGTTGTTTAAAGAATTTTATGCACCAACTCACCATAGTGAAAGTGCCTATTATTTGTTTTTTGGTTTAGATGGTAAAACGGCTTTGGTTCCTTGGATCTGGACGGCAATTTCAATGAATATTTTAGCAACGTTATTGTTAACGTTTCATAAGTTGAGAGCGAACCCAAAGATTCTTTATTTTTCTTGTACCTTATTGTTTATTGCCATTTGGATAGAAAAAGGATTTGGACTTATTGTTCCTGGATTTATTCCCGGATCTTACGGAGATATAGTAGAATATACACCAACTGCCATTGAAGTTGGCGTTACGTTGGGAATTTGGGCTATGGGTGCTTTTGTTTTTACAATTTTAGCCAAAGTCGCCATTGGTATTGAAACCGGAAAAATGAGATTTAGGTCTTAAATTTTATTATAAAAACAATAAATGGAAAAGGATTGAGTTGTAATGACTCAATCCTTTTTTTTTGATCTTATTAAACTACCTCCTTGATTATAATGAAATGAGTAGAGTTGGCTTCTGGAAAACAGCTTGGGATTGATTATTAAATTGAAATTGATTAGAAATGAATTAATAATGAAACATTTATTCCTATGAAAAATAAAATCCAACAATTTTTCCTTAACGGAGAACCTTTAAACAATAAGAGTAGAATTCTCACATTTGTTACTTTAATTTTAGGGATTATTCCATGTATCGTTTTTCAATATGGATTTTCTTTTATTATTTTCATATTATCTATTCCTCTTCATCTATTTTACATTTGCTTAATGATATTCCAAACCTCAATTGATTTATCATTTAGAGATCGGACTAAGCAAAATTTAATTTCCTTAATTGGGTTGATTTTTAATACAGTGGTTTCTTTCTCAATTATTGCATATTTCATTAGGCACTTTAATTGACAATATTTCTTATTGTGTATTCGGTGTATTCATTTATTATGTTCTATAGTTGCCTCGGACATGATTCATCGTTTACTTCACCCTGTTTACAGGGAAAACTTTAATTATGTCTATTTTTTGTTTTAAAGTTTTTTGACTTGATTTAGACCAAGTTTTGACTTAACCAACTTGCCTATTATCAGAAATCAGGTCGTTTTGTTGGTTTATTTTGATGGGCCGAAACGTGGGATTAACTAAAAAATGGAAGTAAAACTTCCAATCATCCAGCTTCCGAAGTGAAACTTCGAAAGAACTAAGAAAATCGGGTTCGACTCCGCTCACCCTTCGATTGTTGCAAGGCCAACGTGATGAATTATGATTGCTGTGTGCTGATTTACTCAACGCAATATTGTTAAGACTTGTAATACATTCCCCGAGAAATCGGGGATCCAGGAGTTCTGATCATGTTAAAAGAGAGACTCTAGGCTAAGGATCTCCATTTACATGGAGAAGGAAGCTTGAGTTAATCATGAAATGGAAGTGAAACTTCCAATCATCCAGCTTCCGAAGTGAAACTTCGAAAGAACTAAGAAAATCGGATTCGACTCCGCTCACCCTTCGGTTTTTGCAAGACCAACATGATGAATTATGATTGCTGTGTGCTGATTTACTCAACGAGATATTCTTAAGACTTGTAATACATTCCCCGAGAAATCGGGGATCCAGGAGTTCTGATCTTGTTAAAAGAGAGACTCTATGCTTTGGATCTCCATTTTCATGGAGAAGGAAGATTGAGTTAATCATAAAATGGTAGTAAAACTTCCAATCATCCAGCTTCCGAAGTGAAACTTCGAAAGAACTAAGAAAATCGGCTTCGACTCCGCTCACCCTTCGGTTTTTACAAGACCAACATGATGAATTATGATGGCTGTGTGCTGATTTACTCAACGAGATATTGTTAAGACTTGGAATACATTCCCCTAGAAATTGGGGATCCAGGAGTTCTGATCTTGTTAAAAGAGAGACTCTAGGCTATGGATCTCCATTTTCATGGAGAAGGAAGATTGAGTTAATCATAAAATGGAAGTAAAACTTCCATTCATCCAACTTCCGAAGTGAAACTTCGAAAGAACTAAGAAAATCGGGTTCGACTCCGCTCACCCTTAAGTTATCGACTCCGCTCACCCTTCGGTTGTTGGAAACTCAAAGAATAGTCCAAATCATGG
>JBMYWP010000018.1:0-65611 GCA_049607525.1 Flavobacteriales bacterium
TTATAAAATCAGACTATAAATCATTAATGAAATTTATTTAGGACGGGATTGATTTGAAACAATAAAATTACCTTCCGATGCTCGGTATGAAGGTTTCATTTATTATTCCATTTTTTTTCGTTCAAGCAAAATATCACTTAACAATCCTTACGCTTAAACAACACAATCATAAATCAATAACGTTTAATAATTTTTATTATCTTTGATTATTCAAAATAATTTTTTATGAAAAATTTAAAAAGTCAAGTAATACTGTTACTCCTTATTAATGCCTTTCAACTATTTGGTCAGGGGAGTGGAGATTGTTTAGAATTTAATCCAAATTCATCCCTAGATTTAGGTTCTGAAGCTATTAATAACGTTCGAAGTATAGAAATGTGGTTTAAGCCAGAAACTGATATCAATTCTTCAACATTACCTTGGGCAAATCCTCAATCATTAATGGTTAGAGATTTTAATAATGGTGATGGAAACTCCACAAATGAATTTGGACTCTGTTTTGATGCTTGGAACAATGCTGGTAAAATTTCATTTTCTAGAAGAATAGGCTCATCTATTCATAGTATTTTCAGTAATAATAATTCATGGAATGCTGATCAGTGGTATCATATCGCTGCCATTATTCATCCTACGTTTGGAATGCAAATGTATATCAATGGAGTAAAACAAAATGATACAGAATCTTCTACAGCACCCATTCAGCCAATGACAAATATCCCTTCAAACACCACAATGATAGGCAAATGGGGTTCACTGAATATTCGATATTTTAAAGGTGACATTGATGAAGTAAAATTATGGACATTAGCGAGATCAGAAAGTGAGGTTAGAACATATATGTGTAAGTCAATGCAAGGTAATGAGGCAGGACTGAAAGCCTATTACACATTTGATGATGTTTCCGGTAACTCTGTAGCAGATGAAAGTCTAAATAATTATTCTGGAACACTCATAAATTTCTCAACAGCCAATGTCATAACATCTGGAGCACCTATTGGAGATAAAAGTTCGTATTTATATACCTCAACCTATTCAGGTCAAGAGGTGGAAGTTGAGTTAGGAAATGAAATATATTCAATAAGTGATATTCAAACACTAAGTGAGGGTGTTCATTTATATGGCATTGAAAATAACCCTAATTCGATCAATGGCTTAATGGATAATGACTCCAATTATGTAGGTATTTTTTCTACTAAAAATTCTATTAATTACAAACTCGAGATTGCCCTAAGCGATTCTAACTGTTCTAATTGCATTTCGTTATACACACGTGAAAATAATGCACATGAAATTTGGAACGATTCACCAAGCGAAGTAAACAATTGTGTTCTAAACGCTCAAATTTCCAATCCAAATAATCAAAATGAATTCATTAAATCACTGTCTACATCTATTGTAAATAATCAGATATTGATTGATTCATTATTCTTAGAATCAAATCAAATTGATGCCGATTATCAATGGGTTAAATGTAATTATGAAGAATCAAATTTCACAATTATTCCAAATGAAACAAATCAAACGTTTTATCCTTCCTCTCAGGGATCCTATGCTGTAATTATCTCAAAAAATAGCTGTATTGACACCACTGAATGTGTTGACTTTAAAACGCAGTTAGATGTCAATGAAATAGAAAATAATATTAAGCTTTACGTCAATCACTCAGAGTTGATTATTGACACTCAAAATAATTCTTTGAAAAACAACAAAGTATTATTGCTTTTGGACATAATGGGAAGAAAAGTTTTAGAGGCTCAACTTAACACGTCTATTCTAAAAATAAATATTGCTCACCTCAATCGAGGAGTCTATTTTATTCAGTTACCCCTTCAAAAAGAAACTTTTATAAAGTTCTATATTCCTTAGTAGAAAATAAATAATTGTTTAGTAACTAGCATTTATATTACTGAATTCAGAAAAAAACTAAACAAAAAAAAAGGTTGTTCAAAATAAATTTTGAACAACCTAATAAGGTTCAATATCTCCCTAAGAAAAATACTAAGCTTCTTCTTCTTCCTCAGTTGCAACAACAGCACCTCTGGCCATTTTAACAGCAACAATTACTGCACTTGCAGGGTTCAAGATATCAAAGTTATTCGTTTCAACACCAGAAACACGGATAGATTTTCCGATACCTAATGGTGTAACATCTAAATCGATCGAATTTGGTAAGTTTTCTGGAGTAGCACGTACTAATAAACGACGCATGTTCTTACGTAATTTACCACCTTGCATAACTCCTTTTGCATTTCCTGTAATATTCACAGGAACTGAAAGAGAAATTTCTTTACCTTCTACTAATTCCATGAAGTCAACATGAAGAATAGCATCTGTTACTGGGTGAAATTGGATGTCTTTAAGGATAGCTTTTACAACTTGCCCTTCAACTTCAATTTCAGCAGTGTACACGTTTGGAGTGTAAACTAGGTTTCTTAAATCTAATGTTTTTACAGCAAAGTGAATTGTTTTTTCACCACCGTAAACAACACAAGGTACCATTCCTTCTTTTCTTAAAGTTTTAGTTCCTTTTTTCCCCAAATCTACACGCGCATTTGCGCTTAACTTTACAGTTTCCATTTTGTAGTTTTTATGATGTGTTAATTAATAAAGTACGAACTTATACTTTCGTGACCAAAAACGTTCTTAATAATATTTGAGAACAATGGTGCAATTGAAAGTTGTTTAATTTTAGAAGTATTTTCACCTTCTCTTAATTGCAGAGTATCTGTTACAATAAGCTCTGTTAATCTCGAATCGTTAATTCGATTATATGCTTCTCCTGATAATATGGCATGTGTACAAATTGCACGTACACTAATTGCTCCCATATCCATCATCATTTCAGCAGCTTTCGTTAAGGTTCCAGCAGTATCTACCATGTCATCAACTAAGATTACATTTTTACCTTCAACCTCTCCAATTACCGTCATAGACTCAATAATATTAGCCTTTAAACGTTGTTTATAACATACAACCATTTCTGATTCTAGGTGCTTAGCATACGTTTTAGCTCGTTTAGAACCTCCCATGTCTGGAGAAGCCATTACTAAATTATCAAGATTTAATCCTTTAACGTATTCAATAAATACCGAAGATGCATATAAATGATCTACTGGTACTTCAAAAAATCCTTGAATCTGATCGGCGTGTAAATCCATTGTCATAATACGTGTTGCTCCTGCAGCATACAACATATTAGCAACTAATTTTGCTCCTATCGGAACTCTTGGCTTGTCTTTACGATCTTGTCTAGCTAAACCAAAATAAGGCATCACCGCAACAATGTGTTTTGCCGATGCTCTTTTCGCAGCATCAATCATCAACAATAACTCCATTAAATTATCCGATGGAGGTGGTGTAGATTGAATGATAAAAACATAATCACCACGTATCGTTTCTTCAAAAGAAGGTTGAAATTCACCATCACTAAACTCAGAAATAATTACATTTCCTAAAGTAGTTCCGTGTTCTTTGGCAATTTGTTCGGCAAGCGTTCTCGTTGCTCTACCTGTAAAAATTTGAACTTTAGATTCCATTTTTGCTGCTTAACTTAATACGATAATTAAGGTTGCAAAATTACAAAATAATATGGCTTATCAAATTATTTATGTAATAAAGACAAGTTAAATTTATAAAACGTTTTAAGCGTTTTCACTTTTACATTTTTCTTCTGGTGTAGCTCCACAAAAACTACAGTTCTCACCTTCTTTATTCAAAAAAGGACTTTGAGAGGCACAAGTACCCGAAAACTCACCATTTTTCTTAACCAAAAGCTTAATTGCAATTCCAGAAAAAGCCAATGCTAGCATTACAATAGATACTATAAGTACGGTCATAACATGTTTGTTTTAGAAATATCCTGCAAATCTACTTAAAATCTGAGATTTGTTTAATCAAAGGATTAAAAATTAAGTACTGAATGGAATAAAAAGTTTTTCCGTCGGTTGCATATAATCTATCTTCGTCCAATTTACTTAGGTAAGACTTACCATCTTCACTCTTAACAATATCATCTTTTTGGAAACTACGTATTGTTAATGCCTCTTTACCTTTTGGTTTAATGGTTAAATTAAACACTTTTGGCATAGTCAAAATTTGGGCAGAACCTATTGGGTCATCATTATTAACAAAGCCTTCATGTTGAATATCCTGAAATACATTGAAATATTTTTCGGCCTTTGTAGCATTGACAGGTTCAACATCGCCAAGAAAATTCTCTAGTTCAAACCCTTCTCCTTTTCTACTCAGTTTAAAACCAAACTTTTCTTTACCATGGTATTTCATAGAAACCCATTCTATTTCATCGGCTTTAAAGTCCATCACTTCTTGCTCTCTCCAAAGCATTGGATCGTAAATAAAACGTGATCTCAAATACCCTTCAAATCCTGGAATATGAATAGCATAAGGTGAAAGAGCATCTTTAATCATCATATATGTCCCTCTTTCATCAAAAGTATTTCCTCCAACATAAAACGTTTTTACCTCATTGTTTTGAGCATATAATTCTACTTTTATACCCTTTGTAGATAATTCGTTGTAAACTTTATTCAATATTTGTTTACCTGTCGGATGTTTTATTTCCATACGTTTTAGCGTATTCAACAATATATCAATTGAATATTTACTGGCTTTATATTCATTGTTCACCATCCAAAAATCTGATTGCTTTTCTAAAACAACTTTACTTGGTACTTTAGAAGTAATGACAATCTTATCTAGCTTTTCAGGTTCTTTTATTGTAAAATCTCTTCGTTCAATTCTATTCACATCAGAATCGTCTCCCGATAAGGCAAAATAAGCGATTCCAACAATGGCTAAAAGCGCTAATAAGATGATGTTTTGTTTTTTCATTTTGTATATTTTCGTTTACGCATCACAAATGTAATAAAGGCAAATAATCCCAATAATAGAGCAGGAATTAAAGCATTTACAATTTGCCAGAATTGATATTCATCTTTTATTTTAGAACGATCTAATAAACGCATTTTCACATCTCTGTTTCTCAACGTTATTAAATCTTCACCCTCTAACAAATAATCCATACAATTTACCAAAAACTTTCTGTTGGCATATGTCACATTCGAATATCTATCAAAACCTAACGGAACAGGTTGCCCTTTTCTGTTTACATAGTTCTTTCCAATATCCCCATCCGAAATTACAATCATTTTAGAAGGTTTGTAAGTCTCTACAAAAGGAATACCAATTTTGTTTTTTGGTAAAATTTTATTTTTAAAGTAAGATGTGAATGTTCCTTCCAATAAATAAGCTACAGCTTTTTGTCCCGACTGAAACTGCTCTTCCTTTGGAGCTGCCAAGGCATCTTTTAATCGAATTCTTGAAGGCGTATTTTGAACACCAGTGTATTGAGACGTTTTTAAAAGTGGTGTCTTTTTAATTCCTGGACTTGTAATAAGATCTATGGTAGATGCAAATTCTAACTTAACCGTATTTAAATTATTGGTAATACTGTGTGATTTCTCGGGTAAAACCAACGGAAAGTAAAACCAAGGGTGCTTTGTCCATTTAGATTGTCCGTTTTGCATAGAAGCATTCATAGGAATGGTGGCACAATTAATATCCTTAACCAAATTGGTATTTAATCGAACACCATATTTAAACAATAAATCTTCAATATTTAGTTCTCGTTTAGGATAAGCGATGACCTCCCCTTTTTTACTTAAACTATCCATTTCGGCATGTACGGCATCAACCATCCACATTACTTTACCACCTCGAATAAGAAATTGATCAATAAATAATTTATCTAAATCGGTGAATTTAGATTGAGGTTTAGCAACAATTAAGGCATCAAACAGCTGGGTATGATGATATTTTGCCGCTATATTTAGCTCTCCGGTAAGAGAATCTACATCGAACTGACGAAAATCTATTTCTTTTACTTTGTAACTTTCTCTTAGTGCATTCTGCAAATCTTTTAACTGAATGCTTTCTAATTCTCCATGTCCTTTTACAAATCCAATCAAAGGTTTTGCCGACGTACTCGCCTTTCTTAATGCATTTATCCATTCGTATTCTAAAGCGTTTATTGAATTCTGAATATTTTCAGATTCATTTGCCCCAGGGTTCGATTTATACAAATTAATAGGAACTTCTTTTTCATTGAATGTCAATAATGCCCAAGGGAAAAATATTTTTTCCTTCCTCGCATCGCCTTCATTAATGAGCATGGTACTCGGAAAAATTCCTTTTTTTGAAAGTGTACGAATGATATCATTGACCTCTGTGTCTGATTTATCCAAAATTGGATTAATGAACTCATACTGTACATTTGTGTTTATTCCTCTTAAATCGCTCAACATAATTTCTGTTTCACGCTTTAGTTGCACAAATTCTGCTGGCAAATCATTCCCTTCCAAATAAACCTGAATATAAACAACATCTTCAAGATTTTCAATGATGTCTATTGTTGTTTCAGAAAGTGTAAATCGATTGTCAGATGTTAAATCGAACCTCCAATTTTTTATTGAGGTTAGCGAATAAAGTATTCCACTTATAACACAAATAAGAAGAAAACTAAAAATATGTTGAGTTGCAATTGACTTTTTCATAAGATTACCATTTTCTACTTTGAAGTTTTAGAATACACAGAGACAAAACAATAGCCTCTAAGGTTATAAAATATACCACATCTTTCAAATCAATAAGTCCTCTACTTAAAGAAACATAATGGGCATTTATTCCAAATTGTTCTACAAAATAAGCCGTTTTCGGACCAAAAGATCCAGCGATAGAATCGAACCCCATGTAAAACACGAAACATAAGAATACAGTGGAAATAAAACTTACAATTTGGTTATTTGTGAGTGATGAACATAATACACCAATTGCAGAATATGCCGACGCCAAAAAGATTAATCCTATATAAGATCCTAGGGCTGCACCTACATCGATATTTCCTGGTGTTTGCCCCAATTGGTAAACGGTAAAAAAGTAAATAAAACTTGGTATGGTTGCTAAAACAACAATAAAAATGGTAGAATAAAACTTTGCAAATACAATATGCCCATCGGTTAATGGTTTTGTTGCTAAAAGTTCAAAAGTACCGTTTTTAAGTTCTTCCGAAAAAGAACGCATGGTTACGGCAGGTATTAAAAATAGGAAAACCCAAGGCGCTAGAATAAAAAAGTTATCTAGACTGGCAAATCCATTATCTAATATATTGTACTCTCCGGGGAAAACCCAAAGAAACAGAGTGTTAAGTATTAAAAAAACGAAAATCACCAAATAGGCGATAAGCGAACTAAAGAATACTTGTATTTCTTTTCTTAATAATCGAAACATAAATTGAGGATTTTTAACAAAATTCTGTTGACCAAGCTTCAGCTTTATCCGCAAACATAGGTTTTACAGTAGGCCAAATATCTTTAAAAAGATCGGAATGACGATAGGCATTTAAGTCTTTTTCGCTTTCCCATTTACTAATTGTAAAAAAAACACCTGTTTCTTTGATGTCTTTAACCAATTCTACACCAAAACAGCCAGGTTGCGATTTTATGGCGCTGTGTCTTTCAACAAAAATTTGCTCAAAAGTTGAACAAAACTCTGGTTTTAATGTAAGTTTTACTAGTCTAGTGATCATTAAATTGTATGTGTATAGTATCTGCATATTTCAATCCTAAAATTAATGCAGCACCTCCGTTTATATTCGAATCGTATCTGTTTATGGCAATTTCTAGGTGTTGAGCCGAATTAAATAAGGCTACAATTCCACCTTCACCAACACCAGTATATGTATCGTGAATTTTATCGATATTGTCCTTAATAGAACGTCCTTTGTAAGCCATACTCGATACACGAGCACCTTTCTTAAAAGCTGTAATCGAAAAAGAACGTCCTTTACAAGTACTTTGAAAATCTTGTTTGGTAATATTTAAAACAACATTTCCCATACGGTCTATGTAAATAACACTTGCCGTTATGATGTTACCATCGTCAGTTAAACTTGGTTTTAAAGGCGTTTGGGCTTTCAATTTTTCTATTTTCCTTCCAATAACATGTAAGGTTCCTCCTTTAGATAAATGTGAAGCCGCCGTAGCAAAAATATCTTTGGCAGGAAAAATTGTATCGTGGTCTATTGATCGATCAATACTCAACTGATAAATATTTTCAAGTTCAGCACCATAAAACATAAGAGAAAACATACCATTATCTGCTCCAATAAAATAATGACCATTATGTTCAATGGCCACATGATTTTTTTCCTTGGTTTTTTCGGAATCAATATCCACAATATGAATAGATCCTTTCGGAAAATGCTTATAGGCATTAGATAAGATATATGCTGCCTCACCGATCTGAAATGGTTTTATTTGGTGTGTAACATCAATAATTCTTACCTCGCTGTTTTGTTTAAGGATATTTCCTTTTAAAGCTGCAGCAAAGTAATCTTTGTTACCGTAATCTGTTGTAAGTGTTATTACAGGCATTTGATTTTTATAAGGTCGTAAAATGTAATTTTACGCGCTAAATTTTAATAAATTGATGAAAAGATTTAAGAATTCATCAAAATTAAATTATTATGGGCAAATCCAATGATTTCTTCAAGACAAATTTTGTAATTTGCACCAGTAAATCATCTCGTAATCCCAATTTATAATTTGGAATCGGTAAAATTAGCAAAAAAAGAAGACGTTTGATAGAAAAACAGATTATTCTCGAAAACATAGACCCTATAGATATTTATGGGGCAAATAATGCAAAAATTAATCAGATCAAAACTTATTTCCCTAAACTAAAAATAGTGCCTAGAGGAAATATTATTAAAGTATTTGGTCCTGAAGAAATAATATTAGAATTTGAAAAGAAAATGACTCGCATGGTGCGTCATTTTGCGAAATACAACTCCCTTACCGAAAGCCAAATTGAACGATTGATTTTGGAAGATGGTGATGATGTTTTGGTTACGGACGATTCCATTTTGGTTCATGCTCAGGGAAGAAAGATAAAAGCTCGTACTGCCAACCAAAGAAAAATGGTTGAACAGAGTAAAAAGAAAGACCTTCTTTTTGCTGTAGGACCTGCTGGAACAGGAAAAACATATACGGCTGTTGCTTTGGCTGTTCATGCCTATAAAAATAAACTGGTAAGAAAAATTATTCTTACACGACCGGCCGTTGAAGCCGGAGAAAACTTAGGTTTTTTACCAGGAGATATGAAAGAAAAACTGGATCCCTACATGCAACCTCTTTACGATGCTCTTCACGACATGTTTAGTGGAGAAATGTTGGAGAAAATGATTCAGGATAGAGTCATAGAAATTGCGCCTTTAGCATTTATGAGAGGTAGAACCTTAGACAATGCTTTTGTCATTTTGGATGAAGCACAAAATACTACAACGCAACAAATGCGTATGTTTTTAACCCGAATGGGAAAACAAGCTAAATTTATTGTTACAGGAGATATATCCCAGATAGATTTACCTGGTCGTCAAAAATCAGGATTAAAAGAAGCCATCCAAGTTTTAGAAAACGAAAAGGATATTGGAATGGTCTTCTTGAACGAACATGATGTTGTAAGACATCGATTGGTAAAAAAGATTATTAAAGCTTACGATAAAACCGACGTAGAAAAAAAGAAAAATGAATAAAGCATTAACAACAAGTACTTTTACTTTTTCAAATCAAGAAAGCTTTTACCGCGGAAAGGTAAGAGATGTGTATACTTTAGAAAACAATAAGGTTGTAATGATTGCCAGCGATCGTTTATCGGCATTTGATGTCGTAATGCCTAAAGGAATTCCTTATAAAGGTCAAATTCTAAATCAAATTGCTTGTAAATTTTTAAACGACACCAAAGTTATTTGTCCGAATTGGTTAGAAGCCACTCCAGACCCAAACATTAGCGTTGGTGAAACTTGTGAAGTCTTTAAAGTTGAAATGGTTATTCGAGGATACCTTGCAGGACATGCTTGGAGAGAGTATAAAGCAGGAAAAAGAATGCTTTGTGGTGTAGATTTACCAGAAGGATTAAAGGAAAATGATAAACTTCCAAATCCAATTATTACGCCTTCCACAAAGGCCGATAATGGTGAACATGACGAAGACATTTCTAGAGAGGAAATCTTGAAAAATGGAATCGTTTCGGAAGATGATTATTTAGTACTTGAAAAATACACAAGAGAATTATTTGAACATGGTACCAAATATGCCGAAAGCAGAGGGTTGATTCTTGTAGATACTAAATATGAATTCGGAAAAGATAAAGATGGTATAATCCGTTTAATTGATGAAATTCATACGCCAGATTCTTCGCGTTATTTTTATGCAGATGGTTACCAAGAACGTCAAGATGCAAACGAAAAGCAAAAACAACTTTCGAAGGAATTTGTACGTCAATGGCTTATTGAAAATGGATTTCAAGGTAAAGATGGACAGTCTATTCCAGAAATGAACGAAGAAAAAATTACTGAAATTTCTAACCGTTACATTGAACTCTTTGAGCAATTAATGGGTGAAGATTTTGTAAAAGCTGACATTTCAGACATTGATGCTAGAATAAAACAGAACATGAGCGCCTTTATTTAGTATTTAACGTGCGTTTTATATAAGAAATGGATACGTTCAAAATATCATTCTCGAATGTTGATGAGCGAAAGTCGAAATACAAATTTGACTCCTTATAGACACAAAGATCACTCCCGAATAATCAGGACAGATCGATTTGACTTTTTTTTGTCACATCGAGTATTTTATGTGAAGAGTAACGCAACAAAAAATGCACTTCGACTTAGCTCAGTAACAATCGAGATGCTCTATTTTCTAAGATCGAACTCACATTATTTAGATTAAATGATTATCCTAGAATCATTTATCTTATAAAACAAAATTATTAACACTGGATTTTGAGTATTCAAAATCCAGTTTTTATTCCAATTCCTATGACCACAAAAGACCAATTTGTAAACCATATACACAAATTACAAGATAAAATTTGTGCAGCCTTAGAAAAAGTCGATGGAAAATCTACTTTTATAGAAGACCTTTGGGAAAGAGAGCAAGGTGGTGGTGGAAAAACACGTGTTATAAAAAACGGTGGTGTTTTTGAAAAAGGAGGCGTTAACACCTCTGTAGTTTTTGGACCTTTACCAGAGGTTATGAAACAAAAATTTAATACAAATGCCAATGAGTTTTTTGCGTGTGGCTTATCATTAGTACTTCACCCGAAAAACCCTCTAGTACCTACAGTTCATGCCAATTGGCGCTATTTCGAAATGAAAAATGAACAAGGAGAAGTTATTGACTCTTGGTTTGGAGGTGGTACAGACCTAACACCGTATTACATAAACGAAACGGACTGTAAACATTTTCACAACACACTAAAAGATGCTTTAGATCCTTTCGGAGAATCATGGTATCCGAAACTAAAAGAAGCATGCGATGAGTATTTTTATAACACACACCGTAATGAAGGACGTGGAATTGGAGGAATCTTTTATGATTATCTAAGACCTGATAAGGATATGCCTGCAGATAAGCTCTTTGAATTTGCCGTTGCAGCAGGAGAAAGTTTTATTCCATCTTATGTTCCTATTGTAGAAAATAACATGCATAAGATTTATACTCAAGACCAAAAAGAATGGCAAGAAGTAAGACGTGGAAGGTATGTAGAATTTAACCTCATTCATGATAGAGGGACTTTATTTGGATTGAAAACAGGAGGACGAATAGAATCTATATTAATGAGTCTTCCGGCAGTTGCACGTTGGGAATACAATATGGAAACAACACCAGAATCTGAAGAAGGTAAATTGGTAGATGTATTGCAAAACCCTAGAAACTGGGTTTAGTCATTAAGAGTTCGTACCAAAACACAAAAAAAAAGCGATCTTTTCAGATCGCTTTTTTTATATCATAATGTTTAAGAGGCTACATGCTCTTTTTTACAGAAAGAACAAGTCCTAAACTTTCTTTTACAGTTTTAAAGACATTCATTTTACTTGCTCCTTGTTTTTGGTCGTAACGTAAAATAAAAGGCAATTCATGAATTACAGGATTAAAGCGTTTGGTTTTCAATAAAATTTCTGCCATACATGCAAACCCTTGTTGTTCAATCAATTTATCTCCATAATAATCGAACATTTTCTTTAAAAGACTTACTCTATAGGCTCTAAAACCACAAGTATAATCTCTTACTCCTTTCATAGGGTGCAACAATGTATAAATCATTCGGGCTCCCGACGTTAGAAAAATTCTAAAACCAGAAAGACCTACAACTCGTGATCCATCTCTATATCTTGAAGCGATTACCAAATCAGAACCTTCTCTAATTTGAGTTAACATCCTGTTTATTAACCCTGGAGGATGACTATCATCAGCATCCATGGTTACAATAATATCATTTTCAGAACAGCGCTCCACTAAAGTGGTTAATCCAACACGCATAGCGTTTGCTAAACCTCCATTCTTTTTGATATCAATAACCTCTACACCAAAACTTTCGGCAACTTTCACTGTATTATCAGTAGATCCATCATTTACCACAACTGTATGAATATTCATCTCGAATACATTGTTTACCTCTTCAATTTTTCGAAGTAAAAATGGCAATTCTAGCTCTTCATTATAAGCCGGTAACATTAAAATAACTTTCTGCTGCATAAAAGTTCTAAAGTTTCACCTTAATTTTAGGTTCAGATTAAATAATAAAAATAATAATTACGTCCATTTATTAAATGAGTAAATTATTATTTAAAAACACAAGGCACGAATATACGATAATCTCATCACAAATTTTAACCTCATTTTAGAAAAAATAATCTATTCATATTTTAGATACTTTACAGGCTCTAATTTTGTTGCAAAATATGATCTAAATCCAACAATAGAAACCACAATTACCAATAATACAAAGGGACAAATAATAAATACAATCCAAGGAATATCAATTCGATAAGCGAATTGCCTTAACCAATGTACCGCAAATATGTAAGCCAAAGGCAAAGTAATAATGCTCGCTATTATGGTGGTTGTTAAAAACCCTGAAATAAGTGGATAAATAATTTGTTTTGTATTGGCTCCCAACGTTTTTCTAATCGCAACTTCTTTCAATCTTTGTTGAATGGTTAAAACAGACAAAGCAAACAGGCCCAATAGCGAAATAATGATAACCACCACTGTTAAAATAATAAATAAGCTTTTTTGGTTTCTATAGGCCTCATAGGTCGTTTTAAAATGCTCGTCCAAAAACATATAATCAAAAGGATAATCCTCTTGCATGTTTTGTTTCCAATACGTTTCTATAAACTGAATGGAAGATCCTATTTGTTGTGCGTTTATTTTGAACTGAATAGCCGTTAAATTTTGTTCCATAAACGAAAAGGTTTTCCAATGAAAGAAAAACATGGGTTCAATTTTTCGATCAAAGCCTTCGAGATGATAATCTTTTACAACACCAATAATTTCCATTTTAATATTGGAATTAAATCCAACATCTATAAATACTCCAATAGGATTATCGGGAAGTCCTAATTGTTTAACAGCCATTTCATTTATCAAAATTTTACTTATGGTGTCTTCCGAAAACTGATTTGAAATGTTTCGGCCTTTAACAATCTCTATATCCAACACATCAAAGTAATTATAATCCATGGCATTACCATTCATATTCAAATGTCTATCTTTATATACAACAGTTGTAGAATTTGTGTTTCCTCCTCCCGGAATTTGATAGTTACTTGTTACAGCTTTAATGCCCGAATAGTTACGCATTTCTTGTTTAAGGGTTTCATATTTCTGAAAACGATTGCTCACTCCATTTAATTCACAAATAAGAATTTGATCTCCATTAAATCCTAAGTCTTTTTCAAGCATAAAATCCACTTGCTTTTGAATTATAACTACACCAATTAAAAAGAAACCCGAAATAATGAATTGAACACCTAACATAATGTGTTGAATTCTTTTTCCCTTTTTACTTCTTGCAATATTCCCTTTTAAAACTAATTTAGGGTCGAACTTTACCAGATATAAGCTACATACAGAACCTAAAATACCTACAATACAAATGAATACCACAAGAAATTGACCTATTATTTGTGTATCGAAGATGGTTAATGCCTTATTGGAAAAAGCATTAAATGATGGAAGAATGAGTTCTACAAGAATAAAAGAGAAAAAGAATGCCAAAAGTATTTGAATGGCAATTTCACTAAAATATTGAAAGAAAATTTTGGTAGAAGACAAGCCTAATGTTTTCTTTACACCTATTTCTTTAGCTCTGGAATAAGACGAAGCTAAAAACAAATTAATAAAATTAACACATGAAATAATCAATAAAAGAATTGACAATCCCATCATAATCAATATGAGGGCATAATTTCCTTTTCCTTCTGGACCTGTTTCGTAAGCTTCAGATTTTAACCGGATATCTTCTAGATTTTCTAATTTGACGAACAATCCATATCTGCTTTCATACTCTTCTACAGAAATACCTTCTTCTGCGGCCCCTGGAATAAAACAGTGCTTTCTAAACGCATTATACATTTTTTGCTCTACGCCTTTCAAATCACTATTTTTGGATATTCTACAAAACAAATTTTGAGAAAAACTCCCCCACTGAGGTTTACGATTACTTTTTAAGTTTAATACAATGTTTGGATTAAAAAAAGATTTAGAATTTCCTTCATAAACAGCAACAATTTCAAACAAGCCATTCCCAATTTTCAATTCTTTTCCTTCAACATCTCCTGTTCCAAATAGTTTTTTGGCTTCTTTTAAGGAAATGGCAGCCTTGTTTATCCCAGATTTAAAACGCTCTATGCTACCATATTGGATATTAAATGGAAAAAAGGAGAAAAAATTCGAATCACCTTCTAAAATTTTGTCTGTAAATATCTTCTCATGATTCACTTCTACTATAGATTCGCTATACCACGATTCACTTAAATAAACATCTACAACTTCTGGAATATCATTTAGAAAAGTCTCTCCTTCAATCATGTTACTGGTTTCCCAAATCCCCTCATCTTCTGTAAAATGGAGTACTCTATAAATTTCATCGGAGTGATCAATCCATTTATTGTAACTGTTTTCGTCGGAAAAGTATAAAGAAACCAATAACAACCCTGTAAAACTCAACGTGAGACCCAATAAATTAACAACAACATTCAGTTTGTTATTTAAAAGGTTTTTATAAAATAATTTAATCCAAATTTTAATCATTTATTCACATTTTAAAAGAGTTATTAAATCAACTTTTGTGGCAACATAGGCTTTGTACCCTACAACAAGGTAGATGAGTGCAACCAAAAACAATGGAGTTGCCAAAAAAGGCCAGAAAGGCATTTCTATTCGGTAAGCAAAATGCTCTAGCCAATTTTGAAATAATATATAGGAGACTGGAACATAAATAATAGTCGAGAAAAGTCCGAGTTTTATAAATTTGGAAATAAGAGGAGTAATAATTTGTTTTGTTGACGCTCCAAGAGTCTTACGAATGGCAACTTCTTTTAACCTTTGCTGAATAATTAAGGCCGAAAGCGCAAATAAACCCAACAAACAAATCACGATAACCACAAACGTTAGGGTTGAGAACAACTTTTGCTGTTTCACATATTCCACATAGGTCTTTTGGTAATATTCATCTAAAAACCGAAAAGAAAATGGGTATTCAGCATCTATTTCTTCCTTCCAAAATTGTTCAATATCTCCCATTATTTGCTCAATTTGATCCGTTTTTAATTTAAATTGAACATGTCCAATCCAATCTTCGGCATGTTTATAGGTTTGAAAATGCATTAAGAACATAGGCGGAATCTCTTCATCCAAACCATCTGTATGAAAATCTTGAATCATACCTACAACTTGCATTTCGCCATTTCTGTTGTTGGTGGTCCAACCTATTTTCACCTTTTTCCCAATCGGATCATTATAAATACCCAATCTTTTGGCAGCTGTTTCATTTAAAATGATGTTAGAAATGGTGTCTCCGGCAAATTTTGAATCTAGAGCCCTTCCTTTGAGCAGTTTTATTTGGGCAAAATCTAGATAATTGTAATCAATCATATTATTTGCCGTATTAAAACTCTGATCTTTATATGAAAGGTTCGTTCCACTGGTATAACCCTTTCCAGGAATAAATAAACTTGCCGAAATATCTGAAATACCAGGGTTATCAGATAAATTTTGTTTGATCTTTTCGTATTTATTGTATCGATCGTCTATATCATTGAACGGAATAACCACAGTTTGCTCCGAAGAATATCCTAAATCCTTTTGCATAACGTATTGCAATTGATTTTGAATGATAATAACCCCTATTATAAAAAAACCTGAAATAGAAAGTTGTAAACCTAGAATAATAAAACTAAAACGCCCCCCTGTTTTACTGCGTGTAAAATCGCCTTTTATGACTTTTCCTGTTTCAAAATTTGCAATAAACAGACCCACAGACCAACCAATAATAACGGATATTACAATAACTAATACCAACATGATTACAAGGACAACAGGTTCTAAAAGTGTAACAGAAATATTTAGATAACTGTTAAAATATGGCAGAAGAATCTCTCCTAAAATACAAGCCAAAAGAAAAGCCACCAAACAAAACATAAAAACTTCTAAAACATACTCTAATACAATGCGTTTTTTACTAAAACCTAAAGTTTGTTTCACTCCAATTTCTTTAGCCCTTGTCACAGCATTGGCCATAGACAAATTAATAAGGTTAATACAGGAAATGATAAGTAACAAACCTGCTAAACCAAGTAAAACAAGGAGTTGTTCATAGTGTCCTGTCCTATCCAATCCTGCTTTTTTGGCCTTATGATGCAAATGAATGCTAGAGAGAGGCTCAATCAACACATTCATAGATCCATATTTATCTTTAAACTCTGGAACACTCAAACCAGCTTGCTCCGCCAACCCTGGGTAATAGTAATTATCCAGTACACCATTCATTTTATTGGCCAACACATCAAGATTTGTATTGGAATTGTACTTACAGAACAGTTCGTACATGTAATCGCCCCAACTTAATTCCAATTCTCCGTATTTAATTAATACATCTGGAGCGTAATGAGACAATTGTTCGACCTTAAAAACAGTTGAAACGGTATACGTTTCGTCTTTTATGGTTACCGTTTTTCCAAGAGCGGTCTTCTCTCCAAACAAAGACCTTGCAAAATGCTCAGACACGGCTATATGATTTGGATGATCTCTAAATTCAATGGCATTTCCTTCAATCATTTTAAAGGGAAAGAAGTCGAAAAAATCTTTTGTAGAATACAAAACACGATCACAGATCTGCTTTTTCCTTTTATACTTTATCAATCGTCTTTTATAAGAGGTTCCAGTTAATAAAGTTTGTTCTACTTCCGGAATTTCTTTTTTATAATAGGTCGCATGACCTGTTGTTCCTACATTCCATATGCCGTTGGATGTAGAAGATATAGACACTCTACTAATTTGGGACTTTATAGGGTTCCAAGCATTGTAATTTTCTTCGTAATTTTTATAAAGTAAGGTGAGTAATAGAGCACAAAACCCAAGTGTTAAACCCAAAAGGTTAATGGCGGTATTCAATTTGTTTTGCTCTAACTTTTTCAGAAAGATTTTTATCCAAATTTTTATCATAACGGCCTATTATTCTTCGTTAGATTCTACTAAAACATCAAAATCTCTGGTATTTTCTCTTTCAAATACAATTTCACCGTCTTTTAGTTCAATGATACGAGTAGAAAACTGAGCATCTGTTTTGGAATGGGTTACCATAATTATTGTAGAGCCCGAAGCATGCAGTTCACTGAGTAATTCCATGACTTCTGCGCCACTTTTACTGTCTAAATTACCTGTAGGTTCATCGGCTAGTATTAATTTAGGATTAGTTATGAGTGCTCTGGCCACTGCAACGCGTTGTTGTTGCCCTCCTGATAGTTGCAACGGATAATGATTCTTGCGATGTGCAATACCCACACGTTGCAATATTTTTTCAACACGTTCTTTGCGTTCCTTAGGCTTTATATTATTATAAATCAATGGCAATTCTATATTATCATACACCGAAAGTTCATCTATTAAATTAAAATTTTGAAAAACGAATCCAATATGTGCTTTTCGAATGGCAGATCGTTCCTTTTCGGTTGTTTTACTTACATCTTCTCCGTCAAAAACATAGGAACCATCATTCGGAGAATCTAATAACCCGATGATGTTTAATAAAGTTGACTTTCCACAACCAGAAGCGCCCATAATGGATAAAAACTCCCCTCTTTTTACATTTAAATTTAGTGCATTCAACGCAGTTGTTTCTACTTCTTCTGTTCTATATATCTTTACTAACTTTTCTATCTTTAACATAACGTGTTTTCTTTTTTTGTTGATTAAATAATGTGCATTCGTTTTTTAAAAAATGAACTTTAACTATTCTAAATTTATGATTTCAATGCCTTTAAAATCATCATAACTTGAAATAATGACTCGATCGTTGCTATCTAAACCTTCAATAATTTCATAATAGTAATTGTTTTCTCTTCCTATTTTCACATTTCTCTTTACTGCTGTATTATTATCCGATAATACAAAAACCCATTTCCCTTGTGTGGCGGCAAAAAACCTTCCTTTAGGTAATAAATGTGCTTTTGTATTGCCTGAAAGATAAATTTTACTTTTCAAAGTCATTCCGTTCTTCAAAACATTTAAAACCGAATCGCTTTTAAAGTACATTTCCATTTCAAACTGCCCGCCCTTTATCTCGGGGTGGATTTTTGCTATTTCTATTTCAAATGTTTGAGACTGAATAGTCACTTCGCCGCGTGTACCTTCCATTAATTTTGAAGCATAAAACTCATCGACCTTTGCTAAAAGTTTATAACCATCTAGTCGATCAATTTTCCCAACAGATTCGCCCTGATTGTAGTTCTTACCCAAAATAGGTTTAAAAGAGGACAACAAACCTGATACTGGAGCTTTTACAATGAAGTGTTCTTGATTTTTTCTTAGCAGCAATAAACTCTTTTCCATGTTTAGCATGGAAGTATTGATGGATTTTAATTGCTGAACCCGATTGACTTTCTCTTTTTCAACACTTTTCTTTATAACATTGAACCTCGATTTCTGAAATTGATATTCCTGTTCCGATTTTTGAAATTCAAAAAGAGAAATAACCTCTTTGTCTTTTAAAACCTTGTCTACCAAATATTGTCTTTCGGCATTGGTAAAATCATTTTTGATGCTTAATAAACGTTCATCGAGGTTTATTTGTTGATTTTTGATGGAAATTCTTATGTTTCTCAAATTGTTGATCTGTTCTACAATGGCTGTTTCTTGAGTAAGATAACCCAACTCTGCATTGGGGTTATGGATTCTTAAAATAGGATCGCCTTTTTTTAAATGTTGACCATTGTCTGCAAATACTTCGGCAACAGCCCCACCTTGTACCACATTTATAAGATTACTGGTCTTTGGTTCTACTTTACTTTGTATTAATACGGTGTTTTCGAACGCTCCAAATTTCACATCTTTTATCCTCAATTTATTTTTTGCTATATTGAGTTCGGGAACAGCCAAAGCACTGTTTATAAATAACCCAAAAAGTAAAAGAATGGGTAATCCCCAAACCCAGTGTTTCTTTAAAATGCCTTTTTTTGGTTTTATTTTTTTATCCATTGTTTCTCGTTTGTTCACAACTTATACTTCGAGAAGTGTACCACAAAATTAAACGCACATAAACCACTGATAATCGGCAATAAAACATATTAAAACAAAAAACAAGTGTTCGTTATCGCACACATCCTTGTTCATTCTCGAACAAGTTAGTACCTATGTAACATGAGAAAAAAGGAAGCCCATATTTTAATTGTTGATGACGATAAGGATATTCTGTTTTCGGCAAGAATTAGTTTAAAGAAACATTTTTCACAAATAACAACCGAAAACAACCCTAAAAAAATTCTTGAACATCTATCTCAAGACAGCATAGACGTGGTTTTGCTAGACATGAACTATCGTATAGGTTATGAAGACGGTAAAGAAGGATTGTATTGGCTAAAAGAAATTAATAAAATAAGTCCCGAAACTTCTGTAATCTTAATGACGGCTTTCGGAAATGTAAATTTAGCTGTAAATGCCATAAAAATTGGGGCTATGGATTTTATCTTAAAGCCATGGAGCTCAGAAAAAATATATTCGAGTGTTAATGCAGGTATAGAATTGAGTAGATCGAAAAAGAAAACCTCCATCCTAACCTCGGTTCAAGAAACAGAGAAAAGAGATTTCCACAACAAAACAGCACATATCATTGGACATTCGGCAAATATGCAGGAAGCGAAAAGACTTATTGAAAAAGTTGCGCCAACAGATGCCAACATTTTAATTTTAGGTGCCAATGGAACGGGAAAATATGTTTTTGCCAAAGAAATACACCGTTTATCAGAAAGAAACAATCACCCTTTTATTCATGTAGACTTAGGTGCAATTAATGAAAATCTGTTTGAAAGTGAATTATTTGGTTATGCTAAAGGCGCATTTACAGATGCTAAAAAGGAACAGATTGGGCGTTTTGAAATGGCTAAGGATGGAACCATATTTTTAGACGAAATAGGTAATTTACCACTTAATTTACAATCTAAATTGCTAAGTGTTATTCAATCTAAAACAGTTACACGTTTGGGAGAAGGTATTCCAAGGCAAATAAATGCCCGAATTATTTGTGCAACCAATGCCCCTTTATATGACATGGTAAACTCAAATGCGTTTAGACAAGATTTATTGTTTAGAATAAACACCATAGAACTTCATTTGCCTGCATTAAAAGACAGAACCGATGATATTATTCTGTTGGCCAATTACTTTTTAGTAAAGCAGAACAAACAATATAGAAAACAAATATCAGGATATTCTAAAGCGGCAATACAGGCCCTAAAACAACATTCTTGGCCAGGAAACATTAGGGAACTCGAACACATTATTGAACGCAGTGTTATTATTTGCGACAATAATGAAATAGATGTGCAAGATTTACATTTTCCGTCTAAGCAAATGCAAATAAATAAAGGCAACGTATCGCTAAATTTAGACGAAACTGAGTAAAATCTCATAGCCATAGCCATGAAAAAACACAGCGGAAACATTTCTAAAGCGGCAAGAGATTTGGGGATCACACGATCTGCCCTTTACAGAAGATTAGAAAAACATAATTTATAATGGAAAGAAGAGCATACCTAAAATTAATGGTCATATTTATAGTGTTTGCTGTCTTTTGCATAACATTGGTACTGTGTATTCAAGAAGAATATTATGCCAGTGCACTGGGATTGATTTTGGGAGGATTTACCTTGATGTTTTACGCCATTAATTTTATAAAAAACAAGTTTCTTAAAATAGAAAAATACATCGATTGTATTTATCATGAAGACTTTACAAATCACATCAATCAATCCGATAAAGTTTCTGTTCTTCAACATAAAGTAGGACTCTTAAATTCGAAATTAAAGGGTAAATCATTGTCGGATGCCTTCGAGTTTAATGTGTTTAGTAACATCATAGAAAGTCTTAGTATTGGTGTACTCATATTAAAAAAACAACCAGACCATTCTTTATCTATTTATTCTAGTAATTCGGCATTTTCTCAGTTTTTACATATTCCAAAATATTACGATTGGTCTTTACTTTCAAAAAAAATAACACCACTATTACCTTATTTATCTGAAAACAACTGGGCAAACCAAAAACTGACCATTTCTCTAGTCATCAATCAAAAAGAGGAGCATTTTTTTCTAAAAACATCCGTAACCAAAACCAAAAATGCCAGTTTTTTGATATTAACCTTAGAAACTATTCAACAACTGATAGAGAAAAAAGAAAAAGAGTCTTGGTACAAGTTGATGAATGTGATGTCTCATGAAATTATTAATTCCATTACGCCTGTAAAGAGTTTAGCAGAGAATTTACAATATTTGGTAGAAGATGAAACTGCCACAAGTATAAACAACGATACCATTGATGAGCTCAAAGAAGGTTTAGAAATAATAAATAAGCGGTCTAATAGCATAACTCAATTTGTAGATACCTACAGAAGGTTAACCGAATTGCCAAAACCGAATTTACAACCTATTTTAATCCACAAAATAATAAATAATACCATTAAGTTGGTAGAAAAAGACCTTAAAGACAAAGCCATTTCGCTTACGTTTTCCTACACCGAAACGTCATACATTTTGGGAGACCAGATACAATTAGAACAGGTTCTTATTAATTTAATAACCAACAGTACTTTTGCTTTAATTGACAGCAAATGTAAAAAACAGATTGAATTGTTTCTTTATACGCACAACAAAAAGGTTTTTGTAAAAATAACGGACAATGGATCTGGAATTTCTGACGAAATAAAGGCCAATATTTTTGTACCTTATTTCACAACACGCAAACAAGGTTCGGGTATTGGACTTACTTTAACCAAAAGTATTTTGCAGGCACACAATGCCCATATTTATTTAGAGCATGCTCAACAACCAACCGTGTTCATGTTGTCTTTTCCTATGACAAACCCTGGCGTTTAAACCATTTGTTTTTTATGGTATGATAATCTAGATAATAAACCAAACGCAAAGACAATGTATGATTTAACGCTCTGTTTAACAACTGATCTAGAGTAGTAAAATACCCATCTTCTATATTTGTTCCAGATTGTTTAAGCTGATTTCTGTATAAAAATATTAATTCACTACCAGGTGCAAAATTCCAATTGTAACTCACGTCCATATTCCAGGTGGTAAAATTTCTATTTGGGTTGTCGTCTTCATCAAAAACATGAGAAATAGACTGTAATCTACCATCGTGAAGCAATTCGTAATAATTATTGTCTCCATATTTGGCCGAAGACCAGTAATTTCTAAAAGCCAAACGAATTCCATGGTTGGCACTAAATCTATAATTCCCTTCAATGCTGTTTTGAATGGTAAATCGGTCTCGTTTTCCGAAAATAATTTGATCGCCATTATTGGCTACATAACCTGCATCATCTAGGTTTTTAAAAATATCGGTTCTAAAAACCAAAGTAAGGTGCTCGTTTACATTAAACCTTGGTGCAATAACAGTTTGGTAATAATGTGGATTTCTATCTGGTGCATGTTGTTGCCCAACATTTACTCTAAGATCTAAAGCAAAGGTTTTTCGGTAATCTGTACTAATAAATACATTTGAAAAGAACTCACCTCCCGTTCTAAAATACCTTCCGGTGGTTCTAGGCTCGAAATAATCGAACTGATCACCTATTTTGGTTCCAATTCCACCGCCAATGGTTAAAAACTTTTTGGTGTTTAAATGTCCATTTACCTCAATATTGTTTCCTGTATAGGTTCTTGGTTTGTATAAATAGTTTAATTGGTAATACAATCCTATTCTACTATTTAATCGGTTCTTTTTGGGTTTAAATTCATACAACTCAACATCTCCAAAAACCGATTGAGTATTATTTCCAAAGTAAATTCCTACATCATTTACATCATAATGATCGGAATAGACATTTGTTCCGAGGCTATATCTAAATTCGCCCGAAACTTTACTAAAACGAATGTCTCCAACAAAACCATTTAGAGATTTATCGCCTTCGGTATGACTAAAATTACTAAAGGCTTTCCATCGAAACCTATTTTTATCTGTAAAATAATTCAACCTCAACGAAGAAACATTGGCATCTTTAAAACTTCCTTCTCGAATAACACTGGTATTGATGTAACTTAATGTAGAATTTCTTTTGAGTTGTTGTTCTAAGACCAATACATTGTAAAGAGATCTCGGATTGGTTACAACATCTCTGTTTGCATTTGTGGTTTCGTTTGTTATTTCGGCAATAGAGCGGTCTGTAATGGCATTAAAGAACCCTATTCCCAATCCGTTTTTTGTTCTACCAGAAATTTTTAAGGCATTTATTGTTTCTACCGATTCAGGATTATAAGAAATGACTTCATCATCGGACAAATCTATGTTACCGGCATCTATAGGACGTCCTCCTATTCTTCTAGAATAGAACAAATCGCCTTTATTAAACAATTCTATATTTTCTGTAAAGAACGCTCTACGTTCTGTAAAGCGTTGTTCGAACGGACCTAGGTTTAAGGCTTCATTATCGAACCCTGTTTGTCCAAAATCTGGCACCAAAGTAGCATCTAATGTGAAATTTTCGGAAAGACCATACTTAATGTCCATTCCTATTTTGGTTTCAAACTTTTTGTCGGCATTAGACAAGTAATATGACGACAAATAAGGAAATAAACTCAAACGCACCGGTGGTTTTAAGTCTTCTAATCCTTTTATTATACCATGATACTGTCCAATATTACCAACCGTTCTATCAATAAAGTTCCAAGTATATTGCGCTCTGGTATTTCTAAAGTTTCTATGCAAGTTTAAACCCCAATCTTGTACTTTGTTGTTGGCAAACCTTAGTGTTGAATAAGGAATTTTCATTTCAACAATCCAATGTGTATCGTGGTAAGTGACTTTACTCTTCCAAACGGCATTCCAAGAGAAATCTTCGCCAATATTTGGGTTAGAAAAGGCGTCGCATTGAGCACCTGTGAACTGTACAAAGAATTCAAAATCGTTTTGTTGGTCATTACTTGGGTTGAGTATTACACCAAAAAAGTCGGTATTACCAAACTCATCTCGATTCATCATTTGCTTTTGAATACCTTCCATATCGTTATCGTATAATATGGCTCCAAAATAGATGGCCTCGTTGGTATATACAGCTTTTACAACGGTCTTTTTATCTTCTGGCTCTTTTAGTTTGGCATCTGGCCTAAACATTACGAAATCTTGCATCGGCGTTGCATTGCTCCACACAGATTCGTTTAAAACACCATCTATAGATATAGACTCCGTTGTTTTATTTAGTTGGACTTCCTTTCTAGATTGTGCAGAAAGTAAACCCGAAATAAGAATAAGGCAAATAAAAGTAGATCGTAAAATTCTATTCATTCAACATTTATTAAATACATGTAAAAATTAGAACTAAGATATAAAAATGACCATAGAAAAACATTGATTTTAGTTCTAGACGTAAAAATACTGTAGTTCTGTTAATATTAAATTAATATTGAATAAAAAATAAAATGGTTTATGTCAAAAAAGATTAATAAAAACGTAACGGGACATCAATTCGTTTAAGACTTAATCTAAAATTATACATATAGATGACATTACAGACTTGAAAAACAATATACATTTTTGAAATATTCTCCTCGTAAACCAACTGATATTGGGCAGATTAAAACTTAGATTACAATGCATTAACACAATACAAGATTTAACACCTTGTAGTTCATCTTTAGTTATGCACAATACACTATTCAGTTCTATTCTATACCAATTATAATCTACCAAATTGGGATTTGCATTCGGTAACTAATTTGCCTTTATTTCTTAAATTAAAACTTATATTCCTAATTTATCTACTAAGTTTCCAACGGCATACATTTTCATCTTATTCTCTAATTGGCTAAAGTTCTCTCTTTGTACTTGGGTTACAAATCTACCGTTTTCTAGCACATGAATTTCATCACACGTTTCTGCAAGTGTTGAGAAAATATGAGAAGAAATAATAACTGTTTTACCTTTTGCCTTAAGGGTTTTAATGATTTCAACAATAATCATATTACTCTGTATATCAACACCATTAAAAGGTTCATCTAAAATAAACACGCTATTATTCTGTAATAATATGGCAGTTAAGGCCAATTTTTTCTTCATCCCAGTCGAATAGGTCGTTGCATATTTATCTAAAGGTAAGTCAAAAATATTTTTTTCGTGAATTTTCTTAATATCCATATCCCTTGCATTTAATAAAAGCTTTATGTATTCCAACCCTGTAAGTCTTGGCATAAAAAAAGATTCTGTCAACAGTAATCCAATGTGATTTTTTAGATCATCCAATTCAGAATGAATAATCCCATTATACTTTTCGAGACCAGTTATACAACGAAATAATGTAGTTTTCCCCGAACCATTTTCGCCAACAATACCATAAACCTTACCTTTTTCAAAGTTTATTCCAATTGAATCCAATACTAATTTTGATCCGAACGATTTGGATAATTTTTCAATTCTTATCATCATCTAAAATAGGTGTTAATTGGTTTATAGATTTTTTATAGAGTAAAGGTATAATAAGTATCAGAACAGGAATAAACATGATACTTAAACCAATAAAAAGACCTTCAATAATATTCATTTTACGAGGGTAAGCCGAGTATTTCGCTAAAACAAACGTTATTAAATAGACATAAACGGCCAAAGAAAACAGAATAACTTTATCCATTTGACTGAAAAAGAAAATACTAAGCGTAAAAAGTATGGGTAGAATTAAATAAGTAAATAGTGTTAAACATATTTTTATTTTATTTTTCAAAAACAATTTAGGTGGTAAAGAATAATTCCAAACGTAAAGTTCATTTTCTGGTTTGGAGTAATAAGAAATGATAACTAGTCCTATTAATACAATTGAAGCTATTCCTAAATTAATATTCTCGGACAATACAGACTGAAAAGTAAGATAATAAGCTATTGGAAACAAATAAAATGTTTTTCGGAATCCCGTTGGAAATTCAAAAGGGACTTTACCAAATGGTGTTGGAATAGAATAATTAAGAGGATTTTTAGTTTGAACAAAAGACATTAAACCAGCTGCAAAAAGTAACAAACCAGCCTCCAAATATTGTTCTTTGAATAGTATAAAAGCACAAAATGGAAGAACAACAATACAATTTTCCACAATACGAATTTTTATATATTTTATTTTTCTAAAGGTGATTTCAAGAAATTCGTTACGTTTTTGTTCACACAATTTATACACTAGACTTAAGGCAAAAACACAATATATGTATATGGCATATTCGGTTTTCATAAACAAAAGTAAGGAAAGTCCACAGAAAAGTGAAATAGCCAATGGATAAGCAAAAATTGGTTTAGAACCTAATTCTGTGAGCGTTCTGTTTAAAATAGCAAATTGTATCTGAAAAAATAATTTCATAATTAATGGAATCTAAAGACCTTATTAAATTAGACCTCTAGAAACTAATGAAGGTAAATAAAGTACCATCCAAATCTACAAAATCGAATGCTAAAGAATTCTTAAAGAATATTAAAATCACTTAAAATTTTTAATCTAGAAGCATTTTTTGAACGGAAGTCGGATATTAAAATTCAAAAAAGATCTCGCAACAAAAGCAGAACTCAAAAACAATCTATCGTTCTCAATGATAATCATTAATCTTACAATTTACTTAAAAAAACATTCTAATTACTAATTTACAGGACTATAAAAAAGCCTATTCCCCTTTTAGAGAATAGGCTTTTTTATAGTCCTTAATTAATGATTAATCTAAATTGAAATAGTGTACAGCTCCAGAACCGGGAGCACTATTATTATTCGGATTTGAAGCATCATTTGAACCTTCATTTCGAGACCCAATGTATATTTTGGTTCCATCCTCCGACATGGCTTCAACTCTTCCTAGATCGACAGCATCAACAACTTCAGGTTTAATATATTTTGTCATTGTCCAAGTTCCGCCTGATTTCTTATATATATAACTTGCTCCAGAAGAACTTAACGAATTATCTGCTAGATCTGTACCATCTCCAGCCTCTTCTGGAGCTGTAACACACATGATATCCCCAGCATTATTCAAAATAAGCTGTCGTCCAAACTCATCAAAACTATCTGTGTTTGGTGCTTTAATATAATTTTGGAAAACATAAGAGTTTCCGACCAATTGATACTCATAAACGGCCCCGTTGTCCGATCCATTATTATTTGGAATTGGCCCGTCACCACGCTCATAAAATGCCCCAACAAGCAGGATGGTTCCATCATTATTTAATCCGACAGCACAACCAAATCTATCATCACTATCAATATTGCTGGCCTTCACATATTGTGTTTCACTCCAGTTCCCTCCACTTTTCTTATAAACGAAAACGGCTCCAGATCCAGAACTAGAGGTATTACTCTGATCGGTTTGAGACCCTGAATTATCATTAGAATGACCTATTGCAATAGTATTATCATCATTACTAATATCAATTAACGTTTTAAAATTTGTACTTGCTCCGAAATTTTCGGAATTACTTGAATGTGTCTTATTAAAACTATCTTTTAAGGTATAAGTTCCACCAGAATATTCATAAATATATATTCTTCCCGCATCGGTTACACCACCTACGTTTTCATGTGAAGCCGCTATTACCAAAACATTTCCACTCTCACTTACTTTTACATTACGCCCAAAACCAACATCGGTTGAACTCAATGAAGAATTTGGGTGAGTTATAGTCTGATTTAACACAAAAGAATTTCCCGATCTATTGTATACAAATACTTCACCACTATAACTAGAAGATGTTCCTGAAGGTGTTGAAGCAATTAGCCTTTGTCCATTTCCTGTTAACGTAAAATTATGTCCAAAACCAAAATGCCCTGTAGAACCAGAAGGTGGATTTATTTTGTTACTAAATTGCCAAGTATCTGTTGAATTGTTTCGAGTATACGTGTAAAGAGCTCCAAGACTAGAACCAGCAACCTCAGATTCTGTACCTACAACCATAAATGAATTATCCGCGCTTACTTGAAGATGTTGACCAAATTGTCTTCCGTTAACAATGCTGTTAGCTTTTATATACTGTGTTGGCGTTGTAGCCGGAGTTGATGATTCTACTAAAACATCAATATCACCACATTCATTATGACCTAAAAATTCTAAAGGAAAAGTTGCGGTTCCTGCTGATGAAGCTGTTCCGCTAATAATAAAAAATACATTTCCGTTACTATTACCTAATGTTCCTGCCTGTAAAGTTGCCGTTAAGCCTGTAATACCAGTAGAAGCAATTGAAACGCCATCATAATCTTGTCCATTACCATTAGCATACCTAACTTTTATTCTTTTGTTCTCTGAAGATAAAACCTCTACGCCAGCCATAATTTCGGAACCTTGGTTTTGATATTCCGTTTTATTACTACCTGTACAAACTAAATTATCGATAGTCGCTGGAGGAGATGCCACCGTTACATCAATATCACCACAATCACTATGGCCTAAAAACTCTAAAGGAAAGGTTGCAGTTCCGGCTGATGAAGCCGTTCCCGTAATAATAAAAAATACATTTCCGTTATTATTACCTAATGTTCCAGGCTGTAAAGTTGCCGTTAAACCTGTAATACCAGTTGAGGCAATTGAAACGCCAGCATAATCTTGCCCATTACCATTCGAATACCTAACTCTAATTCTTTTATTCTCTGCTGATAAAACCTCTACCCCAGCAACCACATCGCTACCTTGGTTTTGATATTCCGTTTTACTACTTCCTGTACAAATTAAATTATCAATTGAAGCTGGAGGAGATGCCACCGTTACATCAATATCACCACACTCATTATGGCCTAAAAATTCTAAAGGAAAAGTTGCGGTTCCTGCTGATGAAGCTGTTCCAGTTATAATAAAAAACACAGTTCCGTTACTATTACCTAATGTTCCAGCCTGTAAAGTTGCTGTTAATCCAGTAATTCCAGTAGAGGCAATTGAAACGGCATCATAATCTTGTCCGTTACCATTGGCATACCTAACCTTTATTCGCTTATTGGCAGCAGATAATACCTCTACCCCAGCAACCACGTCGCTACCTTGGTTTTGATATTCGGTTTTATTGCTACCTGTACAAACTAAATTGTCAATAGAAGCTGGAGGAGATGCCACCGTTACATCAATATCACCACAATCACTATGCCCTAAAAACTCTAAAGGAAAAGTTGCGGTTCCTGCTCCAGAAGCTGTTCCAGTAATAATAAAAAATACATTTCCATTATTATTTCCTAATGTTCCTGCTTGCAATGTTGCTGTTAAACCTGTAATTCCAGTAGAGGCAATTGAAACGCCATCATAATCTTGTCCATTACCATTGGCATACCTAACTCTAATTCTTTTATTCTCTGTTTGTAAAACCTCTACTCCAGCAACCACATCGCTACCTTGGTTTTGATATTCGGTTTTATTACTACCAGTACAAATTAAATTATCAATTGTGGCATCAGATGAAATTAGATTAATCGTTTTATCCGAACACTCATTATGCCCTAAAAAACTAACATCAAAAGTGGCAACACCAACATTAGATACAGTTCCAGTTATGGTTTCGCTTACAATAAACCCATTCCCAGTAGCTAAAGTTCCTGCAGGAAAGGATGCTGTTAAAGTAGCATCTCCTGTTGAAGTCAATGTAAATGCTGGATAATCTATACCATTTCCATTACTATACTTTATTCGAATTTTTGCATTAGAAGGAATCGGTTCTCCTTGCACTAATTCCCCACCCAAATACTTTGTATTATTACTACCAGAACATAATAAATTGTCTATTTCTGGTACCGGAGCCTGATTAATGGTAACATCTATATTTCCACAATTATTTTGACCTAAAAATTCAACTGCAAAAGTTGCAACTCCATGCCCTGATGGAGTACCAGTAATAATGAAGGATACACTTCCATCTGCCAATGCACTGGTAGAACCTTCCAAAACACCAGAAGCCACCTCAGCTGTTAATCCTGTAACTCCTGTAGAGGCAATACTTTCTATAGGATAACTTTGTCCGTTTCCTCCAGTATAACTCACATTAATAAGTTTCCCCGAAGATGCCGTCAAAACGTCTGTATCATTTATTACTCCTCCTTGATATTCCGTAACATTACCTCCACTTCCCGAACAAACTAATGATGTGATACTTGCTTGAACTGCCGATCCCAATGTACAGGTATTAACCCAAATACTACCATTATGAAAAAACAAACAATTCACCGTAGAATTAAAAACCATAAGACCTTCTACTGGATTCAAAATTTCCATCATTTTTTGTTGACTCATCCTTGGAGGTAAAAACCCTTTTGCGTTAGATTCAATTTCCAATATTGCAGAATCATGGATTTTAGTCGTCCCTATTCCTACTTGTGCAATTATATTCTGAACAAGAAAAATTAATAATAAGAAAAGACAATAAATCCTTATTTTACTAAGAAATAGCTTAATAATCATAAAATAAAAGTTAAGTAAGTGAAAAATTATGTAAGGAGATTTATTTAATGTTACAAATCTAAATTTTAATCTTCCCCAATTTTAGAGTCATCGACAAACAACAAGGTTATATCGTTTAAATGGAATTATCTTAAGTTGAAATTATATCACAATTTCAATAATAACCGTAAAACCTTCATATTTAAACACTTCATTTCACAAGGTCAAAATAACAATCTTATTCTAAGTGAAAACTTTGCTAAATTCTAGAAAACAACATATTTTTTTTGTGAATATTTCTAAATAATCGATTTGAAAACAGTAAAAAATATCAACATTTGCTATCTTTTTAAATGATTTTATTTTACCATGTAAATCCCTCAAACCTTCATATTTCATTTTATGTATGATATTACCTTGTAAGATACTTTCATAATTTTTATTGTTCAAAATCTATTTTTTATCCAGATTATGAACGAATCCACCACCTTATTTTTTAAATTAATTGGTAATACAGATCAAACAATTCTAATAGATTTACAAAATACAATTAAACGAATAATCAGACTCTTCAAATGGTAATAAATTCTTTTATTTGATACATTTTTTTACAACTCTCCTACCCTCTTTAAAAAAACATTTATTTCATTTTTCAAATGAATATCACCTACGTGCCAGACATTGACATGATTTGCGCCTTTCACCTCAAAAAACGATTTATTTTTACTGGAAAGCGCCTGGAAATTACGTTTTCCATTGGAAATATTTATTCTATCGTCTTCTGTACCATGTATCATTAACACGGGTTGGGTAATTTTGCGACATGCATTAATTGGTTTTGCCTCATCTGGATTGAAATTTGATATGGCACCTGCCCTTTTAACTAAATAATTCGAGAAATTTACGTTTGAAAATCCTAAATAAAGCTGAAAATAATCATTTACAATAGTGGTAAATTCAGAAAATGTAGATTCAACAATACCCCATTGAATACGCTTATCTACAGCCAAACTTTGCAAAGCCACAGCGCCTCCCAATGACTGAGCCCAAATGCCAAGATTTTCCAAATCCAAATGTTTAAATTCCAACAAATAATCGATTAAGTTAGAGATGTCTTTCTTTTCCTTAACTCCAAACGTACAATACTGACCTCCACTAGATCCATGAGCTCGTAAATCAACAGAAAACGTATTGTAACCCAAAGAAGAAAAATGACGTATGTTAGGTTCTAAAAAATTCATATCGCCTCTTATTCCGTGTACTAATATGATGTTCCCTTTAACAGAATCCAGTGAAGTTGGATAATATAAAACCTTTAAATCCAGATGGTCTTCACTTTTATAAGTCCACAACTTCCCTTCTGGAAATACAGCCACAAGTTTAGGGTTTTGCTTAACACCCTTAAGTTTTCGAATGGTTTTTATGATTGGATTCTGGATTTCTGTAATAAACTTCGGCGCATAAAAATGCAAAAAAAGAACTCCCAAAATAAAAATCAGTCCTATATTCTTTCCATTAATTTTCATAATAATTTGATTCTACATGGAATTAAGTATGATAACCTAGCGGGCCGGCCTTCTACCCGACCGCATGTCCAATATTTACTTGATTTGCGAACGGCTTTTAAAACAGGTTTATTTAAATATTCACTGTCCGATTTCACAATTTCTAATTCAGTCATAGAATGATCAGTTTCGATAAAAAATCGGACATAGACCGTTCCTTCTATTTTATGAACTTTGGCTTTTTCGGAGTAAATATGCTTTCTACTAATGAAGTCATTAATGGATTTAAAACGCTTTGCCGAAAATTTAGGATAAACAACATCTGGATAATACTCAACTTCCACCCCACCTTCATCAAAGCATTTACCAACAACAAGACTATCCAAATAATAGTACTCCTGCCTTCTCAATTTCCCACTCGGAAAATAACCATATTGTTTTCCGTGTTTTTTATTCAGTATGTAAGAATATTTATACGCTAAATTATTTCGATAGTCATATTTAAAATAACTCCCATTCTTTACCAATAATGAATCGGGATGATAAAAACCAGCACTTATCAAGGAATAATCCAAGTTAAACGTTTTTACCAGAACATTGTTGTTTTCCGTACTGTCTCGAAATACTTTTTTAATTTTAAATGCATGTCGTTCAGTACATATATTGGAGGCTTTATCAATATAAAAGGTTTCTTGGGCAGTTAGAATTATAGGAAGCCACAAAACAAATAATAGGGCAAAGAATTTCATTGTATAAAAATTTATTTTCTTTAATACGTAAAATTTAATTTATTAACGAATATAAAAAATAAAATCGCACCATAACTGTTTATGACTTGTCCCCGATTAAAAGTGATACTTTTCCCATGGTATTTTCATAAATCATAAATGCAAAAACCAGGATATATTCTAAAGAAATAAGCATATAGTTTTCTTGATATTCTGGAGATTGATATGCGCTATAAGAAAGAAAAATTAGACCACTCCAAACAATTCCAGTATAGTTTCTAGAAAGTAGTCCTAACGGAATTAAAATGGTAATATACCAAGGATGAAGGATTCCTGCCAATAAAAAATACACAAAGGCTGTCCAGTAAATTGGTGAATAAATAGTTTTCACTTTTTTTACTAAAAAAGATGAAAATCCATAAAAAAGAACAAAAACCACAAAAATCTGCTTTATCACTGGCATAACTCTAAACAGAATACTGTAACCATAAATTTCGTTTCCAATGTATCTTATAAAATACGGAATACCAGCATTGAATTCGAAATAGCCGAAATATTTATCTAAACTATCCTTAATATTTGCAATGATTTGCACATTCCAAAACGGAAGAAATAATATTAAAACACACGCTAAAGAAACCAACCCTACCAAAAACCAATGTTTAACTTTTAAGCGTTTTAGCAAAAATACCATGTATATTACTGGAATTATTTTTGTGCAAATGGCCAACGCCCAAAATATTCCAGTTTGGATATATTTTTGTTTGGATAGAAAGTAAAGTGCCGCGAGTAAAAAGCAGGTCATAAAACTTTCGAAATGTAAATTGACTGTAAATTCTAAAAGAATTAATGGATTTAGGATATACCAGAACCCCAGTTTAAGTGAAATATTTTCTTGTTTTAACAATTGTAAAAGAAAATACATACTCCCTATTTCGGCAACAAAAACCAAAACACGAATAACAAAACCATTAATCCACAAATGATCTTGACCAAACCAAGACGACAAAAAGAAAATAAACTGATTTACTGGAGGATAAACCGAATAGTAATGTTGAGAATTGAACCCATTATAGAGTTGTTGACTCAACGGAACATGAGAAAATTCGGGATTAGAAATTAATTCTGAAGGTAAATACAAATATGGATTCACACCATGTTCGACAAGAATACCATCCCAAATGTATCTAAAATAATCATCGGACAAATTGGGCTCTGTAAAAAGTAAAACCAAGCGAACAATGGCACCCAAAAGAATCATTTCCTTTAATTTCCATTGGTGTAAGGTGTCTCGTATAAAAACAAAAAGAAGAGAAAAAGTTAATATTATGGTTGAGATAAAAACTTCGAACGAAAAAGGTGTAAAAAACTTTAATGAAACACGATCTATTCCATATCCTAAAAACAGCGTGCTAAGAAATATGAGCACTAAAAGAAGTGTATTTTTATTTGTTATAAGCATCATGTTAGAGGGTAGGCAAAAATATTAATGGTTCCCATTACAGGTATTTGTTTTACAATTTTGGATACCTCGGTTGCAAAATAAGTTCCATCGGTTCCAAAAAATTCATAATTGTGTTCTATTAGGAATCCTAAAATTTCTTCTACCGATGTGCCTTGTTCTTCCAAACTGTATGCGCAAAGTTCCATAAACACTTTTGGTCTGTGGTTAATAAAAACATTCTGACCACCTAAAAGTACATCTTTCTCATATCCATCAACATCAATTTTTAACCAATTTAACTTTTCTACGCCATATAAATTCACCAAATCATCTAAACTCACAGATTGAGCTCCTTTGGTTGGAGTTAAAATTCCACAATGGTTTTCATGCTTTTCTTGATCTGACAAAATATTCCAACTGGCGTGAATACCTTCGGGAATAGATTTAGATTCAGCCGTTACAAAAGCTTGTAAGGTTTCAATCTGAGGAGATAAAAGAGGGTTTAAATCTATATTTTTATTAAATTTATTGAAAGCATAGTCGCTTGGTTCAAAAGCAAAGATTCTTCCTTCAGGAATTTTATCGGCAATGGCTAAAGAAAAAGAACCAATATTGGCCCCAACATCAAAAATGACATCGTCTTTTTTTAGCTTATTTTTAAATGTATTACTCCCTTTTAAATCAAAACCACCAAACAAATAAATCATAAAATCAATAACTTCATCGAGGTCCAAAACCCACGAAATATTATTTCTTTTTACTTTTTTTTGATGAATTTCTGTATTGGTTAATTTAAATAGATTCAAAAAAAACTTTTGAACAAAGGAAACTAAAGCATAATTTGTTTTTGTAGAAAACTTCATTAAAATGTGTTTTGACATTTTAGACTCAACAAAACCGTACTACTTACAAGAAAATTCTAACTTTTAATAACTTTGTTTATATTTATCGTATCTTCTCATATTTAAGGTCACAAAAATGGATTGAACAAAATAGTTTATTTTGATATTAACATTCTAAAATCCCATTTCGAACTACTATCATTTCTTTTTTTTATCAATAATTGTAACACGACCTAAATTCCCTTCTAATCCATTTAATCCACCATCATTTATGTCAAAAGATCTTCCTGCTTTACCAGCGCGTCCACCTTCTGCAGAAACAATAATTTGCTTAGCTAATACTCTGGTATCTTCATTCACATAAATTTCTACCGTTCCACCATTTCTACCATGTCCACCATTTCCACCTTTACTTCCTTCCGCAATGTTAAAAGGTTTGTTTCTTGTTAAAAGTTCACCTTGAGAGCCATTTCCTCCGTTTCCACCATCGGCAACAATTTTTATTTGCCCTTCCTTTACCTTAGCATAAACCACTTCAGCACGTTTCAACGATTTATTTAAACAAGTCGCTTTTACAATTTCAATGTTATTTATAGTAATTCTCTCAAGATCTACGGTTGTAAAACCAGAATATTGCCCTGACTTCCCCTTCTTCCCTTTTTTGGGAGCACGTTCGTAGTTTCCAGAGTTAGAGAATAAGACTTCATTTACCAATTGCTCAAATATATTTAATCGCAACCCATTTTTTTTGTCTTTGGCACTTTTCCCAGAAAAATCTACCACTTGTATACCCTGAAAATTTAATTCAATCTGTTTATCAACCTCCAATTCCATCTTCTTATAACCCACTTTTACATTAACAATTCCTTTTTCTTTTAATTGTTGAGCAGAATGAATTTTTATAAGTCCTTTTTTATAGATTACGCCACCATCAATTTCTAAATTTAAATGTCTCCACTTAATTTTATTTTTTTTGTTTTTTGATGCTGTAGAAAATACTTCTCCATTTTTTTCCACCTGAACTTGAAAAGGAATGATTGAGTTGTAATTTATTTCCTGTCCTTCTGGAATAATTAATATAACATGTTGTGCAAATGAAATGTAAATACATAGAAAGAAAAATACGGTAAGTGTGTTAAATTTTGACATCTTGATTGTTTTCATTTTATTATCTGAAACAAAATTAACACTTTTCTTACCTATACGTTTAACATTATAAACTTAAATTAACCCATTTTTGCCCATTCCAACCTCGAAACCTCTTGGTTGTTTTATCAAAATAGATTTCCCCCTTGTTGGGATGAGAAGTACTCGGCTTTGGTTTTTCGAAAACCATTTGAGAAGCAATTCCACTTGTATTATCTATGTCTTCAACCTCGTTAAACTGAATGTAGTTTTGACCTTCAAATATACCATCCACATTGTTTTTCAAAGGATACACTCCTGTATCAAAACCATTGGTACGTTGTTTAGAAGAGATATCATTGAAGGCCGTTTTGGTTTTCAACCACATGACTCCTGAATTATTATGAGCATCTGTGGTTTGCTGAAAATCATCACCCATGGTTTCCAAAGCATTAATTCTGTCTGAATGAATAAAGAATCTTAAATTCACATAACCATCCAATCCAGTTGCATTGGTTATAGACCAGAATTGGCCTAAAATTAAATGCTTGGTATCGTCTTTTTCTTTTAGGAAATAATTTTTCCCAGTCCCATCTTCAAATAAATTATTGATTTTAATGGTTGGCGTAAAATCGACAGAATTCCCTGTTGTGGGCTTTTTTTCTATGGCAAATAAATACGTTTCTACTTCAAAAGGCCTTCCATAATAACTCCAACCATTCTCTTCTTTTATCAATACAATTTCATCAACTTGAATATAAGGATCCGTCAACACTTTTATTAAATCATTTTCTGGTACAGCTTGTCCATTATCAAGAATATCAATTTTCCCATTTACGGTTCCTAAATCTCCTGAAAAAGAGCTCATACTCATTTGATCTAGCACCTGATTATTTCCACCGAACCAATCCTGACATATGGTAGAAATTAATTGTCTATAATCTATTTGTCGTTCATCAATACTTCGCCCGCTCGAACTCACTTTTGCAGGATCTAAATCAATATTTCTTCCTGTAACGCCAGGTTTTACATTATTTCCGATAACAAACCAAGGCGCCAAATTTCCATGATCTGTTCCATTATTTCCATTTTCAGCTAACTTTCTACCAAATTCCGAAACCACTACAATAATCACTTTATCCGCCAAGCCTGCCATTTCCAAATCTTTCTGAAAAGCATATATACTTTCCGAAACATCATTTAAAATTTCTGTATGTTTCCCAATGAGCGGGTTTGCACTTTGAATTTGATTGACATGTGTATCAAATCCACTTTTAAAAGTGGTAAATACCTTCGATTTCAAACCACCATTTATCAATCGAGAAATCACACGAAATTGTCTAGATAAATCGGTATTTGGATAAGAAGTATATAAATTACTTCCTGAATTAAAGGCATTCTCGATGACATTATTGTATTTCTGAGCACCTTCTTCTACATTCGATACATAATCTAAAATGGATTTATATTCTGAATTTGTTGCTTGTGGTTGGGCCATTCCCAAATTTCCATAAAACTTTTCTCTTGCTGTGGAATAGATATTTATTCCCATATTGAAATTGGTTTGATGTTCAAACGTAACATTTGTACTTGAAGTCCCGATATTTATTCCCAAAGGATGTTCCAAATTTGGTGTAGGCAACCCTGTATATGTAGGATGTACTGAAGATAAATATTTTGCCACCCAACCCGATGAATCCGTTCCATTCTGACTTCCTGAAGTTCCATCTAAACCTCTAAAAATAATATCAGTTGATCTAAAATGCGAATAATTTGGACTTGGATAACCAACACCTTGTAAAACATTCAATTTTCCAGCATCATACAATGTTTTAAACTTTGTGAGTGTAGGATGTAATCCCACTTGATGATCTAATGGCAAAGTAGAATCTAAGGTAAGTAGCTGATTTTGGGCAAATTTTATATTTGGTCTCAACAAGGCATAGTTATCGTAATCGTTTAATGGCACCACGGTATTTAAGCCATCATTATCCCCGTTAAGTTGTACAACAACCAGTTGTCGATCTTTAAACGCCGCCGAATCCATTGGTAAATTAGATAGCATTTCAGGCATTGTATTTGTTGCTTTTGCGATAATTCTAGAGCCTCCTAATGCCAGAGATGCCAAACCTGTAGATTTTAAAAATGATCTTCTTTTCATAATTAATAAATTTGATATTCTGGAGATCCAATTATACCTTCAAACGTACGTTCCAATGCAATTCTTACATCACCATCATCTCCAGAAGCAATGTAACCTTGCCAAGCAAACATCCAATTTATTGGAGACAAATCCCCCAAAAGTAAATCGTTATAAAAATGATTTTTCCTTGTGGTTTCTGGCTCTCTTATGAGTAATAAATCAATAATCTCATCAATTAATGTTTGAGCATTCTCCGGGTTTGAAAAATGTCCAGAATTGCGAACAAAATCCACAACATCATAATTAATTCGAGTGTAAAACCCAGAACTTGTCACCCTATTTCTTATATCCATTAATGTTTTCCCAAAACGATAGCGGTAAAAAATGGTACTACTCGTTACCCAATATCTGTCGTACAAAGGTTCTTGATAAATGGGTTTATACCCTGCAACACTCGTTGGTTTAAATAGAAAAAACTCGGTGTATTTCAGATATTCATTATGAAAAAACTTTGCCCAAAATTCATTGTGATAAAACGTATTGTTTTTTAAATCTGGTGTTTCCACCTCTAAAACATTTAAGGTGTGTAAACCAAGTTCTATAGGGTCCTTTATTTTTCCACCTAAAATTTCATCACCTTCGGTAGAATCATCCAAATCGTAAAAATGCTCCGAAACCAATAATACTTCCAAAGCAGAAGACAATTCGTAATTATTATTTTTTAAGATGACCGAAAGAGGCACTATAATATCAGTTTCAATTTCGGAAGTAATATCTTTTCTTACAAAATGCCTATACAAACGCCTTACCAAAACTTTTGCCGTTTCATCCTGATCAAAAATCATATTAACAAAGTCTTGCAACTCCCGATACATATCGGCGTGCCTTTCGTCATCATTGGTTCCTGTAGACCCTGTAATTACGGTATTGTTGAAGGCCGAGCTAAATGTTTTATCGGTAACATCGTGCCTATAATAATTGGGGTAACCACGTTGTAACCCAGTGTCGGGATCTACATATTGAGGCAAACCATTATAATCCCATTGATAGCCTGTTAAAACCTTTGCGGCTTGCTGAATATCATATTCTGTATAATTGGTATAATTTCCTTCGGCCAATTGAGGGCCTTTTGTAATTGTAAAAAGTTCTAAAAATTCGCGTGCATAATTCTCATTCGGATTCCATTTTGTATTATATCGATTATCCAAATACACCAACATATTATTGTCCAAAGTCATTTTATATGCCAAAGTTTTAAAACTTCCTTTTGCATACAACAGTAATAATTTTATGTAATGAAAACCAATAGGCACAAAATTATTTGTACTCTGTACTGTGGTTATTAAAATTTGATGTAAAAATGTAGACAATTTAAACTGCATGGTTTCACATCTTTTTGCTTCATCTAAATACCAAGCATATAAAGCTCTTAAATGTAAATAATTTTTTGAACCAGGCTGAAAAATAAAAAGTTGTCCAACGTGATTTTCTTCATTAACCGAATGGATCCTCGGTTCATCTGAGTATAAATCGTTTAGATTGGAATCGAAATTAAGTAAACCAGCAACAATTTGTTGTGGACTTTGAGTTTTTAAAACATCTACACGTGTTTTTGAATAGTTATATGTTGTTCGGCGTAACAAATGTTTTGTTCTGTTTTCACCTAAAGGGGAATTTGGGAGAGGATTAAGACTTGCCATATTTGTGATTTTATCCTTTGATGTAAAATTAAGATGAAAAACTCAATAATTTGATAAAAAACAAGTAATTTTGATATTATGTATTAAATTAACATATAGTTATGAAAACATACTTCCCAACTCTATTTTTCTCGGTATTTATTTTTGGCTTAACTACTGTACAGGCTCAAATCGGAATAGGTACGACTTCCCCTTCATCATCTTCAATTTTAGATGTACAATCCGACTCTAAGGGCATTTTAATACCGCGATTAGCCCTAGAAATAACCACAGCTGCTACGCCGGTTAATAATCCCGAAAATGGATTAATGGTATACAATACAAAAGATACAAACGATGTAAAACCTGGTTTTTACTATTGGGAAGACACAGAGTGGTTGAAAATACAAGATAAAAATGATGTTTCTATTGTAAACACAACTTCATATACCGGATTAACCGATGGAGATACAACACCTGTGCCTATTGAAGGTGAGGGTATTATTGTATTTTCGGATCCACATTTTTTTGGTTGGGATGGTACAAAATGGGTGCAATTAGACTAATCGGATCATAATGTGTTATTCAAAATAATTCTTAAATACCCTTTCAAAAACTTTTTTTTTTACGACCTAACGGAGATAATTTAGCATTGATCGTTTTATGGGTTTAATAAACAAGTTCTAAGTACATTTTTGTATATTCAAAAATTATATGAACCTTTACAATTAAACAATAATCCATGATTTCGACCATAATAATTGCTACCTTTTTACTAATAGTTATCTTTTTGTTTCTTCAGCAGATTTATAACAACCGTTGGAAAACGCCAAAAAAAGACACTCCATTACATTGGACACCTTTACTCCTTGAGCATGTACCTTTTTATGAAAATTTATCCGAATCAAAGCGAAAGCATTTCGAATATAAAATTCAAGAATTTTTACTTAACACAACTATTTCTGGTGTAAAAACAGAAGTTACTGAGCTGGATGAAATCTTAATTGCCTCTTCGGCCATCATTCCTATTTTTAGTTTTAAAGACTGGAAATATCAAAATTTAACGGAAATACTTCTGTACCCAAATGCTTTTAATCAGAATTTTGACTTGACTGGTCCAGACCGAAGAATATTAGGGATGGTAGGTTCTGGCTTTATGGAAGGAAAAATGATTCTATCTAAGGAGGCTTTGCATCATGGTTTTAAAAATGAAACAGACAAACACAATACCGCCATTCATGAGTTTATTCATATTATAGACAAAGAAGATGGTGAGATTGACGGAATTCCGGCGGTACTTTTAGAAAAACAATACGTTTTGCCTTGGATGCAAATGGTCTTAGAAAAAATAACCGAGATTAGAAAAAAACAACATAAAGACATCAATCCTTATGGAGCAACAAATCAAGCTGAATTTTTTGCTGTTATTGGAACCTATTTTTTTGAACGCCCCAAATTATTAAGACGCAAACATCCAGAACTATACAAACTACTTTGTGAAATTTTTGATACACCAACAAATCAATAAGGTGATGAATAAACTATTTTTTGTCTCTATTCTCTTATCCATTTTGTCAATTGCTTCGTGTAAAACAAATAGAAAAGCGCTTTTTGGTTCTGGCGTAGTGAATAAAACAGAATTTAAAAGTACTGTTACCACTAAAACAATCTAGTATTTAACCATAATTCCAGTAGAAATTCATGGTAAAACTTACCAATTTCTTTTCGATACTGGTGCTCCTCTTTCTATCTCTTCCGATATACAAAAAGCACTACAATTTCCTACGGTTAGGAAAATTCCGATGGTAGATTCTGATCATGTAAGACGGGAAATGCAATTTGTAAAATCCGATTCCATTAATATTGGAGGCATTTCATTTTTAAATCACACAGCTTTTGTAGCCGACTTCTCTCTAAATCCACTCATTAAGTGTCTAAATATTGATGGAATAATTGGTTCTAATTTAATGAAAGAGTGTAATTGGACTATAAATCATACCGCAAACACCATAACACTCTCTAAAAATAAAAAATTAAAAAGTAATTATGAAGTTCCCTTTAAATCTAATTTGCAATACGACATGATTGTAGACTTAGATTTTGATGGATTAAGTTATAGTGGAATAAAAATTGATTACGGATCAAACGGGGAACTTTCTTTACCCCAATACGCGATTGATGGTTTAAAAAAGGATATTATTGATACAATAATATATAAGAAAGGGTATAAACAACATGGCTTATTCGGAGTTCGGTCGCCTATGGTTAAAGAAATTGCCAAAGTAGATTCGGTGAGGTTGGATAATTTTGTTTTTCCATCTTTAATAGTGAGATCTGGAAAAAGCGGCCTTTTAGGAAATAAAACTCTCTCAAATTACATAGTAAATATCAACTGGAAAAACAAAACCATCGGATTTACAAAACAAAATTCAAAACAAGATAAGAATTACTCCGATTTTGGATTTTCTTTAACCTTCCACAATGGCGAAGCTAAAATACAAGCAGTTACGCAAGGAAGCCATGCCGATAAACAGGGCCTCCTTGCAGATCAGATTGTAAAAAGTATGAATGGAATTGATTTTCCGACTTCCGAATCTTTTTGTAATTATATTACAATGTCGTTAGAGCACCTCGATGAAATTACATTACTATTATTACAAAAAGACAAATCCGTTGTAAAAAAAGTGATTAAAAGATCTTATTATTTCAAAAATAATTAATCTAGTTTCCACTTAATTCCACAGCCCATACTGGGTTTCTGAATATCTGAAATGGCAACTCCATTTAGCAAATTATCTAGTGCTAATCTTAAATCTTTTCCGTCCACCGGCTTTTGATTTCCTGGTCTCCCATCATCCATTTGTCCACGATAAACTAATTTCAATTCACTATTAAACAAATAAAAATCTGGAGTACAAGCAGCATCATAAGCTTTAGCAACGTTTTGATTTTCATCGAATAAATAAGGAAATGGAAAATGATGGGTCTCAGACCACAATTTCATTTTTTCTGGAGAATCTTCGGGGTATCTTGACACATCATTAGAATTTATGGCAACCATTTTTATGCCTTTCGGTAGATAGTCATTAGCAATTTGAACTATTTCTTCAATAACATGAATGACATAGGGACAGTGATTACACATAAAAATAACAATCAATCCATTTTCAACTGAAATTTCATCTAATGTAATTTGTACTAAATCAACATTTGGTAATGTGAAGTTTGGAGCCTTTGTTCCCAAGGGCAGCATATTTGAAGGTGTTAAAGCCATTTTTTATAAGTATTATTTCTGTCACCAAAATTATCAAAAATTAATGAGTCATTTTCTAAAAAATAAACACAAAAAAAACCGAGGCTTAACTCGGTTTTTTTGTGTTTATTTTTAGCGATTAAAATCTATAAAATAGACCAACAGAATATCTTCTTGTATCAGCAAATTCATAATCGTCTGTAACTTCTGCATTAATCATAAACTTTTTTCCAATAAAGAATTCTCCTCCCATTCCAACAATGGCATAAGATAATCCATCGGCACTTTTTTCAATTGTTTTTAAAAATGTAGGTAAATGCTCCTGGTTAGTATTGTTATAATTCAAGGTTACATCTTGTGAAGAAAAAATAATTCGAATAGGAACATAAAATACAAATTTTCGTTTTTTGTATCCATCTTTTATTTGAAAAGGATAAAACCTTGCGAATCCTCCATAATCTAAGACTTTAATTTCTTGAGAAAAAGGTCTTATTTCTTTGTTGTCAACTCTAGCTTGGGTGTAATTGAATTCGGCCCCAAGCGAAAGCCAATTCTTAACTTGGTATTTTAACCTCACTCCTCCTCCATAAAGATTCACATGAGATTCTCCTATTCGATAAGAAATAGATGGTTCTTCAATAACCTGACTAATTTCATCTAATTTTGTAATGGCATTGTGAGTACCAATTATTCCAATTGAAAATTTTGAATCTTTTGTGTGGATTTGACTATAGCCGAAAGTAGAAATAAATAAGAAACCTAAAAAAAGGTATACAGACTTTTTCATATAAACAAGTTGTCTTTTTACAGTAAAGAGTAAAAATCATGTAAAATATTGAGTTGACCAAATAATAGTTGAACTTTATTTTATTCGTAATCCAATAAAATAATATTACTTTTGAAGAAATCTTCAAAAATAATTATGAAAATAGGAGTTTTAGGTGCTGGTCATCTCGGTAAAATTCATATCAGAATATTAAAGGCTTTAGATTCTTTTGAATTGGTCGGATTCTATGATCAAAGTCAAGAAATAAGTCAACAAGTAGAAGAAGAATACGGTGTTAAGGCCTTTTCATCTAGAGAGGAACTCATAGAACAAGTAGATGCTATCGATATTGTTACAACAACAATTAGTCATTATGAATCTGCTGTTGAAGCTTTAAAAGCAAAAAAACACGTTTTTGTTGAAAAACCTATTACGGAAAGTGTTCAAGAAGCTCAGGCTTTATCTGCCTTAAGAAAAGAAGTGGGAACCAAATTACAGGTTGGGCATGTTGAACGTTTTAATCCGGCATTTTTAGAAGCCGAAAAACATTTAAGTACACCCATGTTTATCGAATCTCATCGATTAGCACAATTTAACCCTAGAGGAACCGATGTTTCTGTTGTTCTAGACCTTATGATTCATGATTTAGATGTATTATTGACGATGGTTAAATCTGAGGTGAAAAATGTTCAGGCCAGCGGAGTTTGTATCATGTCTAAAACACCAGATATTTGTAATGCGCGAATCGAATTTGAAAACGGTTGTGTTGCTAATCTTACGGCAAGTAGGATGTCTATGAAAAACATGAGAAAAACACGTGTTTTTCAGGGTGATGCATATATTTCTATAGATTTTCTTGAAAAAGCAACAGAGGTGATAAAAATGAAAAATTTAGAACCAGGTGAACCAGAAAATCCTTTTGGCATATATTTTGAGAACCCTGATCATGGTGTAAAAAAAGAAATCCAAAGTTTTTCTCTGAATTGTAAAGAAAATAATGCTATTCAAGAAGAACTTTTATCTTTCCACCATTCTATAGCAACAAATTCGACGCCGAAGGTAAGTTTAACAGACGGTATGAAAGCCTTAGAATTAGCCAAATTGATTTCAGAAAAAATAAAATAAACCTATGACCCTGTCAAAATTAATACTCGGAATTTCTACATTAGCTCTCCTTTCTTGTGGAGATAAAAAGGCTAAAGTTCCAGCATATATCAACATCGATCATATCGATTTAGAAACAACTTCCAAGGAAGGTTCTAACCTACATAAAATTACCGATGTTTGGTTAACGTTGAATGGGTTGTATATCGGAACTTACGAATTACCTTGTAAAGTTCCTGTATTAAAATATGGAAAGCAAAAACTTACATTACGTGCCGGTGTTCTAATGAACGGAATTTATGCCACACGTAGTGCATATACTGTTTTTGATTTAGCACAGGGAGTAGACTTAGATGGGAATGACATTGACGAAATTACTTTAACAGCAGATTCTGTGACCTACCTCAATGCCAAGGTAAAGTACAAAGATGATATTGAAGTTAAAATCATCGAAGATTATGAAACAGCAGGTGATTCTTTTGAATCTATAGAATTAAAAGATGTGACCACTCCAGACACTGCAATTTATTCTGCCGATTATTCAGAAACAACAGACGTTGATTTAGTATATGAAGGGAAAACTTCTGGTATGATTAAGCTTACCGAAGAAAAACATACAATTTTATTAACTTTAGACAGTGGCGATTTATTAGATGTACCCAAACAAGGGTTTAATTATATGGAAGTAGATTACAAGACCGATGTTGACTTAACCTTTGGTTTATGGTTTGACGATCCGCAAAAGACACAAATTCCTAGACATGGTCTAAGACCTACTGATGAATGGAAAAAAGTGTATTTAAACATTATTCCAGAACAGGTGAATAATAGTGCATCGCCAATCAAAGCCCAAAAATATAGACCTTATATGTTGGCAAAATTACCTTCTGGAATGAAAGAAGGATATATCTATTTAGATAACATTAAAGTAATTCACGAAAATGAATAAAACCAAGCAGGTTTTAAAATACATCAGTTTAGATTTCTTAGGATCTTGCATTGCATGGGCTTTATTCTTTTTCTACAGAAAGACAAAGGTTGAACTCATAAAACTAGATTTACAAAGTATACTAAACGATTCAAACTTCTTAAATGGAATCCTAGGAATATCTCTCCTGTGGATTCTTATTTATAGTCTTTTGGGTAACTATAGAAATATATACAGAAAGTCGAGGTTAATAGAATTCGGAAAAACAATTCTACAGCATTTTGTTGGTGTATCCATCATATTTATTTTCTTTTTAAGTGATGATGTGATTACAGAATTTTCTCAATACTATAGCTCAACTATTGTATACTTTTTATTACAAACTGCCATAGTCTATTTTTTAAGGTTTCTATTATTAACAGTAACCAATAGAAGGGTTCACCGAAAAGAAATAGGATTCCCAACACTTTTAATAGGTAGCCAAAACCAAGCGGTGGAGCTGTATTTAAAAATTGAAAATCTACATCGATCTTCAGGTAATAAATTTATTGGTTTTGTTAGTCCTACAATGGGTCAAAAAACTGACGAAAACTCTAGAATTTTCAACTATTTACCAGAAATCGGATCTATTGATGAATTGGATATTATCATTCAAAAACATCAAATAGAAGAGGTTATTATTGCCACAGAAAATCACGAACAAAAACTGGTATCAGATCTTCTAGAAAAACTAGAAGATGAGAAGGTAATGGTTAAAGTATTACCTACACTCTATGATATTCTGACTGGTTCTGTAAAAATGACTTCTCTTTTTGGGGTTCCATTGCTCCATATACATTTTGAATACTTACCAATATGGCAAAGTATTTTAAAACGAATCATTGATGTGGTAGTAAGTATTGGTGTTCTTATCCTAGCTTCCCCTCTTTATATCATCTCATCTATTTTGGTGAAATTATCTTCAAAAGGTCCTATTTTTTATTTACAAGAAAGAATTGGTATCAATGGGAAACCATTCAACATCATCAAATTTCGATCTATGTATGTTGATGCCGAAAAGTTTGGTCCGCAATTGAGTGCCGATTTAGACCCTAGAATTACACCCTGGGGTAGAATTATGAGAAAATACAGAATTGATGAATTTCCTCAATTTTACAACGTACTGATTGGAGACATGAGCTTGGTTGGACCAAGACCTGAAAGACAATTTTACATCGATCAACTTTTAGAAAGAGCTGCATATTACAAACAAATACACCGTGTAAAACCAGGAATTACCTCGTGGGGAATGGTGAAATTTGGATACGCCGAAAATATTGAAGAAATGTTAGAACGCTTAAAATTCGACTTAATTTACATAGAAAACTTATCTTTGTTAAGCGATTTTAAAGTTCTGGTATATACAGTTGTTATTGTATTTCAAGGGAGAGGTAAATAAAAAACAAGAAAACTAAAATATGAAAAACATTAGTGTAATTGGTGCTGGTACTATGGGAAATGGTATTGCACATACATTTGCTCAGTTTGGGTATAGCGTTAATTTAATTGATATATCTCAAGATTCATTAGATAGAGGTTTAGCAACCATTACTAAAAATCTTGAAAGAATGGTTACAAAAGGTAAAATATCTGCCGAAGACAAGGCCGCTACCTTAAATAACATTACAACATTCACTCAACTAAAAGACGGTGTAAGTAACGCAGACTTAGTTGTTGAAGCTGCAACAGAAAATGTTGATTTAAAACTTAACATTTTCAAGCAAATGGATGAATTTGCACCGAGTCACTGTATTTTATCTACAAATACATCTTCTATTTCTATTACTAAAATAGCTGCTGTAACTTCAAGACCAGAGCAAGTTATTGGAATGCATTTTATGAACCCTGTTCCAATTATGAAATTGGTTGAGGTCATTAGAGGTTATTCAACTTCTCAAGAAGTTTGTGATACTATTTTTGACTTATCGAAAAAATTAAGTAAAATACCTACAGAAGTAAACGATTATCCTGGTTTTATTGCCAACCGTATTTTAATGCCTATGATTAATGAGGCTATTTATTCATTATATGAAGGTGTTGCAGGTGTTGAGGAAATAGACACAGTAATGAAATTAGGTATGGCACACCCTATGGGACCATTACAATTGGCAGATTTCATTGGTTTAGATGTTTGTTTATCTATTCTTAATGTATTACATGACGGTTTTGGAAATCCAAAATATGCTCCATGTCCGTTACTAGTTAATATGGTTACCGCAGGTAAAAAAGGTATAAAAGCTGGTGAAGGATTCTACGATTATTCAGAGTCAAGAAAAGCAGAAAAGGTGAGTAAACAATTTGCTAAGTAAATTGAAATTCATTAAAATATTAAAAGGCTGTTTCGTTTAAGAAACAGCCTTTTTTATTTTGATGATTTTTTTGTCTTTTACTTTTCAAATAACCCTTTATAGATTTTAAATAAAGGATCATTTTTTGGATTCCATTTATGGATTAAATGATAAATACGTTTTCCACAACTTTTAGCTTGTGGCCTACTTCCTTCTATATACAAAGATGCTCCTCTTATTCCTTTTAGATCTCCTTCATTGTTTTGAGTCCAATATTTATGTTCATACAAATTGCTTTGCAATGCATTCCAATCCGAGGAATTTAGATCTATTTTATCATCTTGATAAATAGTTACCTGTTCTAACGATTTGGCTGTAAAAACAACTTTGCGAAGTACATAATCACTATTTTCATTTGTCACCTTCAAAAGTACCTTCAAGCTATCCTCATAAGCGCCATAAAAAAATCGATACGTCTCAAAGGCTGAAGAGTCAATATTTGATTCTCCTAATGCCAAAAACAAAACATCGAAATTTTGTTTTAATTCGTAATTTAAATTTGAGTTAGACTCGGTGTAAATCTCATTTTCGAAAGTTTTACAAGGTTCCGAACAAGACACCAGAAAAATAATAATTAAAGTAGATAATGCTTTAATTGAATAAACATTTGACATATTATTTGGGATTACATTGTGTAAATTGAATAAGATCTTGAACAAAGTAAATATATTCGAATGCTATATTTTCGTTAGAGAGTGAATCGCATCCATTCCAAAGGCTTTTTGCTAATTCCGAATAGTTTTCTTCAGAAATATTAATAATAGAATTCTCATTTACTTCTGTATAATAAGAAGAATATTTTATTGCATTTGGGTTATTACCTTCTGTTGTTTTGTAATTCACTTTTGTAGATTTAGGGTCATAAAACACATGAACCAATTCACAAAATGTGGGATTTAGTAATTGCATCAAAACTTTAGTTTTTTGCGTTGAATTTCCTTTTGAAGGCTTATTTATCGTATGGTAAATGCAATATCCTTTTTCTATTTTTTTTTGTTTAAATGTTTTCACCTCATTTGTTAAAGGATTTTTCCACCCTTTCGACGTTTCAATAAAATCGAATAAACGACCTAATTTCTCGACTTGATTCGGATATGCCATAAAGCCAAGAATATCTTCGGATTTAACTTGTTGTTGCTTCCCTAGATTGTTAGTCCATTTAAAACTAACTATAAAACCATTTTTCTTTTGAACCGACTTAATAAAACCTGATTGCCAAACACTGTCTTGAGTTAAAACATAGGCTTGTTTAGATTTAGAAAAACCATCGCATACTAAAGATAAATCCTGACCAAAAGCTTGATGTTCACCAAAAGTTAATAGCAATGAAAAAAGATAAACACAATGTAAAATTCGTTTCATAAGTTAAGAATTATAATGCCATTGAAATCAATAACAATATTACAAAAATAAAAAGACCTCCGCATTTAGGCGCTAAAAAAAATAATTTCGACAAAAAAAGGCTCACTCAATATATTTGAATGAACCTTTTTCATTTTTGGAATAATTCGCTTAATGCTTAAATTGCTTTAAGGAATGATTCATTTTATCTTTTTTAGTTTTCAAATAGAAATCGTTGTGTTCATTACTTTCTATTTCTATAGAAACATTTTCTGTTACGTGTAAACCATATCCAATTAATCCAGTTCTTTTCTTTGGATTATTAGACATCAATTTCATATTTTTCACACCTAAGTGACGTAAAATTTGAGCTCCAACTCCATATTCGCGTTCGTCAGCTTTAAAACCTAATTTAATATTAGCCTCTACTGTATCATAACCCTCTTCTTGAAGTTTATACGCTTTAAGTTTGTTAATTAAACCAATACCTCTACCCTCTTGGTTCATGTAAACAACAACACCTTTTCCTTCTTTTTCAATCATCTCCATTGCAGCCGTCAATTGAGGTCCGCAATCACATCTACATGATCCAAAAATATCTCCGGTCATACAACTCGAATGTACTCTAACCAAAACAGACTCATCTGCAGTCCATTCTCCTTTGTGTAATGCAAGGTGATGACGCCCCGTATTTACTTGTTCGAAAGCAGATAACTTAAAGTGTCCGTTATCTGTAGGCATATCCACCGTTTCTAAATGGTTTATTAAGCTTTCGTCATTCATTCTGTAAGCAATAAGATCCTCAATACTTATGATTTTAAGATCAAATTTCTTAGAAATTTCAAACAACTCAGGTAAACGAGACATCGATCCGTCTTCGTTCATTATTTCTACAATTACACCAGCTGGTTGCAACCCAGCTAATTTAGCTAAATCTATGGCAGCTTCTGTATGCCCTGCACGTCTTAAAACACCACCGTTTCTAGCCTTTAATGGAAAAATATGCCCAGGGCGAGATAACATTTCGGGCGTGGTATTATCATTTACCAAAGAAAGAATTGTTGCAGCTCTATCTCCAGCAGAAATACCAGTTGTAACACCACTTCCAATTAAATCGACAGAGACTGTAAAGGCCGTATTGTTTGGATCTGTATTTTTTCCAACCATTAAATTTAATTGCAACTCCTCACAGCGTTTTTCTGTAAGCGGAGTACAAATTAAACCTCTACCGTGAGTGGCCATGAAATTAACGGTTTCAGTCGTTATTGTTTCTGCTGCACAAACAAAGTCACCTTCATTTTCACGATTTTCATCATCTACAACAATAACAATTTTTCCTGCTTTTATATCGGCTAGAGCTTCCTCTATTGTATTTAGTTTACTAGACATTTCGTCGTTTTTTTTGCAAAGGTATCAAAAGCATTGCATTTAAGCTTTATTTTCCTTTTAATTAAGAACACAATTCTTTGTTAAAACAAACTAAATTGACTTGTTTAAACATCAAATTAAAATTCATCCATTAAGTTAGTTAATAATCTTAATGAGATTCTATAGATTCATCTACTTCCCAAGTGCCCTGAACACGCATAACATGTTCAATAAATTCTCTTACGCACCCTTGTCCACCTTCTATTGGTGAAATATATTGTGAAATAGCCTTTATTTCTGTGGCCGCATCATTTGGGCAAGCTGCCAAAGCAACTTCTTTCATTACAAAATAATCGGGGATATCATCACCCATATAGGCCATTTCATTCTTTTGCAAATCGTAACATGCGCAGTAATCGTTTAAGGACTCTACTTTATCAGACGAAGCCAAATACACATCATAAATACCTAGATAGTGCATTCTTTTTCTTACAGAAACCGATGCTCCACCGGTAATAATACAAACATTATAACCTTTTTTCATGGCCTGTTTCATGGCATAACCATCGCGAGTATTCATTACCCTAAGTTGGTCTCCATCTGGCATAATGGTTACTTGTCCGTCTGTTAAAACCCCATCTACATCAAAAACAAAGGTTTTGATTCTTTTCATGGTTTCTTTATAATTCTCCATGTTTATTTTGAATTTCTTTAGTTAGTCGTGTATAAATGTCAGATAAATTTGAATCTTCCATTTGGTTTAATACGTTTAAATGGTCCGAAATGGTTTTTTGATCTCTTCTAATGGCCGGACCAGTCTGTGCAGAATGTGCCGACATGGTCTCTAATTTCCGGGTTGTTTCCTGAATAAGAGGCAACAATAATTTTGAGTCCAAATTAAATTCACTCAAAATATCTTCGGCAAAGTTTACCATTAAATTAGAAAAATTACATGCAAAAACTGCTGCTACATGCATGCGTTTTCTTTCTTCTGAATTTACAAAATGAAGTTGAGTTTTTAAATTTAAACCCCAATCTTGCATCAACGTCATTACCATTTCATTATTGGCTTCTAAAAGCAAATGAACTCCATTAAATGACATTTCTTTGGTCTTAGAGAACGTTTGGAGCGGATAAAAAACACCACTTTTCTCACTCCTTAACACATTTAAACTGGTATTTCCTGAAGTATGAATATGAATCACATTTTTTGGTAATGCATGCGAAATTTCTGCTATATGTTCATCTGGAACACAAATAATAAAGGCATCTATATTCAGATTCAATTTATTTAAAGAAGTCTTTGATTGTGCGCCAACCTTTTTTGCCAAAACTTTTGCATTTTCTTCTGATCGAGAAAACACATCAACAATCTGATGATTTAAGTGAAATAAGGCTTGAGAAAGGTGTGTTGCAACATGACCTGATCCAATAAATGAAATTTTCATACTTAAATTTATTTCTGTTTCAAATTTAAGCTTATTGTAAGGTTTACAAAATTTTTATAGTTTTAAGATTCTAAAAAAAACAAAACTTATGAAATCTATCTTATTTATTCTAACACTTTTTGTGAGCACAATGGCTTTTTCTCAAGATATTGTTGGAGAGTGGAACAATATTGATGAAGAAACTGGTGAGGTCAATTCTGTGATTAGTATTTACAAAAGTGGAGATGCCTATTTTGGGAAGATTATTCACATAACGGATGAAAGTAAAAGACAGAACAGATGTACAAAATGTACTGACGATCGTAAAGATAAACTCATTGTTGGAATGGAAATATTAAAGAACCTAAAAAAAGATGGAAATCGTTTTTCTGGAGGGAAAATATTAGATCCAAAAACAGGAAAAGTATATCGTGCAGAAATTTGGGTAGATGAAAATGATTCAGATAAATTAAATGTTCGTGGTTATATCGCATTTTTCTACGACACGAGAGAATGGAGACGTAAAAAATAAATCTTTAAATATTACAAAGCCCTTAGTTTCATAAGGACTTTTTTATTTTAAAAAAAAGACAGAAGGCTAAATTACTAAAATCGCACGAAAATAAATGTAATAAAAATCATTTTATTATGACTATTTTCAACTGTGTTTCAATACATTTGGGTACTCATTTTATAACATAAACACACGGACGTGAGTAAATGATTAGCGTTCTTAAAACATAAGTTATATGAATATTCCAGACATCGATTTACCTCGAATTGTTGTTTTGGGCTGTGGATTTGCAGGATTAAAATTTTGCAAAAAAATAGATTCCACAAAATACCAAATTGTCTTAATAGACAAAAACAATTACCACACCTTTCAACCACTTCTTTATCAAGTAGCAAGTAGCGGATTAGAACCAGATTCTATCGTGTATCCGATTCGGAAAATTTTTAAAGGCAAACCGAATTTTTATTTTCGAATGGCCGAAACACTTAACATTGATTCAGAAAACAAAATCATCCAAACTTCTATTGGAAATGTATCTTTCGACAAATTAGTGATTGCAACTGGTGCCACTTCAAATTTTTTCGGCATGAAAAATATTGAAAAACATTCGGTACCAATGAAAAGTTTAGTGGAAGCCTTAGATTTACGAAGCATCATTATCCAAAATTTTGAAGAAGCCTTAAATACTTCCGATCTAAAAGAACGGGAAGGTTTAATGAATTTTGTAATTGTTGGTGCAGGTCCAACGGGTGTTGAACTCGCTGGAGCCTTGGCTGAACTTAAATCGCATATTCTACCAAATGATTATCCCGATTTAGATATTCGAAGAATGCAAATTCATTTGGTGGAAGCCAATTCTAGAGTTCTAGCCGCCATGAGCGAAGCATCTTCTAAAAAATCTGAAAATTATTTAAAAAAACGAGGTATACATCTTTGGTTAGACACTTTCGTTCAGGACTATGATGGTTGTGTAATAAAAACTAGCAAGACAGAATTTACTTCCAAAACATTAATTTGGGCTGCTGGAATAAAGGGTTATTATCCAAAAGGACTTGCCATAAATGCATCCAAGGCCAATAGAATTTTAGTATCCGAAACGAATGAAGTAAAAGGCCAAGCCAATGTTTTTGCCATTGGAGATGTTGCACAAATTGATTCGGAATTATATCCGACTGGAAATGCCATGTTGGCCTCAGTTGCTGAACAACAAGGGTTTCATTTGGCTAAAAATCTCAATGCTATTGCTCAAGGTAAAGCCATGACTCCTTTTGTATATAACGACAAAGGAACAATGGCTACAATAGGTCGAAACAAAGCCGTAGTAGATTTGTCTTTTATTAAATTTGGAGGCTTTTTTGGTTGGATAACATGGATGTTTATTCACCTCATGTTACTGGTTGATTTTAGAAGTAGATTGGTTGTTTTTATTAATTGGGTCTGGAGCTATTTAAAATATGACAAAGGTACACGATTAATCATTCGTCCATACATTAAAAAACCCAAAAACTAATTCGTTTTTGGGTTTTTAGGCGTACTTGCCGATTTCTTTTTAGGTTTTCGGTAAGGCTTTTTATATCGTTTCTTTTTTGTTTTTGATGCTTTCCATTCTGGAGCGGCTCCAAATTCTTCGGGTGGATTCAATTTTTCTAATTCCCTTTCTATAAGTTTTTCAATTTTCGAAAACTTAAACATATCCTTTGGATTAACAAAAGTAATGGCCTCTCCTTTTGTATTTGCACGCGCAGTTCGTCCTACCCTGTGCACATAATCGGCAGGATCATGAGGCACATCAAAATTAACAACTAAGTTTATATCCTTTATATCTATTCCTCGACTAATAACATCTGTAGCAACAAGAATTCGGATGCGTTTTGCTCTAAATTTACGCATGACTTCTTCTCGCTCTTCCTGTTCTAAACTCGATGAAATCCATCGCGCTGGGAAACCATTTGATTTTAGATTTCGAGTAATTTCTGAAACTTTACTCTTTGTAGATGTAAAAACAATAATACTATCGTAATGCTTTCTTTCTTTAAGTAAATGACTTAAAACGGGTATTTTTTGAGCATCATATGTTAAATACAATTTCTGATCTACACCCTCTGCAGGTTTAGAAAGCGCTAATGCTATTTCTTCGGGTTGTTTTAGAATTTTTTTAGCAAATGCACCAATTGCTTTTGGCATGGTAGCACTAAACAATAAAGTCTGTCTGTCTTTAGGTAAATAAGAAATTATAGTCTGTAAATCTTCAATAAATCCCATATCCAACATTCGATCTGCTTCATCTAAAACAAAATGTTTGAGGTTATCTAAGTTAATATGACCCAATTTGAGATGTGATAATAATTTCCCTGGAGTGGCTACAATAATATCTACTCCATTTTTTAAAGCACGTCTCTCCGTTGTATAATCGGCTCCACTACCACCGCCATAGACAGCCATAGATTCGACTTGTACAAAATATGAAAATCCCTGAATTTGTTGTTCAATTTGAACGGCCAATTCACGCGTTGGTACCATAATTATGGTGTCTACCCCAGGCGTCATTTTGAAAATGAGTTTATTTACAATTGGTAATACAAAAGCTCCAGTTTTACCTGTTCCTGTTTGCGCACAAGCCAAAAGGTCTTTATTGTTCAAAATAATTGGAATGGCTTGTTCTTGTATAGGTGTAGCTTTTACAAACCCCATATCATCCAAGGCATCTAGCAATTCGTATTCTAAATTAAGATCTTCAAAATTCATTAAAAATAGTTTATTATGATATTGATTCAAACCAATTAACAATCGATTAGACGACAATTTATCATAAAACTTAAAAAAAACATTTAAAATATCTAGAAATGAGGTAAACTAAGCGAAGCCTTTTTTAATACATATTTTAAATAACGGACGGTAAATGTAGTCTTTTTATGCTATAATTCTCAAAACCCGAACTTAAAGATTATCACAAATTATTTTTCCTTGGCATTAAACCAATACCATTTTATGATATCAAAGAAAAACAAATTATGTTGTGAAACGACCATATATTTTATTACGGGGTACAAGATAAAAATGAACCCTGAAAGAACAGGCTTTAACGCTAATTTTTCGTGAAACTTGATGAGTTTATTGTGGCGTGCCTCTACTCTATTTTCCGAATAAAGTAATTTTAAATTTTCGACACCCTCTTTCGTTTTATTAAAAAATTCAATATCCGTTTCTAATCCAAGATGTAAAAGTGGCGCATTAATATTTCGAATCAAATACCCTTCTGACTCCCAATCTATTCCAAAAAGTGTATCCTCATGGCCGTATCCTTTTATTTGTTCATTAAATTTTATATTTAAAAATTGTGATTTCCAAACCATAAAATTATTTGCCGCAAAACATTTATCCTTTCCCCCTTCTTCTCTTGCCTTACCATAAACCCAACGCAATTTGGGCTTTTCATTCTTTTCCAAACCACGGTAAGCTGTTCCTCCACAAAAAATTTCAGATTCAGAAAGGTTTTCTTTCCAATAATTATGTAGAAAATTTTTAGTTTTAGGAAAAGAATCGCCATCTAAAAAGAGAAGTTTGGAATATTTAGCATCTTCTGCAAGCTTATTTCTCACTTTAGAACGTCCCAAATTCGTTTTTAATATAACGTATTCAACATGTTCCAATTTTTCAAATTCGGATGAAAAATGTTTTGTTGAACAATCGTTATAAACTTTTATTTCAAACGGAATATTTAATGCTGTTGCCTGAAGATGTAGCTCTTGAATAAAAGATTCTATATCCCAATTATAAACCGATATAAGAATTGAAAGTCCTAAATCCATTCTGGGAGTTTATCAATTTTATTCAATTTTCCTTTGTCGCAAAAATACATTGGTGCCGGAAATTCTTCAATCAATGAATAATCATGTGTTACAATAAGAACAGCTTGTCCATCATCCTGAATGTCTTTAAGTAAACGAATGATTTCTCGTGAAGTTTTTGGATCTAAATTCCCTGTAGGTTCATCTGCAATAATTAATTTCGGGTCATTCAACAAAGCTCTTGCAATCGCCACACGTTGCTTTTCTCCACCAGAAAGTTCGTGTATTGCTTTTAACTTTTTATTTTGCATCCCAACCATTAATAACGATTCTTCAATCTTTTTTTCTATTTTTTTTCTATCTTTCCAATCGGTTGCTTTTAAAACGAATTTTAAATTTTCTTCGACATTTAGATTGGGTAAAAGTTGAAAATCTTGAAATACTACACCCAAGTTTCGTCTAAGAAGGTGAATTTGTTTTCGTTTTATTGTTTGCATATCAAAACCACAAACGGTCATTTCGCCTTTTGTTGCAGGAATATCGGCATAAATCAGTTTTAACAAACTACTTTTTCCACTTCCTGTTTTACCGAGTAGATACACCCATTCACCTTTGTTTATTTCTAAATTAACTTTAGATAAAATAAGGTGAACATCCTGATGGACATCTACATTTTTAAGATGAATTAAACTCATTATTTTGGCTTGGGTTTTATTAACAATAAATATATTACAAAGAAACACATTATTGTTTCAAATGTTTAACTTAGCCAAAATATAAAAATGAAAATAAAGATGCATAAAAATTTTGCGATTTTTCTTTTTACAAGCTTAGCAACATACTCTCTTTCGGCACAGACTGCCACTTCATTAAAAACAGATAATCAAAATCTACAAAAAATTGAATATCTTTTTAATGACGAACAATATACATTAGCTCAAGAACAACTTGAGAATTACATTGAAAAAGATCTTCAAATAAAAAACGAAGGCGATGTTATTCACGCTCAAATGATGCGTTGTTTATGTGCAATTCGTTTAGAATTGCCTAATGCCATTCAATTGTCAGAACGTTTTTTACAAGACAATCCAGAATCGAGCGAAAAAAATCTATTAAACTACGAATTGGCCAATTATGCTTTTAATCAAAAAAAGTTCGATCGTGCCATACATTATTTCGAGCAATGTGATTTTGAGTTTTTAACGGCAGAACAGCAAGATAAATTTCATTTATATTCGGCTTATTCTCTTTTTAAACAAGGAAAAACCGATCAGGCCATTAAAAAGTTTGAAGATTTAACCAACAGCAATAACAGGTTCAAAAATGAAGCCTATTTATATAAAGGGCTCCTCTATTTTGAACAAAAAAACTGGTTGGAAGCTTTTAATGCCTTTGGCGCAATAAAAAATGAATTAGAAAACGATAAATGGGCCGTTTACTATGGTCAAAGTTTATATAATTTAAAGCGTTACAAAGAAGTGATTGTTTTTGCCAAAAATATGACTGAAGTTAGCCCATTGAACAAAAAACATTTGAATGTTTTGGAAGGGATGTCTTATAACCAAAGTAATGATCACAAAAATGCGGTTAGATTATTACAAAAGACACCAAATTTACAAAACGACGCTCAATATGCTCTCGGATTTTCTTTGGTACACGAAAACAAAAAAGAACAAGCCAAAGATGCTTTGCTAAAAGTGGCAACAAATCCAAATCCTGAAATTTATCAGAATGCACAATTTTTGTTAGCTAAATTAGCTTTAGAAAGCAATAATAAGGCTGAAGCTATTGACGCTCTAAAACGCGTAAAAAAGCTTAATTTAGATAAAAAGATTACCGAAAATGCGCATTATCAACTTATAAAACTAAGTTTTGAACATAATGATATTTTTTCTAATACTGAGCAACTCATTGCTGAGTACACAGAAAAGTATCCTTCTTCAATATACTTGGAAGAAGTTTATGATTTACTCATTCAAAACTATGTTAAAAACAAACAATACGACAAAGCCATACTTTCTTTAGAAGATTTTGAATCTAAACACATCCGTTTAAAAAGTTTGTATCAGGAAGTTTGTTTGTTTAGAGGAATTCAATTGTACAACTTAAAAAAGTACGATGATGCCATTACACTTTTTACAAAATCATTAACGGAAGCTGTAAATAAAACATACACAGATAAAGCGCGTTTTTGGATTGCAGAATCGTATTATCAGAAAAAGAATTACGATCAAGCTATTTCGCATTATAAACTGTATAAAAAAATAAACTCTGGGCGAAATTATGAAGAAGATCAGTTGGTAGACTACAATTTAGCCTACAGTTATTTTAATAAAGGACAATACCATAAGTCCATTCAGAATTTCGATATTTATTTACTTAACAAAGGTTTAAAAGAGAATCAGAAAGTAGATGCCTTTTTAAGATTAGGAGATGCTAATATGATGATTGAAAATTATCAATCGGCAAAAACATATTTCAGAAAAGCTTCTATAATTTCTGGAGATCATGCAGATTATGCAGCATATTCTGAGGCGATCTGTAATCAACTTTTAAATAATTTTGATGATGAAGTTAGTATTCTTACCAATTTCGACAAAACATATCCAAATTCTATTTACAAAGACGATGCTCGTTTTCAATTGGCAGAATCATATTTAAATAAATATAAATATGCCCAGGCGAGAGAGAATTATAAAACTTTAATTTCTGATTTTCCTAAAAGTGAATTTTACAGTACGGCCGAATTGCGATTGGCGACAATAAATTACAATCAGGATTTATTGGATTTAGCTTTACAAGATTTCAAAAACATAGTTTCTACTTATCCGAACACTTCTGTTTCTAAAGAAGCCATCAGGTTAATCAAAAACGTATATTTCGACCTTCAAACGCCCGAAGAATATCATAACTATGTAGCTCAATTGGAATTCCATAAAGAATCTGAAGAAGGTTTAGACGATTACAGTTATTTACCGGTTTACAAACAATTTACTCAAGGAAATTACGATGCTGCACAAAAAGGTTTCGAATTTTATTTAAAAAAGTATCCGAATGGTTTACATAAAAATGAGGCGAACTACTATTTAGCCGAATGTTATATTAAGTCAGAAAAAACTGGTAAAGCAGAGAAATCTTTAGAGAATATTGCCAATTCGCAAATGGGTGATTTATCTGAGGAAGCGTTATACAAATTGGCAAGAATTAATTTTAATAAAAAAGATTATAAAAATGCTAAAAAGTATTACCAACAATTGTTTGACCATTCGAGATATAAAGGATATACCGAAGATGCACAAATTGGATTGATGCAAACCAATTATAAACTGAAAAATTATCAGGAAGTGATGCAGTTTGCAACAAAAGTTCTTCAATTAACTAATATTGATGACGATTTAAAAACCAAAACCAAGTATTTATTAGCTACATCGGCGTATCATAACAACTCGTTCAAAATTGCTAAAGAGAATTTAAAACCATTTTTAAATGACGACGCTTCTCCAAGACAGGCTGAAGCAACAAGTTATATGATAAAAATGCTTTATGCCGAAAAATCTTATCACAAAGTTATTTCTTACACTCTAGATAATATCAAAAAAATAAACACGGGAGATCAGGAATATCTATATCCTAGCCTAATGTTATACGGAAATGCCTTGGGTATGGTAAACAATAAAAGCACAGCTAGACAAGCATATCAATCTATTATTGATCAGTGCCAAGACAAAACTATTGTTGAGGAAGCGAAAAAAGCCCTAAAAAAATTGAAATAACTTTTCATTAAAGACCAATGAAAATGATAAAAAAAATATGCCTTTTAGCTGTAGTATTAAATTCAACTTTAATTACAGTGGCACAAACAACACCTTCAGACTCTATTATTTCGACTATAGATAAAATTGATATTGTAAAGAAATATCAATACGCTATAAAAAAGGTGAAGAAGTTAGACGTACATCCTGAATTTTCGGATACCAATTTTATAACAACCAATTTCGATTATGAGTTACCACTTATTGGTAATAGAGAAACAAAACCTTTAATATCGCCTATTAAAAATTCGTTCTTCTCAATTGATTCCGACGCAAAAAAGCATTTAATGTATTCTAATTATGTAATTGGAGCCTTCAGTTCTGAAAGCAATCCGTTTGCAGAAGTTTCCTTTGCAGAAGAATTAGATAACTTTAAATTTGGACTGTTTGGGCAATATCATGCAGATAACCAGACCGACAATCAAGAACCATTTTTCGGCTTCGAACACGCTCGAATAGATGGTTATTTAGATTATTTAAGAAAAAAACTATTATTCCAAACCGAAGCAGGGTTCCAATACCAGGAAGAACGATTAATTTTTGAAGATGGACCCAATTTTACGCATCAAAATGTGTCTTACAACAAATACAATGTAAAAATTGGATTAGAAAACTTGAGTAAACGTAGTTTTATTAAGCAAGCGCATTTGGCATTTAAAGGCATCAATCAAAAAAATAAAAACACGGAATCTTATTTGAATTTCAATGTTAATTTTTCGGATTACCTGTTACAAGAAGCACTTCTTTGGAAGGTGGATGTAAATTACCACCTTTCGGTAAACGAAATGGATAGTAATGCCTTGGATAATAACCTTTCTGTTTTGGATATTAAACCACAAATTCAAGGAAGTAAGGATAAGTTTTTCTACAAAGCAGGATTAAATATTATTAACGCCTGGGACGATAACCACATAGGTGGACCAGCGAATACTTATTTGATACCCGAGTTAAACCTTTCGTATCGCTTTGATAAATCTTATAATTTAAGTGCAGGATTAACATCTGATTATGAATTGTACACGTATGGACAAATTGTAAATAACAACCCGTTTTTAGCAGAAGGTGGTATAGACACAAGAGCAAGAGTTTCTAAACTGTTTTATGCCAATCTAGATGGTATTGTAAAAGGTATAAAATACAGAATGGGCGCTAAATATGCCTTAGGTGGTAATTGGTTGTTTTTTGAAACTTTACCAATTAATAGTCATACCTATAGACCTTATTATAAAAGTGGGGATTATTTGAGTTTAAACCTAAACTTAGATTATAAATTCACAAAACAATTGAATTTTAATCTAGATATATTGCTTCAACAATATAATTTAGAAGGTGGCGTAAAGGCAAGTCATACTCCAGCTCTTGTTTCTCACTTTAAAACATCTTACCAAATAGATGACCAATGGGCAACCTATGGTACTTTAAAATACAGCACCAAACAAAATATGATTAGTAATACTTCGTTTGCAGATCCTGAACAAAGAGGTATTCAAAAAGAAGTCAATCCAATTTTTGATATTTCACTTGGTGCACAATATGATATTAGACGTCAATGGCGTGTTTTTGCCGAGGTTAACAACCTCTTAAATCAGAAATATGAAACATGGGGAACTTACCGTCATAAAGGGATCTATTTCACTGGTGGATTTAGATTCAAATTCTAACGAAAATATAGTACATAATTCATATAAAAAAGTATCTTTGTTAGGCTAAATCAATACGGTTTTCACTTGTAGAAATACAAATTTTCTTGCAAAAAACAAACTTCGTTTGTATTAATGCTTTAAAACACAGAAAAATGGTTTAGCAACGTGATTATTTTAAATACTCAAGATGTCAGAAGAAAATAAAAATAAAGATTATTCAGCTGGTAGTATTCAGGTTCTAGAAGGATTGGAAGCTGTAAGAAAAAGACCAGCCATGTATATTGGTGATATTGGAATAAAAGGACTTCACCACTTGGTTTATGAAGTTGTTGATAACTCCATTGATGAAGCACTTGCTGGACACTGTGACACAATCACAATTCATATAAACGAAGACAACTCTATTACGGTAAAAGATAATGGTCGTGGAATTCCAACGGCTATGCACCCGAAAGAGAAAAAATCTGCCTTAGAAGTTGTAATGACTGTATTACACGCCGGAGGTAAATTTGATAAAGATTCTTATAAAGTATCTGGTGGACTTCACGGAGTTGGGGTTTCTTGTGTAAACGCCTTATCATCAGATTTAAAAGTTAACGTTCATAGAAATGGAACTGAATTCCAACAAGAATATAAAATTGGTATTCCACAATATGACGTAAAAGAAGTAGGAACTACAGATTACCGTGGTACTGTTGTTCATTTTAAACCAGACCTTTCAATATTTACTGAATCTGTATATAAATACGAGATTTTAGCAAATAGAATGAGAGAACTGGCTTACCTGAACAAAGGTATTACCATTAATCTTATTGATTTACGTGAAAAAGACGAAAAAGGTGAACATAAATCGGATGTTTTCTTTTCTGAAAAAGGTTTAGAAGAATTTATTCAGTATTTAGATTCTACGCGTGAAGTACTTACCAAAAATGTGATTCACATGGAAGGTGAGAAAAACGACATTCCTGTAGAAGTTGCTATGCAATATAATACAACCTACACAGAAAACCTTTATTCTTACGTAAACAACATTAATACACACGAAGGTGGTACACACCTTGCTGGATTCCGTAGAGCGCTTACAAGAACTCTAAAAGGATATGCAGAAAAATCTGGAATGTTAGCCAAAGAAAAGGTTACCGTTACCGGAGATGACTTTAGAGAAGGGTTAACTGCTATTATTTCTGTAAAGGTAATGGAACCTCAATTTGAAGGTCAAACCAAAACCAAATTAGGAAATAAAGAAGTTAGTGGAGCCGTAGATCAACTTGTTGGTGAAATGCTAACAAACTTCTTAGAAGAAAATCCGAATGAGGCTAAAGACATCATTCAAAAGGTAATTATTGCTGCAAAGGCAAGACAAGCTGCACGAAAGGCCAGAGAAATGGTTCAACGTAAAACAGTAATGTCTGCAGGTTCTCTACCAGGAAAATTATCTGATTGTTCGGAGAAAGATCCTGCAATTTGTGAAATATTCTTAGTTGAGGGAGATTCTGCCGGTGGTACAGCCAAACAAGGACGAGACCGTGCTTTCCAAGCTATTTTACCATTGAGAGGTAAGATTTTAAATGTTGAAAAAGCATTGCCATATAAAGTTTTCGAAAACGAAGAAATTAAAAACATGTTTACTGCCTTAGGTCTTACAATAGGAACCGAAGAAGATAGTAAAGCATTAAATATTTCTAAGTTGAGATACCACAAGGTAGTCATCATGTGTGATGCCGATGTTGATGGTAGTCACATTGCAACGCTAATTCTAACATTCTTTTTCAGATATATGAAAGAGATGATTGAAAATGGATACATTTACATTGCCACGCCACCTTTATACCTTGTGAAAAAAGGAAGTAAAAAACGCTACGCATGGAGCGACAATGACCGAGATATGATTGCTCGTGAAATTGGTGGACCAGAAGCGAAAGGTGTTGCTATTCAACGTTACAAGGGACTTGGAGAGATGAATGCAGATCAACTCTGGGATACAACAATGAATCCAGAACATAGAACACTTAGACAGGTTACAATTGAAAATGCAATTGATGCCGACCAAACATTCTCTATGCTTATGGGAGACGAAGTTCCACCTCGTAGAGAATTTATTGAAAAGAATGCAGCTTACGCTAATATCGATTCTTAAAACGTTTCAACATATTCATATTAAAAGTCACCTTTTCAGGTGACTTTTTTTGTAAATTAATATCATAAACATACTCTAGAATGAGAAAATTGGATACTTGCTGGAATTTTTTTTCCTTAAACTCTAGAAATATTATTGGATGCTTGATTTATTAATATATCTCTTATATCTCAAGCAAACTCAAATTACAACGCCCCCTTGAAGATAATAATACTATATAAATTCTTAAATTTAATAAACTACTGAATCTGATCTATTAGTCTATTTACAAATAAAAAATGAATAATACATTTTACATTTACACCTAAAATTAAATAAAAAATAAAGAGCTAAATACAGCATATATCATTATAAATAAGGATATTAAAACCCTAAAGTAATTAATATATTTGAGATACTAACCTAAAATATCTCACCTATGAAAAAAATTACAATAATTACAGCATTTTGTTTTGTGCTTTCAGTACAAGCCCAAGACATTCCCATAGAAACATCAAATCAAATTTTCGATTTTCAAAGTTTTGAGTTTATTATTGACAATGAAAATATCGTCATTGAAGACATTAATGTTCTTAATGATGACCAGTCTGAGGATAATTTTGATTCAAATGATGAGGATTTTGATTTTGTAATCGACGAAAACGGAAACATTGACA
>JBMYWP010000019.1:0-61640 GCA_049607525.1 Flavobacteriales bacterium
TAATTCCCCCTTTCAAGGGGCTCGGGGGATGTTACTCCTCCAAATTTCACTTTCCCATCTAATGGAACACCACTATGATCCCCTCAAGGGAATATTGTTTTCAATACCAAATTAAAGAGGAAAACTGTTACATCTCAAACACTTCAATTTTCGGATTCAGCTCCAACAATTCTTTTACAAAAGATTCATTGGAATTTGGTGATATATAAATATCATCAAAAGCGTTGTAATAAATTACTAAGCCTTTGGTTGCTAAAGCAGGTTTAAATCCAACATACCTCGTTGTATTTACTTTCACTTTTTTTATTGAGTCAATAGCTATTTTTCCATGGAAAGGACCAGAAGTGTAACTCAGGTAATTGTCGGAAAGTTCATATTTTGTATTAACAAATAAGCTTAACAAAAATACCGCCGTTAAAGTCATGATCGAAACCGGAATCAACGTATCTGTATTAAATCCAAAGTTTTCTGAAACCAGAATTTTATAGATTCCGTAACCAAAAATGGCTAATACTAAAATTAATACTGCTGTAAACATCATCGAATTTCTAGATTTAAAGGTGGACATTTTTTGAGTTATGAGTTATGAGTTATGAGTTATGAGTTATGAGAAGATAAATTAATTCTTATTATTCAATCTGTTTTTCACAGTAATTATTGAACTTTTAGTCATTTTCAATACTTCTTCACATAAAACATTAGCCTTATCCATTTTTTCATTTGTGAGGTACCCAGATTGACTTAATAGTTCAAGCCAATACAGGGTTTCATCACATTCTTTTTGGGCTATGGAAAGTTTATGAATAAAATCTTTCCCACTTTCGGCATTTTGGGCTTCGCGAATATTTGCGCCTATTGATGTACCAGAACGAAGTAATTGCTTACTCATAATGTATTCGGACTTTATAGTGTTCAAATACTTATACAATTCTATAGTTTCTAAGGCAAGTATAAAACTCTTTTTTTTCAAAATACTTTCTTTCATATTCACCTTATTTATATTATTGATTTTTTTATCAAAATACTAAGCCTGCAGTCAAAAAACTCATCACTCAAATCTCATCACTCATAACTAACTAAGCTTTTTCCCTTCTAATCCAAGGGCTTTTGCTAATCCCATTAATCCGTTGAAACCAGATTTTTCACTTGAATCCGCTTCGTTTTGTAATTTGAAGATCAGTTGAGCAATACTTAGGTTTTTAATGTCTTCTGAAGAAATACCATATTTTACGGCCATATCTTTCACTTTTATTAAAAGATTTCCTTGGACATCATCCGATCCTAAAATAGCATCTTTAATATCGTGGACAGTTTCTGAATGTTGAACTAAACGATCGTAACCTTTCGCTTTAGTAACTTGACCAATAATTTGATCGAAGAACATGGTTTCACCACCAACAATATCAATATTTGCTGCTTTAAGCGCTTCGGCGATTACCATGGCTTGTGCATCGGCAATATCTTTTTGAATATTGATTTCTGCCAATTCAACTTGCATTTCTTTATCCAACTTAAGCTTAAACTCTTCATGTTCTTTACCAACACCGTCAAGTTTTTTCATCGCTTCCGCTTTTTCATCAATTCCGGCTGCTTCTGCAAATGCCTTTTCTTTAATGATGTCCGCTTCCGATTGACCTTTTTGTTTGATAACCTCAGCTTCAGCTAACCCTTGTTCTTTGATTGCATCTGCTTTTGCTTTAATTCCTGCAGCCTCAGCTAAAGCTTGTTTTTCTGTAATATTAGCTTCAACAATACCTTCTTTCTCACTGGCTTCAGCTTTTGCATGCATAACCTGAGCTTCCGAAATTCCGATTGCAGCTTCTTCTTTGGCTTTCGCTTCTGCAATTGTTTTACGCGCATCGGCTTCTTTAACAGCAGCATCTTTTTGGGCTTGAGCTTCAATTTGTAATTGCTCTGCTTTTTGTTTCGATGCTTCTTTCTCCGCCTCTGCAGCTTTTACTTCTCTAATAATATTTTCTTCGGCTTCCTGTTCAGCAATAGTTATAGCAACTTGTTTTGTTCTATCGGCTTCCTTAAAAGCTTCTAAATCTTTAATATTCTCTTGCTCTTCAACTACACCTTTCTCTAAAGCAACACGATCTCGAATGACATCTTGAATATTCTTTTTCTCTACTTCAACAACTTTCTCTTTTTCAATTTGAGCAAGTGTTACAATTCTTTCACGTTCCGTTGCCTCTAAAGCTCTATCTTTTTCAACACGCTCAGTTTCTACAGCTTCGGTTCTTTCTTTATTCTTCTTGGCAACAATAATTTGCCTATCCTTATTTTCTTCGGCAATGGCTACTTTTTCATCGGTAGCAATTCGTGCGTTTTCAGACTTTAATCTTTCTTCTGCTGATACTTTTTCAATTTCAGCTAATTCTCTCACTTTAATGTTAGCAATTTCACGAGCTTGTTGTTCTTCTTTTTCGGCTAACTGTTTGTTTAACTCCAAAATAGCCTCACGTACCTCAACATCTTGTTTACGGATAACTTTTTGTTCATCACGCATTATCAAGTTAGCTTTCATATTTTGTTCAGCTGTTAACTTGGTAATTTTCTTTATACCTTCGGCATCTAGAATATTATCTTTATTAAGATGAGTTATTGAAGTTTGTTCTAAATAATCAATTGCACAATCATCAATTGCATAACCATTTAAATCTCTTCTAACGTGCCCCATTATTTTATCTCTAAATTCGTCTCTTTTGTCATATAAATCAACAAAATCGAATTGCTTTCCAACAGTCTTCAAAGCATCAGAAAACTTAGCATCAAAAAGATCTTCCAAAGTTCTATAATCTGAAGCTCTAGAACAACCAATTGTTTGAGCTACCGTAATAATATCTGGATCATCATCATTAACACGAACAAAAAAGGCAACTTTAATATCTGCTCTTAAATTATCTCGACAGACCAAACCATCAACACCTAACCTTTCAATTCCAATTTTCTTAACAGAAATATCCATTATTTCTATTTTGTGAAAAACAGGAACTGCCCAAATTCCCTTATCAGTTTCTACGGTAACACCTTTTTGTCCAGTACGGACAAGTGCTTTCCCTTGAGGGATTTTCTTATAGAATAAAGCAAAACTAGCTATATAAATAATAATTAAGAAAAGCACAATACCTATTGCTAGGAAAATGATCATTTGAATTTGATCTGCTGACATATTTTTATTTTTAAGTTAATAAGTAATTTATTTAATATCGTCCTCATTTACATAAGGATGAACTAAATAGACAGAATCTATTTTAGATTTTTTTATAATAAGGACATCTATTCCTCGTTGAATTTCATTATCAGAAAAAGCTAGAGCATGAATTATTAGCGATTTACCATCCACTATTACTTCAACAGTTCCTTCTTTTTTGGGTGATATATTATTTCTTAAATAACCTACACGCCCTACAAAATCAATTGGTTTAATACCATTTTTTCTAAAATCCTTAAAAAATGATTTAAAAGGTGTTGTAAATAGTTTAGTAAAATACAGGGATGGTAAAATTAAGGCAAAAAACCAAACAAAACCAAAACTAGAATTATATGAAACTGTTATTGATGTTGCTAACAATGTAGCTATCCACCAAAATAAAATCCAAGCCGTTAAAGTAAACATAAATGGGAGTCCAACAAAGTTGAAATGTATAAGAACAATTTGCCACCATTTTAGAGGTTTTCTTCGATCTTTTACAATTTGGTCTTTATCAACTTCTACATTTGCCACGTCGTCAAAACTTACTTCAGCACCATCAAGATGGGTATCCAAATCTACGTCGGCATCAACATCAATGTCGACATCAAAATCCACGTCCCAATCGATTCCTGTAAACATAGTTAGCAACCAATAAATAACAAGAATACCTGAAAGAATAGTTAAAGGTAAATTTACATTTGAAAAAAGTAGATCTAGCATTGTAAAAATATAATTAAGAAGTTAAGAAAATGGTTATGAGTAAGTTTTTGAATGTTTTTTATAATGAGTTCAAGAAGAACTTACTCATAACATATAAAGGATTTATTCTTTATTTTTTTTCTTCTTCTTGTTCATTCCAAGTTGTTCTTTCATTTTTTCCAACTCAGACTGGGCATTAGCATCTTTTGTATCAATGTGTTTATTGATTTCATCATCTATAGTAGTATTCGAATCAGCTAAATCTCCATAAGCTTCGGCCATTGCCTCTTCTTGTTCAACTTTTTCTTTCATTCGCTCTAACATAGAAACTGTACCAGAACTGTCAATTTTAGACATTTCTTTGTTCAATTTTTTAGTCGCCGTACTTACTTTAACTCTTGCTTTAAGTGTTTTAAGTTCGTTTTCGTACTTTTCTATGGTATGTTTTTGCTCCTGAATTTTCTTTTCTAATTGATCAACAGCTTTAGATAATTTTTCATATTCACCTCTTGTACGCGATGCATTTTCATCGTTTTGCTCTTTTTTAGAAAGGGCACTTGTTGCTAACTCTTCTGCTTTGGCCATATCCATATCTCCATTTTGAGCTTTCTTTAATAAAAGCATAGCCTTATTTTGATAATCTTTAGCTTTTGACTGATAGTTTTCTAAGTCGTTTTTAGAACGAATACACGTTGCTTTAACCTGAGCCAAGGCTTCTATACTTTGAGAAAGGTTCAACTTCATGTCTTTAATACCTTGCTCTGTCATTTTTATTGGATCTTCCATTTTATCGATGGCAGAGTTAGCTTCGGCTTGTCCTATCTTGAATAATCTTTTGAAAATGTTCATAATTTCTGGGTTTTATTGTTGGTTTGAGTACTTAATTATTTCGTTTGAAAATTCGCTTAATAATAAACTTAATGAGTTTATTGAAGCTTCTAATTCATTTTGGTCTAAATTTTCGAGTTGTAATGTGTCTCTAAAAATTAATTTATCTCCTGCTTCGTCTAAAACAAAAGCGCCATGGACCATATCACGGTTTTTCTTTAATAGGTTTACATATACCTGAGAACTTGGATTTTGGAGTGTGCAAAGAAATTGCTCCATAATTAAAATAGGATCTGCACAACCAATTAAAAGGTTTTTGATTCCCTCAGATTCATCCTGAATCATAATAATACCATCAGCTTCATTTTCGTGAGTTATTGTATATCCTAACTCCAATATGTAATCTCTTACTTTGTGAAAACTCGTTTTCATATTTAAATCGTTTATAATTTTTTGGTTAAAATAATCATTTTTATAAGGATTAGATCAACATTTCTCAAGATAATTTCAACATCATCAAAAAAATTTTGAAAAAAGTTTGAGCAAAGATTGAAATCTCCTAATATCCCCCAATATCTTATAATGGAGCACAATCTTTACTCTAGATTTTAATTACAAAAAACGGCTGTTCCACTTGCAGTTACCATGAGCATTCCTCCATTGGCACCTACTGTTTCATAATCTAAGTCTATTCCTATTACGGCATTTGCACCTAATCTACGTGCTTCGTCTTCCATTTCTCTAAGAGCGGTATCTTTAGCTTCTCTCAATACTTTTTCATAAGATCCACTTCTTCCACCTACAATATCTCTAATACTTGCAAAAAAGTCTTTAAAAATATTGGCTCCAATTATGGTTTCACCTGTAACTATGCCATGGTATGAACTTACATTTTTACCTTCAATACTATTTGTTGTAACTAATATCATTTTATTTTTTTTTTGTTAGATGTTAAACTTGTTTTTATTGATATGCTCATAAAAGTGGCAAAGTTTTCGAGTCTATACTTGTTCTACTTTTATGAGCATTTTATTAAGCTAAATTCACCATTCAAACGATATTTTTACTATTTTAGCTCATATCAATAGTACAAAGATAGAAAACTTTTTTAAATCTGCAAATTTTATTAGCAATAAATATGATGACATTCGGAAATAATATCAAAAAAATAAGAAAAACCAAAAACCTTAGCCAAGCTGGATTCGCCGAGATATTCGATTTAAAACGTGCTACACTAGGCGCTTACGAAGAAGGCAGGTCGCTACCGAAATTAGATACGGTAATAAAGATTGCTCATCATTTTGGCATTTCGATTGACAAATTATTAACAAAAGAAATTACAGTCAACCAACTTTCTAAGTTTGATGATAACCTATTAATAGGTAAATCGACTGAAAAAATTAAGGATAAGATTCTTTATTTGCCAAAAGAAGATTTAAAAGAATATTGTAAAACGCCGGATAAAAAAGAATTCCAAAATAAATTGGAAAGAATAGAATTCCCATTTATTTATTTGGAGAAAGGAATTGCCATAGAATTGGATGAAAAGTTAAACGGATATCCAGAAGGTACTATATTAATAGGTAAACGAACAAGACATCCAAAATTTGAACAACCTATTATAGGTATTAAAATAAATGGACTTGAAATTTTAAAGGAATTACCTAAAAACGAAAAGGAAATTATTGAATATTGGGTTTTGGAAGGCGTTTACACCTCTACTATTCCCGAAATCAATTCCTCAAATTCAACTTCTCTTGAAGAAAGATTAGCTCGAATTGAAAAACATTTGAATTTGTAAGATTAATAATTATATTCGTGTTTTAATCGAATAAATATCATTCATGAAATATTATTATTTACTCATTTTTTTATGCTTTTCTCCTTTTTTACTAATTGGACAAGATTTAAATCATTTTACTCCTTTAGAGAGTAAAGGTTCTGTTCAAAATGATTTTACAGCCTCTGTTCTTCAAATGCTCGAAAAAGATAAAGAAACATTCATTTCTTTAAAGACTTCTAAGGAGCGAAAAAAGCTTAAAAAAGAATTCTTCGAGAATAATTACACGAAGGTTTATGATCTAATAAGAGGAGGTAGTATTATTTCTGGAGACGATGTTACAAATGTTGTTGAATTTGTAGGTCAAGAAATAATTAAAAACAATCCGGTTTTAAAAGATAAAAACATTAGGTTTTATATACAAAAATCATCTGAGATAAACGCATTTTCTACTTATCAAGGTATGATTATTGTAACAACAGGATTAATGGCCCGAATTGAAAATGAAGCACAATTAGCTTTTATTTTATGTCATGAAATATCTCATTATCTAGAGCAACATGTTCTATATAAATATTTACGAGTTAGAAGTTATGCCAATTCTTCATCATCAATAAAGCATGCCGTTGGCTTTCTAAGCAAATATTCTCAAGACAATGAATTTGAATCGGATGCTTTTGGTTTCGATATGTTTAAAAGTACATCTTATTCAATTTCTGAATCGATAAGTGCATTAAAAATTCTAGAAGAATCTAAATACTCTTCACACAATATTTTAGTTCCACAAAAATACTTCAATACACCTTTTTTCAACCTTGAAGAAGATGTCTTTGTAGAAGGTTCACATATTAAACGTTCAAAAAAAAATATAGAAAAAGACTTTATAGAAAATTTGAATAAAATTAAATATGTAACTCATCCTAGAATAAAGGATAGGATCTCTAGACTCATCAAACTAATATCAGCAGATAAAGATATTGATATTACCGATATTAAATTTATTGGTCAAGAAAATACATTCAAAAGGGCTAATGAACTCTCTAAATTTCAAAATATCCAAAATGATTTATTAGGTCATTGGTATATCGATGCGATTTATAATTCTATAGCCTTACTTAACGCCTATCCAGATAATGAATTCATTCAAAAATCTATGGCAAAAGCATTATATGGACTAGCTAAAAAGAAAAATTTTTTGAATTTGTACAGAGACACCGATAAAGCCGATTTTCTTGTACAACATTTAGATGATTTATTTGATTTACATCTCAATCAATCTTATGGTAATATTAAGTACTTCAATGAAAATTTCATTTATAATTTGAATGCCAAAACGGTTTCGACACTTGCTATTCAAAAACTAATGGAATTAAATGATTCTACTGTTGACCGATATATCTTGGATTTAGTTTATGATATGGTAAATATTCATGAGCTTGATCAGAACAACTTTGATTTTGAAACACCTATAAAAGTAGCGAAAATTGATTCTTCTACCAAGGTTTTATCTGAACATCAAGAATTAGTAGAGAACTTACAAAATGAAATATCTGATCATGAAATCGAATATGAAAAATTAAATGAATTTCTTAGACCAGCTTTTCTGCATTTAAGAAATAGAAAGAAACTTAGTGATATGTTTCATTTTATGAAAAAGGAAGCTAAAATCAACTTATACCTAACAGATGAACTAAATGAAGACCTAGAACTCAATCTTCCCTTAAAACAATTAAAAACTAGAAGTAAAAAAATAGATTTAGAAAACACCATTATTTTGGATTATAAATATTATAGAAAGGTAGAACATGAATTTGATTATCGTAATTCGAATCGTGAATCGGAAAGTATAAATAAACTGGTATCTGACTTAGTGAATAAAAACGATCACAACACTTTAAACCTATCAGTATCCAACATTGCCAAGGATGATATTGATAAACTAATACTAAAAAATACAGTTAAGATCTGGATGAAAGAATTAAGCTTTTATTGGTTCTACGGCGTCATACCAATGACTCAAAACAAAATAGACCATCTTTCAGAACAAACTAGCACAGATGAAATATTATTGGTTAGTAATATTACCCAAGCTTATGCCTCCGAAAAACAATCCATTCGAAATTTTTACGCCATGTTAATTCTTCCATACGCGCCCTATTTCGGAATGAAAGCTGCATCGAAAAAAGAAGATAATTTGCTTTTAGTAGGAAAAATAAACTTAAAGTCAGCGACTTTATCTGCCTTGAAAACAAAATTCATAAAGAAAAAACTTTATTCCCAACAAAGATCTGCTATACTTAAATCAATGTTCAAAAATTAGACAAATGAAATCCATATTTATCTTCTTATCTTTTTTCCTAATAAAAAGTGTTAAAGCTCAAAGAATAACAAAAGATAAACTATTTTTTGAAGGGGGTTTATCTCACAATTTGTTTCATATTTTTGCAACAAATGATGATCATAAACTACTCATAAATGACCCAATTGCCTTAACTTTTAATATAGACGCCAACTACACCATTCATAACAAATTTGCCATTGGTCTCCGATATATTTACGATACAGGTTCTGAAAAAGAAAATAAACCCAGAAATGAAGTAATCCAAACAATTAATGGTGTAGAATATGACGCAACTGCATTATCTGGATTTAATCGAAATGGCTTTGGAATCAACCTATATTATGCTATGCACAAAATGAACATGCCTTTTGCTTCAAAAATTGGTCTTCATTTATTGGTTCTTAATATTAATTCTGATGTAAATTATTTCAAAAGATCATCTATACCAATTGAAAATTGGTATCAAACCAAATACGAATTAATTGAATCAGAAGAATTAGATGATCGTATAGTTTTCCTTGGGGCTTCTTATACCGAGCAAATCTTTTTTAATCGAAAATCAAATCTATATTTGTTGTATGGTATTAATACCAATATGATTTTAAAAGACTTACCTCAATCAATTACTTCGGAAAGTGTAATAAGTAATATTCAATCCACGACCTCTGCAAAACTGGCAATGGGCTTTACTCTTGGATTAGGTTTTATTTTATAAATTTTATCTATTAAATACTTTAATATTCTGATTTGAAAGTCATGCACTCGTATCATATTTGAAAGCATAAATTCCCTGGTTCAAACATTCTCCAAACTTCTTTTAATTACTTTATACAAACTTTAATTGTTCTGATTAGTAAGACAAAGTACATTTCTTAAATTAATATGAGTTCGTATATAAAAAAACCATTTTTCACAAAATCATAAAAAGCCTATGATTCAACATAGAATCATGGGCTTTTTATATTATTACTTATCTTAACTTACTAATTACAAACAATTCCCATCTAAGGTTGGACCTACAACAGGAGAAATTGTGGTTGATCCACTTTCTGATCCAGTTTCTAAAACATCTGCCAAACCATTAGCCCCATGAGGCGCTGGAAAACTGTAATACGTTTGAGTATTTGTTGTCATTCCTGATTCAAAAGCATCTGAACAACCATCATTATCAGAATCTAAATCTAAATAATTTGGAATCCCATCACCATCGTTATCAGAACATCCCATAGAAAATAAAAACTGACCAGAATTATATGAACTTCCACCTATGGTTTCATAATCAACTGTAAATCCTTCAATCCTCACATTTGATGATATTTGAAATTGAGCAAAATTCCCCGAAGTACTAGTTGAAGGGTTTGCCACGGTAATTTTATTACCAGAAGTTGTGATTACAGCATTTGCTACTACCACATAATTCCATTGAAAACCAGCTGGTGGATTTATTGGTTCAAATGTAAATCGATCAATACTTGTAATATTGGAATTGGCCTTAGATGAATTTGCAAAAATTTCAATTCTATTCGAAATAGAAAAATCAAACCTAGTACTAAATATTTCTCCTGATGAACCGGAAGGGTTAAAAAGACGAATTACAGCAGCATTTGGCGTACCAGGTTTTGCAGAACCAACAACAATATTCCCTGTTGTGTTAGATGTTGATGTGGTTGGTTGATGAATTGTAATATTTGCAGGTAATGGATTACCAACAGTAGTACTTGTAACTTCAAAACTGGCATCTCCTGAAGCCGTACTCAAACTTAAACCTGTAAAGTCAGTATATTCTACAGGACACTCCAATTCGTCCAAAATACCATCATTATCATCATCTATATCTGTTAAATTTGGAATACCATCTCCATCAAAATCATCGGCAATTTGAATATCTTCCGTACAATCAACTATTGTTTTCCAAATTTTGGAATTAAAAAAAGAAATGCTTCCAGTAGGGCAACAATCTGAACAATAAACCATTAATCCTTGAGCTGGATTTAGGATATTATTACGCTGTAACCGTGTCATTCGAGGTGGTAAAAATCCTTTAGAAGAACTTTCTATTTCTAAAATGGAAGTCTGATGAGGATTTAATGTACCAATTCCGACTTGGGAAAATGATAGACCATTTGCACTCAACAACAATGTTGCTAATAACCAATGTTTTATTTGCATGAAGTAAGGAGTTAGTTTACGAATGCGAAACTAATTCTTTTTATTCAAATTGTAAAATCTACTTACTAAAACCATCTAAATTCATACAAAAGGCTATAATAATTATGACCAAAATTAATTTTCATCAACAATAATATGTACATCTCTATTTGACAATTCCTTCTTAATTTGTTTTAATACATATGGATCTGTTGCGGATAAATGTAAAGTTTTTAATGATTTTAAAGTTTTCAAATATTTTACATCAATCATATTTACATAAGACAATTCGAGCTTTGTAAGTTTAGGAAAGTTCTTCAACCCTTTTAAATGATCTATTCTACAGCCTATCAAATTTAACTGCTGTAAATTCCCAAGTCCAGATAAGGTTGATAAGTTAGAAAATTGAGTTTGACTTAAATCTAAAATTTCTAATTTGCTATTACTTATTAAACTTGAAAATTCTTTAATAGACCAGTTATTCCCTAAAAATAATTGTGTAAGTTCTTTTAATGGTTCTAGCGCACTAATATCTATCAAATCGCAATTTGTAAAATCTAATATTTCTAATGCTTTATAATCTGACAGGGCCCATATTTCCTTTAGAGGATTTGATTTAAAACTGATTTTTTTTAATGATTTACTCATGTTAAATATCTTTAAACTATCAACATGGTTCATTGAAAAATCTAAAATTTCTAGGTTTGGAAATACTTCTTCTATTTCTTCAAAATTTCTTAAATTGTTTTGCGAACAAGAAAACATCCTCATTTTAGGAAACTGATTTTTATCTAAAAATGCATTATAATACAATCCGATTGAGCTATTCATTGACAAATATTCTAAATTTGGTAAAGTAGGTAACTGTCCTGCATCTGAAGAGCAATGATTTAACCGAAGTGTTTTTAATTGAGTGAGTAGATTAATATTTGAAATATTTTTAATAGGATTATGACTGAGGTTTAAATACTGAATTTCATGTTGCCCTGCCAAATTAGAAAACTGACTAATTTTATTGTGTGTTATTGAAAGTGAATCTAAATGATGAAATTGATTGAGAAGTGTCATGCTTTCAATGTTATTATTATCTAATTCCAAACGCTTCAAATAATCCCCAACTTCTAGCGTATCTAAATGTTGAATATTGTTATTATTCAACAACAGTTTTTCTAATTTTAGAGCATCTAAACTTTTAAAATCTCTAAAATTATTGAACCTCGTACCTGTCAAATTCAAAGATTTTAGTCCAACAAAATCTCTGAGAACATCAAGACTATAAACACCATATAAATTTTGTAATTCTAATTCTGATATTTTTTCACTGTTTTTCAGTAGAGATATTCCTTTTGTTAAGTCTTGTCTTAACCAAGAATCTGACTGCCAACTCAATGCTTTATCACTCACCAAAAACTTAAATAATTTTTTATCTAACCAACTTTTATTGGAATGTCCTTGAACAATCTTTTGAGAATAGCTTGGGTTGTAGTAAAATCCTTTTTTATTTACAAATTGATATAAATCGGGAATATTTGATGCAGATAATCCAAGTAAATAACTCTTATCAATGTTTGAAATATCTTCCATGGCCTCTGCCCTAGCTAAATTGTAATCAGATATAATTGAATCCCATTTTGGTAACGACGAAAAAGCCAAAACAATAAAAATCCAATTCGAAAATCGTTCAATAATATACCAAGTCGTTTTGTTCTGTTGTATCTTAAACCAAGTAAACACGAGACCCAATGTGGCAAAAAACAACCAATAATAAACACCAATACGTTTATAGGACAAAAGCGCTTCGGTAATATATAAATGATTTCTAAAAACTGTAAAACCTACCATGAGAATATTCAGGGCAATCCAAAGTTTGGCTAATGCTTTTAATTGTCTTGATGATTCAACAAAATTCAATTGATTTCTAAAAAAATAAAGTAAAATTGAAATCCCTAAGAATATTGAAAACATTAGAGTTCCTACACCTTTATGCAAAAAAGCTTTCAACGCTTTACCGTCCGAAAAATTTGAAAGATCAGAAATGGCATAAATATCAATAACATTAATGATAATAAGCATCAAATTAATAACTCCAAAAGCAATTGTAAAACCAAAAGATTCATCCCAAGTCGACTCTTTTTTTTCATCAGTAAGACTATTTGATTTAGCATGTGACAAGTATTTATCAATAAAAGGTATCGAAATATCATATTTCGCTCCAACCGAAATTCCAAAACCTAAAAGCGTTACTAATACCCACAAAAAAGAGATGTTCTGGAACGTAAAGTTGTTTGTCAATTCTGCAAAAGTTGCATTTACATTCCTATAGAGTGAATAGAAAACGATAATAATGAATATTGGTATGATGTATTTTAAAAAATATTTAGATTTTCTCTGGCCTTCAGATTTAGATTTCATCCATTTTATAAAGCCTGCAAAAAGATTTAAAATTGAATTGAACAAACCAAATACCAAAAAGGACTTTCCGTGAATAACACCAATAAGCGCAAATAAAAACAAAAACGGAATAATACCGTTTCCGTTCAACCAACTACCAAAGGACGACAGCAATAATCCTAACGTAAGTAATAGGACTTTTAGGTCTTTAAATTTTGATTTATTTTCTAGATATAACCAAATTAAAAAAGGCAAAAGGAAACATAAAACATTAATACCAAAAGCCTCGTTGTAAAATAGGTAACTGAAAAGAAAAGTGAATCCACAAATAATAATTCCTTTAAATTTTGACATATTATTTTGTTTTAAGATTGAATTTAGATTTGAAACTTTAACGCTAAATCGAAATAATTAGTATGATTACCACCAAAAAACTAGAAGGAATAAAAAAGTCGCTGTTAAAAAAAACGTACATTTGTTACATTACCATATATCAATGAATAAAAAAAAACATAAATACGCCGCTATAGATTTTGAAACCGCTACAAGTGAAAGAAATAGTGCCTGCGCAGTAGCAATTATCAATATTGAAGATGGAAAAATTATTGATGAATATTACACTTTAATTCGCCCTCCAAGAAACGAATACCAATGGCAAACCATAAGGGTACACGGAATTAAACCCAAGGATACTGCTAAGGAGAAAAATTTTAAAGAAGTTTGGTCCGAAATTTCATCTCGATTGGAAAACCGTGTAATTGTAGCACATAACCAGTCTTTTGACCGAAGTGTACTTAAGCATTGCATGGAAACCTATGGGTTGAAAAACCCGAATATTGAAATAAAAAAACCATGGGATTGCACATTAAAACTCTATCAAGCAAAAGGCTATAAACCTGCCGGACTAAGTGCTTGTTGCGAAGTTCATAATATAGAACTAGACCACCACAACGCCCTATCAGATGCCAAAGCATGTGCCAGATTATACTATTTAACTTTAAAAGATGACTAACCACTCACAGCAACTGGAAGATTTCAATGCATGCATTAGAAATCAAGAGCACTTCGCTTTATATTTTACAGATGGAAAATGTTCGGTTGCAAAATCAATCGGTCCAAAACTTTACGAAACCTTTTCAAATCAATATCCAAACATTAAATTAAAAGATGTAATTATCCCTATGTCTGAAGCACTTTCAGGGCATCTTAATATTTTTTCAGCCCCTTGTCTATTGGTCTATTTTGATGGGAAATTGCAATTGAAAATGGCAGGTTCTTTCGGTATTTCAGAATTAAACAACAAATTAGGTCGATTGTATGACCTCCGGTTTAATTAAAGATTACACATAATTAGGATCTACATCTATTTTTATGACCACACTTCTAAATGAATTGTGTTTCCCTAATTTCTCAACCACCTTTTGTAAATACTTTTTGGCTTCTTTTAATCGGGCATTTTTTAGAAGTTGAATATCAATTTGCATCTGATACATAGATCGGATTCTTTCAATTGATGGGGTGTATGGTTTTTTAACCCGTTTAGATGGAATCTTTTGAATAATAATATCATAAAAATACTCCACAGCCTTTTCTAACTCTACTCTATTTTTGTGTTTAAAATTAATGAGAATCATTCGGGTAAATGGAGGTAAAAAATAATCTTTTCTTTCCTTATAAAAACCAGGATACAACTTTAATGGATCTTGGAGTTTTAATGCTCTAAAAATCGGATGTTCTTTTTGATAAGTTTGAATAATGACTTGTGCTTCTTTATTTTGTCCAATTAATCTTTGAGAGATTTGACTTAAGGATTGAATGGCTCTTTCCTCAACTCTAAAATCAGGATACATCAATAAATCATCAGCCAAAACAACAACCAAAAGTGCGGTATTAGATAAATCTAAACCTTTAGAAATCATTCGTGTTCCAATAAGAATATCTATTTCGCCACTGTCATATCGATCAATAAACGTATTCAGTTTATTTTTTGTACTTAAGGTATCTCGATCTAATCTGACAATATTTGCTTTAATAAAAATAGATCTTAATTCTTCTAAAATACGCTCCGTTCCATACCCTTTTATGGCCATTTCTGGCTTAGAACAAGAATCGCAATAATAGGTTGGTCTTCTTTGGTAACCACATTGGTGACATCTTAAACATCGATCGCCTTTATGATATGTTAAATTAACGGTACAGTGCACACATTGTGGAATATAATGACAAGATTTACATTCCATTTTAGCAGCATACCCTCTTCTGTCTTTATAAATTAATACTTGCTTTTTGTTTTGAAGCGCCACATCTATTTCAAAAATTAAATCTTTAGAAAAATGCTGAACCATATTTAATTGATCCTTTTCTTGTTTTAAATCAATTAATCTAAAACAGTCTTCAGCATCTTTTCTTTTTTCTCCTAGAAAGAACAAGTCCAATTTATTCAATTTATACAACTGCCAAGTCTCCAAACTAGGCGCTGTGGCACAAAGTACTAAAGGACATTTATATAAATTTTGAAGCACAAAACTCATATCTCTAGCATTGTAAAGTGGTGATATTTCGGCTTGCTTGTAAACAGGATCCGATTCATCATCCACAATAATTAATGACAAGGCATGAAAAGGAAGAAATATTCCAATTTTTGTACTAATTATTATTTTTGCTGTTCTTAATGAATGATTTTGAATATTACGCCAAATCTCTACCCGTTCATGCTCACTAAACTGATTGTGATAAACGATAATATCATCTTTAAAATAGGTGCTAAAAAACTCATAATATTGCGGATAGAGCAACATGTCTGGAATCAAAAATAGAACATCTTCACCCTTTTTCAAGGCAAATTCTATACTCAATTTATACATTTGTAGCTTGGCATAAAAACCATGTTCAACACCTAAAAGAACACGATTTTCAGCTAATGACTCTAATATTTGAGGTTCAATTTCAGATATTTTAGATTCGTTTAAAACCGATGAAAAATCGCGCTCAAGTTTGGCTAAAAGTAAATGCCTGTCCACACGTTCTTCATAAATTCCTACAATTTCTTTTTTTATTAATGTTCTTAATGAAGGTTTAGAAAATCCATGTTTCTTAAACAGTACATCAAAACGTTCTATGTTATTGGGCGCTTGTAATAAATAGTCTAATATCTCTCTTTGTTTAGGAGATCTATTCAAGCCTTTTTCAAACGAAACAGGGTTTTTAAAATAAGTCTCTAAAATCCCAGCAAATTTTATTGTTTTTTCTTTATATCTGTGAGAAAAAGACTGCTCTAATACAAGCAGTTTTTTTCTATACATATTTTGAACAAAAGTAGTTGGTTTAGAAATATGAGGAACTATAACCTGAACGTCTTTCAACTTTAGCGTACCCTGTAATTCTAAGGCATCAATTAAAATTTGTTCATCATCGGAACCATTAAATGTAGTGTAATCAAAGTCTGGATTTGGGTACAACAAGGTTTCTCCTTTCAAAGAAAACGCTTTTGGTAAACAATACCTGAGTACAAGTCCAAAAGGTACTTGATAATAATCCGCCAGCCATTTCCAAAAACCAAATTGTTTTTGATTAATAATGGGTTCTGTATCCGGAATTTCTAAAATGGCTTTAGGTTCAAAGTCAAGAGAAACTTCAGGTACAATACGATCAACAATAGCAAATGTAATTTTCTTTTGAAAAGGAATAGTAACACGAATTCCAAACTTAATTTCAGATTGCATTTCATCTGGAACCGAATAAGTAAATGCCGTATTAAAAACCTCAGGTAACCATACTTCTATGAACATGAATTAGAAAAAATCGTTAATATCTACATCATTCGGGTCAATAGTATCCTCGTCTTCATCATCTGAATCTTCTGTTGAAGTTCGACTATCATTATATCTTCCGTACGTATTATTATGTAAAAAGGTATCTGGATTATGAACATCTGAAGGCGCTGTATCTGGAATAATTCCATAAGATTCTAACACAACTGGCACCTCAATTTTATGTTCAGTTTCATAAATGTCAATAAGTTCTAATTCAAAAGTCCATTCCGAAAATCCATTTTTATACAAAAGCCTTTGTCCTTTTTTGTATATCAAATCTGCAATGGTCATCTCAACAACATCATCTATCTGATATTCTTCAACAACATTCCAATCTTCATCACATAAAGAAAAAGAGATTTCAATATCCGATTCAATTCCAAAAGCATTTACAATGGTTTGATGAATATCTTCTAAAAATACATACTTATCATATGCAATATCCTTATAAACATCAACCTCTTCGTTTTGATAAATTGTTCTTAATACAAACGTTTCCATTCTTAAACCTTTTCTAATCCTAACTTTTCACCTTCTTCAATAAGATATTTAAAAGCCTCATCAAAGTCATTTGGTATTTCTCCTTCTAAAATAGCTTCTCTAATGGCATTTTTTAATTGACCTACTTCTCTACCCGGTTTTAGGTTAAAAGTTTGCATAATCAATTCGCCATCTATTGGAGGTTCCCAATTTCTTATTTTATCTCGCTCTTCTACTTCTTTTAATTTTTGGCGGATAATTTTATAGTTTTCGCGATATTTTTTAAACTTTGCATCGTTTTTTGTTGTGATATCGGCCTCACATAACATTAAAAGATCTTCCAATTCTTCACCTCCATCAAAAAGCAAGCGTCTCAATGCAGAATCGGTTACAATTTCTTGTGCCAATACAATTGGACGTAAATGCAGTTTAACTAATTTTTGAACATATTTCATATGTTCATTCATTGGAAGTTTTAATCTTCGAAAGATTTTAGGCACCATTTTAGAACCTAAAAACTCGTGTCCATGAAATGTCCAACCTACTCTTTTATCGTATCTTTTTGTTGGTGGTTTAGCAATATCATGCATTATTGCTGCCCATCTCAACCACAAGTTATCAGAAACTTCACAAACATTATCTAGCACTTCTAACGTATGATAAAAATTATCCTTATGACCTCTACCGTTCTTGTATTCAACTCCTTTTAATGCCTGAAACTCTGGAAAAAACTCTTTAAGTAAACCTGTTTTTTCCATCAATTTAAACCCAAGAGAAGCTTGATCTGAAGCAATCATTTTATTGACCTCAGTTATGATTCTTTCTTCTGAAATAATTTTTAATCGAGAAGCACATTTTTCAATAGCATTCAAAGAATCCTCTTCTATTGTAAACCCCAATTGGCAAGCAAATCTAATTGCACGTAACATACGTAACGGATCATCAGAATAGGTTATTTCTGCATCGAGAGGTGTTCGAATAATTTTATTTTCCAAATCCTCTAATCCTGTAAAAGGATCAATCAATTCACCAAAAGATTCTTTATTTAATGATATCGCCAAAGCGTTAATCGTAAAATCTCTTCTACTTTGATCGTCTTCTAAGGTACCATCTTCTACAATGGGTTTTCTTGAGTCTGCGCGATAGGATTCCTTACGAGCACCTACAAATTCATATTCAACACCCTGAAACTTAAACATAGCTGTACCAAATCGTTTAAACACGGCCACATCCAATTTAGGATCTAACTTTTTTGCTACGGCTTCGGCTAATTCTATTCCACTACCCTTACAAACAACATCAATATCTTTTGCCTTTCCTCTCTTTAAAATAAGGTCTCGAACAAAACCTCCAATCACAAAAGAAGGTAGCGATTTTTCTTCGGCTACCTCTTTTATTACATGAAAGACTGTTGTGTTAATATGTTCTTTCAAATTCTGTTTTTCCATGTATCTCTACTATAAAGCCATTACGCCTTCAATTTTTGAAACATTTCTATAAATATCAATTACAGCTTGTGCCGAATACATTTTCTTTACCTTAACACTTAAAGAAATATATTTGCCGTTTTTTGATTTATTTACAGACATTTCAACTTTTTTTGTTCCAAATTCTTCTTTAACTAATCTCATTTTTTCTGGGTTACTCCCAGGAAGAATAAATTTGAACATATAAGAATTTGGCCATCTTTCGTTTTCTAATTTTTCTAATAAACTATCAAACGGATCTTTGTTTTCTTCGGTACTCATTATTTACGGTAATGTAAAGCTGTTTTGTGAAGCGTCACAGAGATAGTATTCAATTTAAAGTAAGCTTCAGAAACAAAAATATGTCCTTCAAAACCTTCCATTCCTCTTTCTACACCCCAAGAATTTTTAACAATAAAAAATGTATTCCCATCTTCGTCTTCTGTAATTCCTGTAATGTGCATCAAGTGATCATCTGTAACAATATGTTTATCAAATTTCTCCTGGCGTAGTTCTTGAGTAATCTCAATCTCTTCTATAGGTTCTTTAAGATCATTAACTTTTATGCTTTCATCTTTTGGTACTAATGCTAAACCTTTAGAAGAAGAAAATCCTTTATTGCTCACATCAGCATCCCAAGAAATTGTATATCCCATTCTTAAGGCCACTTTACACATTTCTGTAAGCTGGTTTATTGGAATGTTTTCATATTCACCATTTGCCCAATTGTCTGGTACTTCCAAAATAAAAGAAGACTTAAATGGGTGATGTGTATATGAGGTAAAGTGACGGTAATCTGCAGCAACAATACCTAAAGCGTCCTTATAAGATTTTGGCGTATACTTCTCTCCATCAGCTTTAAAAGAATCCTCTTCCGAACCAAAATAGATATCAAGTACTCTATTGTAAGCCTCTTTCCATTTGTCAGACAAATTAGAAGATTTAGCGAATGTATTCACCATAGGTTTCAATATTGAAACCATTTCAGAGTGATTATGCTTTTTGTCTTCATGAATTTCTGGGTGAAACTCATCAAAAGGCATTACTCCGTACTTTTCGGCTGCATTTAGGTAATCGTGAGTTAAACTCCCTTCGCCAAAATTAGTTTTACCATGAAAACGAACGTAATTATTAGCTTTCTCTTTATAAACGTTTTTCACAATAAACATTTCCGAAAGGTTAATTGGCCCTTTTCCCATTCGAATCAATTCTGATTCTAAAAATGAAGAGGTCGCAAAAGACCAGCAGGTACCAGTTCTACCCTGACTTAATACATCTAAAGCATCATTTTGTTTAGTGTGTACAAAGTTATATATTGGTTCTTCTTTCTTTTCGGTATCTTGAGCAAATAAACTCGTGGCAATAAGTCCTGCCGACAAAAGTAAATGTTTAAACATAGTCTTATTTTTTTTCTGCAATGTACATCAAGTCAAAACAAGCATCGTCTGCTGTTTTAACAAAATAGTCATCCATTTTTATGTCAGAAACCATTTTCTGATTTCCTTCTAATATTTTCTTTCTATTCCAACGGTTTAATATATCGTAAGGAATTTGCAAAAGTCTTCTTGGTAATTTATGTTGAAAATCAAAGATATCAAAACGAGTAATACGCTCTACAGATCTTTTATTCTCTGCATAGTATTCCATTATTTTATCATTTCCAAAAACACCATTTGCCGTTACAGCCTGAAAACTTTTTAAAAGACAATCTTTTAATTCAGTTACTGTATATTCTCTAACATGCCAAGGGTTTCTTGTTAATGACATTTTAATATTCGGCGTAGTCACAATAAGTTTTCCACCTGGTTTTAAAACTCTATAAATTTCTTCAACAAATTTATTATCATCTTCAATATGTTCTATAACTTGGAAAGTAATTACAAAGTCAAAAGAATTATCTTCTATTCCGTTGAAAGGAGGTACATTCATTTGAAGAAATTCAACATTTTCATATTCATCAAAATTTTCTAATTCCTGATGTTTATCAATTGTTACGAATTTCTCGCACTTCGGTGCAATGTGTTTTAATCCGTACCCCATTCCTGTACCAATTTCCATCACACGACCCGAAACTAATTTTGCTGCTTCAACATAAGCTAAAACCGAACGTTGATAAACAAAGTTATCCGAAATATCTAAATCTGAAACACGCTCTGCTGTTTGCAATACTTTCATGGTATATTTTCTTTTTTCAAGTAAACACAAATATAAAATATTCTATAGGAAAAACGGTTATATTATATCAGCAATTTCTCTGTGACATATAACACCCTCATACAGAACTACCTTTTATATTTGATCATTTCTTTTTTTTAATTCAATTCAATAAAACTCTATAAAACATGTATTATATAGATTAAGTTATGATGTTTTATTAGAGCAATTTTTGGAGAAAGAAGCAATCATTCCATTGATCTTCATATCGTCTCCATTTTTCTAACACACCAACTTTCTTATAATTTAATGATTCAAAAAGTTTTAAACTTATGACATTTTTCAATTCTACATAACAATAGACCTGCTGTATTTGAAAAACATTTTTCACATATTGCTCCACTTCTAACAATCCGCGTTTAGCAATCGATTGCCCTCTATATTTAGGGTCTATCAAAATTCCAACTTCCAGCCTCTGATGCATAATATCATAATCCACCAAATCAATAAAACCAATACAAACATCTAGATTATCTTTTAAAGAAATAACAAATCGATATTGTTTTGCTTCAATGAGTGATTGATGAGACTGATTTATATAGTTACTAAGCGTGTACCGTGAGTAAAATTGCTCGTGATTATTGTATGAAGTCTGTTTATTTTCCCAAAAATAGAGAGCCTCCAAATCTGAAGGCTCTAAAGCGCGTAAGCAATATTTATCAAAAAAAATCATATCGATTATAATTCTATACTTCCTTCAAATACAAAAGTAGCAGGGCCTTTTAACCAGATATTTCTAAATTCTCCATCAAAATAATCGAAACTTACAAATAAATCTCCACCTTTTGTCTTTAGTTTAATATGTGTGCTTTTGCTTTGCCCATTTAAGAAAGCTGCAATTGCAGCGGCAGTTGCTCCGGTTCCACAAGAAAACGTTTCGTCTTCTACTCCTCTTTCGTAAGTTCTAATCCAAAATGCATCTTTTTCGGACTCATCCTTCATTAAGAAGTTTACATTGGTTCCATTATCTTTAAAACGGTCACTATATCTTATCTTGTGGGCATCAGTAATTATATCCAAATGCTTAAAATCGTCTATAAAAGTCACAAAATGAGGCGATCCAGTATCTAAGAAATAATTCCCATCAACTTTTTCATATTCCAATACATCTTTCATTTTGACACAAACCTTTTTTTCTTCAAATAAAACTTCGTGTAAACCATCTATGGCATTAAATCTTCCTTTATAGTCTATACAACCTAATTCATGAGCAAATGCAGCTAAACACCTTCCTCCGTTACCACACATGGTACTTTCGTTTCCATCAGAATTGTAATAAACCATTTTAAAATCTTCGGTTTTATCGGTTTCTAAAACCATGAGGCCGTCAGAACCTATTCCGTATTTACGGTCACATAAAAATTTGATTTGCTCTGTGGTTAAACTAACGTTGTGAGATCTATTATCTATAATAATGAAATCATTTCCAGTTCCTTGATATTTTGAAAAGTTGATTTTCATGATGTTATTTTTTATTTTTTTTATCTTCCTTTGGTTGAATAACAAAGGCGTAAATCCAAGTGAGAGTTAATGTTGGAATGGCGTCTAAACCTGGAGACAATTCCTCAGCTAAATTGATTAATGCACCTGCCTTTCCTACTTTATTATCAAACATAAAATTACAGATGAAATAGGCGCCCAAAAAACATCAGATATTTCACCTAACGCCGGAATCACATAACTTAACAATCCTATTGCATCAATAAAAATGCAAATAGCCAATTTAAAATACTTGTTCATGTCTCAAAAATAAGGTATTTATTTAAGCTAATTTACTTCCAATTTTATTTTTTACAAAAAAGACTAATAATTATAGAATATTAACAGAATTATTTAGTGCATTAAATTTATGTTTGTTTTAACGAAAAAAGAGCTCACCCAATATTTTAGCTTGCTGTATTATTAAAATCAATTTACTTGAAATGTTTGTTGATGAAAATTGTAATTTCAGTAAAACGATAAGAAAATAACAAAATTTATCAAAACCTGTTTCATTCCCCTTTCAACAAAATATCTTACTATCTATCAAAACTTTAAATTTATTCCAATTAGAATACAATTTGAAATAAAGGCAACACCTTAAGTAAAACTCATCTAATCCTTCAAGTAATTTTGATTATCCGAATGTAAAACAATATATTTGTTTATAACAAAATTAAAATAAATGATGTTAAAAGGAAAAACAGCCTTGATTACTGGTGCCACTAGGGGAATTGGAAGAGGAATTGCTCTTAAATTTGCAGAAAATGGTGCAAATATAGTTTTCACATATTTATCGTCAGAAGAAAAAGCATTAGCTTTAGAATCGGAATTAAAAGCATTTGGAGTAAATGCATTCGCCATAAAATCGGACGCATCAAATTTTGATGAAGCGCATAGTTTAGTTGAATTTGCACTTGAAAAATTAGATGGTAGAATCGATATTTTAATTAATAATGCAGGTATTACAAAAGACAATCTATTAATGAGAATGTCCGAAGCTGATTATGATCGTGTGTTAGATGTTAATCTTAAATCTATCTTCAATCTTACAAAAGCAGCTCAACGTACTATGCTAAAACAACGTAAAGGTTCTATTATTAATATAGGGTCGGTAGTTGGAGTAAAAGGAAATGCAGGACAAGCAAACTATGCCGCATCTAAGGCTGGTGCAATCGGATTCACAAAATCTATTGCTTTAGAACTCGGATCTAGAAACATAAGATGTAATGTTATTGCCCCAGGATTTATCGCAACTGAAATGACTGGAAAACTTGATCCTGAGGTGGTTAAAAACTGGGAGAAAGATATTCCGCTTAAACGTGCAGGTTTACCAGAAGATGTGGCAAATGTGGCATTATTTTTGGCATCTGACATGTCTAATTATGTAACAGGGCAAGTGATTAATACTTGCGGAGGAATGTTAACATAAAAAATTATAACTAAAAAATCATATGGATTTAGATAATAGAAATGGCGATTTAAAGGACAGAACATATCAATATTCTTTAAATGTAGCTACAATATGTAAACAAATACAGGCAACAGACCAGGGTAAGAAAATTGCCGACGCTTTGTTTGCAAAATCAACAGCCATTGGTTTAACTGCCCGATTGGCATTTAAAGGGCGTTCTAACAACGACTTTAAAGACAAGTTAAGACAAATAATAAACGATGCAGACGAATGCATCTTTTGGTTTGATATGTTGATTGATTTAGGAATAGTAGAAGAAAGTGCTGTTGAAGAACTGATGGTTGAAGCTTCGGAATTAATTGCTATTTTCATTTCTATTTCAAAGAAAAGTAGAAGTTCATATTAAAAATCTTTTATGCTTAATCATTTGATTAATAATTATGGGACAATATTGGTATTTATTATCATATTGTCCTTTTTGGTTTCATTTGTATTTTATAAATTAAATACTAAAAATAATAAAATTTCGATAAGAATTGTTTTTCTCATGATTCTTAGAACTCTTGTTTTTAGTATTATTGGAATATTGATATTAAATCCTAAATTACAACAAAGTAAAGACGTTGAAATTAAAAAGAAAGTTATTGTTTTAGCCGACAACTCCAATTCTATGCCCACAACGACTTACTCAAAAGAAAAGGTTCAACAATTCATTAATAATATCTCTACTCAATTAAAAACTGAAGTCGATATCATTCCTTTTGCTTTTGACTCTGAAATAAAACCCTTTGAAAAAGCCAAATTCCAAGGTAAATCAACAAATATTTCCCAGGCCATAAAAGCGATTCAACATCAGTTTGACTCGAAAGAATTACATTCCGTAGTTCTATTATCAGACGGTATTTTCAATACTTCATATCACCCTAAATGGATAAATCCAGCACCGGAATTTCCAATTTACACAGTAGGATATGGAGACACAACCCAATACGCAGATTTAAGCATTCACCACATAAAAAATAACAATATTGCATTTCTTGGAAACGAGTTTCCTGTAGAAATCCATTTAAAAACGAAGGCTTGGAATACCCATAAACCTAAATTATTAATTAAAGATAAACAAGGAAAAATAGTACACCAATTTTTGTGGGAAAATCCTGAAAAGGAAGATTACAAAATTCACAAATTCACCCTACCTGCAAAACGTATTGGATTAAACACTTATAAGGTTGAAGTGAGTAGTAAAGAAACAGAACAAAATATAAAAAACAACGTTTCTAGTTTTACCATAGATGTTTTAGATGTAAAAAACAAAATTTTACTTGTTGCGTCAGAAACACACCCAGATCACCATGCCATTCATTCTGCTCTAAAAGGGAATTTAGATTATGAACTCGATTTTAAAACCCTTAAGGAGATTAATAATGCTAATCTTAAAACCTATGATTGCGTTATATTTTTAGGGTACCAAAAGGAAACAAAGTCTATACTGGAGCAATGTTTAAACTTAAACAAGAATCTTCTTTTAAAAATAAATAGAAATTCTGATTTAAAGAATCTTGCGCATTCTTTTCCAACATATTTCGACATTTCAAATCCAAAATTAGATTGGGATTTAGCCCAAAATTCGGTTAATTCGCATTTTAAAGGATTCAATATATCAAAATACACTAAGGACTTTTTAAAGACTACTCCACCTCTATCCGTACCATTCAATACATTAAAAACAAAAAGTTCTGTTCAACACATTTTGATTCAGAAAGTAATGAATACGACCAATAAAAAAGGAATATTCTCATTAGGAGCACATAACAAAAGTAGAATTGGTTTAATTCAGGGTGAAGGATTGTGGAAATGGCGTATTCAAGATTTTAAGAAAAATGAATCTTTTGAGAATTTCGATGGCTTTCTCAAATCTATGGTAAGGTTGGTAAACATTCAAAATGACAAACGTTTATTTCATTTTAATATGCCTCAAAATTTCTTAGTAGACGAAGAATTATTAATCCCTGCATATTTATATAATGATTCTTACGAACCAATAACTGAAGATGAACTTCTACTAAATATTGAAACTGAAGAAAAAATAAAATACAGTTTTCCATTCTCTAAAGAGAGTAAGAGTTATTTATGCAAGTTTAAATTAACCGAACCTGGCCATTATTCTTACAAGGTTGTTAACGCATCAAAAAACAATGCTATTTTATCTCAAGGTGTATTCAATGTAAAAATTAATGAAATAGAAAACTTAAACAAAGTCGCTGATTTTGATGTTTTAAGGTACATTTCAAATACTACAGATGGATTTTTTTATAATCATTTAGAAATCAACAAACTTGTTACAGACTTACAAAACAAAAAGTCAATCAATACAAAAGTAACCTTATCAGAAAACAAACCGCTAATCGATAAAACTTGGCTTCTTACTCTCCTATTATGTTTTGGACTTTTGGAGTGGTTTTTAAGACGTCAGAACAGCTTACAATAAACTCTATGAAAAGAAGCAATTTAATTTACATAGGTTCTCAAGGTAAAAAATCATGTTATGATTTAATTATACCTGAGTGTTTTAATGGAACCATAATCTATTTTATTCATGGTTATAAAGGTTATAAAGACTGGGGAACTTGGAATATTATTGCAGATTATTTTGCTAATCATGGATTTGGTTTTGCCAAATGTAATTTATCTCACAACGGTACAACCTTAGAAAATCCAACTGTATTTGATGATCTTGAAGCTTTTGGTAGGAACACTTATTCTAATGATATTAACGATATTTCCTTATTTATAGACGCTGTAGAAACGGCATTAGATCCAAAAATTAAGATAAATAAACGTGTACTTATAGGTCATAGTCGAGGAGGAGGATGTTCTATTCTTTCAGCAGAAAAATCAAATAATATAGATGTTCTTGTCACTTGGGCTTCCATATCCAACATTGAAACGAGATTCCCAAAAGGAGAACAATTAAAATTGTGGAAAACGTCAGGTGTTTATCACATCATAAATGGGCGCACAAAACAAAAAATGCCTCATTATTACTCCTTTTATGAAGATTTTTTAAACAATAAAAACATACTTAATATTGAAAAAGCATCAAAACGCATTGAAATACCGTGGGCCATTTTTCATGGAACAAATGATGATGCTGTAAAAACAACAGAAGCCCAAATGCTAAACAAATGGGCTTCAAATTCTGATTTATTTTTAATCAAAGATGCAAATCACGTTTTTGGTGGAAAAGAACCTTTTCTTTCAAGTCATTTACCAGATCATACTTTACAATTAGTAAAAGAGACAAAGGCGTTTATTGAACTACACCATTAATTCTAAATAAAGACTAGACTCCGAACTGATGTAAATGGTGAGTCAGATGCTTATAAAACATATTATTCCACTCATTTGAAGTTAATTTCCCGAATGAATGAGACTCCTTATTATGGAAATGATCCACTCCTAAGTCTTGTGTTTGCTTTAAATAGTCGATAAGTTTACTTTTTTCCGCTTCAAAATTTTGCGACTCAGAAACAATAAAATCTGGTGCTGTTCTACCGTTTTTTGGATAAATTTTATCGCCAACCACCATTGGTTTAACAAATAATTTCAAAAGCATCTTTTTAAGACCTCCTGGTTTTCTATATTTTGTTGTATAAACATAATCGTAAGTAACATTACAATGAGCTAACATTTGCCCAACATTCATTTTTCCCCACAAAGGTGTTGATGTATCGGTTAATTTGTTAATTCTTTCAATGAGTTCATTTGTAACTGATAGCTCAAATATATTTTTCATAACAGCAATAATTTGTAAAACGATTCTTCGATGTAATAAACTGAAGTCAAATTTAAGAAATACTAGTTCAATAAATTAAAATTTTCGTTTAATAACAATTTTTTAATGCTGAATGCAAAGAATATTAATAAGATAAAAAAAACTCTAATCAATTGATTAGAGTTTAAATTTATTCTTTCTTATTTGGCATAATGCTATCTTTACCTATCCAGGCATTTTCTTTATGCCTTTCATACCATCTATTATTTTGACTAGATTTTTCATTAAAAATCCTAAAACTTAAAGCAATACCATGTGATGTATTTGAAAAAGCACTAATATCTGAAGAATTTACTTCAAATTGATAGGCTAACGTCAATTCTTTTGCTCTTAAACCTAATCTAAATCCGTAAGAATCATTTGGAGAAAATGTCCCCCCTACGTATACAAAATCCATATAAACAACATCTAAATTGGCATAGAGTTGCATGTGACCATATAATTTACTTTTCAATAAAAAAGATGGTTCTAATGCAAAGTTGTTCGCTTTTTCCAATTGGTAATGATAATGGGCATAGAGTTTCAATTCTCTTTGAAGGTAATTTCTTCTTGTATCCTTCCCAGAAAGTGATAATTTAGTTTCAATTAAATTGTCTCCGGACAAACTAATTAATAAATCATCAGAATATATAGAGATTCCTGCTCTCATATCAAAACCAAAGGCCGATTCTTCTGAATTTCCAAAAACTGGATCACCAGGAGTATTGACCGATACATCGGCATCATTAAATGCGTATTGAAATAATTTAGGTCCAATTCCGAAAGACATATTATAATCCAAACCTATTGGTGTTCTTAAAGCATAATCTAACTGTAAACCTGATTGACTTGTTACTCCAAATTTATCTGAGAAAAACATTGCTCCTACGGCATGCTGATCATTAATGGCTGTATTACCTCCTAAAAAATATGTTCTAGGCGAATCTTCTACTCCCAACCATAACAAACGCGAAGAGGCATTAATTTGCATATAATCATACAATCCAATATTGGATGGACTTGCATATTGTTCATTGGTTGTAAATGAAACAGATGAAGGTGTTTGTTGAGCCAAAGCCCCAATTGATATGAAGCCAAAAATGGCGATAATATTATTCTTTAATTTCATTGTTTATCGTTTTATGCTCAAAACACCTTTAAAAACAGGATGTCCTCCAGTATTTAAATCAATCATGTAAAAGTATGATCCCATTTCAACCTCTTCACCATCTACTTTACCGTCCCATGGTGTATTGTAGTTTATTTGATCAACAACAAGTTTTCCCCATCGATCAAAAATCTGAATTTTAGCATTTGGAAAACTGTGAATTCCTTTAATAAGCCAAGTGTCATTGAAACCATCTTCATTTGGTGAAAAGGCATTTGGAATATTAAAACATAAATTTCCACCTATTGGATCCCCTTTTACCTGAATTTTAACATCTCCAGAACATCCGTTAGAATCTGTTACAGTAACAGTATAAACCCCTATTGAATCAATGATTAATTCTGAATCGGTAGATCCATCCTCCCATAAAAATGAATAAGGTTCGTTACCTCCAGAAGGATAAATAGTTAATAAACCATCATCTCCATTTAGTTCACAAGGGTTAAAAGTATTTGTAATTGCACCTGTAATAACAGAACCACGATTTACAACAAAGGTCGAATCCCATTCACAACCTAAAGTATCTGTGATGGTCAACTTATATTCCCCTCCAGGAATATTCTTTATAGAAACTGTAGTATCTCCATTAGACCATAAATATTTTAAATCCAAATTATCAAATTTCAAGGTAATTGATCCAGATGAATCACTTGAACAGGTATTGTGTTTAATTTCTTCAAATAAAACCTTAGCTACCGAAATTTCTGGAATAACGATGTTCGTATCTAATGAACAACCTTGATTGTCTGACACAACAACGTCATAAGATCCTGGAGCTATATTACTCAAAGATGATGATACGTTTAACCCATTGAATTGATATGTATAAGTACCTGAGCCTCCAGTTGCATTAAAAACCAAAGTTCCATTATTGTTACCACAAGTAGTTGGTGTAATCATTGGATGTAAATGAATCTGCCCTGGACCAGAAATATCAAAATTCACAACAGTTTCACAACCACGCTCATCCGTTACAGTCACATATTCATTCTGTCCTATTGTCACTATTTTCGTAAATAAATTTAAGGTTCCATCTGACCATAAAATTTGATATGGAGACAAACCACCTTCAATATTTAGTGTTACTTCGATAATCGTATCTTCACATGTAAAACTCCCATAAGAGTAATCCACATCAAGCATTTGATGCACTGTATCTATTGTAAACATTTTCTCAATAGAACACCCTAAACTATCTGTTATAACTAAACTGTGATTACCATGATGAATTTCAGAAGAATCTGAAACACTCCAATCATAAGTATATGGAGAAACTCCTCCTGAAACATTTACGGTTGCTGAATAATAATTACTATCACAAGATTCAATTTCCAAAAGTAAATCCACAATGATTTCATCTTCACTCAACACTGTATAATTTACAGTTTTTTCGCAACCACTTACATCGGTAACAGAAACAGAATGTGTTCCTGGTGGTACATGTAAAGAATCTATTCCATTCCAATTAATAGTATAGGAAGGTGCTCCTCCTAAAATGAGCAGTTCAACAGAACCAGAATCTGAATAACAAACAGAATGCTGTACAATAGGAAAAATTTGCAATTCTGGATTGGTTTGAATTTCAATATCTAAAGAATCTATACAACCAGAAGCATCTGTTACAATAACTTGATGAAAACCAACATTTAAATTATTGGCAAATGAATCAACAGAACCGTTAGACCAACTAAATTGATAAGGTTCATTTCCTCCTGATACAGAAACAATTCCAGTACCTAAATCACCAGCACAGCTTGGATAGATACTTAAATCAGATATAGACAGTGGATCAACCAATTCAACTACAAATCCAGCAAAACCAGGGCAATTATTGGAATCGTAAACCGTAATTCCATAACTACCAGAAGTTAAATTTGAAATATCCTCTGTTGTATCACCATTTGTCCAAGTGTAAGTATAAGGACCTACGCCTCCTTGAATAGAAATATCTATAGAACCATTTGGTCCTAAGCCACAATCATTTTCATGAATAATGTTGGCCGTTATTATAATCGGGTCACAAGCCCAGGCTTGAATAGAACCGAATAATAAAATTGAAAAAAAAACATTCGCTAATAAGCGTCTCATTGGTATGAAAATTAAAATACCGAACAAAAATAGCGATATTCATTAGCTTTTAAAATAAAATATCAGTTTTAACAGTAAATATTCTAATTTTGTTGAATCATAGAAAACTACACATAGATGAAATTGATATTTTTAACATATTCTATTACGGCATTTTCTTGCCTTTCGGTTGCTCAAAATAACTTTGTAAACCTTTGGAAATTGCAGGACAGTGAAAATAAAGTAGAAATCAAAATTAATAAATCAAATGGGCAAAAAGGTCTTCCTTTTGTGGTAGAAGGTTTATCAAAAACGAATTCTAGAACTTATATTTCTGGGACATTAGATCATACAGGATTAAATGAATTTGCTTACAAAGACCCCAACAGTACTTGTAATCTTACATTTCATTTTATTAATCAAGATTCGGCTTATGTATCTACAAAAAATTGTGAAAACTACACTTTACAAGATAGCCTAGATGGCTTATACACAACCAATGAGACCTCTTTCCTTTCTTATAAAATGCTGAAAGGATACGACTATGACTTTGAACAGGAGTTGGCCTTAAGAACTGGTGATTTTTATCAAAAAATTAAAACCCTTTCAATCGAAAAAAGGAGAATCGATTTAGAGGAAGGACAAGTGTTTTTCTTTCATTCTACAAAAGACAGCTTAGCATTGGATCCTAAAATCGTTTTTTATTTAACTGCAGATAAATATTCTGTTTTTTATAGAGAAAACGATAAAATAACAAGTTTTACAGACCGAAATCACAAAACATTACCCACAGAAATTCTTCTTTGGATACAAAAAAACAGGATTAGTCCAGAAACAGAACAATAAAGAGTAAGGTTTTATGTTCTATATATTGAGATCATGAAATTAAATTTGTTTCACATTTATCGTTTTTAAAACATCTTATGAAATTAAGACACCTTCTTTTTTTATCATCGCTAACGGTTACAGGAATTGCTTCTGCCCAAAGCGCTAAATATAGTAATGAATTTTTAAGACTTGGAATGGGCGCTCAGTCTTTTGGTATGGCCAGCTCTGTTCTAACGATGGAAGGAAGTGCCGAATCGGCTTATTGGAATCCTTCTCAATTGGTTACTATGAAAGATACGGCGCAAGCTTCTTTCATGCATTCTAACTATTTCAATGGAATTGCTAATTACAATACCGCTTCGTTTGCATTAAAAATAGATGACAAATCAGCTGCTGCATTGAGTATAATCAGATTTGGTGTAGATGATATCATGAACACAACAAACTTAATTGATAATCAGGGGAATGTAGATTATGATCGTATAAACTTATTCTCGGCATCAGATTATGCCCTTTTAGGGTCTTATGCTCGAAAAACGAACATACCTGGGTTATCTGTAGGTGCCAACGTAAAACTGATTTACCGTCAAATTGGGTCGTTTGCCAATGCATTTGGTATGGGAACTGATGTCTCAGCAACTTATTCTAAGAATAAAGCCACATATTCAGCTGTTGTTTCCGATTTAACCACAAGTTTTGCTTCTTGGAGTTTCACAGACGATGAACTAAGCCAACGCCTTGTTGATTTAGGCCAAGAACCTCCAAAAAATGGTACGGAATTCACTCTACCACATGTAAAACTGGCCTATGGTAGACGTTTTGAACTAAAGAACAAACTAAATCTAAAGGCAGAAATAGGATCTAGCATATATTTTGATGGAGAAAGAAATGCTGCACTGAGTGGATCTACATTTACCTTTGAACCGAACTTAGGTTTTCAGTTAGATTACAACAATATCGTTTTTCTTAGAACCGGGATCAATAACCTACAAACCTATTCAGATTTTGGTAAAGAGAAATTTTCTTTTCAACCAAGTGTTGGATTAGGTGCTTTTTATAAGGCCTTTCAGATTGATTATGGTCTTACAGAAGTGGCTAATGCTTCTATTTCGCAACTTTCTCATGTATTTTCTATAAAATACCACTTTAACAAACTGTAAAATGCTTAAAAACATACCGAATTCCATTTTGGCAATTCTTTTTTCAATATTCTATATTATGGCCTGGACTCCTTTTAGTCAGGCCTATCTTATTTTTATAGCTTTCGTTCCTTTATTACTTTTAATTCGCAAACATGTTGATGTAAAAGTGAAAGCTAAAAAGACCATACTCTTACTTGTTTCACTCTTTTTTTCGACTACTATTATCCTCAATTATTGGATTTCTTACGCCCACTGGGGAGGAACATTATTAGCTTCAATTGTACAATCACTTTTACTATTAACACCTTTTTTATTCTTTTACAGATACACCAAAAAAGGGCATCCAAAACAAGGTATTCTAGCCTTTATTTTCCTTTTTATTTCTATAGAATATTTACAGAATTTTTGGGATCTTTCATGGCCTTGGTTTAACCTCGGACAAAGTCTTTCTGTATTTCCTGAAGGTATACAGTGGTATAGCTATACTGGTTCAATTGGAGGTTCATTACTTATATTAATTATAAATATATCTATATATACAATTACAATTTCAAAAAACAGCTTTATATCAATTGTTATTTTCAATACTATTTTGATAACAGTGTTATGTTTTATTTTAACACCCACTAGATCAACACCTAATATTAATCAAGTTAAATCTATGATTTATCAACCAAATTTAGATGCTTACTCAAAAAAATTCGACACAAACCAACATGATCAACTTAAGGATTTACTTCAAAAAATAGAAACATTAGACACTACAGTTACCACAATTATTATTTGTCCAGAAACATACATTCATCGATCTGTCAATGAAGATCACATAGAGTACAACCCATATATAAACTCAATAAAAAGTGCACTAAAATCTGAACGCCACTATGTATTAACCGGATTAAATTCAACTAAAAAAATAGATCCAAAAACAGAACAGGACAAAGGTTCAATAAGAACTCAAAACGGCATTCATTACAAGGTATACAACAGTGCTTTATTAATTAATAACAAAACAACATTAGATATATATCATAAAAGCAAATTAGTTGCAGGTGCTGAAACAACACCCTTCTCTTCTATTTTATCTCCAATTCTAGGGAGTTTATTTAATATTGATTTAGGAGGAATAAGTGGTAACCTTGGGAAAAGCGACTCCCCCAAAATTTTAACATCACCGCATTTCTCCCTCTCCCCTATTATTTGCTTTGAATCGGCATTTAGCGATTACACAGCATCGTTTTCAGAATTGGGTTCAGATTTTATTGCAATTATTACAAATGATGATTGGTGGGGCAATACCGCAGGTCATAAACATCATTTCGAGTTGGCTAAAATAAGAGCCATTGAAAATCAAAAATATGTTGTGAGAAGTGCTAATACTGGAATTTCAGGAATTATTGCTCCAAACGGAACTGTAGTAACGTCTCTTTCTTATAAAGAAAAAGGGTTTATTGAAGGGAATATAGGCTTAATTAAAAGGCCTTCCTATTTCTCCCAAAACAAACACGTTATAGGTAAATTGTTTACATTTGTCTTAGCCATGTTGATTCTTCAGATGGAAACCTTAATTATTCGATCAAAAAAAAATGTATAAAAAACTAGTCCTCCCTATTATTATTCTCTCTGGTATATTTTCTAGTTGTAATAACGACGACGAGAGCACCAATTCAAATGTTGTAACTACAAATATTAGTTTTACAGCATTAAATGGTAGTCAAACTTATCTAAAATCTGATACTGTCAATTTTTTCGATACATATAAACTAAGATTTGATGACCTAGAGTATTTTGTGTCAAACATAACGTTAATTGATGTAGATGGTAAATCAACTTATTTAGATTCGGTTCAATTTATTGACCATTCAAAAGAAGATAATACTTTTCAGGTTAAAGTAGACAAAGGAACATATTCCAAAATTACTTTTAATTTAGGACTTACCGAAGACTTAAATCAGTCGGACCCTACAAAAAGACCGGTAGATCACCCATTAAGCACCAAAGAAAACATGTTTTGGTCTTGGGGTTCTCAATATAGATTTGTGAGACTTCAAGGAAACTTTGGAGAAATTTCTTCAGCAGATTTAACCGAAACCTTTGCTTGGCATCCAGGAAAACCCGATTTGCTAAGAAAAGTAGAATTGGACCTTGAAGAAAAAGAAATTTCATCAAATTCTGAAATAAATATCGAACTCCAAGTCACTGATATACTGAATAAAATTGAAACAGTTGACGTAAAAAACAACCCAACTTGGCACGGAAGTGCTTCAAATGTATCCGTTGCTCACAAAATTGTTGATAACTTTGTGGCCAGTTTAAGCTACAAAAAATAGAATCGTGAAAATTATTGGAATTTCTGGAATTTCTGGATCGGGTAAATCAAGACTTACAAAAGCTGTAAAGGAGACTTTTGGTAATGAAATGGTTATCATACACCAAGACAATTATTATAAAGATCAATCTTCAATAAGTTTTGAGGAAAGAGTAAAAACAAATTACGATGAACCTGAATCAATAGAGTTTGATTTAATGTTTAAGGATGTTATTTCATTATTAAAAGGTAATAGAGTAGATATTCCAAACTATGACTTTGCAAATCATACTCGATCTACAAGTACAACTACAAAAATTCCTGAGAAATATCTTTTGGTTGAAGGAACCATGATTTATGCATATCCAGAATTAAAGGATCATATTGATTTGAAAATTTATGTAGATACGCCAATGGATATTGCCATTGTGAGAAGAATAACTCGCGATATAGAAGAAAGAGATAGACGAGCTAGTGATATACAGGCTCAATATTTTGGTACGGTAAGAAAAGGAATGTATCAATATACCATTTCTCAAAAAGATCAAGCCGATCTTATTATTTCGGGAGAAAAAGATGTGTTAGACCACTTAGATTTTGTGTCTACCATAATAAAAATGAAAAAAAACTAAATATTTTGTAACCTTTTGTTAGGTTCCAACGTAAACTATACTGAACACTAAAAAAATTGAACTATGAGGCAACTGAAAATAACCAAGCAGGTAACAAATCGTGAAACAGCTTCCCTTGACAAATACTTACAAGAAATTGGAAAGGTAGATTTAATTACCGCTGAAGAAGAAGTGGAATTAGCACAACGCATTCGAGAAGGTGATCAGGTTGCTTTAGAGAAATTAACAAAAGCGAATTTACGTTTTGTTGTTTCTGTATCAAAACAATACCAAAATCAAGGTTTATCTTTACCAGATTTAATTAACGAAGGTAACTTAGGATTAATTAAAGCTGCGCAACGTTTTGATGAAACTCGTGGTTTTAAATTTATTTCTTATGCCGTTTGGTGGATTCGTCAATCAATTCTTCAAGCTTTAGCTGAACAATCTAGAATTGTACGTTTACCATTAAACAAAATTGGTTCTATTAACAAAATTAATAAAACCTACGCTGCACTTGAGCAAAACTATGAAAGAGAACCATCGGCTTTAGAAATTGCTGAAGATCTTGACATTACTGAATCTGAAGTAAAAGAATACCAAAGAAACTCAGGACGTCACGTATCTATGGATGCTCCATTAGTAGAAGGTGAAGATTCTTCTTTATATGATGTTGTAAAAAGTAGTGAAAGTCCAAATCCGGACAAAGAACTTTTAATGGATTCATTAAGAATTGAAATTGAAAGAGCTCTTGTAACATTAACGCCTAGAGAAGCAGATGTTATTCGTTTATACTTTGGTTTAGCAAATGAACACCCTATGACTCTTGAAGAAATTGGAGAAACATTTGACCTAACAAGAGAACGTGTTCGTCAAATTAAAGAAAAAGCGATTCGTCGTTTAAAACATACTTCGAGAAGTAAGATTCTGAAAACATATTTAGGATAATAATTTTATTATCTTCTCATCGAAAATCAATTTTTATTTATTAGGAGCCTCTAGAGGGCTCCTTTTTATTAGCCTACCCTATCATCATGACAAAACATCTTATTGCACCATCTGTTCTTGCAGCCGACTTTGCAAATTTACAGCGAGACATTGAAATGATTAACAACAGTAACGCCGATTGGTTTCATATTGATATTATGGATGGTGTTTTTGTACCGAATATTTCTTTCGGAATGCCTGTTTTAGATGCGATTTCTAAACATGCGAAAAAAACCATCGATGTTCATTTAATGATTGTAGATCCTGATCGTTACACTGAAACATTTTCGAAGTTAGGTGCAGATATATTAACAGTTCATTACGAAGCTTGTACGCATTTACACAGAAGTATTCAACACATAAAAAGTTTTAACATGCAAGCTGGAGTGGCATTAAATCCACATACACCTATTACCGTGTTAGAAGATATTGCCCCAGAATTGGATTTAGTTTGCCTTATGTCTGTAAACCCAGGATTTGGTGGACAGAAATTCATTGAGAACACTTACAAAAAAATCAAACAATTAGTAGATTTAAGAACGAAAACTGGTTCTACATTTAAAATTGAAATTGATGGAGGTGTTTGCAATACCAACCATAAAGCTTTGGTAGAAGCTGGTGCTGATGTACTGGTTGCGGGATCGGCTGTTTTCAAAGCTGAAAATCCATCAAGTATGATTGATGAATTAAAATCTTAACAAGAAATTATGTCTGAAGATAATAAAGAAATAGAATCGCTTCACGAACACGAAAGAATGGTTGTTGAAGAAGGAGTTGTCATGATTAGAATTGATAAATATATTCTTAATCATGTAAGCCGTGAAAAGTTTTCAAGAAATAAAATTCAGAAATATTGCGAGCAAGGTCTCATTTTTGTAAACGACAAACCTGTAAAATCCAATTATAAGGTTAAACCACAGGATGTTATTACCCTCAATAAAGCCTACCCTGTCCACTCTAAAGAAATTATACCTGAAAATATTCCTTTAGACATCATCTATGAAGATGATACTCTTCTGGTTGTAAATAAATCTGCAGGAATGGTAGTACATCCTAGTTTTGGACACTATTCAGGTACGCTTGTTCATGCTTTATTGTATCATATAAAAAACCTTCCAGAATCATCTGATGAAGGAAGACCAGGCTTGGTACATAGAATTGATAAATTGACTTCTGGAATTTTGGTAATTGCCAAAACCGATGCCGCAATGATGGATTTATCGGCACAATTTGCGAACAGAACTACAGACCGTAAATATGTTGCACTAGTATGGGGAGACGTTAAAGAAGACGAAGGAACCATTACTGGTCACATTGGTAGAAGCAGAAAAGACCGAAAGTTGAGATTTGTTTATGATCATGGATCTGAAGGGAAACATGCAGTCACACATTATAAAGTTCTTGAAAGATTTGGATATGCTACTTTAGTAGAATGTAAACTTGAAACAGGTAGAACACACCAAATTCGTGTGCATTTCCAATATTTAGGTCATCCGTTATTTGGAGACCCTGAATATGGTGGAGATAGTATTCTAAAAGGAACTACTTTTTCTAAATACAAACAATTTATACAAAACTGTTTCAAAATTGCACCTAGACAGAACCTGCATGCAAAAACTTTAGGCTTTACACACCCTGTAACCAAAGAGATGATGCATTTCGACTCGGAAATTGCAGAAGATATGCAAGAGGTGATTTCTCGCTGGAGAAACTATACAACACAACGTTTAATGAAAAATGGAGACGACTATTAACATTTTTTATCAAAAAAACGTTAATAAATCATCATGTCATTAGATTATTTAATACTTTTACGAACAGAAAAAAACCAAACAATTAATTATAATTCTTATGAAAAAAGTTTTACTTTCTTTAGCTGCATTATTTACTTTTGCCGCACAAGCACAAAAGGACATTACTACTATTGTAGCATACCCTACAACTGAAACGATTTATGCTGCTGGTGATACTGCTATTATGCAATTGGCTATGATCAATACTGGTACAGTACAAATTGATATTACAGATACTGTTTTCTACCGTTTAACTTTAGGGCCTTATAGTATTACAAATGCAGCTGGATCTCCTTGGAATGGAGCACTTTTATCTCAACCATTAGATTTAGGTGATACAGTATGGTTTAACCCTGCATTTGTACCTGTAGATCAAGATATGGTAAATGTAATGGATACAAGTAGTGCTGGTAACAGAGTTTGTGGGCTTATTGAATTACAAAACTTAGCATTTGTTGAAGCTGATTTAACAAATAATGTTTCTTGTAATGAGGCTGCAGATCCTGTAGGAATTGATGAAGTAGAAAAAACATTCTCTACTTACCCTAACCCAGTTGTTAACAACTTATTTGTAAATATTGAGACTGATAATGCTGAATTCCGTGTTTATAACATGAGAGGTGTTTTAGTTTCTTCTTCAAATATTGTTTCTGGAGAAAATACAATTGATGTATCTAACTTTAGTAATGGTAATTACTTCTACATCATTAGAAAAGGAAATAACAATATTGGATCAGGTAAATTCGTAAAATAATTTACAACCCAACTTTTTATCCAAACCGAGCTTTTTGCTCGGTTTTTTTTTGCTCATATTTTTGCCTATGCTGGTCTCATTTTGTATAGTGAAAAGAAATTTTTATTCATTTATTTCTGCGAAGTATAATTATTAGTATTCTAGCTAATTTTGTATCTTAGCCATTCGAAAAATTAAACAAAATACTTTAGATATGTCAAACGCATTTTTTAATGTACCACACCCAAGCTGCGAGCCCGTAAAAGGTTATGCTCCAGGATCACCAGAAAGAGAAGAATTACAAGCAGAATATAATAGACTTAAAAATACAACTTTAGACATTCCAATGTATATTGGATCTGAAGAAGTGAGAACAAATGAATTAGGTCAAATGAATCCTCCACATGACCATGCACACGTTTTAGGTCATTACCATAAAGGAAACGCTTCTCATGCAAAAGCGGCAATTGAAAATGCACTTTCTGTAAGAGAACAATGGGCTAACACGAGTTGGGAGCACCGTGCTTCTATCTTTTTAAAATGTGCTGAATTATTAGCTGGACCATTCCGCATGAGAATGAATGCTGCAACCATGTTGGCACAATCTAAAAATGCCATGCAAGCAGAAATTGATGCAGCATGTGAATTGATAGATTTCTTTAGATTCAATGCATACTATATGATGCAAGTTTATAAAGAGCAACCAGAATCGGCTCCTGGAATTTGGAACCGTTTAGAACACCGTGGATTAGAAGGTTTTATTTACGCAATTACACCTTTTAACTTTACTTCTATTGCAGCAAACCTTTGTGCAGCGCCAGCTATGATGGGTAACGTTGTTGTTTGGAAGCCATCTGATGCTCAAGTATACTCGGCACAAGTTATTGTTGATTTATTTAAGGCTGCTGGATTACCTGACGGAGTAATTAATGTTGTTTATGGAGACCCTGTTGAAATTTCTAATGAAGTTTTTGCTAGTCCAGATTTTGCCGGATTACACTTTACAGGTTCTACTTATGTATTTAAAGAATTGTGGAAACAAATTGGAAACAATATTCACAATTACAAAACATATCCTAAAATTGTTGGTGAAACTGGAGGAAAAGATTTTATTATTGCTCACGAATCGGCAAATGCTGCTGAGGTAGCAACTGCTATTACACGTGGTGCATTCGAATTCCAAGGACAAAAATGTTCTGCTGCCTCTAGAGCTTATGTGCCAAAGGCTATCTGGGGAGATGTAAAAACAATTCTAGAAAAACAACATTCAGAAATTACAGTTGGTTCGCCTGAAGACTTCTCTAACTTTGTAAATGCTGTCATTCATGAAGGATCTTTTGATAAAATTACATCTTACATCGACAAAGCAAAATCTGCAAACGATGCTGAAATTATTTTAGGTGGTGGATACGATAAATCTAAAGGGTACTTTATTGAACCTACAGTAATCGTAACTTCAAACCCTCAGTTCGAAACAATGTACACTGAATTATTCGGTCCTGTTATTACAATTTTCGTTTACGATGATTTTGATGCAGCGCTTGAAATGGTGAACAATACTTCGGATTATGCTTTAACTGGTGCTCTTTTTGCTACAGATCGTTTCGTAATTGAATCGGCAAGTAAGGCATTAGAAAATTGTGCTGGTAACTTCTATATTAACGACAAACCTACTGGAGCTGTTGTATCTCAACAACCATTTGGAGGAGCGCGTTCTTCTGGAACAAATGATAAAGCTGGTTCTATCTTAAACTTGTTACGTTGGGTTTCTCCACGTACAATTAAAGAAACTTTTGTTCCAGCAAGAGATTTTAAATATCCATTTTTAGGATAATTTAATTCTTAGGAATACAATTTATAAAGGCATCAATAGTTTATATTATTGATGCTTTTTAGATTTTATTTGAATGGAAAAAGATAGAACCCAAAAATATTACTATCTTTGCACTTCAATTTATTATTAACTGTTCAACCGCTGGCGCAACAATGTGAATGTTGAACAACTAACAAAAACCATTATGGATTTAATTCGCTACGTACAAGATACTTACGTAAAGAAGGCTGATCACCCTGAGTTTGGTGCTGGAGACACAATTACTGTGCACTACCAAATTAAAGAAGGTGAAAAAACAAGAATTCAGTTGTTTAAAGGAACTGTTCTTCAAAGAAGAGGTCAAGGAACTACTGAAACATTTACTGTTCGTAAAATTTCGAATAACGTTTCTGTTGAGAGAATCATTCCGGTGAACTCTCCAAACATCGAGAAAATTGAAGTTAACCAAAGAGGTAAAGTACGTCGTGCACGTATTTTCTACTTACGTGGATTAACAGGTAAGAAAGCTCGTATTAAGCAAAAGAGATAGTTTAACGCTTTAAACTATATTGATTTTTATATCTATTTCAGGCCTCCGATTGACTCTCGGAGGCTATTTTTTTGTCCACTATTTTCTAACTTGAATTATAATTTTAATAGCTTTTTTCTAATCAACTTTCCATTACCACAGTCTATTTCAACATAATACAATCCTGAATTATTGTTTAAGTTAAATTCAATTTCTTTGGCATTTTGGTAGTAAGAAGCACTTAGTTCTTTACCCAAACTATCAAATAATTTTATTATTACAAATTCAAATTCTTCATATAAATATAGGGTAACAACATTTGAAGAAGATGGATTAGGAACAATAGAAACCAATGCATTAGATTCTTCTTCAACCAAACCAATAGTTTCTAAATAAATGCACTCTGAAGTATCTATGCAATCATTGTCGCTAATTTCTACAGCAAAATAACCTTGAATATTTGAAGTAAACGATGATTGGGTTTCGTTTTGAATAACAGAATAATCATCATTGCAATTTAACCATTGATAAGAAACACCTGATGCATTAGACGAAATGGTTTGTCCATTTACCTGGGTAGATAAATCAACAGAAGAACCTGTAATTTCTAAATTCAACCGAACTATAGAATCACAACCGTTAGCCGCGCCTTTTGGAAATACAATTTTAGGAAGGGTTGTACTTTCATTGTAAATAACTCCATTAATCCACTCGTAATCAAAACAAGAAGTAGCATTATAGATTTCTTCGGAATAACAAGGCTGTATTCTTTGTACAAAAATATCTTTATGATCTGACGATATTATATTTTGTGAACTGCCTTCAAAACTCAAAGTATCTTTAAAATAACCCAAAGTATAGAAGTTTCTATAATTGTCTATGGCAATATGGATGGCACGAGTTGAAACTTGATTTCCTATTTGCTTAGCCCATTCAAACTCTCCATTGCCATTAAATTTTTGAATAAAAACATCTCTCCCTTCACCTGGATCTAAAATCATTTCTGCACTTCCTGGATCAATGTCTATAGAATCTAAGAAGTAACCTACAGCATAAATATCGCCATAAAAATCAGAACGAATCAATGTACCTCCTGAATTGGAGTTATCCATTGGACTTTCAATACTCTTTGCCCATTGAAATTCTCCTAAATCATTATATTTTACAACAAACTGATTCGTAGAAGAATGAGCATTAAGAATTGTAGAATCAGAACTTGGATCAAAATCAACTTCACCATGAAACACTCCCGTTGCAATACAATTACCTTCAAAATCTGTTGTAATATCAAATCCTATATCTATTAAATTATTCCCAAAGGTTCTAACCCACTGAAATTCTCCATCAACGTTTAGTTTAAGAATAAAGGCATCACTAAAACTAAACCCAGTAGCCGAAACGATATGCTCATTTACATCTAAATCAAAATCACACGAAAGTGTAAATGATCCTGTTAGGAAAATACTCCCAAATAAATCGGATTTTACACCATGAATAGAAACTATGCCATCCATTTGTTTTACCCATTCAAACTCGCCTAACGCATTAGTTTTTAAAATGAATATCCTACCATTATTTACGGATAGACTATCGTCTCCAACACCTGTATTGAAGTTTGGACTCCCACTAAATTCCCCAACCACATACCAATTATTATCATAATCAACAACCGTATGTCGGATGGTACAACTTCCATTAACTCCAAATTGTTTCGACCAAATAAATGTTCCATTTGCATCGAGCTTTAACAAAAAAGAACCCCCATTTTCGGCATTCATTTCAGATGTTCCAGATCCTAAATTAAAATCTTTTATTCCTGTAAAATTTCCAGAGAGCACAATCCTATCATCTTCATCAATTTTTATATTAACAATGTTTACATCAATTGTTTTTATCCAAATTAATTCTCCATATTCATTGAGTTTTTGGATGTAAGAAACAGTATCCTCAAAGAACATTATTTGTTCATCAAATCCAGGATCAAAATCTATGCTATCGCTTATTTGGCCAACAATATAAACGTTTCCAACATCATCGGTTACAATTTCGGTGGCCTCATTATAGTCAGAGTTCCCAAAACCAAAAGCCCAACTATGTTCAAAATCTTGTGCATTTGCACCAAAATTAAAGAAGAAGAAGAAAAGAGTGATAAATAAAGTATTGAATATAGTATTCATCGTGTTAAAATATTAATGATTTACAAATAATAACAAGGCTCAATAGAAAATATTGTACAATGCTTTAATTATATTTATTTTATCTTAATATATATAATTTATTATATTAATACTCAATTTCTAATAAATCACTCGCCATTTTTGATTGACAGGTTAAAATTGAACGCTTAGAATTTTCTATTCTCAGAACTTGTCCTTTTACATTTCCTGTTATTAACTTTGCTTTACACAAGCCACATCGTCCTTCAAAACAAGAATGTGGCGCAGGAATATTATTTCGCTTACAAATGGATAAAATGGAATAATTTTTATCGGTTTGAATGGTATGTGATTTACTATTGATATGAACAATGAGTGTTTTCATATTTCAATCTAGACATTTTTTTTGGATTGGGATAAACATTACATTGAAAACATCAATTCATAAACCCTTTTGACGAAATAAATCTGTTAACAAAGCTTTCTTTATATGCCCTACCAATAGGTAAAACATGTTGATTTTCAATAAAAATCTGATTTCCTAAAACTTTTTCGATAACATTTACATTTATTATATATGATTTATGAATTTGTGTAAACACTGTAGATTCTAAGAAATCTTTCCATTGTTTAAGAGATTGTGATGATAAATATTTTTTTGATTCAAGGACAATTTCTGTATAATCGCCATCGGATTTTATGAATAATATTTCATCCAAATTTATTTTCACATACTCATAACCCGATTTAATAAAAATCTGATTCACTTTCTCTTTAGCCTGAATTACAGGGCTCGTTTTCACCAATTTTTCAATCGATTTTAAAAACCGTTGAAACGAAAAAGGTTTCAGAAGGTAATCCACTACCTCAAAATCATAACTTTCAAGTGCATATTCAGAAAAAGCGGTAGTTAATATTACTTTTGAATTTGTGTTTACTGTTTTTAAAAACTCTATTCCAGACAATTTGGGTAAATGAATATCCAAAAATATAACATCAATTTTATTCGTTTTTAAAAACATCATTGCATCTATCGCATTAGAAAAAACGCCTTTTAGAACGAATTCAGGAACAGATTCTATATAACCTTTTAATAATCTTTGAGCTGGGGTTTGGTCTTCAATAATGATACAATTCATAAGACTACTTTATTGGGTTCAATTTTATTGTTAGATCAACGGAATACAAATTTTCTTCCGTTTTTATGTCTAGTTTATGTGCATTTGGATAGAGCAATTGCAAACGCTTTTTAACATTGGCCAAACCAATACCTTCTGACAATTGTTGAACATTACTTTCTTCTTGGAAACTATTTTTACACTTAAAAGTAAACGTTCCATCATCCTCTAACCTAATATCAATTTTTATAAAAACATCATTTAAAATACTGGAAGAACTGTGTTTAAAAGCATTTTCTACAAACATAACAAGCAAATGAGGAGCAATAACTACAGATCCCAAACGCCCCTCTTCATTAAATTTTACGATTCCTCGATCGTCAAATTGGTGTGTGTTTAAATTGGTATAATCTCTTAAATGTTTAACGTCTTTTGCCAAAACAACCTCTTTGTCTTGACTTTCGTACAACATATACCTGAGAACCGAAGATAATTCAAGGATTATATCGGGAGTTTTTGGAGACTGTTCTACAGCAAAAGCATAGATATTATTAAGGTTATTAAACAAGAAATGAGGGTTTATTTGAGTTTTCAGAAACTGTAGTTCACTTTCTTGCATCAACTGACTTAATTGTTCTATTTTTTTTCGATTCCAATGGGCATCCCAAGCAAATTTAAATCCAACCAAAATGGTAATGATTGGTAAAACATCTAAGAGACAATAAAAAACATCATTAAATATTTTTGCACGCATCGTTCCAGGGAAATAAACATGTTCCAAATACAATTCTTCTATTAAAATTACCCAGGTAATAGTTAAGACCAGCCCGATTCCAAACTTAATATATTGCTTGTTGTATAAATAGATTGGAACCAAAAGGTAATTAATAAAACCAGCGGCAACAATATAATTCATAAAAAAGGCAAACTGTTGTTCAGAACAAGATTCCTCATGTCTATCAAATGCATAAAACACAAATAATACAACATGAATTACAATTTGATATAAGAATTCTTGGATGTGATGTTTTTGTAATTTCATAAAAACGTGTTGTAAAACAAAGGTATTCTAAATTCTTAATAACAAAGATAAGTATCTTTAATCAACCTATTTTTTATGCTCATCGACAATACATAATTTAATAAGTAACCTAAATAAAAAATGTGTATTGTTGTTTGATGTATTATTTAGGTTGTTTACAGAATTATTTAAAGAACCACAAAAACCTAATCTAGTTTTGTACAAAACAAAATTCAAAAAATTATGTCTGTAAGAAGAATCATAATCATATTACTTACTTTATTTCCCTTTTTCACCAAAGGTCAAAACAGCATTGAAGTTACAGGAAAAATACTAGATAAAGCAACCAATTCGCCTATAGAATTTGCCACAATTGTTGCAAAAAACAAAACAAACAAAACTGTATTAGAAGGTACAACCACAAATGTTGATGGTTATTTTGAGCTTCAGATAAACGCAACTTTGGTAGAATTTGAAATAAGCTTCATAGGTTACGAAACCAAAACAATATCCGATTTTGAAAATAAGAATTCAAAAATTGCACTAGGAAACATTTTATTAGGACCCGATAATAAAATGTTGGGTACTGTAGAATTAGAAACTGAACAATCTCAAACCACTTTTAGAGTTGACAAACGCGTTTTTAATGTAGGAAAAGATTTAACGAGTCAAGGTGCAAGTGCCTTAGAAGTATTAAACAATGTGCCCTCTGTAGATGTGGATATTGAAGGTCAGATTAGTTTACGCGGTAGTTCTGGGGTACAAATGTTAATAAACGGAAAACCTTCTGTTATTCTGAGTAATGGTGGAAATGCACTGGGTTCATTAACTGCAGATATGATTGAACGTATTGAAGTGATTACAAATCCATCTGCGAAATATGATGCCGAAGGAACGTCTGGGATTATTAATATTGTTCTTAAAAAAGAAGAAAAGAAGGGTATTAATGGTTCGATCACATTAAATACAGGATATCCAAATAATCATAGTATTGGTTTAAGTTTAAATAAACGTACCGAAAAATTCAATTTCTTTTCTCAAATCGGAATTGGATACCGAACTTTTTTACGTGAAAGTGAATCTACAAATGAAGATTTTTCCACTAACTCGAAATTAACAACAGATGGCGAAAGTGATAAAAATGAAGAATTTTATAACATTGTATTAGGAACCGATTACCATTTAAACAAAAGAAATATTATTACACTTTCAGGAAACTTTGCATACGAAAAAGAGGCCGAAGGATCTGAAAATATTTATAATCTAACAAACGCTTCATCTCCACAAAATTCATGGGACAGAAATGAAATAACTGATGCAACAAATCCTAAGTGGCAATATGAACTTCAATATAAAAAAGATTTTAAGCGCAATAAAAAACAGAGTTTATTGATAAGTGCCATTGGTTCATATTTTGGAAAAGACAAACATTCAGATTTTGAAAATAAACGCATTACTGGAGATAGTGAAGATGCATTTCAAAGAACTTCAACCAAATTTAAAGAATTAGAGAACACCCTAAAAGTAGACTATACGCATCCATTTTTAGAGGATTTTGAAATTGAAACAGGAATGCAATATGTATATAATGATGTGTCTAACGACTATGAAGTAAACAATTTACAAGACGGAACCTTTGTGATAGATTCTAACTTTACCAATGTTTTTGAGTTTAATCAGAATGTTTTTGGTAGTTATATAACAGGATCTTATGATGGAACACTTTGGGGTTTAAAAGCAGGATTAAGGGTTGAAAACACAGATGTTAAAACCGAATTGAAAAACAATAATCAAAAGAAAAACACAAATTACACCAACTTCTTCCCTAGTTTTCATACCTCATACAAAACATCCGACGAGTTGTCATTCCAATTTGGTTATTCTAGACGTATTTTTAGACCTTCTTTGTGGGATTTAAATCCGTTTTTTAGCTTTAGAGACAATTACAATATTTCTACCGGAAATCCGAATTTAGACCCGGAATACACCAATTCATTAGAACTAACGGGTATTTACATCCAAAAGAAATATTCTTTGAATTTTGGTGTATACCAAAGAAGAACAACAGATGTTATAGAATCGATTAGAACGTTTGAAAACAACATAACCACAAGGCAACCCGAAAATATTGGAAAAAACACGACTACTGGTGTTGAAATGAACGTTAAAATAACACCCTCTAAAAGAATAGTGGTTTTAGCCGATTTTAATTTGAATCATTTTAACAGAACAGGATCTTTTGACAATCAGAATTTTGATTTTACCGGAAGTCGATGGACGTCAAAAATTACCTTAAAGTTAAAATTGCCAAAACATTTAGATGTTGAATTCACTGGAAATTTACGTTCGAGATATAAAACTGTTCAAGGGAATACACTTGCAACATCTTTTATGAATTTAGGATTACGAAAAAAAATAATGAAAGGAAAGGTTATTGTGAACCTAAGTGTTAGAGATGTTTTTGAAACAAGAAGACGGGCTCTGGAGTTTAGAGATACACAAAACAGTTTAAGTAGTTTAAGTGAAAGAGGTCGAAGAATAATTTTTGGAATTAGTTATGGTTTTGGAAAAGGAGAAGCTATGGAATTTTCTGGAAGTAAACGTTTCTAAATAATTTATCTAAAGAACTATTGAAAAAGATGCAGCCTTTAAACTGCATCTTTTTTTGTTTAAATAAGATTACTCCACAATTAAACGTGTATGGTTTTATTCATATACTAAAGGCATGTTAAATGGTTTTACATATTCTTTTAAATTTTGTGGTTTTATTTACTAAACCTAAGTATTCCGATTATATTTGAAAAAACTATTGACATGAAACTTATTTCCATTGTAATATTTCTTATTGGATTTGGAATCCATTCTGGATCTGCTCAAAATACAAAAGCCTTTAAAAAGAAAATGAATTTTTGGATGAGTTGGTATCATATACCTGGAGCTCAAATTGTTTTTATTAAAGATGGAAAAATAGATTATTCCTACACTTTTGGTTCTTTAGAATATAAAAAGGATCAAAAAGTGACACCAAATACTAAATTTCAGGTCGGAAAAGTAAATCAAATATTTACTGGTTTAGCCTTAATGAGAACCTTTTCTGACAAAACTGTTTCTAAATACAAACCTATCAACGAACAAATAAAAGGATATAAACTAAGAGAGTCTGTGTTAACAAAACACCATAAAACGCTTCCCAATCAGTTATTGAATCATAGTGGAGGAATTAATAGACCAACGTTTGAACCATTAAAAGAAAACATCGAAATATCTACGCTCGATTTGTTGAAAGGGTCTAAACTTACTGGTAAAAAGAAAATTCACAATTTCCAAACGCCGCTCAAATCATACCGATATTCCGAGGGTGGATTTGTCATTGCAAAATATTTAATAGAGGAGAATTCGGGTCAATCTTTTGGCGAATACTTAAACACATACATCCTACCTCAAATAAAATCTCCTTATAGAACAAATGGTTTCGAAATACCACGACATGAGCGTGCTCTTGGATACGATTATTCCAAATGGAAGGCTAAAGATGCCTTAAGCTATCCAAATCCATCAGGTTTTGGAATGTGGATGAGTGCAAAAGAATATGCACAACTTGTTCTAGAAATCTTCGAAAATAAAGAACTTCCAAATTCTATAGACATAAAAGAAAGAGAGTTTGAGTCGTTTTTGACACCTGTAATAAAAATAAAGGATACACCATTCTCTTCATGTGCAGTTTTTGAAAAACACGATTACGAAAAAGGTATTTATCGTTTGCAACATAAGAAAGATGGATTTAGATCAACTATGTATTACGACACAGAATCCAAAGAAGGATTTATCATTTTAATGAATTCAGAATTTGATTATTTCTTTAGAAAGTATGATGGAAAAGTGATGAATAAGTTTCAAAAATTTGCCTCTAAATTTAAAATGACATCCATTTATTCAAAAATTAATCCATAAAAACAACGTATTTGTAGAGAATCCAATAGGATAAATCCATTTGTTTTTTTTTGTAGTGAATTTCTAAATACATTTGTTAATACAATTGAAACAATTGTTAACAAGGAATAATCCTCATATGAAAAAAGGCTCTAAAACATTATACCAAATTCTACCCCATATATTAATATCGGGTATATTGTTGTGTATTCCATTTAATTTTGGGCATACAGACTTTTCTTCTATTTCTCAAATATTATTGAGAATCTTAGGGCCTTTGGTAGCGCTTTTGGTATTTTATTTCAATTATTTATACTTGGTAGAACGTTTTTTATTTAGCAAAAAACTTCTAAAATACATCAGTATAAACGCGTTATTGATCACCTTATTTGTGCTTATTGGAAATAGTTCTTACTACCAAAGAGCAAAGTTGGACTATTACAAATATGAAAAAGAAGTTCTCCTAAAGGAATTTCAAATGAACTATGGAGACTCCATTGTGCCCGAAAATTTGGATAAAGATTTTCACACATTTTTTCATAATAAGAAAAATAATAAATACAAGACCAACAGAAAAGGAAAAAGGGAATTTGCTCACGCATTAGAACGCAATCATGGCCGTTTTTACTCAAGAAAAGTTTCCATAGCATATATTGTATTTCAATTTTTAGCCATGTTTGCTGCCATTGGAATTAAATATGGAAAAAAAGCAATACAGGAAGAAAGTAAACGTAAAGACATAGAAGCCGAATATTTGAAATCCAAAAACGAATTATTAAAATATCAGATTCAACCTCATTTCTTTTTCAATACCTTAAATTCTATTCATTATTTGATAGATATTTCTACCGAACAAGCTAAAAATACCGTTCTAGATTTAAGTAAATTAATGCGCTATGTCTTAAATGTATCGGAAAAAGAAGATGTCTTACTGGATAAAGAAATTGAATTTATTCAGCATTATTGTGATCTAATGATTCTCAGGACACCAGATAATTTAGAGTTTAAGTTACAACTCAATAATAATAACCCAAAACGGACTATTGCCCCACTCCTGCTAGTTGTTTTGATAGAAAATGCTTTTAAACATGGCATTGGGGGACGTGATACCGATTTTATTTCTATAAATTTAAGTACTTCTAAAAGTATGCTTCATTTTTCTGTTGTTAATTCAAAGTATAAAGAAACTGTTGAAAAACACGACAACGTTTCAATTGGATTAGAAAACTTAAAGTCGAGATTAAATCTACTTTACAACAACAAGTATACATTAGACGTTATTGAAAACGATCATGAGTATCAAACTAATTTAACCATCACATTATGACAAAATGGAATTGCATTATAGCCGAAGATGAACCATTAGCTCAAAAGCAAATGGTTAAATATATAGAACAAAATGAACATTTGAATTTATTGAAAGTATTTTCAAACGGTTTGGATGCTCTAAAGTTTTTACAAGAGAATAACATTGATTTGGTCTTTTTTGACATTAATATGCCACAACTAAGTGGAATGGAATTGGCGAAAATGGCTAGAAAAATGGATTTTTCGTTTAAACTTATTTTTACAACTGCATTTACCGAATATGCCGTAGACTCTTACAAAGTAAATGCCGACGATTATCTTTTGAAACCATTTTCGTTAAATGATTTTAATGATAGCATAGAAAAACTCATTTCTAAATCGGTAAAAGAAGACGCTGACTTGGTTCCCGAAAAAGATATTGAATGGGAAAGAGATTATGTTTTTGTGAAAAGCAATTACCAAATAAGGCGTATTAAATTTGATGAAATACAATATTTTGAAGGTTTAAAAGACTATATCCAGATTTACTTAAAAGGAGAAAAACATCCAGTACTCATTCTTACTAGTTTTAAGAAAGTAATAGAAAAACTTCCCGAAAACAAGTTTATGAGGATTCACAGATCTTATATTGTAAATTTAGATGCCGTAGAAAAAGTAGAACGAAACAGAGTCATTTTTAATGACATTTTTCTTCCTATTTCTGATGGAAATAAAGACCGATTTTTTGATTTCTTAAAACGAAACTCATTGAGTTAATAGATTAATTTTCAAGATTCATTAACTTTGTATTCTATTCTACTGTATTTGAATATTTTTATAAAAAGTAATGAAACGACTAATTCGTTTATTAATAGTTATTACAGGTATTTACATTCTCATATGTATTTGCCTTTTTTCTTTTCAAGAAAAACTAATCTTCTTTCCTTACAAACTAGACAAATCGCATACATTTGAATTTGAATCAAAATTTGAAGAATTAAACTTCAAAACAATAGATGATAAGATATTAAATGGATTATTGTTTAAAGCAAATGAATCAAAAGGGCTTATTTTTTATTTACATGGAAATGCAGGCGCTTTAAACACTTGGGGTAATGTTGCAAACACCTATACAGCTTTAAATTATGATGTTTTTATTCTAGATTACAGAAGTTTTGGAAAAAGTGAAGGAAGTATTATCAGTCAAGATCAATTATTCTCGGATAATCAATTGGTTTACGACGTCATGAAAACCAAATATAAAGAAGAGAATATCATTATTTTAGGTTATTCTATAGGCTCTGGTTTGGCTGCAAAATTAGCTTCAACAAATCAGCCTTCTCAACTTATTTTACAAGCTCCATACTTTAGTTTAACAGATATGATGCGTCAGAATTATTCTTGGATACCAACTTTTATTCTAAAATATAAGTTTGATACCAATACATACTTAAAGCATTGTAATATGCCCATTACAATATTTCATGGCACTCAAGACCAAGTTATTGATTATTCAGCATCATTAAAATTGAAACAGAGTCACAACAAAATAAATCTCATCACGCTAGAAAATCAAAAACATAACAACATTACAAATAATCAAGATTATCTGAATGCCTTAAAAATTCTATTACAATAATTCATTTAGAGAACATATTACAAATGGTTTAATAACCTCAAAGAAAAACATGAGCCTAGAATCTAACAAAACGCTTTTTCAAATAAAACAAAGCATATATGATCCATGTGAAATGAAAATGACCGAATTCGAAAACGAAACTGAAAGTCAAGATTATTTCGCAAGTCGCTTTGCATTAAATGGATTACAACTATTGAGTAGAAATTCTAAATTAACACCAAAAAAGATTGGGCAATTTGTAACCTTCTGGAAAAGAAACAAAAACAACCCCATTGAACCTTTTCACGAAAATGATTCTTTTGATTTTTTAATTGTAAATACAAAAATGGAAAATAGATATGGCCAATTTGTTTTTCCAAAAGCCATTTTAATAAGAAAAGGAATTCTTTCTACTGAAAGAAAAGAAGGTAAAAGAGGTTTTCGTGTTTACCCCAGTTGGGATATTGTATCTAGCAAACTAGCTGAAAGAACTCAAAAGTGGCAACTGAATTATTTTTATGAAATTGATTCTTCTATTGCTCAAGAAAAAGCAGTTGAACTCTATAAAAAGTAAGATTATCTATAGATTTCTCAAAAACCTAGATTTTAACTCCAAAATCTGATTTTTTGGACTACCAATTACTTGTGAAGAATAAATTCCACTATGTCCTGATGCTAGGTAAGCTACAATACAAGAAATTCCGAGGTACACGCCTGTTTTTGCGCCAAACAACTCAATTCCCATAAAAATACATGCGATTGGTGTATTTGTTGCTCCAGAAAAAACGGCAACAAATCCCATTCCAGCCAACAAAGCCATAGGTAGAGGGACAAACAAAAAGAGTGCATTACCTAAAGTGGCTCCAATAAAAAATAATGGCGTGACTTCTCCTCCTTTAAAACCAGCTCCTAAAGTAAAGGCGGTAAAAAGCAGTTTAATAAAAAAATCGCCATACCAAAGTTGAGAATCAAAGGCAGATTCAATAATTGGAACACCAAGCCCCAAATACCTTTGTCCAACAAAAAATACAACAATGGCAATAATGATTCCTCCAATAAATGGTCTTAATGGTGGATAAGCAATTTTAGTTTTAAAAATATGAGAGAAATAATGTGTTGTTTTAGAAAATAGAATAGCGGCTAAACCAAAAATAATTCCACAAAAAATACTCCAAAACACGCCCGAAAACTCAATTCCTGGCACTTCTGGAATAGAATATATGGTGTGATGAACATTCCATAGATGACAAGTAAGGTGTGCAAAAATGGCCGTTAAAATACTTGGCAAAATGGCTTCGTAACGCATACGTCCAATAACCAAAACCTCGAGTGCAAAAATAGCTCCAGCTAAAGGCGTTCCGAAAACAGAAGCAAAACCTCCACTTATTCCAATGATTAGTAGGATTTTTCGATCTAATGCATTTATTGTGAAAAATCTTGAAAACTGATCGGCAATAGAACTTCCCATTTGAACAGCAGAACCTTCTCTACCAGCAGCCCCCCCGAATAAATGCGTTAGAAATGTACCAATAAGCACAAAAGGCGCCATTTTTATTGGAATCCGTTTTTGAGGCTCATGGTATTCATCCAAAATCTGATTGTTTCCTTTAACGACATCCTGACCAAAATAATGATAGAGCAATCCGATAACCAACCCCGCAAGAGGCAATAGAGCTACAATCCATAAATTGTGTTCTCTAACATCTGTAGCAAATTCTAATGACACCAATAACAATGCCGAAGCAGACCCACTTAAAATTCCAACAGCAAGAGATAAAATAATCCATTTTAAACAATAGATTAATATTGGCTTATATTCTGAAACATATTGGTTAATGGTGGTTTTAAAATCCATTTAAAACGTGTTTTATTAAAATCATAAAGAACCGCGAGTTCACAGTAAGAAAATATAGCATCTCGATTGTTATTGAGAATGATATTTTGACGTACCCATTTCTTATATCGATCTTACATTAAAGAAGTAAAATAATTTAAGACAAATCATTTTACTTCTTTTTTTCAATGACAAATGTAAAATTATAAGGGTTATAAATCTCGTTTTTTCAATAAATTTAACGACATAAAATAACAAATAACCGTCCAAAATACTGTAATAGCCATACTTTTAATAGGTACATGATAATCTATAACAGCCTTATCTCCAATATTATTTCTAATATCTTGCACAACTTCTAATCTAGAAAATGGACTAATGATTAAATCTCCAATAGCATTCATTGGTAAGAGATCTAATACTAAATGTTTGGTATCATAAGACATACTAGACAAGCTTAATACACCATTCAACACGACTTCTGAAATGTAGAGTAAGATTAAAAATCCCAAGGCAAAAGCCGATCGTTTTATGAGGAATCCTAAAAACATGCAAATGGTAAAAAATCCTACCAATTCAACAAAAAAGGCAGGAATAAACATGATGTCCGATAAAATGGATTCTATAGATGTATCTATTGAATAAACCGACCCTAAAATTAAAGACAATAAGGCAACAAAAACAGTTGAGATAAGTGATAAGGCTAGTATCATGTAAAACTTAGAGTTTAAAAACTCTTGTTTACTCAAACCATCAATCAAATTCTGTTTCAAGGTTTTATAACTATATTCGCTCGAAATCATTGAAATAATAACAATGGCTAAAAATATTTTTAAATAAGATGCTACATACGTGTTCACATGCCAAATCAATGGAAATTCAAAAAGACCCTGTTCCACAAAATCGAAGGTAATAAAGCCCAAATTGAGTTTCACCAAACACAAAAAGGCCAAACTTAACAATAAACCAAAATAGGCGAACACCAATAATTTACTTGAGCGGTTACTCATTAACTTCGTAAATTCTATTTTTAATAATCTTTTCATGTTATATTGATTCTGAAGTTAATTGTAAAAATTTCGATTCTAAACTTTCATTTTTATGGATTAAATGAGATAAAACGACATCGTTTTCGATTAAAAATTTATTTAGCTCTGCACTGGAAGTTTCATTTTGAAGAATAGCCTTTACATAATCGTTTTCTAGTTTAATTTCAGAAAAGTTTCCACTTTGTTTTAAATGGAACATAAGTAAATCTTTATCTTTTGCGTTAAGTTCAAAATAACCTAGTTTGTTGGACATGTCATTCACTGAACCTGCATATATTTTTTTTCCTTTACGAATAATTAGAACATGAGTACAAACTTTCTCAACTTCATCCAATAAATGAGAAGCTAATAGGATTGTGGTTCCTAAACTTGCGATTTTTGTAATGATTTCCCTAATTTGATGAATTCCTTGCGGATCTAAACCATTGGTAGGTTCATCGAGAATTAATACTTCAGGGTTACTCAACAAAGCTGATGCAATGGCAAGTCTTTGTTTCATTCCCAACGAAAACGTAGAAAAGTTTGATGTTTTTCGAGAAAGCAACCCCACCAACTCTAAGGTTTCATCTATTCTAGAATATGGTACTTCTTTTATATCGCAAACCAATCTTAAATTCTTTTCGGCCGACATAAAAGGGTAAAAATTTGGTCTTTCAATAATGGCTCCTACCCTTTTAAGCGCTTCATGATGAGAATATTTTCCGTTAAACCAAACAAATTCACCTTCAGTTTTATTCACAACATTAAGCACAATTCCAAGAGTGGTCGATTTTCCACTTCCGTTTGGACCTAATATTCCATAAATATTCCCTTTTTCTATGCTAAAGCTTAGATTGGTAACCGCTTTTACAGCGCCAAACCGTTTGCTTAAATTGTTTATTTCTAAAATACTTTCGCTCATTATTTTATTTTTATTTTATCCATAATTATCATGCTAGTTTTTTATATACACGATTGAATTGATCAATAGTTACATTTATCTCCAAATAAATTGCGATTTATGTACACTTTTGAATCATAAACCAATGTTTTTTTTAAATATAATCTAAACATTAGAAAGGTAAAAAGGTTAGCAACAAAAAAGCCTACTCGTAAAAGTAGGCCTATCATATTTATTCCTGATTTTGGAGAGATAAATCCCAACCTTTCCATACAGGTTCATAACCTTTACTGTATAACATATCGGATATTTCTTTGGTCGTGCGCTCGTCTGAAATCTCAAATTGCTCCAAACTTTGTTTATCTACAGTATAACCACCCGGATTCGTTTTAGATTCGGCACTCATACTTGTTATTCCTAACTTAATGATATTGTCCCTAAATATTTCGGATTCTCTGGTAGAAATTGACAATTCCAATTCCTGATTTAATAATCTATACGCACAAATAAGTTGTACTAAATCCTTGTCTGTCATAACCACTTTAGGTTCAAAATCACCTTCATGTGGTCTAATTCTAGGAAAGGAAATAGAATAGATACTTTGCCAATATTTTTTTTCGAGGTAATTTAAATGTAAGGCGGTAAAGAAAGCCTCTACCCTCCAATCTTCCAAACCAAATAATGCACCCAATCCTATTTTATGAACACCTGCCTTCCCTAAACGGTCTGGCGTATCTAATCGAAAATCGAAATTAGACTTTTTCCCTCGGGTATGATATTCTTGATAAGTTTCTTTGTGATAAGATTCTTGATATACCAAAACGGCATTCAAACCTTCTTCACTCAACGCTTTGTATTCGTCTTCTAATAGAGGTTGAACTTCAATTGTAATATTCGCAAAAAAAGGTTTTACCAATTTAATGGCATTTTTTAAATACGGTACTCCAACTTTTCGATTCGCCTCACCTGTAACAAGTAAAATATGTTGAAAACCTAAATCTCTTATGGCTTTGGCTTCTTCTACTATTTCGGCATCGGTGAGTATTCGACGTTTAATTCTATTATTCATTGAAAAACCACAGTACGTGCAAATGTTCTCACAAACATTCGATAAATACATTGGGGCATACATTTGAATACCTTTACCAAAACGCTCAACAGTTTTTTGATGACTAAGCTGAGCCATTTCTTCTAAAAACGGCTGAGCCGCTGGAGAAATTAAGGCCACAAAATCGTCAATTGTTCTATGCTCATTAGAAAGGGCACGTTTAACTTGATCTTCGGTGATACTATATATTTTTTTTTGAAGATCATCCCAGTTATAACGCTCAAATACTTCTTGGAAATTCATACAACTCGTTATGTTTACATCCACAAAATTCGTAATTTTGCACGAGATTGTGACTAGATTCGGTCTTTTATTCTTGAATTTTAATCAATTTTTTGATTTATGGCTTGAATCTTGGATATTACAATTGGTATTTTAGGATTTTTCTCGAAAATATTCTAAATTATGATTACAATCTATTAAAAGAACACCCCAAAATAAACACAAATGTTAAAATCTATTACATTATTCTTTTCTTGCCTAGCCTTAACAGTGGTTTCGGCCCAAGAAATTGGAGATACTCAAACCGGGAAATTGAATTATTACAACGACATTTACCATGGAAGACCAACCGCAAGTGGTGATATTTATGACAAAACGAAAGTAAGTGCTGCTCATAAAACATTACCTATGAAAACAATGGTTGAAGTTGAAAATCTTGAAAACGGTAAAAGTATTTTTGTTGAAATAAATGACCGTATTCCTGAAGGATCGGATGCCATACTTGAACTATCTAGAGCGGCCGCAGAACAATTAGATTTTATTCATGACGGTATAACGAACGGAAAAATAAGAATCATTCAAGTTATGAATGTTCCAGTTAAAAAGGAATCTAAACATAAAGTTGCCGAAACTAAGACTAATTTAACTAAGGAGACTGCAAAACAAAAAGAAATGGCTAAGATTAAAGCTGAAGCTGAAATCAAAAAAGCTGAAATGGAGGCCCAAGCAACAAAAAAGCGAATGGTTGCCGAAGATAAAGCAAAAATGCAAGCCAAAATGCAAGCTGAAAAGAAAGCGAAGGCTCAAATGAGTAAAAATATGACTTTAGATGCAGGTCCAGTAGTGGAACCAGCCCAAGACATTAGTTTGGAAGATGCCATTAAAATTGGAAACAAAAAATTTGCAATTCAACTTGGTGCTTATCAGGAGAAAAAATCTCTACAAGAGGCTGTAAATATTGCTAAGAAAAACGGAATGCAATTAAAAGTTGATCTTTTTATCCTTACAGAAACCACAGATAAAGGAGAATTGTACAAATTGATTTATGGATATTTCGGTGAAGATTATGCACGAGAAAAAATTGAAGAAGTAAAAACATTATTTCAAGATTCTTTCATCAAGAAATTTTAAATAGATCTTTTAAGACCAAAAAAAGCCACCTCATAAAGGTGGCTTTTTTTGGTCTTAAAAATGTATTACTCCGTAATTTTAAAAGAATCCATAAACTTCTTAATAGAATCATTGTTGTCCTTTTTTGTTTCGGTTATCGTTTGAATCATATACATATTATTGGCCACTAAATACAATCTAACATTAATAATTGCGGTTCCATTTTGAAAATCAATTTTTGCTTCTCGCCCTGGATGTAATCCGTAATTTATGTCTTTTTGAGAAATCAATTTTCCTTGTACATTCGCCACAGCACCATTTACAGCTCCATCAAAAAATGTTTTTAACATCTCCTTATTATTCGAATTCACTTTATCCTTAGGATAAGAAGTACAGTTTACCATGTAAACCAAATTTTCATCTTTAGAATTAGGAATCGATGAAGCATCATACATGTAAAAATTCATCTTCAAATCTCCAATAGCAGATGGTACGGTTTGAGATTGTTCGGTTGGAACATCTGGAAACTCAACTCTAAATTTGAATAATTTAGATTCGAAAGATTTCCAATCTCCAGCATTTACAAAACTAAGAAGTGTAAATGCGATAAGGGTTATAACCGACCATTTGATGTATTTGTTTTTCATATTTTATGTTTTTGAATGAGAAATATTTCATGTATCCAACATTCTATTTCATACAAAAGTAGAAAAATCAACAGGAATAACGAATTTATAAGACTTTTGAACTCAAATTTGCGCTTAAACCATTTCTTGAATGTTTGAAATATAATGGATTTTCTTTCTTAACCGCCTTAAATTTTTAATGGAATCTTTTATTAAACCAAAAGACCATTTCCCAACAACTATTCCGACCACAACACTCAGGACTACATCTATCCACAACCAATTGGTGTAATAAATAATGATTAGACCTAAAATGATGGAAACAGATGAAAATGTGTCTGACAACATGTGTAAAAAAGCACTTTTGGTATTGATGTCTTCTACCCCTGATTTTGATAAGATAAAAGCCGTTAATAAATTAATAACCAATCCAAAGATGGCCGTATAAAAGGCCATTCCCAAAGTTATTGTATTTGGATGAAGCATATGAATATAGGCCTCTTGGAAAATAAATCCTGTAAATACCAATAATCCAATACCGTTAATGAGTGCCGCCAAATTCTCGTAATATTCTCCATTTTTCAACCTTGTTGCCAATAGTATTGCTATATAAGATACCAATAAAGAGGCGACATGAGATAACATGTGAATGGCATCGCTAAAAAGCATGACGCTTTTTGTGATTTCTGCGTAATAAAATTCAATAATCATGGCTATTACGTTTATGCAAATAGACCATAAAAGGGCGTTTTGTTTGGTTAAGTTTATGTTTATTTTCATTGTTTTTGTCTTTTGTTGATGGAGTGTAATGATTTTGGGATTTTTTTTTGTTTCTTACTTATTATACTTCGGCGTTATCACTTGGATTTCACATTTTTGTCTTGAAACAAAAAGTAAAATAAAAAGTTCAAGACTTACATACAAATAAAACCAGTTCCATTGAATACCCTAAGTTCGGTGAGGTGATCTTCGAACAAGTTCTCAGCTTCCTCAACTCACTAAGGCTCTTCTTCGAAAAAACTTTCATTCGTATGAATGTCGTTAAGAAACCTAAATTTTGGAAAATTAGAAAGTCTAAGAAATCTAAACTTTATTACTTCCATAAACTTAACGAGTCTTCTACTGTCAAAAATCAGATTTAATGAATGAAAAGACGGAATGGCGTTTCGACGAAGGAGAAAAGGAGCCTGTAGTCTTGGGAATGAATGATACGCAGGAAAATCATCTTTTTGACTAGATTTTTTTTGTTTCGTTTTTTTTATCAATGAAAAAAAATGAAGAGCCCCAGTGGCTTTAACGTCGAAGTATAAAATAAACACAAAGTATTAACAATGAGATCTAGCATTTATAATCCCTCGGCATTATCACTTGGATTTTCTTTTTTTCCCTTGATGGAAAAAAAGAAACAAAAAAAAGATCAAGACTTACATACAAATAAAACCTTCTCCATTGAATACCCTAAGTTCGGTGAGGTGATCTTCGAACAAGTTCTCAGCTTCCTCAACTCTCTAAGGGGCTTCTTCGAAAAACATTTCATTCGTATGAATGTCGTTTGATAGTTAGGAGTTATGAACTATGAGATTTAAGTTTCATTTCTTTGAAAAACAATCGCTACACCCCTATGGTCCCCTCGAGGG
>JBMYWP010000020.1:0-58714 GCA_049607525.1 Flavobacteriales bacterium
AATAAAGCACGTCACAAAAATGTCTGGTCGGAAAAAATAACTCGTCACTGGTCACTAAAAGTTAGTCACTAAAAACGCGTCGCTAATAAAGCACGTCACAAAAATGTCTGGTCGGAAAAAATAACTCGTCACTGGTCACCAAAAGTTAGTCACTAAAAACGCGTCACTAATAAAACTCGTCACAAAAATGTCTGGTCGGAAAAAATAACTCGTCACTGGTCACTAAAAGTTAGTCACTAAAAAAGCGTCACTAAAAACGCGTCACTAAAAAAGCACGTTACTCAAACCAAAGACGTAATTTTCTAACCACTAACCACTAACCACTAACCACTAACCTCTATAATAATAGTTATGATCGTTAGATTCACCTTTGGCTCCGAGTGTATTAAACTTCCAGCTCAAAGAAAACATAAAGTAGCGTTTCAGCACTAAACTTTCGGTATCTTGGATGACATTTCCAAAGATATTTCTTCTTGTATTGGTGTTTTGATTCAGAAGATCGTAAGCTCTTAAGCTAAATTCTAATTTATCGGGCATAACTTCGTAAACAACCGATGAATTCCACATCCAGAAATCCTTTTTAAATCCATCTCCAACATTTGAGTTGTAAGTGTACACTAAGTCGTTTTCCCAACGTAAACGATCTGTGAAATTAATTTCGGATTCAAACCCAATTTCATGCAGAGTATTCTTTTGAAGATCGAATACTTTAGATGAATATTCTGTACGATCGAAGTCTATTTCGTATGAAAGACCAATGTAATATTTATCTAAATAATCTAATCCTATTTGAGCCGACGGATTTATATTCCATGAATAGGCTGTAAAGACATCTCCGTTAATAAACCCAGAGTTTTTTGAGTAAGTGGTTCTAAATTCTAACTCAGATTCGAAAGTTAATAAACTATCCAGTTCATTGTCTTTACTTTGAGTAATACCAAGTGTATGTCTATAGTTACCACTAAGGTTATTAAAAGTTGTATTTCTAACTAAACTTACAGGATCTACAATGGTATTTCTTACAATTTGGTCATCCGTAAAACTACCATGCATATAAATATACATTCCCGTTTGGTCTTTGTAGCTGTAATTGTTAAAGTTTATGTAATATCTTCTTTCGCTAATTGATTTTAAATTCGGATTACCAACAATAATATTCTGAGGGTCAGAATTCATTGGATTCGTTTGTATTTGGCTTAATTGAGGCGATGTATTTCGGTTACGGAAACTCCCGTATATACTTTTATTTCTCGAAATTTTATATCTAAACCAACTAGTCAGGTTTAAGAAGTTATCGGTTCTTTCGGTGTTTTGGTCTGGTCTTAACTGGTCTTTTAATGTTTGCGTTCTATTAATAAGATCTAAAGAGGCATTTGCCGTTAGTTTTTTGGTTTTATATCTTATTCCCGTGTACGGTTTATAATCTGTAATGGTATATTTAAAATCTCCACTCAAAGCATCATTAAGCGTTGTATAATTTCCGGTAGTTTGGTCTCGGTCAAACGTATTTTTCTCGAAGGTAGTGGCTGTATTTTCAAATCGCAACCCCGAATCCCAAAACAATTTTTTAGGTATTAAATTGTGTCTATACTTTAAGTGGTAACCGTATAATTCTTTCGAAGTTTCACTGTCTGGTTTTTGATCTTGTAGTTGCTCTGTTTTTAAATTATTTTCGGTTGTGGTCAGTTTAGAGTAAACATTTCCATGATCTTCATTTTTTGTTAAACCTTGCCAAAGGCCCAAACGTAAAAAACTTCCACGGTCTCCAACATTTCTAACAATCACAAAATCGTTGGTAAAATTGATTTGTTTTTTACTTTCAAAATTGTTTGCCTGAGAATAATTTACAGAATCTTGATCTGCGGTATTGGTAAAACTATTGTTACTCCATTGAGCTTCCGATTTTGAAAATGAAAAGCCTGGCGTATAGGTAAATTGCCATGTGGTATCTATTTTATACTCAAATTCTGCCGACAGTTGGTGTTTGTCGGATTCTGTTGTTTGATCGAAAACAAATTCACTTTCTATAGAAGAAGTGTCTGAAAGTGCAGTTAGAGTTCTTTGTTTTTTTCTGGTTTCTCGTTCTGTTCGAGAGCCAAAGTAGTTTAAAGAGACATCCACTTTTTTCCAAAGTTTATCATTAAATGCTACCCCATAGTTTCTTGTGGTATTTATTCCGTCTCCGCCATTCATAACCTGGTTGTAAACTCCATCATCTCCCCACATAAGCGAAGACGAGAACATTTTATTCAATTCATCAAAACCAAATCCAGGCTGATTGATATTATTTCCTCCAACCAAAACACTTATTTGTCTTTCATTATTAAATCGATTTAGCATTCCCGAAAATTGATAACGTCCATCATTTCCTGCTCCAGCTTTTAATCGACCAAAAACACCTTTGTTTTTATCTTCTTTTATGGTTAAGTTTATAGATTTTGTTTCTCCATCGCTTTCTTCGCCAGTAAAGGCTTGGTCTTTTGTTTTTGAATCCGAAATTTGAACCTTTTCAATCATGTCTTTGGTCAAATTTTTCAAGGCAATAGAAGGATCCGAACCAAAAAACGATTTCCCGTTTACTTTAATGTCTTTTACTTCTTTTCCGTTTACCATTATTTTACCATCCTTGGTTATCTTTACACCAGGTAGTTTTTTCAATAAATCCTCTACCGTTGCATCTTTTTTGGTTTTAAAAGATTCGGCATTAAATTCTATGGTATCTTTTTTTATAGAAACTGGTGGGGCAATGGCAAGTTCAACTTCATCTAACAACCCCGATTCAGAAAGATTAATTTCACCTAACTGGAATGGAGCATTTTCTGCATTTAAAGTTTTACGAAACGTTTTGTAACCAATAAAAGATACATAGAGTTCTAATGTTTTTGCTCTTGTTTTCTTGGCAAGTGAAAACTGACCTTTTTCGTCGGAAATGGAATAAGCAACTAAAGAGGAGTCTGCTTTGTTGAGTGCATAAATAGATGCAGCTTCTAATGGTAAATGATCTTCTTGACTAAAGACACGACCTTCTATTTCCACTTCTGTTTGTGCCAAAAGTGTAAGAAAACTAAAACAGGTAAAAACGATAAAAAGTCCTAAACGCATATTAAATGATTTGATTGCCTAATGTTGAATGCTCGTCATTATATACACTTCAATTCGAATTTTGTTACAGTAGTGCGAATGAATAATTGATTCTCTTGCGTTTAATGTAACAAAGATTAAAGTTTATATTTTGAGAGGTTGAAATACGCACAATCAGAATAAAAATGCAAATTCTAATACCTAATATTAGTTATTTTGTCTTAAAAAAGGGGTTGTTTATATGCTTTTTAAATTAGAAATAAAAATGGCCAAATCCGACTTATAAGCCCGTCCAACACTAAGTTTACATTGTTCCAGCTCAACATAACCACTTTGGTATCCATTTATTTTATCGGTATTTACCAGAGTTGATTTATGAATTCGGATGAGTTTGTTTGGAAACAAAGTTTTGAATTCGCTCAATGATTTTCGAATGTTAATCTTTTTTCGATCCGATGTTATTATGTTGATATAAGAACCATCGGATTCTACATAGCAAATATTATTTAAATAGATTTTGTGAGGGACACCTTTCAATGAATAAGTATAAGAAATTTGATCTTCATCAATTTGACTTAAGGCCATTTCTACATTGGCATAAATTGAAGGATTTACAAAAGGTTTTACAATATACCCACAAGGCGATGTTTCTTTTGCTCGACTTACAGTTTTGGCGTCGGCATTGGCTGTTACGTAGAGGTATTTAAAATCGTAACTTTTCGATAGGTGTTTTACGAGTTCAATGCCATCAAGTTTGCTCAACTCTCCTAAATTTATATCCATTAATACTAAATGAAACGACGTTTTTCTGAATAAATCAATGGCTTCATCAGAATCTATAGCAACGGACACGCGTTTATATCCAAAATTTAGCAAAATTAAACGCAGGTTTTCTGCTATTATTTGCTCATCTTCCACTATCAAAATATTCTTATTTTTCATAAATTATTTCTTTAGGGATTGTGATTTGAGTTGTAAAGCCGCGTTCGTTTTGAGTTCTAGATAGTTGACCTCGTAATTGTTTTGTGAGCGATTTTACCAAAAATAGTCCGAGTGATTTCCTCACATTTTGATGATCTTCTTGTTTTTCGAATCCAGTCCCAGAATCGAAGATTTTTAACTCAAGGGTTTCTTTTAAAAAATGTAGGGAGAGTGAAATTGTATTTACGGAATCTTTTTGCATTCCATATTTGAAACTATTTGTCAGTAATTCATTCACAATTAAACCTAATGGTACCGCTTGGGTGATAGACAATTCTTTACTGTGTACATCAAACCCAAAATGTATTGTACTATCTGGAGTAAAGTAACTGTTTTTTACAAAGGTGAAGAGTTCCTCTAAATAGTCGTTCATATTAATTCTAGCCATATTGTCTGACTGATATAATTTTTGATGAATTAAAGACATGGAGTAGACTCTAGATTTACTTTGGGCCAGAATTTCTTTGTTTGCAGAATCTTTTATAGAAGCAACCTGAAGATCTAATAAACTAATAACTATTTGTAGATTGTTTTTTACACGATGATGAATTTCTTTAAGAAGAATTTCTTTTTCCTCTAATGAAATTTCCAATTGTGCTGTTTGTTGTTTTACTAACTTTTCTAGCTCAGCTCTGGTTTGCTTTTCTAATCTTTCCTTTTCTATACGAACCAATGAATATTTATGACCTAATGCAAAAGATAGCAACATGCATTCTAAAAAGGTTCCGAAATGCATAAAGTGTGAGGTGAAGCCGTTGTGTGGTAAAATACCTACAGTTTTTAAAGCGAATACAAACATGCCTGATAAATAGAAGGTCCAGGCAATTGTAAAAAAAATGGCAACTTTTTTCCCTTTTATCAAACTACTTATTGCCGAAGAAAGAATGACTGCAGACAAAAGCAATACGTTTAAAATGTTAACCTTTCGCGATATATAAAGTAGATCGGATATTTCGAAAATTAAACTTATACTTTCTAAGGCGATACTCAAACCTCCAAAGCATATAGAAAACAGAAGTAATCTATAAAAAAAACTACTCGTTGTTTTAATTTCTAAAAACTTTAAGGCAAACCAACAATTGAAAATACCTGTAATGGCCATAATATATACCGGAAAACTAAAAGTAAATTCTGGAATATTCGGACTTAAAATAGGAATTAGTAATCCAAAAATATAACCTTGAGAAAGGATTGCTCCAATTAAGCCACATACGTAAATGAGGTAATTCGAATCTCTGGTACTAAAAAACAGAAACAGGTTGTAAATGGCCATGACTAATAAACCACCTATTAAAATTCCTCCTATAAAAGATTCGGTAGGTCTGTTGTTATTAAAATCTTTTTTGGAAATAATACTTACAGGTATTAACATGGACCATCTGCTTCTTACCCTCAAATAAACATAAGAAGACTCCATCGTTTCGGTATTTATTTCAAAAGCCGGATTGTGATAATTTAATTTATGGGTAGATAACGGGTATTTCATCCCTAACGAATCTTGTACAATTCCTTTGTCTTTGGTGTTGTATAAAATGACAACTTCATCTAAGAAAGGTCTATCAACAACGAGAACAGATTGTTTTTCGAGAGCTTCTTTGTTCAATTTTAGTTTAACCCAAACCGTACTTTTTTTTATTCCTAAACTAATTATAGGGTCTTTGACTTTTGTAAATGATTTAGTCGATATGGATTCGAAACTTTCTATGGATTCAACATCTTCATAAAAGGAAATTTCGAATGGAAGATGTTCTGAAGAAAAAAGAGGAAGACAGTTTAATAAAGAAAAAATAAGACACCAAAAAGTGCTTTTTAGGAAAGGTTGCATTTCTAAAGATTTGGTTGTGTTTCAAACATAATTCTTTTTTGCTATGAAATCCTAAAATATCAACTTGAAATTTAAGAATAAGTCAGTCTTTATTTCTTTTAATGAGTGGTAGGTGGGGTTGTGTTGTTTGTTTTTCTCGACGAATGAATATGTTAAGAAGATGTCGTTCATAACAAAAAAGTGTCGTTTGCATCATTTTTCAACTGGTCTTAATGTGTTATTTTACTTTTACATATTGATTTAATTAACGCCGATAAAAAAAGAAAATTAGTTAAAAAAATCAATAGCTCCCCGCAACCGATTTGTAAACAGATAACTAACTAAAATCTAATGATTATGAAGCAGTATTATCAATTATTAATATCTATTTTTCGAAATAGATTAACACTCAAAAAGGCATTTGTCCCCTTTTTGTTGCTCTTTTTTATGTCTTTTTCGGAGGTGAATAATTTATATGGAGCGGAACCGGCAGGCTTATCAGCCTCTATAGAATCTTTATCATTTCAAGCTTCAACAAGAACAATAACAGTTTCTTTTCCAGTTGCGGTCAATGGAACTAATGCAGGAGGAAATTTATCAAATGATATTTATATCAACGCGCCATCTACAAATTACCCTATAGGAAGGATTAGATATTATAATACTCCAGGGTACACATCTTTTGTTCTTCATGGTGTTAATTATTATTTTAAAGCAGAAAATGGTTGTACAATGACTGTTACAGGTAGTGGTAATAATGCGGTTTGTAAGATTGTTTTACCTCATACTTATGCAAATATATCTTACCAAGATCAATATGACATTGAGCTTTGGACAAAATATTCATCATCATCATCATATACCTACGATAATGAAATTGTTCAGGGTTTCCCAAATCCTAGTATTTACTCATGGAGTGCTTCACAAGATATCTGTAATTATGTTAATATTTCGGCAAGTAAACCTAATAGTAATATTTATATTCAATATAAAAGAACTTCTTCAAACAGTTGGTCCTATGCTACTTCTGGAACATTAAGTGACTACTTTGTAAATAATTCAGTTAATCCAAATAATAAACAAGATTATCAAATAAGATATGGATATGGACCATTAATGATGAGGGCTGTAAATGGAACAGTTAAATCGGGAAGAATTCCAGCGATATTAGGTGAAGTTTCAACTCCAAATGGTTCCGTTGATAATTGCGATAGTACCATTACTCTTAGTTGGGTTTGGAATGAATCTAATCCTGGTGGAGGCTATAATATTGAAAGGCAAAATGAGTTTGGACAGTGGATATTTATGGAAAACATTTCAGGATCAAATAATTCATATTCGATCTCTCATTTAAACATTCCAAATCCAAATGAAGATTACTCCTTTCGAATCTCTGCCTTAAATGAATGTGATATTGCAGGATTACCTACAGAAATTACAGGTAAGTGGTTAGATCTACCTTCTGCACCGACTAACTTTGAAGCAAAGGATACGACTCTTGAGAATGGTCGTGCAATTTTTCTTTCTTGGAAAGATAATGCAATTAATGAATCGAGATATGTTCTGAAAAAAACATTATTTGGAGGTTCAACTTCTGAGTATATTTATTTAAATGAAAATGACACAACGTATATCGATGACAATGCTGCTATATGTAATAAGTATATATATGAGGTTTTTGCACAGAATATTTGTACTGGGTTAGAAGATGGAAGTGGTACGTCTGGAACTGGGAATATTGAAAAAGTTTTAACCTTTGATCTTAACACAACATTTAATCCAAATGATAATTCTACAACTGCATCAACAGAACGATTTATTGGTTCAAAAGGATATTTTCCAGACCGTGTTGAGATAAAATGGTCTACAGCAAATAATTTAAACCTTATTGAATATTTTAAAATTTACAGACGTCAATTAGGTTTTAGTGAAGCATTCACACAAATTGCAAGTGTAACTTCAAGTTCTCAAATATATATAGACGAAACAACCAATGCAGGTACATTATATGAATATCTAATTATTGGAGAAGCACAATGTTTAACAGAAACCGTATTTACCGACAGTTTAGTTGGAATTGGATTTAGAAGTCCGACTGCTATAGTAAACGGACAAGTGAATTATACAGGTGGAGTTGCTGTAGAAGATGTTAAAGTACTTTTTGAAACGACGACCCAATCTGGGAAATCTGTAAAATTAGATGGAAATTCATATTTAAAAGTTAAAAATGGTTTTGCAGATTCGCAAAATGAATTTTATTTAGAAAATTGGATATATCCAATTAATGATTCAGTGTTTACAATTTTTGAACATGGGAATTTTGTGTTTAAATACAATAACAATCAGTTTGAATTTTCTCTCAATGGAATTGACTCAGTTTTCTCTATCGGTCAACTATCAATTGGGCAATGGCAACATGTTGGTTTAGCATTAAAAAATGGTCTTTTATACCTTTTTCTTAATGGAGAGGGTAAAAGTATATTAGAGGTACCAAATTCATTTTCATTATCAAGTTCTGGTTCTATTAAAGTTGGACAAGGACTAGTTGGTAAGGTGGAAGAAATTAGGTTTTGGGAATCTGTAACTGTAGATACTAATCAAGTTATGGATACCATTGTTACGGTAAACATGAGTACAACGCCTTTTACAAATGACACAACAATTGAAAAGAGTTTGCAAATAGTCGCTCCACAAATTACAAAAGATTTTTCAAGATATATAAATGGTGGGGAAACTGGATTAGTTACTTATTTACGTTTAGATGAATATGCTGGGCAACACTCTTATGACTTGAGTTACTCTGGTTTAGCTTATAATAGAAATAACGCTGAGTTTATTGGTCTAGTAACTCGAGAAGATGAAAAACCAACGGCTTCACAATTAAGTTATGCAGCTTATACCAATGAACTTGGTTCATATACAGCGACCATACCATACACTGGTGTTGGGCAGAATTTTACAGTTACTCCAAGTTATAAAACACATCAGTTTGACCCTCCAACAACAGCTCTGTTTTTGGGAGATGGTTCTAGTGTAAATAATGGTGTTGATTTTGAGGATATTTCGTCTTTCCCTGTTACAGGAACTTTGTTTTATAAAAATACCACTTGTGCTGTAAAAGATGCGTATGTATTAGTTAATGGAGAAAGAGTAATTGCAAATGGAGTGCCAATTAAAACTAATGATGAGGGACATTTTTCAGTTCAGGTCCCAATAGGTTTTCATACTTTAGAAGTGGAAAAGGATAATCATGTTTTTAGTAATGGAAAATGGTCACAAGATTTTCAAGAACCTGTAATTGGGTTAGAGTTTGTTGATTCTACGTTGATCAAAGTTGTGGGTAGAGTTGCAGGAGGAAACAGAGAAAAAAATAAATTACCAAATTTAGGTTATGGAACTAATAATTTAGGTCAAGCCTCTATTGAATTCGAATCTCAACAAGGTGGAGGATGTGTTGTTAAAACAATTGCAACTAACCCAAATACAGGTGAGTATGAAGTTTATTTACCACCTCTTAAATACATTCCATCTGTTTCAATTCCAAAAAATCCAACAATTGATTTTGGTACTTTAGATTTACTTGATTTCAAAGCCAATAAATCAATTACTACAGTTAGAGATTCACTATATAATGAAATCGACAGTTCATTAACTGTAGATAGTACAAGTTTTAAATATCAAGTGGATTATATTTATTTGTCTAAACCGAAAATAGAGGTTTATGACCCAAATGGAAAAGATCGTTTTATTGGGGATACAATTTACTCATACAATGATCCCGTTACAGATTCAATAATAAATATTAATCTTAGAGTAGATTCATTACAAAGGCCAATTTTATCTTTGAATCATCCCAAAGGATATAGATATAAAGCTTTAATAAGAGTATATGAGCAATATGAAAATAGAGATAGCATTTTGCAAAATGGAATTTCTAAATTAGATAGTGTTCCATCTACTTCAGGTCAGCTTACTTTTAATAATGAATTTACAGACGAAGGATCTCATAGTATTGAATTGGATATGTTTAATACTATTGATTCAATAAAAACTTTAGTTTATAGTTTTGCCCCAACTGGAATTCCAAATTTTCAAATGAACACAAGTGATAACTCTTTAAGTTATACAAAGAAAATGGAAATTAATTTGGATATGGCAGATGGAACTCATATAAAATGGTTGCCACATAGAGATAAAAATGGATTAGAGATTCCATTTACAGGATATTTTTTAGCTGGACTGTCAGTAGGGAATCAGTTTGTAACCGAAGGTCCAGACGATGTTGATTTTATTTTACGAGATCCTCCTGGTTCAGGAAGTTTTGCAGAAAGAGAAGTTGGATCATCTACAACTACAACAGATTCATGGAATTATGCAGTTGGTGGTGGTTTCGAGAGTAAGAATACAATTAAATTAGGGTCTGAGTTTTCTGCAGGAGTAGGAGTTCAGGTGAAAACAAAGGTAACTGGTGAAATTGGTGCTCATTTTTCTTCTTCAGTTTCTTATGAAAGAGAAGGTGAGTTATCAACCACTTATGAGACTTCAAACGCATGGGCAACAGATGATGGTGAAGACCAAGCTGGTGCGGGAAGTGATTTATTTATTGGAAAGTCACGAAATGTTGAATTTGGAATTGTGAAAAGCCTTTCATTAATTCCCAATTCAGATTGTGCAACCTTAAACTGTTATGGAAATAGTTCCAATGGTCTTCAATTAGGTGAGAGATATCAATTATCAGTAGTGCCTGGTGGTTATGAAACACAATTTATTTATAGTGCAAATCATATAAAAAACTATTTAATTCCAGATTTAATCAATCTTAGAAATGTGCTATTGCAAAGTGATAGTAAATATATTTCTCATTTAAATGTAAATGACCCAAATTATGGTATTAATAATGATGATCCTCGATTAGCTAATCCTTCGACTTTAACACCATTAATTAGGGATTATCAAGATTTCACAGGTGATAGTTATACATACACTCCATTAAATGAGGAAGATTCTGTTACAGATAAACTTTGGAATTACAATCATCAGATAAAAAAATGGGAAAAAGCTCTTTACGACAATGAATGGGAAAAAGTCATTATTGAAGATGAAACAATAAAAAATGATCTTAGAGATGATGAGTTGGATGATTTATATAATGAGTATAAAGAAACAATACTCCAATACGAACAATTTACAGAAGATGAAAAAGATGCCCTTCTTGCTGTAAATATTTATGCTCTAATTGGTGATGCCGAATATACTTCTATTTCTTTTGCCGAAACTACATTAAATAGTATACAATCTGCTGAAATATCAAATGTTTATCATGAATATTTGGCCAAGAAAAATGAAATTAATTCAAAGTACAATATCTCTAAAAGTAATTATTCTATTTCAGCAGGATCAAGTTTTACATCTTCCATTACACAAAGTAGAGTTACCTCGACAAGTTCTACTTACTCCTATAATATGACCGCCGAAGTTAATACTAAGTTAGGAGTAGAAGTGAATGGTACAGGTTTTGAGTTGGAAAGAAATTTATCATTAACTTTTGATAGAGGAAGGTCTTCTTCAAATGAGTTTGAAAATTCTGAAACAACCGTATTCACATTAGCAGATGGGGATCAAGGCGATTATTTTTCTGTTGATGTGTATCCTTCTATTTTAGGTTATGGACCTATTTTTAAATTAAAAGAAGGTGGGCGAACATCTTGTCCATTTGAAGATGAGATTGTAACCGAATATTATGAACCTGGAACAGTTATTTCTGCAAAAACACTTCAAAGAGATAAACCATCTATTAATATTTCTCCTTCAACAGTTCAAAACGTTCCTTTGGATGAGGCAGCAACATTTAGTTTAACCTTAGGGAATAATTCAGAAAGTAACGATTCAAGAATATATAACTATCAATTGGTTCATAACTCTAATCCTTATGGTGCAATCGTTAAAATAGATGGATTAGAACCAACTGGTTCGGTTGCCATTGATGGAAATGCGGCTTTCCAGAAAACACTAACCGTAGAGAAAGGTCCTGGTCCTGTTTATCATTATGACAGTTTGTTGTTTATTATCACAGCACCTTGTCAATACGAAGCAGGAACTGCGGATAATCAGGATATTGCAGATTCTGTATATTTTTCGGCTCACTTTATCCCTGGATGTTCTGATGTTGCTTTAGCTTCTCCAAGTAATCAGTGGGTATTGAATAATTCATTTAATGATACAATGCAACTCTCAGTTGTGGATTATAATATTAATTTCTTTGACTTACAACGTTTCAGAATAGATTATAAACCATCGAGTCAGGCCAATTGGATTGGATTAGAGTCTTATTATAAAGATACGACTAACATGGATGATCCTGATTTAAAGCTTATCCCTAGAAATGCACCGTTTACATTTTATGACTGGGATGTTGCCCAATTAACCGATGGAGAATACGACTTAAGAGTGGTTACAGAATGTAATTTAGCAGACGACAATTCTCCAACTTATTCTGGAGTAATTGACCGTGTAAATCCACATGCTTTTGGTTCGCCAAGTCCGGCCGATGGAATTTTAGGTGCCAATGATGACATCTCAATTCAGTTTAATGAAAACGTTGAAGCTGGAAGTTTAACATCTAAGAACTTTGATATTCGTGGAGTGCTTAATGGAAGTCCATTACGCCACCAAGCAAGTGTGGAGTTTGATGGAGCTTCGAGTTATGTTGAAATTCCTACTGGATTAAATTTACAAAGTCGTGATTTTACGATTGAATTTTGGGCTCAGAACAAAGATTTTGGAAATTCAGTGTTCTTAAGTCAAGGTTCTGGAGCAGCCGAAGGATTGAAAATAGGAACAGAATCTTCAGGTAAAGTTTATGTTGAGATAGCTGGTGAGCGTATCAGGACAGCTGGTAATGTTGCCAATCAACAAAATTGGCATCACTATGCCTTTGCCTACAATTATTCAGAAGAAGAGATGTATATCTTTATTGATGGTAATTTAAAAAACCATGGGAATATAGCTTTATATCCAGATTATATAGGTTCAGGAAAAATACTAGTTGGTAAATCTACTTTTGGAGATGACGATTATTTCGAAGGAAATATGCACGATTTACGTGTTTGGAATCATACAAGATCTTTATCGGATGTTGTTGTAAATCTAGCTGTTCAGGTTGGAAAACAAAACTTAGGATTGTTGCACAATTGGAAAATGGATGAAGCTACAGGAGAATCAATTGAAGATCATGTACGTTTCAGAAATGGAATCTTACATAACACCGAGTGGGATTTAAATCCAGGGGGAAATGCAATCACCTTTGATGCTTCAAATAATGATAATTATAAGTTTACATCAGCCAATGTTGCTTTTGTAGATGAAGTTGATTTTACGGTAGAATTTTGGTTTAATGGATCTGATACGACACGTCAAACGTTATTTTCTAACGGAAAAGGAGATGGAATAGGAGCAGATTCATTAACATCTTGGAACATCACGAAATATACCGATGGTAGTATTCATCTTTTACACAATGGTGTAGATGTACAAGCTGTAGATAGTGGATCTTTTGATGGAAATTGGCATCATTTTGCATTATCTGTTAATCGTGGATCGGTTGTAACAACCTATTTAGATGGAAATACAACATCAACAACACCTTCTGTTGATTTTAGAGAATTTGGTTCGGACCAAATTGTTCTAGGATCTCGTTATTTTATCAATGGAATAGTTAGAACTTATGATGAGTATTTCAATGGAAGTATAGACGAATTTAGAATTTGGAAATTAAGCCGTACTCAAAAGCAAATCCAAAGAGATATGCGTTATAAGTTAGAAGGGGATGAATTTGGTTTGGTGTCTTATATGCCTTTCGAAACCTATACTCAAAACTTAGGTGTTTATATGATGGATAGTACTTACCAAGATCTTGTAGACACAAGCCATCATGTAACTTATGTAGATTATTCATTCACTTTAAACAGTCCGAAAATTAAATTACCAAGACCAATAGAGAAGTTAAATTTCGATTTCTCTGTAAATGGTGATAAGATTGTATTAACACCAACAACACCTGCACATCGATTCGAAAATGTTACATTAGATATTACGGTTCAAAATGTAAAAGATTTACATGGAAACTCCATGCAATCTCCAAAAACATGGATTGCATATCCAGACCGTAACCAAGTGGTTTGGGAAACTGAGGCTGTAAGTTTTGAAATTATGAAGGACGAAGCCTTAACATTCACCAAAAAGATTGTTAATTCTGGAGGTTCTATTAAGAATTTTACATTAGAAAACATTCCAAATTGGTTGACTACAGATGTTACGGAGGGTGTTATAAACCCAGGTTCTACGTTTGACATCGAATTCACGAAAGTTGAAGGTGTAAATATTGGATCTTATAAAGAAGATGTGATTGTAATGACCGATTTTGGATACCCAGAGCGTTTAACGGTTTCTTTAAAAGTAAATGGAGAAGAACCAACATGGGAAGTTAATCCACAAGCTTTTGATAAATCGATGAGTGTTATTGGAGCCATTTCAATAAATGATGTTGTTTCTATAGACGATGAAGATATTCTTTATGCTTTTATAGATGGTGAATGTAGAGGTAAAGCCTACTTACAATATATTTCGAGTACCGATAAATATGTTGCTTTCTTAGACGTATACTCAAACTATGTTACACCAGACACTGTTGATTTTAAAATTTATGACGCTTCTACAGGTTCTATTTTTGTAGACATCACACCAGATGATATTACCTTTAGTTCGGACGGATTAATTGGAAGTTTATTAATTCCTGAAACGTTCTCTGCTTATTCTAAAGTGCAAGAGAATCACCCATTACAAGTAGGTTGGAACTGGATATCATTCCATTTGGCAACGATAGATACACTTCATTTAGAAAATTTATTGTCGAGTATTGAACTATCGAACGGTGATCAAATAAAAACGTTAGGTAATAACACGTTCGCGACCTTCGATGAAACCTTTGGTTGGATTGGAAACCTTCAAACCACAGGTGTGAAGTTGGCAAAAGGATATAAATTAAAAGTAGCCAATGCAGATACACTTTCAAACATTGGAGATGTTGTAGATCCTACTACGGTTCCTATTACCATGAATCAAGGTTGGAACTGGATTGGATTCGTTTCTATTCGCCCAATGAATATCAATGTTGCTTTAGGTAATTTAGAACCTCAGTCTGGAGATTTAATTAAAGGTAGAGCTCAATTCTCTGTTTACGATGAGCAATTGGGTTGGATCGGAAGTTTAAACACGTTATATCCAAACCAATCGTATATGTATAAGTCTAGCAATACAAACGATATTACCTTTACTTTCCCATTTGCAGGAGGATTTAAATTTGCATCGCCACAACCTTATAAAGAAATTTATGACGCACGTTGGCCAATGGATTACAGCAAACATATTAGTAATATGAGTGCCATAGTTGAACTGACAACATGTACAGATATTGTTGATGTAGATGCTTGGTATGTTGGATTCTTTGATGGAACTGGAACATGTAGATCGTTATCAACTTTAAACTCAACTGAAGACAAGTTATTGACTTATGTAACTGCAGTTGGAGCCGATCAGTTGAATTTGACGCCTAGATTACTGAACAAGAAAACCGGACAAGAATTTATTCTGGAAGGGAAATTGGCCTATAAACAAAATGAACATATTGGAAGTTTTGAATCACCAGTTGAAATTAATTTAACCGAAGATCAGTGTCGATTAATTTCTAACATCGATCACTTATCTGGAGCATCTCAAGGTTCAAACACCGAAGGAGACGATGTATTTGAAGATGCAGATGTTTTCTCAACAACGGTTTACCCTTCTTTATTCAGTTCAGAGTTATTTGTTAGGTATCATTCAGCTTCAAATACCGAAGTTCGTATTGAAATGATCAATGCTTTAGGACAAATTGTTCGTCATTACAAAAAGACGGTTCACCAAGGAAATCAAGAAATTAAATTGAATAGACTTTCTCGATTGGCTAAAGGAATTTATACCATTCGAATTTCGGATGAGACTTCTATGGAATCGTTCAAATTAATTAAAAAGGACTAAGATGAAATCAATCTTAAAAACATTTCTTTTAGTCATGACCATACTGATAGGAATAGATGCGCAAGCATCTGTTCCTTCAAGTTGGACAGTAAATCCATCAGGTTATGGATTTAATATGACACTTACTGCTCAGGTCAATTTAAACTGTGAACTTACACTGGTGCAAACCAATACTCTTGCTGCCTTTGTAGGCGATGAATGTAGAGGGGTTGCACAAACTGGAATTTCTGGTTTTCCGTTGACTCAAATGACCATTTATTCTAATTCAATTAATGGCGAGGATATTACATTTAAATATTACGATGCTCAAAATGATGTTGTGTATAATTTATCTCATGAATTGCCATTTACTGGAGATAATATAATTGGGTCACCTTCAAATCCTGAAATTGTAATTGGAACTTTTCCGGCAACAGGAATAGCCACAAGTAATAGTGCGGTGTACGACACCAATACTTTAGGTGATTTTATTGGAATTATTGACGTCATTGATCCTGATACAACTGATGTTTATACTTTGGAATTATTAGAACAAGGCGATTATGCCGATTTTACACTAACAGGAAATCAAATTTTCTTAAACCATAACCCAAATGTATTTTTAAACAGCACTTACATGCTTCATTTTAAAGGTACGTTTAATGAAACATGTGTTATTTATGATTCTGTTGAGTTTAATTTTACTGTTGCACCAACCGATACAACAGATAACGGTAATGGGTCTGGTGGAGATGGTTCAGGAGGAAATGGAGATGGTTCTGGTGGAGACGGCTCTGGAGGTGATAATGGTAACGGTAATGGTGGCGGAACACCAACGTATACCATTTCGTTTACAGGCGATTCTATTTTCGATTACACCACTACAGGCGATACTATAGGTCAATTTAATATTGTTGGACTTGAAATGCTGGATTTAAATTATCAGATGTTAGATACATTAAATGCGGACACCAATACTTTTATTATTAGCAATGGTTATTTGATTTGTAATAGAGCAATGGATGTTTTAAACGAAACAAACATTGATTTATATATTCGAGCAGACGGAGGGACATCATTTTTTGTAGATGGACAATTTACACTGGTATATACCAATACAAACGTTGCTCCAACACAAATGCATTTGACCAACGACACCGTTTTTGATTATTCCATAGAAGGTGAGCTTATTGGTTCATTATCTGTAGACGATGAAAATCCAAATGAAACTTATACGTATTCATTCGATGTAACAGGTAATCATCAAAACGATTATTTTATTTTGGTGGACAATGAACTGTTTTTAAATCACGACATCGACATTTTAACGGAAACCGATTATCAAGTACATATTAAAGCTTTTGATGGGGTAGCGTATTCTATTGATACCGTATTTACCATTGTCATAAACAATACAAACCATGCGCCAACGGCTTTAAATATTTCCAATTATACCGTTTTCGATTATACTGTCAATGGAAGTTTTGTTGGTAAATTATCTGTAGATGATGAAGATCTTGATGAGAGTTATTCATATAGGTTTTTAGCTGATGTTGCCTCTAATAATAATTACTTTACCCTTTCAAACGATTCATTATTTTTAAATCACAATATCGACATTTTAACCGAAACAGGGTATAATGTTCATGTTGAAGGATACGACAATAAGGCGTATAGAATTGATACAGTCATCAACATTGTATTAAACAATACAAATGCTGCACCAACGGCTATAAATATTTCAAATCATGTCGTTTTCGATTATACGTTAAACGGAAGCTTTGTAGGTAAATTATCTGTAGAAGATGATAATGCCGATGAAGAATATGAATATAGTTTTATAGCAAACGCGGCAGTAAATAACGATTATTTCACCATTTCGCACGATTCATTATTTCTAAATCATAATATAGACATCTTAAATGAAACAGGATATAGTGTTCACATTGAAGGTTACGACAATAAGGCTTATAGAATTGATACGGTTATCGAAATTGAATTGAACAACACAAACTTTGCACCAACAGCATTTAATTTGAGTAAGGACACCGTTTTCGATTATACAACCAACGGAAGTTTATTAGGTGTACTTTCTGTAGAGGATGGAAATGCCGATGAAGTTTATACCTATTCTTTTGTTCAAGATGCCATAGTAAACAATGATTTGTTTAACCTTTCAAACGATTCAATATTCTTAAACCATAACATCAATATTTTAATTGATACAGGTTTTAGTCTGCATTTAGAAGCATTTGATGGCAAGGCTTATCGAATTGATACTGTATTTTCTATTATTCTAAACAATACAAATGCCCAACCAACGGCGATAAAAATATCAAACCATATTGTATTCGATTATACCACAAACGGTAGTTTAGTAGGAGTTTTGAATGTAGACGACATCAATGATGATGCTACGTATACTTATGAATTTATAGCCCCTGGTAACACCAATAATAACTTATTTACTTTGTCGAATGATTCAATTTATCTAAACCACAACATCAACATTTTAACCGATTCAATTTATACATGTCATGTTGAAGCTTTTGATGGCGTGGCTTATTCAATAGATACCATTTTGACCATTGTTTTGGATAATACGAACGAACGTCCAACAGCAATTACGTTAGATAACAATATTGTTTATGATTACTCAGATATAGGTGATTTGATAGGAACTTTAGAGGTTGAAGACATAAATGCAGATGCGTCTTACACATATTCAAATTTGAATGGTGGTGTTTTAGATAATTCTAAATTTACTCTTACCAATGGTAAAATTTATTTAAATCATGACGTTGATGTGATAAACGAAAGTGTGTATCAATTGCAAATTTCGGCTTATGATGGCGTGGCTTACAACATTACAGATACCTTAAATATTGTAATTAACAACACCAATATATTTCCTTACAGTTTAAATGTAAGCAGTTTGGTTGTTTATGATTATTCGGTGATAGGAGATACGGTTGGATTCTTAACGGTTGATGATGCCAATTTAAATGAAAGTTATACATTTTCAACATCAGCTTCGAGTATCAATGCAGGAAATACATTTTTTGTTTTAGATCATTATATCATCTTAAATAAAAATATAGACCCACTGGTTGATACATCTTTTCAGGTTGAAATTGAAGCTTATGATGGTTCTGTCTGGACTATAGATTCGACTTATACCATTGTTATGGAAAATACAAATGCTTTGCCTTCTGCCATACATTTATCGGCCAATGAAATTACCGATACAACAGAGTTTGGGTTTATGGTTGGTGCATTGTCTGTAACAGATGCCAATTTAAATGAAACGTATACATACTCGATCAATTCATCCGTAGCTGATGGTGGTTTATTTCAAATTATTGGGAACCAATTACAGCTCATTGGAAATATTAATCCAACTGCAGGAACATACCAAGTGGAAGTTTCAGCCTTTGATGGCGTGCAGTGGACTATTGATTCTTTAATGACCATTGATGTTATTAATACCAACATAGTACCAACTGCATTGCATTTGAGTCCAGCCCAAATTACTGATACAAATGGTATAGGATTTATGATTGGAGGTTTTTCTGTAGATGATGCAAATAGCAACGAAAATTATACTTATCAAATCAATACAGGAGTAGCCGATGGAGGTTTATTTCAAATTGTTGGAGATTCGTTGATGTTTACGGGTGTTGTGAATCCAACCATTGGAAGTTACAATGTAGAGGTTTCTGCCTACGATGGAAGACAATGGACTATAGATTCTTTACTGACTATTGAAGTAATAAATACCAATATAGCACCAACTGCATTGCATTTGAGTCCAGCCCAAATTACTGATACAAATGGTATAGGATTTATGATTGGTGGTTTTTCTGTAGATGATGCAAACAGCAGTGAAAATTATACTTATCAAGTGAATTCAGGAGTAGCCGATGGAGGTTTATTCCAAATTGTTGGAGATTCGTTGATGTTTACGGGTGTTGTAAATCCAACTATAGGATATTACAATGTTGAGATTTCTGCCTATGATGGAAGACAATGGACCATAGATTCATTAATGACCATTGAAGTTATTAATACCAACATAGAACCAATGGCCTTGCATTTGAGTCCAGCTCAAATTACCGATACAAATGGCATAGGATTTATGATAGGCGGCTTTTCAGTAGATGATGCAAATGCCAACGAAGTTTACACATATCAAATCAATACAGGAGTAGCCGATGGAGGTTCATTTCAAATGATTGGAGATTCGTTGATGTTTACGGGTGTTGTAAATCCAACCATTGGAAGTTACGATGTTGAGGTTTCTGCTTACGATGGAAAACAATGGACCATAGATTCTTTAATGACGATTGAAGTAATAAATACCAACATAGAACCAACAGCCTTGCATTTGAGTCCAGCTCAAATAACCGATACAGTTGGTGTAGGATTTATGATAGGCGGTTTTTCTGTGGATGATGCAAACAGCAGCGAAAAATATTCTTATCAAATCAATTCATCGGTAGCCGATGGAGGTTTATTTCAAATTGTTGGAGATTCAATTATGTTTACGGGCGTTGTAAATCCGACCATAGGAAGTTACAGTGTTGAAATTTCTGCCTATGATGGAAGACAATGGACCATAGATTCATTAATGACTATAGATGTAATTAATTCCAATGAAAAACCAACCGGTTTAAATTTATCAGCATTAGTAGTAACCGATTCTTCTTCAATTGGATTTGTTGTTGGAGAATTATCGGTTACCGATGCTAATTCGAATGAAACTTTTGTTTACAGTATTAAACCAAGTGTGGCCAATGCAGATATGTTTCAAGTGGTAGGTACAGAATTACAATTGGCACAAACTGTAGATCCATTTGCTACGTCATATCAGGTTGAAGTATCAGCTTATGATGGGAGACAATGGACCATAGATTCACTTTTTACAATTCAGGTAAACAATACCAATTCGGCACCAACAAATATGATACTTTCTAATCATTCTGTGATGGAGAATTTAGAAGAACAAAGTTTTATTGGGTATTTATCGGTAGAAGATTTTGGAGTGAATGAAACTTATACTTATGTTTTAACGTCAACACAAGGCGAAAACGACAATAGTTTATTTTTCATAAATGAAGACAATTTGGAGACTGCATCTGTGTTCAATTACGAAGAAAAATCATCTTACCAAATTGAAATAACTGTAAGTGATGTTTTAAATCAAAATTTCACCAAAGTTTTCACTATAGATATTCAAGATGAAATTGAATTGAATGTGTTAGAAAACAATAACTATTTAACACCCAACAACGATGGTGTTAATGATTTTTGGGTAGTTGAAAATGTAGAATTGTATTCTGATTATTCGTTGGAAATTTACAACAATACGGGTCAAATTATTTTTGAAACATCTTCAAATTATGACAACACTTGGGACGGAACAAATACAGATGGAGACAAGGTTTCTTCTGGGGTTTATTTTTATGTGTTTAAGAATAAAGATCAGGTTTATAAAGGAAATATTCACGTACTAAACTAAGATGACAATGAAAAAACTGATTTTAATAGGTCTTTTTAGTTGTGGAATTTCAACTATAAAAGCTCAAAATAGCATGATGTTTGACAACCTTTTTATTGAAGGGTTGTCGAATTTTGCCCTAAGTAGCATAGACACAGCACCACAAGTACAATTTTTATACTCTAATGTAGATTTATTAGGTGGCGCTCAAAATCATTCTGTAGCAACTGGGCAATTCTCGTATAAATCTATGGTTTATGGTGTTCAAGCTGGTATACAAAATTATCAAGGAATAGATCATACGGTTGCACAGGTAAATGTTGGTCGATCATACCAAATAAATGCACATTCCGGACTTTCATTCTCGGTAAACGGAGGATTTTATCAAAGACAGTTCGAAGCACCAAATGCACAAACCGAATTTGATCAAGCCATTAGAGAACAAATGGATTATACCAATGTTTATGGAGGATTTTCTGTAGGTTATGCTTATAAAGATTTAAACGTTGGATTGTCTTCTGGGGATTTATTCAACACAAGTTTAGATAAAAGTGCTTCTTGGAATTTACAAGCCGATTATACTGTAGATGTTTTGGATTCCGTGATTGTATTAAAACCTATGTTAAATGTAAATCAGGGATACGATTTAGATGGTCCTATTGCAATGATTGGACTAAATACCGTACTCAACAAATATGTGACCACAACAATGGGGTATTATACAAATGAGTCTATTCATTTAGGAATGGGAATTTTGGTTGATAAATTATCAATCAATTATCGTTTTAGATATTATCATTCCGCATTTAGAGAAATTAAGGGCGGACAAAATATCATCCAACTTAATTATAGATTTTAGTAAGGTATAATTATGACAAAAAACGCCCTCTTGCAATCAAATGACAAGTGGGCGTTTTTTGTTTGGGAATATTTCCTATTTCAATCCAAATACTTTTACCTTTTCCAGTTTTCCTTTCAGTAATAAATCGCCTAATTCTTCTAAAGTATAAGAGCTTGTATCTATATTTAGCTTAATATCTTCAGATAACATTAAATTTTGCTCATAAGTGTTGCACATAGATTGAATTCTGGCAGCAGTATTTATAACATCACCATGATAGGCAATTTCTTTTTTTACAGAACCAACTTCGGCCACAATAAGTTTTCCGCCATGAATACCTGCTTTAAATTTAGGCGCAACTCCAAATGTATTCTCGTAATAATCGGTCTTTTTTTCAAGTGCTATGTAAAATGCCTTAAACAATTCAATGCAATTATTGTTTTTAAAACCAATGTTAGAATCCCAGGTTAAAACAACTTCATCGCCAACATATTGATAAATTTCGGCATGATAAAGCAGAACTAAATTGTTGAGGTCAAAGAAACATTCCTGTATGAATTGGCTATATTTAATGTGACCTAAACTTTCGGCAATGGTTGTAGAGTCCTTTAAATCCAAAAACATAAAAATACGTTCCTCTTCTCTGGGCGTGTTGTATTTTCCAATAAGTAGATTAACAAAGTTTTTCTTTCCAAATTTTTCTAATGCAATTTTTATAAACGAAAAATTTAGAGTTGCAATAATAAAGACAATAACACCTACCCAAAATGAAGCGTTGGTTTTCCACCAATCTTTTTCTTCTTCTTGAATTTCAATATCTTGTTCGTACTGAAACAACCAACGAATAAAGGTGAATAAGGCAATTAGTGTAATGAGGTAAATTATTGTTTTTAATACAAATTGAAGGGCAATTACAATTTTTTTGGAAATGTATTTTTGAAATAAATATTCAACAATCGAAAAAATAAAGCCCACAATAGCACCCATAATTAGTGCGTACAAAAACTTGTCACTTAAGGTGAATGTAAAATTAGGATCTTCTATTTCTAGATTTGTTTTCATTCCCGAATATCGAATAATAAGGAATAAAAAAAATGTAAAAAACCAAAAAATAAACGATTGCCAAAGCAAATTTAAATAGGCTCTTATACTTCTGTTCATAAGTGTTTTCATGCTTTACAAAAGTAATTTAATAAAAAATATTGAGAATGTAATTCAGTAGGCATATTCTTAAGTTCATCCATCTAATTCTTAAGTTCAGAAAAAACAATTTTTTCCAACTTGATGGTAGTCATAGATTTGGTCACCCCTAAAAAAATAGCGGTTTAAATCATGAACACAAAAACACTCATTTTTAACGTATTTTTTGTCCTTATTATTCCCATGAGTAGAGCTCAAATCGGAATAGGTACAACAACGCCCGAGGAATCTGCCATTTTAGATGTTTCAAGCACTACTAAAGGATTATTAATTCCTCGAGTAACTTTAAATGATAAATCTACATCAGATCCCGTTTCAAGTCCAACAGATGGATTATTGATTTATAATTCAAATGGAGCAGAACCAAAAGGTTTTTATTATTGGCGAAACAACACCTGGAATAAAATGGTATCGCTCAATACTGGTTCTGATGAAGCGAATAGTATTCTTGTTTCTAATGGAATTCAGACCAATGGAAACAAAATTGAATTAGGTGGAGATTTGATAAAGAATACAACAATAAATAACAATGGAAATGATTTGAATATATCTGGCAACGGAGAACTTCAAATTTCTAATGCGGAAGATCCAGTCTTAAGAATTCATTCTTCAGCCAATGAAACGAATAAAGGCGGTCGTATAGAATTTAATGAAAGTGATACGAGTTACGGATATGTCATAAGACATCAGACTGGTGGAGGGTTAGTGAACTCTTCTCAAAGGGAAGATGGCTTATGGTTTGAAATGAAAAAAGATGATGTTTATACTCCAGCTTTTGGTTTTGGAGATAACGGAGGGAATTCACAGCCAAGAATAGGCGTTCTAACTACGAGTCCAAAAACAGATTTTCATACCATTGGAACTGGTTTGTTTCAAAATGGAACTTCTAGTGCGTCTATTGGTGGAACAACTTATTTGTCAGAGAACAATCAATTGTCATTAGAAAATCCAAATAATGGCTCTGTTGTTCAATATTTTCAATCTACAGGAGATAATTCCAAAAGTGTTAAATTAGGTCTAAATCCTACGTTTTCGGATGGTGTTGGTGTTTTTTCTATTCAAACAGCGCAAGATGGTGTGACCTATTCAGATAAAATGACCATACTAATGGATGGAAAAGTGGGCATAGGAGTTTCTAACCCACAAAATAATTTACATATAGCCAATAAGGAAGATGTTATTGTTTATTTAGAAGCAGATAATACGAATGGAAATGAAAATAACAATCCATTCATTAAAATGTCTCAAGACAATAAGGCCATCAATGCAGAAGTAGGAATGATAGGAGATACTGGGTCTGGGTTTTATAGCGGTGAAAATATCACAGGTTCTTTAGAGAATGCATTAATAATAAATCATACCTCAAATGGTTCGAATCCTGGTAAGGTTCAAATTGCAAACAATAAAGCTGTAGCATTGACTGTAGTTAATGGGAAAACAGGAATAGGAACTAATAATCCAAAAGAACTTTTGGATGTGGATGGAATATTGGTGTCAAATACTTACAAAATAGACAATATTTCCTCGACCCCAAATGGGGAGCAATCAAGAAATATAGTGTATAATCCAGATACCAAAATCTTAGAAGTGGAACCCAAAAATGCCGGAGCTATCACTTTTACCAGTTTGACTGATGGTTCTACTTTTGCACCAAATACAGGAAATTCTAACGCGGTTTTTAAGCTTTATATTCAAACAGGTAATGCCTGTGGACATACTGTGATTAACGAATATCAGGTGGCAGGTTCAAATTTAAATGGCTCAAATTGGGAAATAAAAGCCATAGCAGGAATTTCTACAAATGGTTCTGCTACATTAAATCAAGTAAACAGTTCAACAGTTAATGTTGTAAATTCTCGAGAAAGTTGTGGTGATGGTTCTTCTCAAAATTCATTTAATTATTCCATAACAGTTTCAGGAAGTGGTGTTTTTACTTTATCAGGTACATCGGGAACGTTTAAAGCTAAGTTTGAAAGAATTTTTTAAGCAAATGTCTAACAATTTTATGCATAAGAATTTTAAGGGGATTATTTATGCAATTAGGGTATCCATTATTATGGATACCTTTTTTTATAGCTATGATTTGTGTTAGATCAGCACAGATGGCTTATTCTGAACTTGGTCCATGATTTTCTTAATTTCATAATATTTGAGTTTTTAAAAGTGTTTGTTAATCATAGGTTTGTGGTGTAGAATTAATTAAATAACACATGAAAACAACAAAATGGTTAGCCATGTCTTTATTGGTTTCAATAGCTATAGGATGTGAATCTTCTAAGGACGAAGGTTTAAGTATTACGAATTCAATTTTTAAAGAGAAGCCGATGGATTGTATAGATGAACTCCTAATTGACATGCCAAGTTTATGTCATGAGATAGATGTAAAACATAATTTTTCGGGTTTAATGAATTTTAGAGAATTTACGCCATCGGCAGATTCAAATATTGTTTTAAGGCAAGGTCAATTATTTAGATCCGATGCTTTTCATAAAATAAATGAAGACGATCAAACTGTATTAACTCAATTAGGAATAAAAACAATAATTGATCTCAGATCTGAATCCGAAATAAATGAAATGCCAAATAAACTTATTCCAAGTTTGGTCAATAGTTTTAACACACCAATTGGTTCAGATCCGGCTCAGTTGAAATCTTTGGGGATTACCGAAGAAACAGTAAGTGAAATAAGAACATATTTTTTGAATGGTGAGTTCAAAAAAATTGATAAAATATTAAAAGACTTCGGAATAGATTTAGAGTCTATAAGGGAAAATAGGTACAAAGATTTCGCGACCAAATATAATGCTTCTGTCTCTAAATGTTTAAAATTATTGGTCGATCCAGATAATTATCCAATAGCATTTCATTGTCAGGGCGGGAAAGATAGAACAGGGTATTTAGCTGTTGTTATTCAGAAAATATTAGGCTTTTCGGATCTAGATGTAATAAGAGATTATCTGACAACTAATTTATATACCTACGAAAGTTTGGAAAAGCAATTTTTGCATGGACCAAAATCCTTAAGACCATCTTATGGGGCTCATAAATCACAAGTTTTAGCGGCAATAAGACAAATTGATCAAACGTATGGCAGTTTTGATAATTATTTGGAAAAGGTTTTATTCATCTCTAAAGAAGACCAACAAGCTATAAAACAAAATTTATTGATTACGCCTATTGATATGAACAGCAGTCGATTTATAAGTTTTGAGGGTGCAAGTAATTTTAGAGATATAGGTGGGTTAAAAACAAAAGACGGTAAAAAAGTAAAAGAAAAACATGTTTACCGTTCTGCTAAATTGACTGGGCTAACCAAAAACGATTTTTCGAAAATGGAAGATTTAGGCATAACAAAGATCATTGATTTAAGATCTGATTCTGAATTGGGATTAGAGCCCGAAAATTTGCCTCAGCCATTTACCTACCTCCATCGCAGAATAGGAAAAGAAGATTTAGATGTTAAAGATTTTGAGAAGAAATTTTTGTCGGGATATTGGAATGGTGAACGGTTTACCGAATATATGCTCAATGGAAATAAGGTGATGATGGAGCAAGGCGATTTTCATTTTCCACAGATATTAAAAGATATAGCAAATAATCCCGGAGCAACAGTGTTTCATTGCGCTGGAGGAAAAGACAGAACAGGTGTAGTTACCGCCTTACTTTTAGAAATATTAAATGTGCCAAGAGCGTCCATTATAAATGATTATTTAACAACTAATATTCAACAAAAGGAGCATTATAAAAAGAAAGAACAAAAGCTGAGAAAATACACCAAAGATGCTTTAGATCCTGAACTCTATGAAGCTCAAAAAGCACAAAGAGCATATATAATTAAGGCTTTAAACACAATAGATGAATATGGAGGTGTTGAAAAATATGTGCTCAACCATTTAAAAATGGACCCGATCATCATCCAAAAACTAAAAAATAAACTAACTTACTAACAAGAAAATGATGAAAACGTTAAAATACATAGCAACCTTATTATTTTGGGTAATTATTTGTTCTGCCGAAGCCCAAATTTCGAAAACAAACACAGAGATAAACATAAATTATGTTCCGTTGGGGAGTAGTGATATTACCTTCTCATCTGTTGAATTTAAAAAGCGAATAAAGACCTTTAAATTAAGTGAGGACAATACGAGTTTTCTTCGTTTTGGTTTGGCATTTTCTGGGGCGGATATAGAGCATGAAGAAAGCAATGAAATTAATAAGCATTTAGAAGATTTTTTTAGAGTTGGATTGACATTCGATTATATAAAAACGTTGAATAAAAAATGGGGCGTATTAGGAGTCCTTCGTCCTCGATTAAGTTCTAATTTTAGTACAGGAGTAACAAGCGATGATTTTAATATATTTGGTCTACTGGCGTTAAATTTTCAAAATAGCGAAAACTCTAAGTTTACCTTTGGGGTTATGTATGCCAATACATTTGGGTCTTCGTTGCCTTTACCTTATATAAATTATTGGAAACGATTTAATGAAAAGTGGGAAATGAATATTGGATTTCCAAGAACTGGTTTAACCACAACACTTTCAGATCGTGTTAAAATTCATAGTTTTTTGGAATTACAAGGGTATAGTTCAAATATTAGTAAGAATATTAAGAACGATAAGTTTATTGACAATAGAACGGCCGAACGTATGAATTACAAGGACAGTTCTGTTGGATTAGAATATGAATATCGTTTTAATAAATGGATACTAAAAACGAAAGCGGGTTATACTTTAAAGCGTGAATTTACCTTAGAAAGTGGTGACGATGAAATTGCTTATGAATTTTCGGTTGATAAGAATCTTTTTGTTGGGCTTAGTTTTGGTCTTAATTTGTAATTAAACTCAAACACCTTGCTAATATTTATTATCTTAGTAAGGTGTTTGCTTATTTATATTTATGCTAAAATTTAAAAATACAGTAATATTCTATTTGTTGTTTATTGTCCTTTGTTTGTTTATTAACTACATTGTAAAGGAAAGGCTTGGGCAAATTACGTTTTGGATAGCTTTTAGAGATTATGTGTTGTTGGTGTCATTATTTGCTCCAAGTTGTTTAGGTGGATTTTATTTAATTCGTTATTTAAACGAAAAGCATATTGTTTCCGCCTCGTTTTACCGTAAAATATTACGAACTTTTGGGTTGGCTCTTTTTATGAGTTTAATAACTATGGTTATTTTATATGGTATTCGTTTCTATTTTTTTCACGATTCAACCATAGAAAATATTCATATAAAGTATGTAAGTCTATTTCTTATCAATATTTCTATTTTTCAATTTATTGAATTTTACTTTTATTTTATAGAGTCTAAGAATAGAGCTTTAAGAATGGAAAAAGAACGGAATCAAATCTTACAAATTCAATATCAGACCTTAAAGGAGCAAATAAATCCTCATTTTTTATTTAATACGTTAAATACGCTTTCCGCATTAATATTTGAAGATCGGGATAGTGCGAATCAATATACCAAGAGTTTGGCTAAACTTTATCGCTATATATTGGCTACAAATCAGGAAAAAAAAGTCATTCTAAACAAAGAAATCAAATTTATTGAATCCTATTTTTTTATTCAAAAACTTCGATTTATGGATTCATTAATTTTGGAGATAGATAACAATTCAATTGCCTTAAATGAAAAATATATAGTACCGCTTACGCTTCAAATACTTATTGAAAACGCCATTAAACACAATATTCATAATGTTGAAAATCCATTGGTTATCAAAGTTGCAATAAACAGTGAGCATATCTCTGTTTATAATGAAAAACGAACAAAGATTGTTGTTGAAAATTCTACAGGAAAAGGATTGAAATATATAAAAGCCTTGTATTTGTCTCAAAACAAACATATTTCCATCAATAATCAGCCAGAACACTTTACAGTTACCATACCTTATTTATAAAATACCATATGATGAAATTTGCTATTATTGAAGACGAAGTTTATGCCTATAAAGAGTTAAAACGTATGTTAGATAATCTTTATCCTGATTCGGTTGTTGTTGCGCATTACGATTCGGTAAAATCGGCAGTGAAAGGATTACCTTCTATTCAGGTCGATTTAATTTTCTTTGATATATCGTTGCAAGATGGCAACAGTTTTGAAATAATAAAAACGCTTGATCTTAAAGTGCCAATTATTTTTACAACAGCCTACGAAGAGCATGTTTTAAAAGCTTTTAAATTTAATAGTATTGATTATTTGTTAAAACCCATCGAAGAAGAAGATTTACAAGTTGCTGTAGAAAAATTTAATAGTGTAAAGCAACATTTTTCAAAAGAGAACAATCTTGAAGAGAATATTGAGCAGGGAAAGTCTTATAAAAATAGGTTTTTAATAAAGGTAGGGGACACTTATTCATATGTAAAAATAGAAGATATAGCTTATTTTTATTCGGAAGAAAAAACCACTTTTATTCAAACAAATGACCAACAGGTTTATATTACAGATCAATCTCTAAATGATTTAGAGTCTCTTATTGATCCTAATGTGTTTTTTAGAATTTCTAGACATATTATTTGCTCAATTCATTCAGTGGTTTCATCTTCAAAATATTTTAATTCTAGATTAAAACTGGTTCTAAAACCAGAATTTTCTGAGGAAGTTTTAATAAGCCGAGTAAAGGTTAAACCGTTTTTAGAATGGTTAGATCGATGATGGTTCTTGCCATATAAGTCAATCAAAAATTTCTGATAATTTGAATACCCTAAAATGCTAATCCCAATCTAATAAGAACCGATTTGGTGTCCAAATTTAGTTTTGGAGTATCTTCGTCTGCAAAATCATTTATGTAAAGATCAAGTTCTTTTTTGCCTGAAACAAAATTTATGTCTATATAAAGAGGTTTATACCTGATGAAAAAACCAAATGATTGCCTGAGCATAAATTCTGGATTTTCAAAGACACTAATGTTGATATCATCTCTATAATAAACTGGATTTAAATCAATGTCGTTTGCAATAGGGATAAATAATACTGGATGAATGGTATATTTTGCACCTAAGAATAAGTTTTTTACCGGAGTAAACGAAATAGAGGGACTTAATTTCATTCCCAATAAAAATAATTTACTATCGTTTGAACCTGAGGCTTCATCAAAAGAGGCTAAACCAAAATCTAAATAAGTGAAATCCATCCCTGTTTTTAATTGGTCAGGAAAATCAAAATTTCCAAATTTACTGTAGGTCCTACCTGCTGTAATATTAATTCCATTGAGAGATTTTAACCCAAGTTTTCCTTCAGATATATCTTTAATAAAAGCGGATTCAGAATCTGTGTTTGGCAATTTTGAAAGTGTTGAAGTGTTTTCTAAATAGTATGAAATAATGGTATAGGAATCATTATTGCTGCGTTTATATGTCTTCTTTTTCTCAACTTCCTCTGTGACTTCTTCTGTTTTAATTATTGGAACATCGCCTCCAGTAATTTGAGCATTAGAGGCTATTAAACTAAAAATTCCAAGTCCGAATAATAGTAATGTTTTCATATTAAAGTGTTTTTAAAATGTTGGTTAAATCCATTTTCCATACATTGTAATCCCCTTCGGCATTTCCTCTTTGTGAAATGAAAAAAACTGAATTTCCGTCTGCATTCCACACGTGCGAAACATCGTGTCCACCATGGAAACTTAATTGTGTAAGTTTTGTACCATCTAGTTTAACTAGATATAAGTCTAGATTCATTGGTTTTGTTTTTGAGCCTTTTGTTGTTCCTACACAAATAATATACTTCCCATCTGGTGAGATGTTAGGGCTGGAATAACTCTTTTCGGGATCGCTTAACAATAAAGTTTCAACACCTTTATTGATGTTTACCATCCAAATTTCACCAAAACTGGTATCTTTATTGTTGCGTGAAATAATTAGATCCACACCATTAGGCGCTAAACTCGGTGTATAACCCTGTGTAAATTGTGTTAACAATGAAGTTTCTCTATTTAAACTCCAAATGTGGTAGTTTGAACCAATAGATTTTGCAAAAAACACCGATTGACCATCTGGTGAAAAAGAAGGAGAAAGTTCATTTGCACTGGTACTTACCAATTGCTGAATAGCCACTCCTTCGGTTGCATTTATCATATAAATATCTGAGTTCCCTTCACCTTCCTCTGTAAAAACAATGTTTTTTCCATCAGGGGAAAAATTCATGTCAACAACATTTCTGTTAAATGTTCTTTGAATAACAGATTGACCACCTTTTATGTTTTTTAGGTTGAGGTTCTTAAATTTATTTGCAGCTGCGATGTAAGCAATTTTTCCACCATCTGGAGATACCGATAATAAAGGTGGTGCGTACCACATGAGCATTTTTGTTATAGGATCTGATATGATTTGTGGATGTAAAATGTTTTCAGATTCATTTGTGTATTGGGTGAGTTTTAAACTTCCTTCTTCTGGTACAGCAACTGTAAGGTAATTGATTTTTTTGACTAATTTTTTTGAGCTGTCACAGGCTGTGAAGACGAGAAATGATACAAGTAATAAGCTTTGAACAATAGGTTTCATAGTTTTTCTTTTTTATGCTATATATGATATTTGTTATATGAACTTTACAAGTCAAAAGTAGTTGGATTAGATGTCTTTATTCTACCACAAAAGGGGTATTTTATGGATGCTGAGTATTGTAAATTAACATCAGTTCGATATAAAAGTGACTATGTCATAATAATATTCTCGATTGTTTCTGAGAGAAAGTTGAGATTTAAATTTGCGCCTTTTAGACGTAGAATTCCCGCCTAATAGTCTGGATATTTCGAATACAAAATTTTTTGTCACATGGAATTTTTTTTTGAAGAGCAGCGTAAAGAAAAATGTATAGAAATACTCAAAAGCGAACAATACTTACCATGGTAAGTAAATTAATTGTATATTTGTGCAATCAAAAGAAAGTATGGCAAATATCGATGAAGAAATAAAAACGAAATTTGAAAACAATAAACATAGGTTTATTGCCAATTTGATGTTTACAACAAATTGGTTTCGTAATATGAATTCAGAATTTTTAAAGCCTTATAAAATTTCAATGCCTCAATTCAATATTTTACGCATTTTGCGTGGTGCCAAGGATTGGGTTTCTATGAACGATATTAAATCGTTAATGGTAGATAAATCTCCAAATGCAACGCGTTTAGCAGATAAATTGGTTTTAGCCAATTTGGTTGAAAGGCAGAGAAGTGAATCAGATAGGAGGGTGGTTTATTTAAAAATTACACCTAAAGGCCTCGAATTGCTGTCCAATATAGATGAGTCAGATACACCTCATCTAAATTTCTTAGAAAACATCACAGAAGAAGAAGCAAGGATGGTAAGCGATATTTTTGATCGTTTAAGAAGTTAAAAAAAATTTAAATAAATATTTACCATGGAAAATAAAACCTAGGTAAGTATAGTGAGTTAACCAATAAAAACAACAATCATGAAATTAATTGAATCTTTACAGTGGAGATCGGCAACAAAACAATTCGATACCACAAAACAAGTTAGTCAAGATGATTTAGAAACATTAATAGCGGCTGCAAATTTAGCTCCAACATCTGGCGGAATGCAACCCTTCAAGCTTATTGTGATTAGTAATAAAGAATTAATGAACAGTCTTGTTGCAGATTCTTACAATCAGCCACAAGTAGCTCAAGGTTCGCATTTGCTTGTTTTTGCTGTAGAAAATCATTTAGATGGCATCGTAGATCGTTATATTACAAGAGCATCTGAAGTGCGAAATATGAAAAAGGAAGATCTTCAAGGCTATGCCGATTCTATGAATTACTATATTGGAGGAATGGACAAACTAACGCAGTATAATTGGGCAAAGTCTCAAGCTTTTATTAGTTTAGGAATGGTTATGGCTACTGCTGCAGATCTCAAAATAGACTCTTGTCCGATGGAAGGTTTTGTACCTGAAAATTATTCAGAAAAGTTAGGATTAAAAGAGCATAGTTTAACTCCAGTTGTCATTCTGCCAATCGGATACCGTTCTAGTGAAGATAAATATGCTTCAATGCCTAAAGTTAGAAAGACATCTTCAGATTTTCTATTGGAAATAAACTAAATTATTTTTATCTTTCATTCTTAAAAAATCTTTGAAGTATATGTTCAAAGATTTTTTTTTGCATTAATTTTTAAAAGATTCTTCTTAATTAATATTAACGTGTGATATTTTTTCTTAAAAAATAAAATGAATATTATTGTTTTACCAAAAGAAGAAAGTGAATGAAAAAAAAAGTATTTATCCTGGGAAGCTTAATGACCACAATGGCTTTTTCTCAGCAAAAGACCGATCAGTTTAATACCTGGTGGAACTTAAATGCAAATCATAAATTTAGTGAAAAAGTGAGTGCTCAAACCATGTATTCATTTAGACGTTATGATGGGGTGGAGCAATGGCAGCAATCTTTATTGCGCTTGGGATTTAATTATCATGTAAATAATAAATTGATTGTTACACCTGGTTATGATTGGGTTGTGACTTATCCGTATGGAGATCAACCAGCCGCAGGAAAGAATGTTGAACATAGAATTTTCGAACAACTTGTCACAAAAAATAGAATTGGACGATTCTATTTATCAAATCGCTATCGTTTTGAACAACGTTTTTTAGAAAATATTGTTGCAGATGGAACAAGTGTAAAATCCGATGGGTTTAGGTTTAGACAAAGAATTCGAGGTAAATTTGGATTTTCTGTACCTATAAATAATTCAAAAATTGAATCTAAAACTTTATTTTTAGAGGTTTGGGATGAGGTGTTTGTTAATCATGGAAGTGGAACGAATAATCATTATTTCGATCAAAATTGGGCTTATTTAGGTTTTGGATATAAATTGAGCCCAAATACAACGTTTAAATTGGGTTATATGAATCAATACATCAATAAATCCAACAATTACAATATCGAGAATAACCACAGTATTCAGGTGAGTGCATCGGTAAAATTAAATCATAAAAAGAAATCGGAAAAGAAATAAATCCCCCTTTCTAGATGTAATGAACAGATCGTTAATTAGACTAATTTTTAAATTATTATCTTGAAAGAACTGACTAGCCAAATAGCGGATTGTAAAGTGTGTGAGGCTCATTTGCCTCATGCACCAAATCCTGTTATATCTGTTCACCCTAAAAGTAAAATTGTTATTATTGGTCAAGCACCAGGAAAAGCCGTTCATGAAACCAATATACCATGGAATGATAAAAGCGGTAATAATTTACGAGTTTGGATGAATCTGACAAAAGAAGAGTTTTATGATGAATCTTTTATTTCCATCATTCCTATGGGGTTTTGTTATCCAGGAACTGGTAAAAGTGGTGATTTACCACCACGAAAAGAGTGTGCTAAACTATGGCATAAGCCGCTTTTTGATGAATTAGAGCAAGTAGAATTGATTTTGCTTATAGGAAAATATGCCCAAGATTATTACTTGAAAAAAAGAATAAAAAAGAACTTAACCGAAACGGTGAAAAACTTTCAAGCGTATTTGCCAAAATACTTTGTATTGCCTCATCCATCTCCAAGAAACAACATTTGGATGAAAAAGAATGATTGGTTTAAACATTTGGTTTTACCCGAGTTGAAAACTGAAATAGAACGGTTGAAAAAGAGTAGAAATCTAGAGAAATAGCTAGCGAAGACTATTCAAAAACGTTAACTTGTCACTACTCACTACTCACTACTCACTACTCACTACTCACTACTCACTACTCACTACTTGGGTTACATCAAATTTGCATCGTATATGTTTGTAATGTTTAATTTGAAATAGGTATCAAGTGTTTTATTTTGGTCTACATTTATTATGGTCGATTTTAGTAATAAAACATCATCACGTTGTCTTATTTCAACATATAATGTGTTTTCATTTTTTGTTACAACATAATAGCCAACTTCCCTAGAGTAAATGGCATCGCTTTTCAAACGAATTGTACCAGATTCAAGACTTCCCTCTTTAAAAACACCAGCATGAATTAGCTGCCCATTTTGGTTGTAACGTTTTATTGGTCCATGTAATTGTTTATTTTTATTTAAAGTATAGGTGTATTTTACTAAATCTGTTTTTGGAAAAAACAAAGTTACTAGAATGGAATCTCCTTTAAATATTTCTTTTTTATTTCCTTCATAACGTCGTTTTAAAAACCTTTCTGTTTTGAGGCCATTTTTATAAATTACTGTTTCTTTATTATTGTTAAAAATACCATCATAAGGTTTATCATCTATATATTCTAGGGTAGAAGTCAGTTCGCCATCAGAATTGTAGTATTTAGACAGGCCGTGTTTTAGGTCATTTTTATATGCTATGGTATGGGTTAATTGAGTTCCTGAGAAAAATTTAAAAATACCTTCTTTTTTGTCAAGTTTATATTGTCCAGATTCCACGATGCGATCTGGAGTGTCATATGATTCAATTTTTTTATAGTCACCTTCTTTTAATCCATTTTTGAAGGTATAAACGGTATTTTCGTAAGCAGAAAAAAGTTGACCCGAATGTGGTTTTTGATTTTTAAAAGCCAATGTATATTCTGTTTCACCTGTAGAGTTATAAAACACGGCCTTCTTGTTAACATCAACTTCGAAGAATAGGTAAAACCAATTCGAATCCGATTGTTTGGCAAAGAAATTCTTTTTGTATACCTTTTCATAAACGATTTCATTGTTTTCTTTTGTTTTTATCGTTTCAATCTGATCAGATATATCAAAGTAATCGACTAGCGTTCCATGTTTTGTTTCGTAATTGTACTCGCCAATGAGATTTCCTTTAATGTCATAAAATTTACCAAAAGTTTCTTTATTATATTCCTTTTCTATCTCTGATTTTATTTTCCCATTTGAAAAATACTTAATTGTTTTTTGGAGTTGATTTTTGTTGTGTTCATCATAAATACGAATTTCTTTAAACACCTTTCGGGTGTCTCGATTTCTTCTGTAATCTTCTGTTTTTACAATATGACCATGTTTATATGTGAAAAAATTGTAAAGACTGTCATTATGGGTGACCATAACTCCGTTATAGGCGTATTTACTATTATTTTGGCCTTTAAGTTTCATGGTCGCAATAATCTCGCCTTGTAAATTGAAATATGTATTTGTGTTATTTTCTTGAAGTTTAAATGGAATTTTGGAGTCGTTATAATATACAATTTCCTTTATTTTCACTCCATCTTTATACCACTTATGTTCATTTCTAGATATATTTCTGCCCTCCCAAGGTTGGTAATTCCTGTAAGTTAAATAGGCAATGGTATCTCCTATCTCTGTAAAAGAAGCTTCATAATCTAACTTATAACCTGTGCTATCAAACATTGAGATTTTCTCAAGATTTCCATTTTCATAAAAATGTTCATGTTTTTCAACTTTACCGTGTTGATAAGTAGAAATGAGTTGGGGAATATCAGTTGCATTTTCAGATCTGTGAAAACTGATATGTTTACCATCCTGAATTCGTCTTTCCGAATATGGATTTTTATAATAGGCAACACCAATAATTTCACCTTTCAAATTATAGAATGTTTCGGAAATAGGCGATTTTGTGTTAATAATAGATTTTGGTTTACCGTTAGAATAATAGTTGTCGGTATAATCGTATTTATAATTTGAATAGTGTAAAACTTGATAGATATGTTCAGTGTTTTTGTAATGAAAATTAATAATTTCACCTTCTTTTATTTCATTATTCTCAAAAAGTGCTTCCCCTATTGTTTTGCCTTGCATGTCAAAGGTTATTTCTTTTTCCTTATCCCCATATTTGTATATTATATGCTTTTTTAATGTAGAATTATCCGCATAGAAAGTTTTTTCATCTGTAATTTTACCATCTTTATATTGGCGGATACGAGCAGGAATTCCATCATAGTAAATACTTCCCGAATCTGGTTTTGAATCTTGATAGGATAAGTAATACTCTTTTTCGTTATGATTGGTTTTTTCGGCAATCATAATGGCTTGTTTAAACACCAAAGTTCTTTGTTGTTCTCCCATCTCATTATACACAAATAAATCTCCTTCAAAATTATTTTTTACAGGATCCGTTGTGTATCCTTCAAAGCATAAACCTCCATCTATATAATATTGTTTTACATAATAAAGAGGACCTTCTTTTTTTGGGGAAGGCCGATAGAAGGAAGCTTGTGATTTTTTAGATATTTTATTTTCATTGTTATACCATATGGTATCATTTTGTGCAAATAAGGAAGTTGTTAAAAAACAAAGTAAAATATAAGTTGTGAATTGTTTTTCCAAAATATTCGTGCTGTTAAATTATGAGAAACAAAGTAAAGGCTTCTAATTCTTTTTTATAGATTTAATTTCTATTAGTTAAGAATGGATTGATATGTGTAAGTTTTAATTGATTTTGAATTCTAAAATAATATACTTTATATAATTAATTGTTATAGAAATATATTTATATCTTATTGATGTTTAGTGAATTGACATTTGAATGTATCGTTGTTATTTATTATATTTATAAGAAAAAAGTCATGAGTTTACTTATTAAGAAGAAGTTAATTTGGACTTTACTTGCCTTAATATTAATAAGTGGAACGAGTAATGCCCAATCATGTGGAACCTATAATGCTCAATTATATTCACAAAATAATTATCAAGAATTATTGAATCGAAAGCCTGTAGTGACACAGAATCTATTTAAACAGTCAAGTGGCTCTAAGATAATTCCTGTGGTATTTCATGTATTGTTTAATAACAATACGAGCAATATTTCGGATACTCAAATTATTGATGATTTAGAAACTTTAAATCAACATTTTCAGCAAAGTAATACTGATTTAGTTTTAGTGGATTCTGCCTTTCAAAATATTATTGGTAATGCGAATATTGAATTTCGTTTAGCGAAGTTAGATCCAAATGGTGAATGTACAACAGGTATTAATCGGGTTTTTTCAAGTCAAACAGAATCAGCAACAGAACATATTAAAACCATTGTAAAATGGGATGTTGATAAATATCTTAATGTTTGGGTTGTAGAAAATATCGGATTTCCATTCTCAGCCTTAGGTTATAGTTTTCTTCCAAGTTTAGCTGGTGTTAATGATGTAAATGCAGGTATTGTAATACTTAATAATCAACTTGGTTCTACAGGAACAGCAGTGGTGAATCATCAACCAACACTTACTCATGAAGTAGGACATTTTTTGAACTTACATCATACATGGGGAACAAATGGCTTAACAGGTGTTGCAAGTAATTGTTCTGTCGATGATGGTATTACTGACACCCCCAATACAATAGGTAATATAGCATGTGACCAAGGTTCTTCATGTGGTTCTTTAGATAACCAGCAAAATTTTATGGAATATACAGATTGTCAAATTATGTTTACTCAAGGTCAGAGTTCTGCTATGCAGAATACATTGCTCACTCACGACACAGGTTTAGCTCCTAGATATAATTTATGGCAAGAAACTAATTTATTGGCTACAGGAACTAATGATGGTTACGATTCAACAATTATTTGTCCACCCAATGCAAGTTTTATGGTTGGTAATCGTGTGGTTTGTTTAGGAGCACAAATAAATTTTGATGTACATGAATTAAGAGGTCCAATTTTATCACAAACTTGGCAGTCAAATAAAGATATTACTATTATCGATGCTGAAAATGGTATTATTGAATTTAATGAAATTGGTTATCACAATATAAGTTTAATTGTGGGAAATAGTGGGGGAAATACAACTGTTACACAAAATTCGGCTGTGCTAGTCTTGGATAATAGTAGCTACGAAACACCAATTTATTCAGAAAATTTTGTCAATATAGACTCCATAAATATTACTAATACAATGCCTTGGTTAACCACCTCTTTTTATAACAGTGTTTGGGAGGTTATTTATTCAGTATCTTCAGATCAAGATAATAAATGTATTGGAATGCAAACATATACAGGTTCTCTTAGTGAACCTGATGGAATCACTTGGGCAGCTCCAAAACAAGCTGAACTTATCTTACCTATTTTTAATTTATCTGATGAAAATAGTAGTGTAAAGCTGTATTTTGACTATGCATATAAAGGCATTTCCGATATTACTGGCCAAGAATTTACAATTGAAGTTTCTAAAGATTGTGGTGAAAACTGGATCGAAATTTATGAAAAAGACGATTTAGAATTAATTAGTCAAGGCGAGTATTTTGCAACCGCTCCAGAAGATACGGCGTATAATCCGAATCCTTGGATTCCGACAAATAGTCAGTGGAAAAAATTAACTATTTCAATGGGTAGTTTTGCTGGAGAGTCTGAAGTGATGATTAGAATAAGAACAGCTGGGATTGATGGACATTATCTCTATTTAGATAATTTCGAATTAACTTCGAGCCCTGTGTCCGTAATGGAAGAAAATGAAATAGGTTCTTTGTTGACAAGTGCACCAGGGTTTATAAGAATTAACCCAAAATTCAACTTGAAAAATATTACGTCACTTTCTATATTCGATGTTCAAGGAAAACAGGTTTTATTTCAATCTACATTTGATGATTTTAATATACATCATCGCTTATCAGAAGGTATATATCTTATTCAAATTAAGCTGACGGGGGTAAATCAAATAAAAAACAAAAAAATGTGGCTTAAATAGATGACAATTAAAAAACAAAAAAAGTGTCTTGAAATAATAATGTTAGGACACTTTTTTTTGCAAAATTTTGAAAGAACGAGTAGTTTTAATAAAAGCTTGTTTAAGTCTATGATATTACCATTAGTGTTAACGTTTACCCATTAACTTAATCCATTAATCTAAAATATTGTTGACAAATTTTACAAATTTTTACATTTATTACAAAATTTAAAATCAATGATGTTTTGATGATTAAATATGTAAAAATGTTGGTTCTCTTGTTAGGCGCTTATTTTTGTACTTCATGTGAGTATTCGAAAGAGGAATTTTCTCCCGAACAATACGAACGAGAGTATGATGCGTTAAGAAAACAAAGCCCTGATGCAAGTTTGTTTTATGTAGACAGCTTGCTTTTATCTAATCAGTTGACGGAAAAAGAAAGATCTTTTTGGATTTATAAGAAAGGGTTGTTGAAAATTAGATTTCAAAAGGATCAAGAAGCTTATGATTTGCTTGAAAAGGCATACGGAGCATTTGAGGATACAAAGTTTGTTGAATTAAAGGCTTCAATTTTATATAATATGGGTTCTTCCCAGGTTTTCTTAAATAATAAAACAAAAGGAACAGAGCTACTTTTTCAAGCATTAAAACTGGCTCAAGACAATAATTTGAGCAAAATGGAGTCCTGGATCTATGGTTCTTTAGCTCAAGTTAAGTATTTGAATAAAGATATAGAAGGATCTGTAGATTACATCAATCAATCTATTAAAATTCAAGAAGAGATTAAAGACACCAATGGATTATCTGCCACATATAATAACTTGGCGATTTTGTATAGAAATATGGGGATTTTCAATAAAGCATTGGAATATAATTACAAATCTTTAGGTATTAATGAACAGTTAAATTCCAATAAAGCTATTGCTAAATCATATAATAACATTGCAATTGTCCATGAACAAATTGGAAACTATGACATGGCAGTCTCATTTTTTAAAAAAGCAATAGATTATCATGAAAAAGAAGGATCCTTTGTATCTTCTCCTTGGTCTGGCTTGGGAAATTTATTTCTAAAACAAAAAGAATTTAAAACTGCAAAAAAATATTTTAGTAAAGGTCTTAAGATAGAGGAGCAATCTATGGTGTTTTTTAAACAAAAAGGTTTTTATGATAAATTACTTGAGCTTTCCATTTTGGAAAAAGATTTTGAAAGTGCATTAATCTATCAACAACGAAGAGATTCTGTTGGTAATTTGCAAATAATAAAGGAGAATGAAGAGAAAATTTTGCAAGTTGAAAAACAGCATCAACTTTTTAAGACGGCTTCAGAATTGGATCAGGTTAAGGAAAGAAATAATAAGAATAGAATTATTTTTATTGGGATTTTTGGATCGCTAATACTCATTATGATCATTGTATATTTGAGGGTGAATAATAAAGTACTTAAGAATTTACAAGAAAAAAAGGATTTGGAACAGAAAGTGTTAAGGTCTCAAATGAACCCCCATTTTATTTTCAATGCCCTTTCTGCCATTCAAAATAGTTTAATGGATAATCAACCATTACAATCTGCAACATATTTATCTCGTTTCGCTAAACTCATTCGTCAAAATTTTGATTTCATTCAGGAAAAAAGTATTCCTCTTTCCGAAGAATTAGATGCCTTGAATAATTATATTGAAACCCAACAAATAAGGTTTAAAAATAAATTTGTTTACACATTAAATGTTCATGAAAATATTGACATAGATATCATTCAAGTCCCACCTTTGTTATTACAACCTTTTATTGAAAATTCGATAGAACATGGTTTCAAAAATTTGAATAAATTAGGTGAATTGAATGTTGATATATCTGGGGATGAAGAGAGCATTCATTATCAATTGTCGGATAATGGGAGTGGAATTACAAAAGTCGGAAACGATGGGAAAACACACTCTACAGATGTTTTTTTAAGACGTTTAAAACTATTAGGTAATAAGGATGAGGAAACATTTAGAATAGAAACTGGTGAATTCGGTACCGTGGTGAGTTTTAGTTTAAGAACAATGCTATAACTCATAAACCAAAAACAATCAAAGACTAATAGATTAACACTATAGTATTAGAAGTATGAAAGCAGTAATTATAGAAGATGAGGTAGAAGCAAGATCTGGCTTAAAGAAAATGATTAAATTCATAAAACCTGAAATTGAATTTGTATTTGAATCTGGTTTTGTAAATGAGTCGGTTGAATTTTTAAAAAACAATAGTGTAGATCTTGTTTTTATGGATATTTCTCTGGAAGACGGAACAGGCTTCGATATTTTGGAACGATTACAAATTGTGAATTTTAAAATTATTTTTACCACGGCTTTTAATCGTCATGCCATTCAGGCTTTTAAATTTTCGGCTATAGATTATTTACTTAAACCCATTGACCCTTCAGATTTAGGTCATGCCATAGATCAAGCCCAACTTCGTATAGCATCTGAACACGCATATCATGAGCAGTTGAAGACTTTAAAACATAATTTGGCAGAAAAGAATCAGAAAATTGTTTTGAAAACAACCGAAAATAGATTTGTACTATCTATAGATGATATCATACGTTTAGAAGCAGATACAGCTTATACTAAGTTTTTTACTCGTTCGGAATGCATAGTTGTTTCAAAGAATTTAAAATATTATCAATCCTTATTACCAGATACATTTTTACGTTGTCATCAAAGTCATTTGGTAAATACAAAACATCTTGTGAAAATATCTAAGGACGATGTATTACACTTGATTAACAGTCATCAAGTGCCCATTTCGGTACGAAAAAGGAATGAGATAAAAGCTTTTATTGATCAAATATAAATCAAGAAATTACGTATATAAATCGAATTGCAAGAATAAATACGAACGCACTACTTTAGCAAAGAATTTAAAAAAACAATGATATGTTATCAGCATTAATTGCTATAGTTGGAGGATTAATTGCAGCTTCTGGTTTTATAGTTTCTAAAAAGCCAAATGCAAAAGAATTATTAGATAAATTGACGCCATTCCAAGGTTGGATAGGAGTAGTTTTAACTTTCTGGGGACTTTGGGGTGCCATACAACTTGTATTAAATATTGGAAATATTGGAATAGTTTGGATAATTGCCTTTGCCGTTAACGTTGTTGAGTTTATTGTAGGGTTCCTTCTTGGTTACGGATTGATTTCTAAATATCTTTTAGAGAAAAATGAACAAGCCAAAGAAAAGGGTCAAGCTTTAAGGCTTAAGCTTACAAAGTATCAAATTCCTAGTGGAATGGCATTAATAATTTTGGGGGTTCTTTCAATAATATTATAACCAAATTAGCAAATCTATATTTAACCCTTTTTATATCAATAGTGAAAAAAGACTTGAACATTGTTCAGGTCTTTTTTTTTATACTTGGATTTATTAAGATAAATAGAATATGATGTGCAGTTCAATTTTAATTTATTTCAACTGAGTAGAAAAAGGCTTAAAACATTAGAAAATCAAAATATAAGCTTGTTTTTTGATACTAAACGGGATTGTGTACCTTTGCTTTCTTATCTTAACACACATCATGCTACATATTGATAAAGGACATCAGTTTTTTTTACTTGCTCTAAAGAGAGTAGGACTGGCATTTCTTATTTCTACACTTTGTAGAGTTATTTTTTATATTTTTAATTTAAACAGTTTTGATGGGAACATTGTTTCAGTCCTTTGGCATGGATTAAGGTTTGATTCGGTTTCTATATCGTATTTTTTCTCATTGTTTATTTTACTTTCAATACTGCCTATCGCTTGGCAAAAGAAAAAATGGTATCAAAACATTGTTGAAGTCTCATTTTATTTGGGTGCCGTTTTTACAATTATTCCAAATATTTACGATACAATTTCCTACCATTTTACTTTAAAAAGATCGACAGCAGATGTTATTAAATTTGCTGCTACCGGAGATGAGGCGAAGAATGTAGCATTAGATTTTATGGTGGACAGTTGGTATTTGGTGCTTATAACCATTCTGCTTTTTTGGCTAACCATTAAGTTATATCGTAAAACAAAACATTTTTCGGCATCTTTGCAATACAACGTAAAGCAAATTGCAGTTCAATTCGGATTTATGATTCTAGGACTTGGATTATTGCTTTTGGGAGCAAGAGGTGGGTTGGAATTAAAACCGATAAATATAATTGAAGCATCCAGGTATGTACAACCAAAATACGCACCTTTGGTCCTCAATACTCCCTTTACCATTGCCAAAACTTATTTTCAAGAATCCATTCAACCAAAATCTTATTTCAGTAAGGAAGAGGTTAATGAAATTTACGAACCAAAATTTACAGTCAAAACAGATGTTTTACCAAACGGAAAAAACGTTATGGTTATTATTCTAGAAAGTTTTGCTAAAGAATATGTTGGATATTTTAATGACGGTAGAAACTTTACGCCCTTCTTAGATTCTTTAATGGAACACAGTTTGGTTTACACCGATGCCTATGCCAATGGACAACAATCTATGGATGCTGTTCCTGCAATTTTTGGCTCCCTTCCCGATTTAATGAATAGACCATATATTCTGTCTTCTTATTCCAGTAATGTTCTTCCGGGAATAGGAACACCTTTGAATAATGCAGGGTATGAAACCAGTTTTTACCATGGTGGTAAAAATGGAACAATGGGATTTGATGGATTAATCAATAATGTAGGGATAAAAAAATATAATGGATTAAATGAATATCCTCCTGCTCAAGTGGAAAGAGATACCGATGGGAAATGGGGGATTTACGACGGGCCTTATTTTAGTTATTTAGCTGATGATTTGGCTAAAATGAAACAACCATTTTTTTCAAGTGTATTTTCTTTGTCATCCCATTTTCCATATACTTTACCTAAAGGTTATGAAAATAGATTTCCGAAAGGAGAACACGAGATCATGGAATTGGTGGCTTATGCCGATGATGCTTTAAAGCAATTTTTTAAGAAAGTAAAAACAATGGATTGGTATATGAACACATTGTTTGTGATAACAGCCGACCACACAGCCCAACCTATAAAAAAATATTATAAAAGTAAAATTGGAAAATATGCAATTCCTATGGTGTTGTTTACGCCAGATCAAACTTTGAAAGGGAAAAATAATAAACCCGTTTCTCATGTAGATATTTTGCCAACGGTTTTAGATTATGTTCAGTTAAGTGGCGATTACTTTACCTTTGGTAGTTCTATGCTAGGTGATGAGAATGGATTTGTGATTCATTTAGAAAATGGAGCCTATCAATATGTCGATTCAAATTACGTTGTACTTTCTAATGGAAAATCGGTGTTGGAATTCCACAAGCGTAAAAGTCCTGAAGAACTACAGCCTTTAAATGTAATAGGAGGAGTTAAAGAAGATGATGAACGTCTGCAAGAAATCTCTAAAAAGATATCCGCTTATATACAACAATACAATAATTCAATGTTGAATAATAAATTGTTTGTTCGAGAAAGTAAATAACATAAAAAAAAGCGATAGATTTCTATCGCTTTTTTTATGTGAATAATGTGAATGAAATTTAGTTAGACCATTCACTGTTTTCCTCTGTATCTCCTTCTTCGCTTTCTTGAACACTTCTGTCTTTAATAAACTCTTCATAGTCTATTTTTTCCTTCAACACAAAAGCCGATCTATAAGTAGAGCTAAGTTCATCAATAAAAGCGTTGGCTTCTTCTTTCGTTCTAAATGCGCCAACTTTCACCTTAAAGTTTGGTTGATCGTAAATGATGTTTGAATATTGTTGATAGTGGTCTTTTTTGAAAACAGCAAGTGCCTTGGTTGCATTCTCCCTTTGTCCCGAAAAAACCTGAACTCGATAAACAGAAACTTTATTGTTTTTCTTTTTTAATTTATCGTAAGTTTTTATCAATTTCTCTATTCTCGAATCTCCTTTTACATTGAATTCTGTGTTTGTAGAAGTTGGTTCTTTGTAGTCTTGAGAAAATCCTAGACTAGAAATTGTAAATAATGCAACTAAAATGCTGTTCTTAATGATGCTCATAATTATATAAATTAAACACTTGTACAATATTAGTTTATTGTTTTTAATTACACCAACCATTTGTCGAAAATTCAATCAATCATTTGTGGTTATACTTGAATTGAGATTCACTTTAAGTTGATATTTTTAGGGTTTGTTATTTAATATAGGTGTCCTGATAATACCTTGTTTTTATTGAGAATTATTTTTGGATTAGCCATAATTGATGAAGTCGTAATATTATTTATAGACATTATGAATCTAGTTGTTTTATCCTTAATTCAAAAAAAACAGAAACCCGTTAATCTAAAAGCAACTTTTATAATCGTAAAAAAGGATGAGAAAATGAAAATAAATATCAAGTTAATACACTAAGACGTTTTGTGTGATTTTTTAATTTTAAATAGAAAATAGGAACGCATAAAATTAAATTTGATTGACCAATTTCCCGATATTTATTTTCTCTTGGCATTCGAATAAATTCAAACCTTCAATTGTGATTGCGTGACTTTATTTAGAAACATTATAAACTAGTTAAAAAAACCTTTCCTAATAAAGGTTAAATTACCGATTATTTTATTTTTGCAGTCGAGAGAAAGTACCTCTTTGCAACTATGTTAGCGAATTGTTAAGTTAATGATTTGAATAGTAGTTGTTTGGGGTAAAGTTGAATATGAAAACCATAATTAGTAGAAATGACAAAGTTTAAGTCTCTACAACTGTTTTTCTTAAGTGTATTGTTTTCGTGCATGACTCTATTTTTAGGGTCATCGAATGCTTATGCTCAAGATGCAGCAAAAGGGGAAAGTCTTTTTAAATCAAACTGTGCATCTTGTCACGCGTTGAATAAGAAGCTTGTTGGTCCCGCACTATCTGGTGTTACAGAAAAAAGAGAAGAAGAATGGTTGTTGAAATGGGTGAAAAACTCTTCGGCTTTAATTAAGTCTGGAGATCCTGATGCAATTGCTATTTTTGAAGAGTACAACAAGTCAGCAATGACAGCTTTTACTCACTTTTCTGATGAAGATGTAAAAGACATCTTAGCGTACATTGAAAACCCACCTGCTCCAAAAGGAGGAGATGTTGTTGTACAAGATGGTCCTACAGAATCTGGAAATGATAATACTGGTATGATTATCATTGTAGCTCTAGTTATTCTTTTAGCTGTATTGTTTGCTTCTTTAAAAGCAAAGAAGGCACTTAAGAAAGCAATGGACGAACCAACAGATTCAATGTTCAAGCAAACCAAAGATTGGTTAATGGCTCGTCCTGGATTAGTTGTTCTTATTGTTGTAATTATGTTTATTCTTGGTGTTAAAGACACTTGGGAGAATGTATTTGATAAAGTTGGTAATCAACAAACTTATCAACCAACTCAACCAATAAACTTTTCTCATAAGATTCACGCTGGTGATCAAAAGATTGACTGTAACTACTGTCACTCTGGTGCTCGTCACTCGAAAACTTCGGGGATTCCTTCTGCAAACGTTTGTATGAACTGTCATACATACATTAATGAAGGTACGCAAACTGGAACTGCTGAAATTAGTAAAATATACGACGCTATTGGATATGATCCTGAAACGCGTGCTTATAAAGAAAATCATGAAGCTAAACCTATCGAATGGGTGAAAATTCATAATTTACCGGATTTAGTTTACTTTAGTCACGCACAACACGTTACTGCTGGTAAGCAAGAGTGTAAAACATGTCATGGTCCTGTTGAAACAATGGATAAAGTAGAGCAATTTGCTCCATTAACAATGGGATGGTGTATTGAATGTCACAGAGAGACGGAAGTTAATACAGATAACCCTTACTATGAAAATCTAAACAAGCGTTGGGCTGAGAAGTTCCACGGAGAAAAGATTACTGTAGATAAGATTGGTGGTCTAGAATGTGGTAAATGTCATTACTAATTTCCAAAGATTACAAGAAAATGGCTAAAGAAAAGATATATTATTCAAGTATTCAGGAGTTAGAAAATAATCCTGTAATACAAGAGTTAACAGAAAAGGAGTTTGCAAACGAAGCTCCAGAAGAGAACTCAATAGAGGAATCTTCAACATCTAGACGTGATTTCCTTAAGTTTTTAGGATTTAGTACAGCAGCTGCTACAATTGCATCTTGTGAAACTCCGGTTCATAAAGCAATTCCTTACGTAACAAAACCTGAAGAGGTTGTTGCAGGTGTGGCTAACTGGTATGCTTCAACGTATTATGATGGTCATGATTTTGCTAGTGTTTTAGTAAAAACTAGAGAAGGTCGTCCTATTAGTTTAAAAGCAAATTCGGATGCAGGATACGGACAAGGGTTAAGTCCTCGTGTGATGGGTTCTGTATTAGGATTGTATGATTCTACAAGATTACAATTTCCAACAAAAAATGGAAAAGAAGCAAAATGGGAAACTGTTGATGCTGAAATCTTGTCTAAACTAAAATCAATTGGTGGTTCGAATAAGAAAATGGTTCTTTTAACAAATACTGTTATCAGTCCATCTGTTCAAGCAATCATTGAAAAATACAAGTCAACGTATTCTAATTTCTCTCACGTTTCTTACGATGCTGTTTCATATTCAGCAATGTTAGATGCAAACTTAGAAACGTTCGGAAAACGAGTTCTTCCAACTTATAAATTTGATAAAGCTGAAGTGATTGTATCATTCGGTGCAGATTTCTTACAAGATTGGACAGAAAATGGACACGGAAAAGATTATGCAAAAGGACGTAATCCTGAATCAGGAAAAATGTCAAAGCATTATCAATTCGAGTCGAACATGTCTTTAACAGGTTCGAATGCGGATTACCGTTTCCCAATCAAAACATCTCAACAAGGGTTACAACTTGTTAACTTATATAACTTAATTGCTCAAAAAGCAGGAAAGCAAACTTTAAGTTCTCTAAAATCTAAATTAGACGAAACTTTAAAAGGTATTGCTAATGAGCTTTGGTCTGCTAGAGGGAAATCTTTAGTTGTTGCTCAAAGTTCTGATAAAAACATTCATTTAATTGTTAACGCAATTAATGAGTTGTTAGCAAACTACGGTTCTACAATCGATATGGATAATGTATCTCTATTGAAAAAAGGAAACGATGCTACTGTAAAAGCATTAGTTGCTGACATGAAAGCTGGAAAAGTAGGAGCCTTATTATTAGGTGATGTAAATCCGGTATACACGTTAGCAAATGGTGAAGAGTTCAAAGCGGCCTTAACTAAGGTTGACTTAACGGTTTCTTTCTCGCTTAAAGCAGATGAAACTGCATCGAACTGTACTTACGTACTTCCTAACAACCACTATTTGGAAACTTGGGGTGATGCACAACCAACTACAAAATATGTTGGATTAATTCAACCAACTATTTCTCCATTATTTAATACACGTCAGTTTAGTGTTTCTTTATTGGCCTTATTAGGAGTAAAAGTTGAAGCTTATGAATACTTAAGTGGTTTCTGGAAAGAAAACATTTTAAGTGGAGCAAGTTGGAATCAAACATTACACGATGGTTTCTTAGCATCTGCTACTGCAGCAGTTGTTGTTGAAGCTGTTGAAGAAGTATCAAACGAAACTGCTCAAATGGAGGATGAAGTTGAAGCTCAAGAAACTGCTGCAACAACAACATCATCTACAGATTTAAATAAAGTAGCTCAAGCCTTAAAAGCCCTTTCTACAAAGCAAGCAAAAGGTTTTGAACTTTCACTTTATACTAAGTCTGGTATGGGTAATGGTTCTCATGCCAATAACCCTTGGTTACAAGAATTACCAGATCCTGTTTCTAAAGCAACTTGGGATAATTACTTAACAGTAAATGTTGCAGATGCTAAAGAATTAGGTTTAAAAAACTGGATGGCTTCTAACGGAGGTATCAATGGTGCTTTAGTTACTATTACAGTTAACGGAGTGACAATGGAAAATGTTCCTGTAATGGAGCAACCAGGTCAAGCTAGAGGTACTGTTGGTTTAGCATTAGGATACGGACGTACTGCTTGTGGTAAAAAAGAAGGAGAAGACGGTTACCAAGTAATCGGATTAAACGCTTATCCATTATATAAAGATTTCCAATTATCATCTTCAGGTCTTGAAATGACTAAGACAGAAGATGCTACAAGTGGTTACGAATTTGCCCTTACGCAGGTTGCAAGTACTGCCATGGACCGTTCGGAAGTTATTAAAGAAACTACACTTTCTGAGTTTATTGCTGATCCACATGCTGGAACAGATAAAATATACTTAGAAACGCATAAAGGTAAAAAGCACGTTGAAAAAGTGTCGTTATGGCAAGAGTTTGAGCGTGACGTTCACTTCTGGAATTTAAGTATCGACTTAACAAAATGTACAGGATGTGCAGCTTGTGTTGTTGCTTGTCATGCAGAAAACAACGTACCAGTTGTTGGTAAAGAAGAAGTAAGAGTTGGTCGTGATATGCACTGGTTGCGTATTGACCGTTATTACTCATCTGATACAACAAAGGAAAATACACCAACGGATGGTTTAGGAGATGTTATTGATCTTTACTTGAATATGGAAATTCCAGCTGAAAAGCCGGAAGTTGTATTCCAACCAGTAATGTGTCAGCACTGTAACCATGCACCTTGTGAAAACGTTTGTCCTGTAGCTGCAACATCGCACTCGAAAGAAGGATTGAACCACATGGCATATAACCGTTGTATTGGTACACGTTACTGTGCAAACAACTGTCCTTACAAAGTACGTCGTTTTAACTGGTTCCAATATTCTGGAAACGATAAATTCGATTTCCACATGAACGATGAGCACGGACGTATGGTATTAAACCCAGACGTAGTTGTTCGTTCTAGAGGAGTTATGGAAAAATGTTCTATGTGTATCCACATGATTCAGAAAGCTAAATTAGATGCTAAGAAAGCTGGAGAACAAATTGCGGATATTGATGCACAAACAGCATGTTCTTTAGCTTGTGATACTGGAGCAATGGTATTTGGAGATGTTATGAACGAGAAGCACGAAGTGGCTGAACTGAAAGACAACTCAAGAGCATACCACATGTTAGAGCAGTTAAATACTCAGCCTTCGGTTGTGTATCATACGAAAGTTAGAAATAAGTAAATTTTAGTAAAGCAATAAAGGTATAATTATGCATTACGAATCACCTATACGCGAGCCTCTTATTCTACAAGATAAGACGTATTCTGAAATCACAGAGGATATTATTCGCCCGATAGAAGGAAAAGCCAATAAACATTGGTGGATCTTCTTTTCTATCTCCTTATTAACTTTCCTTTGGGGAATAGGTTCTATTACCTATACAATTTCTGAAGGTATTGGAGTTTGGGGACTAAACAAAACTGTAGGTTGGGCATGGGATATCACCAACTTTGTATGGTGGGTAGGTATTGGTCACGCCGGTACACTAATCTCAGCCGTTCTTTTACTTTTCCGTCAAAAATGGAGAATGTCTATTAACCGTTCGGCAGAGGCGATGACAATATTCGCCGTATTCCAAGCGGGTCTTTTCCCAATTGTTCACATGGGTCGTCCATGGTTAGCTTACTTTGTAATGCCAATTCCAAACGAACTAGGAACATTATGGGTAAACTTTAACTCACCACTTCTGTGGGATGTATTTGCCATTTCAACTTACCTTTCGGTATCGTTGGTATTCTGGTACATCGGATTAATTCCTGATTTTGCCATGATTCGTGACCGCGCCTTAACGCACAAGAAGATTGGTAAGATGACTGCTAAAGTTTATAAAATTTTAGCTTTCGGTTGGACAGGTCGTGCTAAAGATTGGCAACGTTTTGAACTTGTTTCTCTTGTATTAGCAGGTTTGGCTACACCACTTGTACTTTCTGTACACACCATTGTATCCTTTGATTTTGCCACTTCGGTTATTCCAGGTTGGCATACAACAATTTTCCCTCCATATTTCGTTGCAGGGGCAATTTTCTCTGGATTTGCCATGGTACAAACACTTCTTCTTATCATGCGTAAAGTATGTAATTTAGAAGCTTACATTACTATGCAACACATCGAATTAATGAATATCATTATTATGGTAACTGGTTCGATTGTAGGTACAGCATATATCACAGAATTATTTGTTGCATATTATTCGGGTGTAGAGTATGAACAATACGCTTTCCTTAACCGTGCAACTGGACCTTATTGGTGGGCATACTGGTCAATGATGACTTGTAACGTATTCTCTCCACAATTTATGTGGTCTAAAAAATTAAGAACAAACATCATGTTTACTTTTATCTTATCGATTTTCGTAAACATCGGAATGTGGTTCGAAAGATTTGTAATTATTGTTACATCTCTTCACCGTGATTTCTTACCATCATCTTGGTCTATGTTCTCACCAACATTTGTTGATGTAGGAGTTTATTTAGGAACAATCGGATTCTTCTTCGTATTATTTTTATTATACTCAAGAACATTCCCTGTAATTGCACAGGCCGAATTGAAATCAATTGTTAAATCGTCGGGTTCTCAATACAAAAAAGATAGTCATGAGTAGTAAAATAGTTTATGCTTTATACGATGATGATGACGTGCTATTGAAAGGTGTTAAAACCATTCGTGCAAAAGGTTATCATATAGATGATGTTTATTCACCATTTCCTATTCATGGTCTAGATCCAGCAATGGGAATAAAGCCAAGTAGATTAGCGATAACTTCGTTTATTTATGGAATGATAGGTACAACAACAGCCTTATGGATGATGTGGTACATTATGATTCACAATTGGCCACAAAACATTGGAGGTAAACCAAGTTTTTCTTTATTAGAAAACTTACCATCGTTTATTCCAATTACATTTGAGCTTACAGTATTGTTTGCTGCCCACTTAATGTGTATTACTTACTTTATTCGTTGTAAGCTTTACCCAGGGTCAAACTCTACATCTCCAGATTTAAGAACAACAGACGATAAGTTCTTAATGGAAATCCATACTAATGGAGACAACGAAGCTTTAAAAGCTTTAATGACGGAGACTGGAGCAATTGAAATTAGAGAGGAAGATTCATCACACTAAACGCAGATAGATAATGAAAATTATTAGAAAAATATCAACTCCGGTTGTTGCCTCATTGGGTCTAGCTTTAGTAATGGCTTCTTGTGGTGGTAATGGTGAAAATACAGGGTATGAATATATGCCTAACATGTACCGTTCACCGTCTTACGAAACTTATGGAGAAAACGGATTATTCAAAGATAATTCGAACGCTTTGATGCCTGTAGAACATACAATTCCAAGAGGACATGTACCTTTCGACTACGAAAATACACCTGAAGGATTTATGGCGGCAGGAAACGAACTGAAAAATCCAATTACTGATAATGCTAAAACATTGGCTGAAGGTAAGGTTTTATACACGCAATTTTGTGCACACTGTCACGGTAAAAAAGGAGATGGTAAAGGAACAATTACCAATCCTATTTATGGAGGTGTTCCTTCTTACCAAGACAAGGCGCAGATTCGTCGTTCTGGTGGAACAATGGCAGATATGAATGATGGTCAGATTTATCATACAATCACATTCGGATTAAATGCTATGGGACCTCACGCATCTCAATTGATGCCTGAAGAACGTTGGAAAATTGTTCGTTATGTACACGAACTTCAGAAAGGGAAAAAATAATAGAATCTAATAGACGAGAAATGTATACTTTTTCATCAAAAGCCAAAGTATTATCATTCGTTTTAATTGCGATTGGAATTATTGCCGTAACCTACGGGTTTATATCGGCTAATTCTGGTGAACATCTTAAAGACGAAGAGATTGTACATAGAGTTGAAACCATTGCCAAAGGGATGGGAATAGACTTGCACAAAGAATATACTGACGAGGAAATCAAAGCTCACAATCTTCATGTAGAAGAGTTGGAGGCAAAGAGTTCTCACGCTTCTCATGCACATAACTACGGTATTTTTGCCGATTTGTTTAAGGCATTAGGAGATGAAGAAAAAGGATTTGGAGCACATTTTGAAAAGAACGAACAATTGGAGGCCCACTCTGTAGAAAGAGTTGCTGAAATTGCAGTTCACTATTTTCATTCTAAGCACCAACGTCCTTGGTCTAACATTATGATTGCTAACTTCTTTTTCTTTGCTTTAGCATTGGGTGCTTTATTCTTTTACGGAATACAGTATGTAACTCAAACAGGATGGTCTGCTACTATCTTGCGTATACCGCAAGCCATGTATGCTTACCTTTATGTTGGAGGAGCAGTGATGTTATTAATAATTGTTACTGCAATTTTTCATCAACATCATTTATTTCACTGGATGGATGCTTCATTAAGTAATGAATATATGTTGCTTGATGCAGAAGGTAATTTTATGAATTGGGCTTCAAAAGGTGATCCTGGTGCAGTATTAAACCCAGAATTTGATTCATTAATTGCTGGTAAAACAGGTTATTTAAATAGCCCATTCTTCTTAACTAGAGCGATTATTTATATTGTTGGATGGATTTTCTTTGCACACACTTTAACTAAGTTTTCTGTGAAAGAAGACCAAGAAGGTGGAACAAAGTGGTACACAAAAGCATTTAAGCGTTCAGCAGTATTTGCTGTTTTCTTTGCAGTATCATCTTCTATGATGGCATGGGACTGGATTATGTCTATTGATCCACACTGGTTCTCTACATTATTCGGATGGTTCGTATTCTCAGGAATGTGGGTAAGTGCTATTACAGTAATTATGTTTATTACTATTTTCTTAAAGAAATTAGGACACTTACCAATGGTAAATGAAAACCACTTCCACGATTTTGGTCGTATGATGTTGGGATTCTCTAACCTTTGGATGTACTTATGGTTTGCACAGTTTATGTTAATTTGGTATGCAAATATACCTGAAGAAGTAACATACTACTGGATACGTTTTGAAGATTACCAATGGTTATTCTTAGCAACAGTAGCATTAAACTGGTTGGCTCCATTTATTTTCTTAATGAGTCGCGATTCTAAACGTTCTTCTGGAATGTTAATGTTCGCAGGTGTATTCATTATTATTGGTCAAGCTTTAAATATCTATATGATGGTAACACCAGGTTCTCTTGGAACACACGGTCATATTGGATTTAATGAAATAGGAACTTTCTTAGGTTTCGGAGGGTTATTCTTATATATTGTATTACGTTCTTTATCTAAGCGTCCGTTGGTTCAGAAAAACCACCCGATGTTTGAAGAAAGTAAACATCACCATATATAAATTATAGACAGTTTAAAAAGACGACAATAAAATGATGAACTTTTTGCTTATAATTGTACTTGTTATTGCAGTGGTAACCATTGCCCAAGTACTTAGATTAATGGAACTTTCTTCTAAGATTGGAGGAGAGGATGTTAATGACGTAACAGATAAGGATAACAATAAACAAGGGCGTAACCTATTAATTTTTGGTATTCTATTTATCTTGGCTTTCTTCTACCAAACTTACCGTTGGGGAGGATTAGCATTACCAGAAGCAGCTTCGGAACATGGAGTTGGTTATGATAACTTAATGAACGTTACAATGGGAATCATTATCTTTGTATTCCTTGTAACAATGCCATTATTATTCTGGTTTTCTTATAAATATAGAGGTGTAAACGGAAGAAAAGCAGTTTTCTTCTCACACAATAATAAACTGGAGCTTATTTGGTCAGTAATTCCTGCCATTGCCTTAACTGTATTAATTACTTACGGTATGAGTCTTTGGAATGATATTATGTTCCCAGAGAATCCAAAAGATTCTTTACAAGTTGAAGTTTATGCAAAACAATTTGACTGGACTGTTCGTTATTCTGGAGAGGATAACAAATTAGGAAAAGCAAACGTACGTTATGTAGGTGGACAAAATATTACTGGTGTAATTTCTAAGTCTACAAGTAATGCACGTATCGCAGAACTTTCTGATGAAATCAAAAAGCTAAAAACGAAAGTTGCAACAAACAAAAATGCAATTAAAGTTCGTAAAGCTGAAGATGACATTAAAAGCATTTCTAAGAAAATTGATGTTGTTAAAGCCATTGAGTTACAAACAACAATTGATGACTTAAAAGCTGCCGAAGATGATATCGTGGTTAAAGAATTACACTTACCAATAGGGAAGCAAGTTCAATTAAACTTCCGTTCTCAAGATATTATTCACTCTGCATACTTACCTCACTTTAGAGTTCAAATGAACTGTGTTCCCGGTGCTAATACTTCATTTACTTTTGTTCCTACAAAAACAACTGAAGAAATGAGAACCATTACAGAGAACAGTGAATTTGATTACGTTTTAATGTGTAACAAGATTTGTGGAGCAGCTCACTATAACATGCAGTTAAAGGTAGTTGTTGAGTCGGAAGAAGATTATAAGAAGTGGTTGAGCGAGCAAAAGACGCTTACAGCTAGTTTATAAGGTTTAATTAAAGAAAAAACAGATATAACATGTCAGCAGAACACGCACATCACGAAGAAACCTTCTTTCAGAAGTATATCTTCAGCATGGATCATAAGATGATCGCTAAGCAGTTTTTGATTACAGGTATCATCATGGCATTTATTGGGATGGCTTTATCGCTGTTCTTCCGTTTGCAAATTGCATGGCCGGAAGAGTCTTTCCCAATTCTTGAAACATTTTTAGGAGGGTGGGCACCAGATGGTCAACTTGATCCTAATATGTATTTAGGTTTAGTTACAATTCACGGTACTATTATGGTATTCTTTGTACTTACCGCTGGTTTAAGTGGAACGTTTAGTAACTTACTTATTCCACTTCAAATTGGAGCAAGAGATATGGCTTCAGCCTTTATGAATATGCTTTCATACTGGATGTTCTTCGTATCTTCTGTAATAATGGTAGCTTCATTATTCCTTGAGTCGGGACCAGCTTCTGCAGGATGGACAATTTATCCTCCATTATCTGCCTTACCACAAGCCATTCCTGGTTCTGGTTTAGGTATGAACCTTTGGTTAATTTCAATGGCATTGTTTATTGCATCTTCAACTATTGGAGCATTAAACTATATTGTTACCATTTTAAACCTTCGTACAAAAGGTATGGCAATGAGTCGTCTTCCTTTAACAATGTGGGCTTTCTTAGTAACAGCTGTAATTGGAGTTTTATCATTCCCAGTATTATTCTCAGCTGTATTATTATTGATTTTTGATAGATCTTTCGGAACATCGTTCTATTTATCAGACATCTTATTACAAGGAGAAGTTTTAGGATTTGAAGGTGGATCACCAGTATTATTCGAACACTTATTCTGGTTCTTAGGACACCCTGAGGTGTATATTGTATTATTACCAGCGTTAGGATTATCTTCTGAGATTATCTCTACAAATGCACGTAAGCCTATCTTTGGTTATAAAGCCATGATTGGTTCTATCGTAGGTATTGCATTCTTATCGTTTATCGTATGGGCTCACCATATGTTCGTATCTGGAATGAGTCCTTTCTTAGGATCTGTATTTACATTTACAACGTTATTAATTGCTATTCCATCTGCTGTAAAAGCATTTAACTACCTTACTACTTTATGGAAAGGTAACTTACAAATGACCCCAGCTATGATGTTCTCAATCGGATTAGTTTCTGCATTCGTAACAGGTGGTTTAACAGGATTAATTCTTGGAGATAGTACATTAGATATTAACGTACACGATACATACTTTGTAGTTGGTCACTTCCATATTGTAATGGGACTTTCAGCTGTATTTGGTATGATGGCTGGTGTTTATCACTGGTTCCCTAAAATGTATGGACGTATGCTTAATAAGCAATTGGGTTACTTGCACTTCTGGATTACAATTATTTGTGCTTACGGAGTATTTTTCCCAATGCACTATTTAGGATTAGCGGCTTTACCAAGACGTTATTATTCTAACTCTGCTTTTCCAATGTTTGATGACTTAGTTGAGATTAACGAAGTAATTACTGTATTCGCTATTATTGGTGGATTAGCTCAGTTTATCTTTTTATTCAACTTCTTCTATAGTATATTTAAAGGGTCTAAGTCTGGTCAAAATCCATGGCGTGCAAACTCTTTAGAATGGACTACACCAGAAGAAAGAATTCACGGAAACTGGCCTGGAGAAATTCCAGAAGTACACCGTTGGCCATATGACTACTCTAAACCAGGTAAAAATGGTGAGTATGTTCTTCCAGGACAAGATTATGTTCCTCAAACGGTACCAGCACAAGAAGGTGAAGAAATGCACTAAGCACTTCAATATATTTAAAAAGAGCGAATCGAAAGATTCGCTCTTTTTTTTGTTCATCTTTTTTAGTGAGTAATTAGTAGTTTTTAGTTATTAGTGACTAGTTATTAATGAGTAGTGAGTAATGTTGAGTTTTTCATTTTCATTTTTTGTTTCATTATGGGCATGGTTTTGTGTTTTATTGGAATCTTATTAATGCCCATTCAAATTGCTCTGTTGCATGTTCAAATTGTATAAATGCCTATTCAAATTGCTCTGTTGCACGTTCAAATTGTATAAATGCCCATTCAAATTGCTCTGTTGCACGTTCAAATTGCATAAATGCCCATTCGAATCGCTCTGTTGCTCGTTCAAATTGTATAAATGCTCATTCAAATTGCTCTGTTGCACGTTCAAATTGTATAAATGCCCATTCGAATCGCTCTGTTGCTCGTTCAAATTGTATAAATGCTCATTCAAATTGCTCTGTTGCACGTTCAAATTACATAAATGCCAATTCGAATTGTATAAATA
>JBMYWP010000021.1:0-57639 GCA_049607525.1 Flavobacteriales bacterium
CGCCTTTAGGCGAAACCCAAACCTATCGGTCTTTAGCCGATAGTAGTTTAGTTTTTATAACCCAGACCCTACCCTATACACAACATCATTTCCAAACCAAACCCTAAACATTTACCCCAACCCCGTTTCCGTAACATCAAACATTCAGTTTTCACAACTTAATGGAGTGGTTCATCTTGCTTTATATGACATAAACGGCAGGAATTTGGGTTCGTCTTTTTTTAACAAAACACAAGATGGGCAGTATGAGTTTACTCGTGGTGTTTTAGCTTCGGGGTTGTATTATATTGTTGTGGAATACCAAGGTGGTGTTTGGTCAGAGAAAATTGTGTTGGAGTAACGGAATGGAGTGGTTCTAATTGTGAAGTGGAACTTCACTGTATCTGGCTTCCGAAGTGGAACTTCGAAAGAACATTACTCTTTACAAGGCAAGATATTACCTTAACACCCGAAGAAAGTAGAGCTCTACAACTGGAAGTCATAACCACCTCCGATCAATATAAAGACTACGATCAGAAAAATATTGTGGTGACCGATGGTCTTATTTGCAATATAAGCCCTAACCCTGTAAATACATTAACCGAGGTTTGTGTAGAGCTATCGGAAGGGACCTCGTCGGCTGTACTCATGGTATACAATGTGAACCACAACTTGGTGAATAACTATATTGTACAAGGTAGTGGAGAAATTCAGGTTCAACTCGATTTATCCAACTACACACAAGGAACTTATCAAGTCGTTCTGTTCATTGACAGTGTTGTTTCGGATATACAACATATGATTAAGTTATATTTGTATGGGCTTAAATCTTATTCAATAAGATACCATATTGATTAAGATTTGAGTAAAAAAAAATATTATCCACTTTATTACCATAAACAAAAAACATCATTGCAAAATATCATAACCAATTTTAAGAAAAGTGTTTCGTTCAATGCTGAGCAAGAAACTTATATTTTGTCTTGTTTTTCTGAAGTATCTTATAAAAAACGAGAACATTTATTAGAACAAAATACCATTTGCAACTATTTATATTTTATAAAAAGTGGTTGTGTCCGGATTTACAGTACAGATGATGAAATGGTAGAAAACAATATTTATTTTGCTATAGATGATTGGTGGGCAGTTGATTTAAGTAGTTTTATCCAACAAGTTCCTGCACGGTTTCATATTCAAGCCTTAACGCCTTGTACCCTTTTGCGTATTCATAAATCGAACTTCGAAAAGCTGTTAAATGAAATTCCCGTGATGGAAAAATGGTTTAGAATTTTATTACAAAATGCACTTATTTCATCAGAAAATAGAATAAACAATAAAATAGCCTTGAGTGCCGAAAAACGATACGAAGCCTTTCTGAAAAAATATCCAAACTTAGAACTTCAAATTTCTCAGAGACATATTGCATCTTATTTGGGAATATCTGCCGAACATTTAAGCAAAATAAAATCCCGACGACTTAAAACAAAACCTTAATCTAGTTCAAGATTTTGTACTAAAACCTAGTATACTTTTGTAAAACAATTATTAAACAACAGAACAATGTTACAAAAGATTTTAAGTACAAACACCAGTTTAGCGGGGTTATTTCTTCGTTTGGGATTGGGAATTACTATTTTGCCTCATGGTTACCAAAAAATATCCGACTTCGGAAATATGGTCGATTTATTAAGTGGACATTACGGTTTACCCACACTCATTGCCATTTTGGTCATTTTAATTGAGTTTTTTAGTCCTATATTACTTCTTATTGGAGTCTTTACACGTATTAATGCGCTTTTATTGGCTATTGTACTATTTGGAGCTGCATTTTTTCATTTAGAGCATGGCTTTTTTATGAATTGGCTCGGTAACCAATCTGGTGAAGGATATCAGTTTAGTCTCTTGTATGTATTATGTGCAATGGCGGCGGTAGTTATTGGTGGAGGTAAACTTTCTATAGATGCCATTTTACAAAATAAATTTAAAACAAAATAAATGAAAACAGTCATTATTCAAGGGAGTTCGAACCCAGAAGGAAATACACAAATTGTTGCGAATCAATTAGCACAAAATATCAATGCAGACGTCATATTTTTGGGTGATAAAACGATTTTACCATACGATTATGAATTTAAATATCAAAATGACGACTTCAATAGGCTTATTCATGACATTTTAGATTATTATGATGCTATTGTTTTCGCAACACCGGTATATTGGTATACGATGAGCGGTATAATGAAAAACTTTTTAGATCGCTTTACCGATGGTTTGTTACACGACAAGATTTTGGGTGAAAAGTTTAAAGGGAAAACCCTTTCGGCTTTGGCATGTGGATCGGCAAAAGAACCCATCGAAGGTTTTTTTATTCCGTTTCAGAAAAGTGCAGTTTATTTAAAAATGAATTATTTAGGAGATGTCCATCTTTGGGTAGAAAACGGAGAATTGAGTAAAGAAGCTGATTTGAGAATGCAAAGTTATGCTATACTTTTTAATTAATCGAAAGCTCAATGAGGGTTCAAAAGGTACACAAAATAAAGATCTCGACTTTTATTCTCATTTCAGTATTCATAATAAGCTGTAACCAAATGAAAAAAAGTGCGTCAGAGCCAAAAGTGATTGAATACGTCACTTTTTTGGCAAAAGATTCTGTTTCCGATGATAATTTATTAAAAAGTGCAAAACAAACCGATTCAGTACTGGAAGAAATTCCTGGATTTATAAACCATTATTTAGCCAAACAGGATAATGGGACCTGGGTAGAGGTGGTGTTTTGGGAGTCGAAGGCATTCGCAACTGATGGTTTAGAAGTGTTTTTAAAGCATCCGCTTTCAGAAATATTTTTAAATAACATAAAGGAAGGTTCTGTGAAAATAGAATATTCCAATGTTAAATAACTTTTTTACAGTTGTTAACTGTAAGAGGCGAGTTCTTGGTTTTGATTAATCTGTATTCAAAATCCTTGGTTATTTTATTTGAGTGTTTTAAAATTCTCCTCCGTGGAGGCGTGAGAACCCATTAGGTGGAAAATGCTATTAAAAACAACAAACCCTCAATAAACAATATTCGTTTTTTGAGGGTTTGTTTGTAACAATCAACTTAAAATAACTTTGAAGTTGAAAATGTGTTTGAAAAGTAATCTTTTAATCTAATCTTACGCTAACTGCGTTTAAACCTTTTTTACCTTGTTCTACATCAAATGTTACTGTGTCATCTTCGCGGATATCATCTAATAAACCTGTTCTGTGAACAAAAACGTCTTCTTGAGTTTCGTTATCTTTAATAAATCCAAATCCTTTTTCTGAGTTGTAAAACTTTACAATACCTGTTTTCATAATGTTATTTCTTCGTGTTATTAAGTCTATTTGCTTCTTTAGAAGCTTTTTCTTCTTGTGTTAATGTTTTGTTTTCTGGAGCAAGAGACCAGTCAATTTGTGGACCTTTCTTTGGTGAATCTTTCTTTTGTTCACGCTTTTCAAGTTTCATTTTCTTTTTTAGTTCACGTTTCTTTTCTCTTTGCTTTTTGTTATATGTTTCCATGTTTAGTGGTATTTGGAGTTATTAATTTATTTCAAGAATTTTAATTCTAAATTTTTTCTAGGGTTCCTAAAATGGTTAAGAATGTAGTAAAGATTACTGTAATCTTTAGACGTAAAACCATTAATACAGAATAGAATTGTTTCACAATTGTATTTTGAATTAATGCGAGTTATTTCTTTATTCCACTTTATAAAAGCCTGTTTAGAATAATTTGAAAATCCGTATTGAAATAATGTTTTCGAGTAGTTTGTATTGATGTAATAGCGTGTAATTAATGAAACAATAAGTTAACCAATAATAGAGTTGAATGAAAATCTTGATAGATAAATAATACATTCCGAAGAAAATAATAAAGGCAACTTAATGGGCTTGTTTCTTCCTATTTAAAAATAGTCTTACAATAGTATTGAAACCGATTTCGAAGTCGGTTGATGCAAATATAAGATTTTTTTTTGACTTTAATTGATTTGTTTGCATTCAAGATAAAACAAGATTATTGTGTATTAACTTTTTGCAACGTGCAATCATTGTTTTTTACAATAGAGCTTTTAGCGGATTTAAAACCTTTGTTTCAAAAAGCAATATGATGTTTTTGTTTTCTTTCCTTTTTAGATCTTTATTAATAATGTATTGTGTATTGTATTCCTCAATAGTAGAATAACTATATAGGCTTATATAAGATGTTGTATGATCTACACTAGAACTAATAAGGCAATGAAGTACAAATTGTTCTTTTTCTAAATGAAAATATACAGGGTAAAAATGTTTGGTTACTTTATAATCATCATCTTTAAAATGCGCTTTGTAGGTGGGGAATTCAGTTTTTAGACGTTTTATAGCTATTTTCAAATCCTCAAAGCTTGAATCTAATTTGTATTGCTTTCGGAAGGCATAACTGCCAGGAGCAAAAGCACATGCATTTAAGCAAATCGCCAAGAGTAGAATAATTATTTTCATTTGATTGACTTTAACTTAATTCGAAATGTACAAAAAAAAGACCGTTCTAAAATGTAGAACGGTCTTTTTAATTGTTTGGTGTGAGTAAATATTATTTTGCAAATAACATTTCACGGTATTTTGGTAATGGCCAAACTTCATCATCAACCATTAATTCCAATTTATCAGCAATCACACGGATTTTTTCTAAATATGGTTTAACAGTAACCGAGTACGATTTAGACATTTCTTCAATGTTTTCGATGGCATTTGCAGCTTTTCTTGCAGCTGTCATATCGGTTACTAACGTTCTTAAACTATTAATAGATTCCGAAATTTGAATAATGGTATTCACTTGACTTGCCGAAGCAGCTTTTGCAGCATCTTCTCCTAATACATCTTTTAAACCTCTAACATTTTCAATTAATGTATTTTGGTATTTTATTGCCGTAGGAATAATATGATTTCCAACTAAATCACCAGAAATCCTTGATTCAATTTGAATTTCAAGTTTATATTGTTCCAACAAAATTTCGTGTCTTGCATCCAATTCACGTGGAGTCATTACACCTAGTTCACTGTATAAATCGTAAACTTTTTGCTCAACCATAAAGTCTAATGCATTTGGTGTTTCTTTTTCATTCTTTAATCCACGACTTTCAGCTTCTTTAACCCATTCATCACCGTAACCATCTCCTTCAAAACGGATACGTTTAGAATCTTGAATGTATTGACGTAACACATCAAAAATGGCTTCGTCTTTTGTTAAACCAGTTTCAATTAAAGCATCAACAGATTTCTTAAATTCTTTCAATTGCTTAGCAACAATAGAATTTAATACCGTCATAGGAATAGCACAGTTTGCTGTAGAACCAACGGCACGGAATTCAAATTTATTCCCTGTAAAGGCAAATGGTGAAGTTCTGTTTCTATCCGTATTGTCTAATAATACATCTGGAATTTTTCCAACAACATTCAACTTTAAGTTTGTCTTTTCTTCTGGACTCATTTTACCACCTTTTACAGTCGCTTCAATTTCGTCTAATACAGCCGAAAGTTGAGATCCTATGAATAAAGATACAATTGCAGGTGGCGCTTCGTTTGCTCCTAAACGGTGCTCGTTACTTGCCGTTGCAATACTTGCTCTTAATAAATCGTCGTAATTGTGAACAGCCATTATGGTGTTTACAAAGAACGTTAAGAATTGTAAGTTACTTTTTGGCGTTTTTCCAGGACTTAATAAGTTTTTCCCAGTGTTTGTTCCTAAAGACCAGTTGTTGTGTTTACCAGAACCGTTTACACCTTTAAATGGTTTTTCGTGAACAAGTACTCTAAAGTTATGACGCTCGGCAACACGATCCATTAAATCCATTAATAATTGGTTGTGGTCGTTTGCTAAGTTTGTTTCTTCAAAAATTGGAGCACATTCAAACTGATTTGGAGCAACTTCGTTGTGACGAGTTGTAACCGGAATACCTAATAGGTTAGACTCAATTTCGAAATCTCTCATAAAAGCCAAAGCTCTAGAAGAAATTGTTCCGAAATAGTGATCGTCTAATTGTTGTCCTTTTGCAGAAGCGTGTCCAAAAAGTGTTCGTCCTGTCATTACTAAATCTGGACGTGCATTATATAAAGCAGAATCAATTAAGAAATATTCTTGCTCCCATCCTAAAGTTGCAACAACCTTAGTGATGTTTTTATCAAAGTACTGACATACATCAGTTGCAGCTTCATCAACAGCATGTAAAGCTCTTAATAAAGGTGTTTTATTATCTAAAGCTTCTCCTGTATAAGCAACAAAAATTGTAGGAATACAAAGTGTTTTTCCAACAATAAATGCAGGTGATGTAGGATCCCAAGCTGTATAACCTCTAGCTTCGAATGTATTACGAATTCCTCCATTCGGGAAACTCGATGCATCTGGTTCTTGTTGTACTAATAACGAACCATCAAAACGCTCAATTACACGTCCTCCACCAACTAAATCGATAAAAGCATCATGCTTTTCGGCAGTTGTTCCTGTTAAAGGCTGAAACCAGTGTGTATAGTGGGTTGCACCTAAAGTCATCGACCAGTTTTTCATGGCAGAAGCAACCTGATCAGCAATTTTACGATCTATTTTTACACCATTGTTAATGGCTTCTTTTAGGCTGTTGTATGCTTCTTCTGGTAAAAAAGATAACATAGCGTCTTCATTAAATACATGCTTTCCATAAAAATCAGAAATTTTTTCTGAAGGCATAATTACGTCTACTGGCTTACGGTTGTTTACTTCCGCTAAGGCTTGAAATCTTAAATGACTCATGGTTTTTTGCTAAAAATTCAATGCAAATATATAAAAATAAAGGGTGTAAGTCAGAAAAATATTATTTTTATTTAAATACCCCCTGTTTTAAGAGGGGGTGTTTTAATAAATTGTTAATATTTTGATTGATGTAGATTGAGAAATGACCAGTTTTGTGTTATTTGACTGATTTATCTGTCGTTTTGGCTTATTTCCTCCATATCTTCAATTAAAGTATCCAGTTTTTCAAATACCCCTTTATAAACAATATTTAAATCGGCTTTAAAAATACGAGCCGTAAACAAGACACTTAATATACATAGTACGAGAATTGGTGTAAACCATATTAAGGGAATGTCTAAAAAGGTTAACAAATCGGGACTTTTTTGATTAATTTCTACCAATACATCTGAAAAGGCATCCGATTTTAAAAAGCCCATAAAAAAAATGAAAATAAGCGCTGGATAAATAAAACGGTATATTTTGGTATAACCCAGAATGGTTTCGTTAAGCCATTGTTTAACTTCCAATAAATAAGAATAACTGGATTGTGATTTATCTATCTGCTCTACTTTTTTAGATTGGTTTTCTCCGTATTTTACAGAAACCATGAGTAATAAAAAAATGATTATTCCGTAAATGGTAGCTCCGTGTGTAGCGGCAATGCTCATTAAAACAATTCCTCCGCCTATTATAAAGTAAATATTAGCCTTTCCCGAAGCCATGAGTTTATCTACGGCATTAATAGACTTTTTATTATAGAGGTCCACAATTTTTGGTGGTACTAAATTGTTTTTATTTTCGAATCCGCTTTTCCAGATGTTTTCAATTGATTTTTCCATGGAGTAATGTTTTAAGTTGTTGTTTAATCCGTTTAATTCTAACTCCAATATTATTGGCACTTAATCCAATGATATTTGCAATAACTTCGTAAGGCTTTTCTTCTAAGTAAAGCAGAATAATGGCTCTGTTTATTTCCGACAATTGCCTTATGGCATTATACAATTCGGCTAAATCATCGTTGTCAAAAGCATTTACATCGTCATGAAAGGCTTGTGGGAAATAATCTGAAGCAAATTCTTGATTTCTATTTGTTTTCTTTTTCAATAAAGTTAAACAGACATTCAAAGAAACACGATACACCCAAGTAGACCATTCCGATTGACTTTGAAAACCATCTCTACTTCGCCAAATTTGAAGACATACTTCTTGGTAGTAATCCTCAAAATCTTCGGAAGTATTGGTATAGGCCCGACAAATTTTAATGATAATTCCGGAATGCGGAACAATGTATTGTAAATAAAAATCGGTACTCATACGTTTAGTTTTCTAAAATATTGAAAAGCCTGCTCTACTAATATAGTCATTGCTTTTGGAGTTTGTTTACTTAGTTAGTGGCTAATATTTTGGATTATTACAATTGAATGTGATTTTTTTAAAGAAAATGTAGTATTCATTATTAGAGTTATATCAAAAGCTATTTTTTCTGGGCTATCACCTTTCATTTTTCTTAATAATTAGAAAGTCTGTTTTGATGATTTTTTATGTGCTGCCATAAAAATTGATATAAATCAAATACTCAACTAAAAGTTTCAATATTGATTTATGTCAAATTGAAAAACCGCCATTCTTACCACCTTTGCTTCATAATCAAAACCAAAAATTATGAAACGTTTATTTACATTAATTTCACTTTTATCAGTAACCTATACATTTGCTCAAAGTGGTAAAGCCTCTATTGGTTTTCATACTAATTTACCAATTGGCGAAACACAAGATGTAACACAATTCGGAATTTCTATAAACCCAAGTTACGTTTTTCCAGTTTCGAAACATTTAGATCTGGGTATATCGTCGGAATTTTCGTTTTTTAAAGGTAAAACTTTTCGATACAATGTCGGAGGTCAAGCCTTAAAACATAGGTATAATAATTCGAGTTACATTCCAATTTCTACAGCTATGCGTTATCATTTATCCGATGTGTTTAGCGTGGGTACAGACATAGGTTATGCAATAACTCTGCAAAAAGAAAACAAAAATGGGTTATATTTTAAACCAAGAATTTCTTATAAACTAGACAAACACTTGGCGCTTAACTTGGGTTATGTAGCCTTAAGAGTAAACGGAGGAACTTGGAAAACTGTGCAAATAGGTGCAGAATATAAGTTTTAATTTTTGTCATCATTTTTATTCACAAAATCTTGTTTTTAACAACTAAAATTAATTATCAAAGTCATATGAAAGCATTAAACTCATTTATACTAACTATTTTTCTAGTCGGATTATGTAATATGACGTACGCTCAAAAAATAACCGAAAAGGAAATTCATAATGCCATTGAGCTCGCAAATATTGAATATAAAACCTACTTAAGCAATACACTTACTTTATCAGAAGGAGAAACGGAATTGTTTTGGGGTATTATTAATACTTATTTGAATGAGAAAGAGAATATTTGGAATGAAGAAATAAAGCTTTATGCAAAAGATTATTCCAAGTTAGATGATGAAGGTTCTATAGTATTTTTGAAAAAAAATCTAAAAATTGATTACAAAAAGAAAAAATTGAAAAATAAATATTTTCGTAAAGTCAAAAAAGTATTAAAACCTAAATCGTATTTACGTTTTATACAAATAGACTATTATATCGAAACTGCACGAGCTTATTTTATTTCGCTTCAATTGCCTTGGATAAAACAAGGTAAATAAACAGATTATTTTTCATAGAAAACCCATCCAAAAAGATATTTCCTAAACTCAACAATCTGAACGTATTTCAATATGCGTTCAGATTTTTTTTGTTAATGATTTTTTTGAGTAAAGCGAATGTTGTTGATGAATGTGATTTTTGAAGTGGAATATGAAGAATGAATATCATTAATAGATAGTTTGAAAAAACAAACATATTTACCCTTCGAAATTATGGGAGGGCAAAACATCTGAAAAATCTCCTCGGCGGAGGAGTGGCAACGCAGTTTACGAGGTCGTTATTTAAAGCGAAAGATTTTGGATAAAAAATCCATAACAATATGCTTAATTTGCTAAATTATCATGAGAAAAGGTGGTCAAACTTTTCGAATAAAAACCATTATAAAAAACAAAAAAAAGCCATCGAACATAATATTCGATGGCTTTAATATATTTAAAACCGATTACTTAGCTGGTAATAGTTTTGTAGATACTTGTCCGAAACCGATTCTATAATCGCTGTTTTTACACCAAGCTTTCATAATAATACGGTCACCATCTTCAATAAAAGTACGCTCTTCTCCAGAAGGCATTGCAATTTTCTTAGATCCTGCCCAAGATAATTCCAATAAAGAACCATAAGCCGATTCGTCGTTTCCAGAAATTGTTCCAGATGCCATCATGTCACCAGCATTTATGTTACATCCATTAACTGTATGGTGCGCCAATTGCTGATTCATGTTCCAGTACATATATTTGTAGTTAGAATCTGAAATGGTATGTGGTTCTGCCATTTTCTCCGTTTGCATTTGCACCTGAAGATTAATGTCTAAGTTTTTATTAGGATCAGATTGTAGGTATTCAAAAACTGCTGGGTCTTGAACTTCACTTTCACAACGGAAAGGCTCAAGTGCATCTAAAGTCACAATCCATGCAGACATAGTTGATGCAAAGTTTTTTCCTAAGAAAGGCCCTAGTGGCACATATTCCCAACCTTGAATATCACGAGCAGACCAGTCATTAAAAATACACATTCCAAAAATGAAATCATCCGCTTCTTTTACCGAAATAGAATCACCTAAAGGTTTTCCTTGTCCTGTAATAAATGCCATTTCCAATTCAAAATCCATTCTTACTGAAGGTCCGAATGTAGGAACGGTTGTATCTTTAGCTTTGCGTTGCCCTTTTGGTCGGTGTATGTCTTGTCCTGTAAGAATAATAGAGCTTGCTCTACCATGATAACCTACCGGAAGATATTTCCAGTTTGGCATAATGGCATTGTTTGGGTCACGGAACATACAACCTACGTTATAGGCATGTTGGCGAGAAGAATAGAAATCTGTATAATCTCCAATAGAAATCGGCATGTGTAAAGTAACCTCTTCTAAAGTAAAAAGAATGGCTTCTTTATGATCAGAATTGTTTTGCAAAGTATTATTTTCTGCATCAAATATTTCTGCAAGTTTGTTTCTTACTGCTCTCCAAATCGTTTTATTGAGTTCTAAAAACGGATTTAAGTTATCATGAGCAAAAATATTTTCTGGAAGTTCTATACCATCAAAATATCCTAATTCTTGCATAGTGTCGAGGTTAATAACGGTATTACCGATACGACTTGCGCAGAAAATTGGTTTGTCTTCAACAGATACTGCTGAGAATGGAATATTTTGAATTGGGAAATCGGAATTTTCATCAACTGAAATCCAAGATTTTCTATTTGGGTTATTTGCTGTGATCATCATAAAAAATTTTACCAAAAATAGCGAAATATTTCAAAACCTCATGTAAATTTGCTGTGATTTAAGTTTTCTCCAACGCATAAAAAAAGAGCTATGCAAAAAGATACACAGATCTTTGATTTAATCGAAGAAGAATTTGAAAGACAACGCTACGGAATTGAGTTAATTGCTTCAGAAAATTTTGTAAGTGATGATGTAATGAAAGCCTTAGGGTCTTGTTTAACCAACAAGTATGCAGAAGGATATCCTGGTAAGCGTTATTATGGAGGTTGTGAGGTTGTTGATGTTGTAGAAAACATTGCAATCGATCGATTAAAAGCTCTTTTTGGAGTTGAGTATGCTAATGTTCAACCACACTCGGGTTCTCAGGCAAACGCAGCTGTTTATTTGGCTTGTTTAAAACCAGGTGACAAGATTATGGGGTTCGATTTATCTCATGGTGGACACCTCACACATGGTTCTCCAGTAAATTTCTCTGGAAAAACATACCAAACGTGTTTTTACGGTGTAGATAAAGCTTCCGGAACAATAGATTATGATGCCATGGAAGCAACGGCACTGGCAGAAAAGCCACAGTTAATTGTTTGTGGTGCATCTGCTTATTCTAGAGACATAGATTATGCACGTTTTAGAGCTGTAGCCGATAAAGTTGGAGCTATTTTAATGGCAGATATTTCTCACCCAGCCGGATTAATTGCCAAAGGTTTATTGAATGACCCGGTACCTCATTGTCATATTATAACAAGTACTACACATAAAACACTTCGTGGACCACGTGGTGGAATTATTATGGTAGGAAAAGATTTTGAAAACCCTTGGGGATTAAAAACACCTAAAGGTACGGTAAGAAAAATGTCTGCATTGTTAAATTCAGCTGTATTTCCAGGAATGCAGGGAGGTCCTTTAGAGCATGTAATTGCTGCAAAAGCTGTGGCTTTCGGAGAAGCATTAGACGATGACTATTTCCAATACATGTTACAAGTTCAGAAAAATACCCAAGCTATGGCAAAGGCACTGAACGAAAAAGGATACGATATTATTAGTGGTGGAAGTGATAATCACTGTTTACTTATAGATTTAAGAAACAAGGATATTACAGGTAAAGATGCAGAAAATGCATTGGTGAAAGCTGATATTACAGTAAATAAAAATATGGTTCCTTTTGATACTCAATCTCCATTTGTGACTTCGGGTATTCGAATTGGAACAGCTGCCGTTACAACGCGTGGTTTAAAAGAAGACGATATGCAAAAAGTGATTGATTTTGTAGATCGTGTACTTATGAATTATGAAAACGAGGAGCTTTTAGAAGATGTTGCCGAAGAAATTAATGCGTGGATGGGTCAATTTCCATTATTCGTATAAATTGTAATATATTCAATAAAAAAGCGGAAATCATTTTTTTTGATTTCCGCTTTTTTTATGACTGTTGAAAATATAGGTTAAACCAAATCCAATTTTTTCCATTTTGCAATACTGTTTCTACTGCATTTAAATTCTATAGAAAGTTGAGTATTGGAAAGTTTATGTTCTTCCTGATATTTCAATATTTTTTTAATACTTTCTATATCATAAGCTTTTAAACTCTGGTTAATTTTGTTTTTATCCTTATTGGTCTTAGATAATTTTTCCTCCATTTGAATAACTTGTAAACTCGTCTTAATGGAATCGGCATAATTATTAAGTTCTTTTTTCTTACTTATATCAAGACCTTCTTTTTGAGCAATAATGTCTTTAAAAATTATTCCGTAATTGGGTAAATCGTCTTTAGGTTCAGGTGGACCTGCTTGTTCATACCCTTTATTTTTTTGTCTTTTAGCCATCCATCTATAAATAGTGGTTTTAGGTATATTATAGCGTTTTATAGCGTCACCAATTGTAAAGTCTTTACGTTCTAAAGAATCTAAAATAAAATTTTTTACAGTTTCTGTATAAATTTTCTTTTTAAATTGATTGACGTTCTGACCTTCGTTCGTTACCAAATTTGTTGTTGATGAATCTGGAGAATATAGTTGTAAATGAGAAATATATAATCTAAAAAAGTCATACTTTAATAACTTACACCATTTTAATAATAGAGCCGAGTCTAAACTATGTTGATTAAACATCTCTAATACCTCTTCTTCTTCTAACTTAAAGTAGTTGGATATCTTTTCAATTGATATATTTTTTTCTTGAGAAACATATTGAATGTGTTGTCCAATATGAATATTTTTTATGTTATTCATTTAGATAAATTAAGGTTAGGGGGATTAATTTCGATGTGAATTTATGAAAATATATTTAAATAATAAAATTTAAAAATCACAATTATTTTTTTACATAAATGAATAACGAATTGTATGATTTGATTTTAGAAGATTGTTGTAACATAAAAAAACCACTTTATTTTGTGCATAAAGTGGTTTTTTTAACAAATATAATAAATAAGTCTACCTATTCTTATCGAATTTGTAACTCATTTCTCCTTGAGACCTCATTTTATGAATTTGAGTTTTTAAAGCAGAGGTTGTGATACCTATTTCTTTGGCAATATCACTGTACTTCATAGATTTAAAATTTTCGATAATATAAAGTCTTTCTTCTGGACTTAATATTTTACGCTTTTTGTTGAGATTCATTTTTCTAACAACCTCGTATACGGAGCTAATAGATCTTTTTAAATCATTTGCAATGTCACATGTTTTTTTCGATGAATAATGAGCTTTAATGTATTCAAGCTCTTCTTCTTTCCAAGGTCCATGAACTTTAAACTGTTGTAAAAAGTCCATAATAGTATCTAGTTTAGATTCAATCTCGGATAACCTTTTGTCAAGGTTTAACGATTCTTGGGGAGTTGAGTTAGTCATAATTCAATTGGTTTTATAATTCGGGGAATCTCAAATTTCGAAATAGAAAAGAAGAATTCCAAAAAAAATGGATACTATTTTTATGCTTTCATTTTTTGAATGCGAATTATCCCTATTCGAATTTGAATTCCAATTTAATACTTTTTACTGTAAATAAATAGATTTATTCTAAAAAATATCCATTCATAATAAGGTAAAAGAAATAGAATTTTTTGTTCTTTTGTAATTATACTCTCGAATAGAGTTATGTTATGTGAAATAAAAACTCAAAAAAAACAGAGTTTAGTTTATATCCTTTTTACAGAATAGTCAATGTTATGCAGACAAAAATATTAGAACATACTCAAATCGTAAATAAACTACAAAGAATGGCTTGGGAAATATACGAGTCTAATTATAGTGAGACTAAGATTATTTTGGCCGGAATACAGGGTAATGGAATTATTTTGGCTAATATTTTAGCGACCACGTTAAAAGAAATTTCAAATATCGAAATAGTAGTTACAGAATTAGTTGTTGATAAAGAGGCTCCGTTTAGTCATGGAATTACTACAGATTTAGATGCCACTGCATTTAATAATCAGGTTATTATTTTAGTGGATGATGTTATTAATTCTGGAAAAACAATGATTTACGGTTTGAAATACTTTTTGGAAGGGCCTCTAAAGAAATTAAATACTGCTGTTTTGGTTGATCGTAATCATAACCGTTTTCCAATACGCTCAGATTACACAGGAATGCGTTTAAGTACAAGTTCCCAGGAACATGTAAAAGTAACTTTAGAGCCAAATAAATATTCAGCCATTTTGCACTAGACTAGGAATTGTTTTTTATTAATGCACATACACATCACCTTGAAAAAGACGAAAATATTCTGTCTATCTATCAAGCAACACCTCTAGATGCGCAATTATCTTCACCATTTTCAATTTCAATTCACCCATGGGATATAGGTAAAGGTTTTACTATGGCTGATGTTGAATCTAAAATTCATTGCAAAACATGTATTGCAGTTGGCGAAACAGGTTTAGATAAATAACAGGTTTAGATAAATTAAGACCAGATTATAAAGAACAAATAAGGTTCTTTATCCAACATATTCAATTAGCAAAAGCTTATAAAAAACCTTTAATTATTCATTGTGTAAAGGCTTTTGATGATTGTATTGCGATCCTAAAAAAAGAAAAATTTAATGGAGGTGTATTGTTTCATGGATTTAATAAACACCCTCAATTGGCTCTACAATTGTTAAATCATGGATATTTTATTGGATTAGGTGCTTCATTTTTAAAAGAAAATCATAATTTCGACCGCTTTTTACAGGAAATCGAATTAAATCAAATTTTATTTGAAACGGATAACCAAACAGATGTTTCCATTTTAGACTTATATTCTAGAGCTCAACAACTGTTTCCTAATTTGGATGTAAAGCAAAAGATGAGTAACAACTTTAAGAATTGGAAAGAAAAATGAAAAATACGGGTTGGTTAGAACGTATGACTCTTATAACAGGAGAAGAGTCGATGACAAACTTGAATAATGCCCATGTTATGGTGGTAGGTTTGGGTGGTGTAGGGTCTTTTGCTGCCGAATTTATTGCCAGAGCTGGTGTTGGAAAAATGACCATTGTGGATGGAGACGTTGTGGATCCGACAAACAGAAACCGTCAATTGTGTGCGTTAACTTCTACTGAAAACAAATCAAAGGCGCATTATATGGCAGAACGTATAAAAGATATAAATCCAGAAATAAAACTAGATGTCATTGAAGAGTTTTTGAGTCCGGAGCGTGCCTATGAAATTGTAAAGCCAGAAATGGATTATGTTGTAGATTGTATAGATTCACTTTCTCCAAAGGTGAGTTTGATTGTAGGATGTAAACACAACAAAGTAAAAGTTGTTAGTAGCATGGGCGCAGGTGGAAAGGTAGATCCTACTCGCATTAAAGTTACTGATATTTCAAAGACTTACCATTGTAAACTTTCTAAACAAATGAGAGTGAGGTTAAAGGAACGTCAGATTAATAAGGGTGTAAAAGCCGTATTTTCTACAGAACAAAACATCAAGTCATCTCTGCAAATGACAGATGGAACAAATTTTAAGAAATCGTTTTATGGAACCATGTCCTATATGCCCGCTACTTTTGGTTGTATAGCTAGTTCTGTGGTCATAAATCACCTAGTGAAAAAAGCAAATAAGAAGAAAAAGTAATTATTATTGATAATAAATAAAAAAGAGGAGTTGTTTGTAACATTAAATTACGAACAACTCCTCTTTGTATTTTTAAAAGAAATAGATTAATTCTATCCTTTAGTATTAATAATTTCGTTTAGTGGATGTGCACACGTGTAACCAAATAAACATTTTTCTTTAATGATATTATCAACAAATTGAGGAATCATTTCTTCCCAACCATCTTCACCATTTTTAATTTTTCTAAGCACCTCTCTAGAGAAAATATGAAGTATGTCTTTGTCGTAATCTTCAATATCAATAATCCTATGATTATGTACAAAGAAATTATATAAGGCTCTAAATCTAGGATGAATGTCTATATTTTCTGTAGTATATAATGTTTTTGTTTCTTGATCTAAATATGGATATAAGTACATTTTCAAATCACGATTAAACATTTTACCAAAGGCTTCAAGAATTCCACCACTTAAATTACGGTAGTATCTGTCGTCAAATAATTCGGTTAAATTTGGAACGCCTAATATAATACCCATTCTGTTTTTTGTAAACGAAGAAAAGTATTCCAAAAGTTTATAATAACGCTGATAATTAGATATCATAACCGTTTGTCCTAATGAACATAAAATATCAGCGCGATCTAAGAAATCTTGTTCGTCAATATCTCCTTCAGATTTTAAGTTATTCAACGTAATTTCGAATAATACAACCAATTTGTCTTTATCGACTTTCGGATCTTCAATAAATTGTTTGTAACCGTTAGAAATCATGTCAATGTTAACTTTGGTAACAGGTCTAAAACTACCTCTAATGGTCAAGATGTTCTTTTTATACAAAATATCTGCCGGAGGTAAATTATTTCCATCAGGGCCAAAAATAACGGCATCGGTCATTCCGTTTTTCACCAAGAAAAGACTCAATAAACGGTTGTCGACCTTTTTAAAGTCTGGACCATTCATTTGTACCATGTTAATTTCTAACTGATCTCTATGTAAATTGTCGTATAAACTTTTAATTAGTTCTTTCGGTTTATGACTCAAGTACATACATGCATAGAGTAAATTGACACCAAGAATTCCTACTGTTTCCTGTTGTAATTTAGCATCAGGTTCGTGTAAGTTAAAGTGTATTACAATATCATTTGGTTCGGCATTTGGTTCCAATTGAAATCTTAATCCCATCCAACCATGGCCTTTTATGGTTTTACTATAGTTTATAGTAGCAACATTGTTGGCAAAAGCAAAAAAACGTTTCCTAGGATGTTTCTCCCTTTCTAAACGCACATTGATTAATCCATATTCGTGAGAAATCATTTTCTTCAATCTCGACTCACAAACATAACGTCCACTGGCCTCTTTACCATATATGGCATCACTAAAATCTTTGTCGTAGGCCGACATTGCTTTTGCAATGGTTCCCGAAGCAGCTCCTGCTCTGAAAAAATGTCTAACAACTTCTTGTCCAGCACCAATTTCAGCAAAGGTTCCATAAATTTCTGGGTCTAAGTTTATTTGTAAAGCTTTTTGGGCCGGTGTTAAGATCGAAAAATCTGCCATTATTATTTCTATTTTTGTTGTTTATAGAAGGTAAATTAGTTGTCCTAAATTAAAATCTAGTTCAACAAAGTTAATAAGTTTTCTAAGTTTGTAACATCAAAACAAAGAAAAAAAAATGTTATTTTACATGACAAATATCTTTTAAGAATGGAAATATGTTTTCTAGGTACAGGAACCTCACAAGGAGTACCTGTTATTGCGTGTGAATGCGAAGTATGTACCTCCCTACAATCTCAAGACAAAAGGCTGAGAACTTCGATCATGCTATCTTACAATAATAAAAATATTGTTATTGATACGGGACCAGATTTTAGACAGCAAATGTTGAGAGAGCGCGTTTCTAATGTTGAGGCGATTGTTTATACCCATGAACATAAAGACCATGTTGCGGGTATGGATGACCTTAGAGCCTTTAATTTTAAACATAAAAAAGATATTCCACTTTACGTAAGTAAAAGGGTAGAGGTCGCTTTGAAACGAGAATTTCATTATGTTTTTGAACTCAATAAATATCCGGGAATTCCCGAAGTTAAATTGGTCCATATTTCAAAGGAAGAAACATTTGATATAGGAGGGAAGAAGTGGATTCCCATAGAGGTGATGCATCATAAACTACCAGTTCTCAATTTTAGAATAGAGGATTTTGCCTATATTACTGATGCAAATTATATTTCTGATATTGAATTTGAAAAACTAAAAGGAGTAAAAGTTTTAGTGATAAATGCATTAAGACGAGAGAAACATATTTCTCATTTTACTTTAGAAGAGGCTCTAGAAATTATTAAGAAATTGAATGTTGAAAAGGCATACCTCACACATATAAGCCACCAATTAGGATTACATTTGGAGGTCGAAAAAGAACTACCTCCAAATGTGGTTTTAGCTTATGATGGACTTAAAATTACAGTTGATTAACTGCTTTTTTTAAGGCAACAAGTTTAGTAAGTAATTCTTCGGCGTAGTCTAAATTTAGCATATTGGCACCGTCAGATTTTGCTTCAGATGGATTCGGATGTGTTTCTAAAAATAAACCATCTACACCAACTGCAATTCCTGCTTTGGCAATGGTTTCTATAAGTTCTGGTTTACCTCCAGTTACCCCAGAGCTTTGATTTGGCTGTTGTAAAGAGTGTGTGATGTCTAAAATTACAGGAGAACCAAAATTTTGCATGGCCGGAATAGCTCTATAATCTACAATTAAATCTTGGTATCCGAATTGAGTACCACGGTCTGTTAAAAGCACATTATTGTTTCCAGATTCTGTTATTTTGTTTTTTGCAAACAACATGCTTTCAGGTGCTAAAAACTGCCCTTTCTTGATGTTTACCCATTTTCCAGTTTTTGCTGCGGCTACCAATAAATCGGTTTGTCTGCATAAAAAAGCTGGTATTTGGAGAACATCTACATACTGTGCTGCCAAAGCCGCTTCTTCGGCCGAGTGAATATCGGTTACGGTTGGTAAATCTAACTCAGAACCAACTTTACGTAATATTTCTAATGCTTTTAGGTCTCCAATACCTGTAAAAGAATCTAAACGAGAACGATTGGCCTTTCTGTAAGATCCTTTAAAAACAAGATTAATATCAAGTTTTTTACAAATGTCTTTTAATTTACGAGCGATTTCAAATGCTATTTCTTCTCCCTCAATGGCACAAGGACCAGCAAGAAGAAAGAGTTTATTTTTATCTTGAAAAAAATTATTCGGAAGCACTTTCATGTTTTTTTTTACAAAGGTATATAAAATTGCCATTGTCACTTTCTTAAAAGTCCTTAATATTATCTATATTTGACTGTAATAAAAAATAAACATATGTTTACGAATACTAAACGACTCATTTTTTCACTGATTTTGGGTGCTGTGTTTCTAAATTCGTGTGTAAAAGAACTTACAGATGATATTGATGATTTACAGACAGGTGACTACATTCAAAATTGGATTTTTCCTTTAATAAATTCAGATATTCAAATGACTGATTTGGATACCACGAATATTAAAGTTTATAGCGATGGAACAGTTTATTATACAAGTCAGGTTGACTCTGTAGTAATGATACATGTTGATTCTGTTTTTCAGCTTTCACCGAGTCAGGCAGATACTCAAACGTTTCATTATGAAAATGTAAATACAAAAGCTTTTTCTGAGACTAAGTTGAATTCTTTGGCATCAATTTTAGGAGCTAATCCTACCTTGGGAAATGGTCTTCTAACTCAATTAGGTTCAACAACCAATGCTGCATCAGTAACTGAAGGTGCTTTTGGAACGCATAGCTTTCCTGTAATAAACGAAATAGGACAAGTGCTTTATTCGGAAGGTTTAATGGATGTAAAAATTGATAATCAAACGAATATCCCATTAACTGATGTTAAACTGGTATTAAGAAATACATCTTCCGGATTACCAATCGGTACAGTGTTCTTTCCATTAGTTGATGCAAACTCTTCTGAGATACAGCAAATAAACATGGCTAATAAGACTCTAGAAGAACTTGTTGAGTTTGACATAGAAACACTTTCGTCTCCTGGAACAACTACACCCGTATTGGTGGATTTATTGGAACCTGTAGAGGTAACAATATCTTCGAATACAAGTATGTATGTAGATCAAGGTATGGCCATGTTTGACCAGCCGATGTTTGATTTCAATTTCCATTTTGAAATAAAAGACGAAAATGATAATTCACTTTCTGAAGAAATTACAGAGGTGAAATTAAAAGCAGGTACATTGAGATATGTCGTACAATCTTTCATGAGTGCACCCATTGAAATGAATAATGAAATAGTAGGTTCTACGAATGGGGCAGGTCCAATTACTTTTTCAGAACTTTATACCGCTGGGCCAGATATTGCTTTTAAAAATATTTCGTTAGCCGGATATACATTTGATTTAACAAATAATCCAGCCCAACTATTTAATAATATTACTGTGAATTTCGCGCCAGATCATGCCGTTCCTGTTATAAGAAATAATTTTAATTCTAGAGACAGTATGATTGTGAGATTCATTGCTTCTGATTTAGAATTTGAATATATTAAAGGAAGATTTGGTCAGAAAACTTTTACAATCGATTCGAATTTTGTTGAATGGGACGATGAAATCTTTCCAAAAATATCGGGTAATATAAAAGTGAAGGATTCAAAAATTAATTTACATTCTAAAACCAATATGGGATTAGATTTTGGAGGAACATTATTTGGACATGTAATCGATATCAATTCAAACACGCTTGATATGAATTTTACAGCACCTTATGAATTAAATGGACCTGAAATTTCTGAATTTGGACAAGTGAAACAAGATGTTTTTGTTTACAATAATACAAATTCAAACTGTGATGACTTGGTTAGCTTTTTACCTAATTCAATGAATGCAGGCTCTAATGTTACTACCAACCTTTCAAATGCATCAAGAGAGTGTTTTATTACTGATGATGGATTTGCTCAGATTGATGTTGAGTTTGAAACACCATTGAATTTCATTGCTGATACATTATTCTATGCCGATACATTGTCTTATGACAATGAGGATCTAAAAGATATTGCCGATATGGATACGGCTAAATTTATCAATTCAATGTTTTTACATCTTTATGTAAAAAATGACATTCCATTGAATATTGAAGCTACAATATCTGTAATAGATTCTATTAGTGAAACAAAAGACAGTTTATTAACCACAATTGCTTACCCTGAAATTATTGAGGCGGCAGATGTTGATGCCGATGGAAATACTTTAGGAACTAAAACATTTAAAACCGTGTTAGAATTGTCTAAAGAACAAAGAATTTTTATCGAAAATGCAGATAAATTATTGATAAGAGCTGGAGCAATTACAGCAAAAAATAATGGTAATTCGCCTTATGTTAGAATAAAAGAAGATGATCATTTTATTATTAACATATCGGTTGAAATTCAAAATCATATTCCTGTAGAATAACATAAAAGTAGAAGAAAAAAATGAAAAAAATATTAACACTTTCTTGTGCTTTAATAGGAATGTTATTTGCAAAAGCACAAACATCTCAACCACTTATTCAATATGGTTTCGATGTTATTCCAAACTCTATTAATTTGAACCCTGCCTTTCAAACAGAAAAGCCAATATTTATTGGAATCCCTGTTTTAGGTGGTATTAATCTATCAATGTTTTCTAATGAACTTACTTTTAGTGATATCATCACAAGGGAATCTTCAACAAGAACTATTGTAGATCGAGATAAAATTTCGGAAACCATCACAGATAAATCTTACATCAATACTCAGTTTTCAACAGACATCCTTTTAGGAGGTTTTAGAGCTTATAACGGAGGTTATTGGAGTGGGGGATTTAAATTAAATACCGAACTAGATATTCGTTTTTCTAATGATATGATGGATTTTTTACTTTATGGTAATTATAATCCAAAAGTATACAATCGTTGGTTAGATTGGTCTGAGTTTGATGGTGACGCAACTGTATATAGTGAATTTCATGTAGGATATTCTAAAGATCTAAATAAACGATTAAGAGTGGGTGCACGATTAGGGTTTTTATCAGGTCTTGTTCACGTAGGAGTTACGGAGAATAGCCTGAAGTTAAAAACTGATGAAAATGCAGCTGTACCTAACACAATTCATACAAATGGGGTTTTAAATTATTCTTCTGCAGGAATCGATTTTGATGCTGCTGATGGAACAGATCAAGTAGCCTTATCTCCAATAAACTTTAGTAACTTAGGAGTTAGTATAGATTTGGGTGTGGATTATATGTTCAATAAGAAACTATACTTATCAGCTTCTGTTGTAGATTTAGGTTTTATTCGTTGGACAGACAAAGCAAGGAAAATAGGAGTTAATATTCCTGAAGATTGGCGTTATGATGGATTTACATATGAACCTAATGGTGATAAAACATTAGATGATGAAATTACAGAATGGTCAGATAATTTGGAAAACGATATTAACTTAGATACCACTAATAATTCTAGTTATACGACGTATTTACAAACAAAATTGTTCTTATCTGGAAAGTATAGATTGAATAAAAAGTCTTCGGTAAATTTAACCTTTAAAGGAGAATTTGATAAAACCAATTTTGAACCAGGAATTTCTTTAGCTTACCAAGCTAAATTAACACGTTTCTTTGATATTGTAGCTGGTGCATCTTATTTGGATAATCAACCAGCTTTGGGAATTGGATTTAATGTGAGTGCAGGTCCGTTTAATTGGTTCTTTATGAGTGATAATATTAATGCACTTACAAATCCTAGAGAAACACATGGTACAAATTTTTCTACAGGAATGAGTTTACAATTCAGTAAGAAAAAACCTACAAAACAACACGGACATACACGTTGGTCTGAAGATGAAAGAGCAGATAAGAAAAAAATATCTGAGAAAATGAAGAAAAAACGTGCCAAGAAGAAGAAGAAAGAGCAACGCAAAAAAGCTAAAGAAGCAAAGCGTGCTGCTAAAGAAGGTAAATCTTCATCTAAATCTAAAAAGACTTCCTCTTCAAGCAAAGAAAAATCTTCAAGTTCTAAGAAATCTTCAAAGGTGAAAAAGAATAAAAAAGATAAACAAAAGAAATCTAAAAGTACTGTGAAAAACAGAACTAAAAAAAGTAAAAAAACAAATGAATTATAATCTTTATTATTGATAAAAAAAAGACCTTGAGAAATCAAGGTCTTTTTTTTGTTTTAATACTGAATGGCATTTTCGTAATAAAATGCATTCTGTCTTTGCAGTAAATTATAAGGGTCTTCATGAGAAAATCTTTGAATGGTGTTTTGAGGTAACCAAGCAAAGTCTAGTAATATTAACCCATCCAAGCAATTGTTAAATTTGGGATCAGTATTAAACCCAATTATTTTAGCGTTTTGATTCATATATTTTTTTAGTAGTACTGGGGTTTTAAGGTTACATGGTTCAATGTCTTGTATTAACTTATCAAGGTCTTTTAAATGGGCTGCATCTATATCAAGAAGTGTTTTAGATATATCTGAATGTTTGATTTTATAAGGTTTTCTAGCTTTTACATATTTTGCCTGATCATAATTATAATATTTACGCTTCAAAAACATAATTATAATTTCTTTAGAAATACTAGAGAAATTATTGCTAATACTCACAGGACCCAATAAGTATCTGTAATTGGGGTTTTTTATTAATATTTCTAATATTCCTTTCCAGAGTAATAACAAGACTAAAGGATGTTTCTGATAATTTTTTTCAATAAAAGATCTTCCTAGTTCAATAGATCTTTCTAGGGTTTCAATAAATTCGTTATTATATTTGAATAAACTATTCGAATAAAATCCAGTTTTTCCATATCGTTCAATTATATCTTTTCCAAAGCCTACTCTATAACTTCCAACAATTCTGTGTGCTTTACTATCCCAAATAAATAGATGTTGATAATATGCATCATATTTATCCATATCAATTTTTTTACCGCTTCCTTCTCCAACTTCTCTAAATGTAATTTCTCTTAAACGACAAATTTCTCTTACAATATGGGGACTTTCTTTTTGTGTTGTAATGTAAATGTGAAAATTTCTAGAGTTTATGATTCGAGATTTATTGGGTAAATTGAATACTTCTTTTACCAATGCTTCTGTTGATGTATGTTCGACCACATCATTTATTTGTCTGATGAGTTTTTTGAGTTTAGGTGTTCTGTTGGATTGTTTTCTAGGATTACTCAATCCATAAATTTTGGCTCTTAAATATTTTCTTTTTTTGTCAATACCATCAATACCATTTATTTTTTCGGGTATTATTTGTTTGCCTATTCTCAACGGAATGGAGAAATTTTGTTTGTTATACATTTCATTTATCAACGAAAGCGTGCGCCAGGATTCATGAATTTTACCTTTTATATGAAATGTAATACTATTGTTACCGGCAAAATAAATGGGTATTAGCGGTACTTTTGGCTTGACCATCATTTTAACCACAGACTTTTTCCAAATTTTATCTTGAATTTTACCATTGTGCATAGTCGAAACTTCACCAGCCGGAAATACTAAAATTCCTCCATCATTTTTTAAATGGCTATACATTTGTTTAACACCAGAAACGTTTTTTGATGAAGATTGATTTTTTTCGGATAAATCGACTGAAATTAATAATTCAGAAAGAGGTTCGACACGACTTAGTAAATCATTGGCCAAAATTTTGATATCCTTTCTTTTTTTTCGAATGAGATTTATAAAAATCAATCCATCTAAAATTCCTAATGGGTGGTTTGCGTAGGCAATAAATGGTCCAGATTTGGGAATATTGGCAAGTTCTTGTTCTATATACTCTGACTTAATATTAAGTTCTTCCAGTATGTTTGTGATAAATTCATCGGGATTGTTTGAATATTGTTCTTTATATAATGAATTCAAACGATTGATTTTCGCGCCTTTCATAATCCATTTCAATAACACTTTGTTGTGTTTTTTTAATGGAATATTGGTTTTGTTAAGGTCTTTGTATGTAATAATGTCCATAAATCAAACCTAAAACACTTATTTTAAGTCTATGTCAATTCATTTTTAGAAAAATATAAATTATTATTATAATAATGAGCATTTTGTAAATCTATTGGTTATTAATCATAAAAACGAGATTAATTCATTTTGTAAAAAGAACTGCAAAAGTTGGATTGGAGCTGTTTATTGATTCTTTTCGCTTAAAATAAATTGAATTGACATACAAGTTCAAAATATTTATCTCTATTTCAATTTTAAATCTAAATTTGCAATTCTAAACGTAAAACACAACGAATGGCACCATTTGGTAAAAAAAAACGTAATAAAGACGAAGAAAAAATTAAACTCACCAAAGACAATTGGAAAAATGGGGTTAGAATTTTTAATTTCTTAAAACCATATAAAGGGACGTTTTTAGTAGGAGTACTTTTCTTGTTTTTGTCGAGTTTAGCTTCTTTGGCATTTCCCAAATTTATGGGGCAATTACTACAACAAGCAACAGATAACAATGGCGATTTTTCTCAAGTAAATTCTATAGCCTTAGGGTTGCTAATTCTATTTGCGTGTCAGGCTGTGTTTTCTTACTTTAGAGTGGTGTTGTTTATCAATGTTACCGAAAAAACAATTGCCGATATCCGTACCACATTTTTTAGTCATCTTGTGAAAATGCCAATGTATTTTTTCGACAAAAATAGAGTGGGAGAGTTAAACTCTAGAATTTCTTCAGACATCGCTCTTTTAAAAGAAACCATGACAACCACATCGGCCGAGATTATTCGTCAGGCTATTACCTTAATTGGAGGTATCATTCTTTTGTTTTTAGATTCTGCCGAGTTGGCTCTATTTATGTTGGCTGTCTTACCTGTTATTATCATTTTAGCAGTATTCTTTGGGAAAAAGTTGCGGACTTATTCAAAAATGGTACAACAGACCACGGCAGATTCTCAAAATATAGTAGAAGAGGTATTACAGGCTATTCAGAATGTAAAAGCTTTTAGCAACGAAGTTTTCGAAATAAATAGATATGGGAAAGAGGTTGATGTCATAAAAAAATACGGTATTAAAGGTGGTAAGTTAAGAGCTGCGTTTATTTCTTTTATTGTATTCGGTGTATTTGGAGCTATTGTGGCTGTTGTTTGGTATGGAGTAAGACTCATTCAGCAAGGTGAATTAACTATTGGTGGACTTACCGAGTTTTTATTATTAACTATTTTTATTGCTGCCAGTTTGGGAAGTTTAGGTGATTTGTATGCTCAATTTCAGAAAGCAGTAGGTGCTGCAGATAAAATCATGTCTATTCTTGATGAAGAAGAGGAAGCATTGAATGATGACTCTAAAAAGGATATTGTATTAAACGGAACAATTGAATTTAATAATGTGTCATTCTCTTACCCTTCAAGATTAGAGTTTGAAGTTTTGAAAAATGTGTCGTTAAAAATAAATGCTGGAGAGCAAATTGCCATCGTTGGAGGTTCTGGGGCTGGTAAAAGTACAATAGCGTCATTGTTGTATCAATTCTATAATACCACAAAAGGTGATATTTTGTTCGATGGACAGTCAAGTCGTCAGTTAAATTTAACAAACGTTAGGAATCAAATGGCAATTGTTCCTCAAGAGCTTATATTATTTGGAGGAAGTATTCAAGAGAATATTTCTTATGGTAAACCTTCTGCAACTTTTGAAGAAATTAAAGAAGCAGCAAAGCAAGCTTTTGCCTTAGATTTTATCGAAAAATTTCCAGAAGGGTTTGAAACCATCGTCGGAGAAAGGGGAATTCAACTGTCAGGAGGGCAAAGACAACGAATTGCTATCGCAAGAGCTATTTTAAAAGATCCAAAAGTATTAATTTTGGATGAAGCAACTTCGGCTTTAGATTCCGAATCGGAAACTTTTGTACAAAATGCATTGGATAATTTAATGAAAAATAGAACTTCAATTGTTATTGCTCATAGATTATCAACTGTAAGAATGGCAGATAAAATTGTAGTTTTAAATGAAGGTACAATTGTTGAAGTTGGTAATCATGATGAATTAATGAATCTAGAAAATGGATTCTATAAAAATATGAAACAACTACAAATATAAATCGAGATATGGTCGGGTTATTAAAAACAATATTGATTTTTGCTTTTATTTATTATGGGATAAAGTTTTTATCTCCATTTGTTAAAAGATATGCCATGCGTAAAGTTGGCGAGAAATTAGAAAAACAAATGAAGAGCCAATTTGGAGGCTTCGATGGTGATGAAGCCTTCTCTGGTCATTCAAAAGATAAAAGAAGTGAAGGTGACGTTCGGGTTGAAAAATCAAAACATTCGAATCAGAAAAATAACCCAGCCTCAAAATCGAATCAATACAATACCGATAAAATGGGAGAGTATATAGATTTTGAAGAAATCAAAGAATAAAAAAAGAAATAAAAAAAAAGCCATTTAGAATATTCTAAATGGCTTTTTTTATGGCTTAATATTTTTGCTACTACCATTTTGGATTAAAATGGTTGAATTGTAATGTGATTCCAAAATTCATTCCACTTAAATCGGCGTCTTCGGTATTATATAGATTAACACCATTTGCAATGTTATATCCTAAATCGAAACCTAATTTAAAGTTTTTGTTTGGTGTAAAAAAGAGTTTGGCTCCAATTTGGGTATTCAAAAACTTATCGTCTTTATTTGTTATTGCGGCTACAGGAAGTGCTGTTATTAAACTAAAATCGTATTCATAATTCATAAGAGATAGGTTGAGCATAGGTGCAACAGAAAATTTCTCATGAACTTCAACTTCGTACATTAGATCAAGTCCAAATCCTGAATATTTTATTTTAGTATCAGAAGCTGGATCTATTCGATCTACTTTGGTATCTGTTTCTCCAAAAGAAGTTAAATAGTGTGCTCCAATATGAAAATTATTGAAGTGCATACCCGCAGCTATTTTTCCGTTTATTGTTTCGTCAAATTGTGAAACCTGATTTACAGATAAATTTCCATAAAATCCAGAAGTTACTTCATGCGAACTTACCTCTTTTCTATCTTCTTGTGCAAAAAGTACAGATGGAATTAATAGGGCTAGAAAAGCAAATTTTTTCATAATTTTATTTTTAGTTAAAGTAATACAATTATCGTCTTTAAAATAAAGGAAAAAAGTTGAATTTGAAGTATTTTACGGTAAATACGCCTAAATTATTTTATTTTTCATCTTTACCTTTATCTTTTGGGGACGAAAGCTTTATTGCCAAATACACAAACCCTGCCAAAAAGTGGCCTATAATAACTATTGCGGCTAAATAATACCAAAAATTAGAATCCTTCATGTTAATTTTTTAATAAAAGTAAAGCCATTTTCTGGAATAAATCGTGATAAAAATCACGTCTTACAATAATAAACTAAGCCCAGTTGTAATGCAAAAAAGTAATGTAGTTAAGGCTAATGTTTTTAACAGAGGATCGTAGTGTTGAACATATTTTATGTTCTTTATAGTTATGATTTGTTTAATAACAATTGGTAAGCAAATAAAATATATGAAATTAAAAATTGACAAGTCTGTTATTTCGGAAATCACAAATATTGTTACCAAAACAAAAGGTAGTATAACAAGGGTGTAATGATAATTTTTTGATTGCTGGAATCCTAAAATAATGGCTATCGTGTTTTTTCCAGCTTGTTTATCCGAAATGACATCACGCATATTGTTTAAGTTTAATACCCCTGTACTCAGTAAACCAATGGCTGCCGCGGGTAATAAAATCATCCCATGCCAATGGTTTAAATGCAAGTAGGCATTTAAGGCCACTCCAAATACGCCAAAAAACAGAAATACAGAAATATCGCCTAATGCCATATATCCATACGGATTTTTTCCAGAAGTGTAAGTGATTGAAGCATAAACACACAACAATAATAGAAGAACAAAAACAATATAGCTCGTTCCTAAAAATGGAAAACTAATGTGTATGAGCATTAGACCAGATACAAATGATAACACACTAAAGAGTATCATTGCATTTCTCATTTGTGTTAAACTAATAAGTCCGGTTTGTACAGCTCTAGATGGCCCTTCTCTATCTTTATGGTCGGCTCCATTTACGGTATCTCCATAATCGTTGGCAAAATTAGATAGCACTTGTAAAAACAAAGTGGTAAGTAAAGCCAATACTATTGCTGAAATTTGATAATTGCCATAAAAAGCCGCAATCATACTACCCAAAATAATGGAAGCAAATGCGAGAGGAAGTGTCCTTAATCTGGCGGCTTGTATCCAGATTTTTGTTTTTGATGTATCTGTACTCACGGTTAATTATCTTGTTTTACGTTGTAAATCATTTCAATGTGTGGAATGTCATCTTCTAAATATGGCTCGGAAGTTTGTTTAAATCCTAAATTAGTATAGAATGCTGTAAGGTAGGTTTGAGCACCAATCTTAATGTTGTGTTCAGGGTACTTTCTTTTAGTAATATCTATACTCAATTGCATTAGTATTTTACCATATTTAAATTTTCGTTCCGAATTTTTTATCAGTACACGTCCAATAGAACTTTCTTTATAGGATATACCTGGAGCTAAAATACGTGTATAGGCTACTAACTCATTTTTAGCATTGAATCCACAAAAGTGTAAAGAACTTTGATCTTTATTATCAAGTTCTGGATAGGGACATTCTTGTTCAACCACAAAAACATCTGTTCGTAATTTTAAAATGTCGTAGAGTTGATGATTTGAAAGTTCGCTAAAGGTATAAATAGACCAATGTAGAGACATATTCTGGGTAAATTAAAATGAAATCTAGACAAATTTACATTTATAAGTGAATATATTAGAATGAATCTAATATTTGTTATGGCATTCATCTTTATATAATATCTTGCAATCTTTGATTTGGTAAATCTTATATTTGTTACTCAAAATTAAAAGACCATGAACAAAGGAATCCGTGCCATTGAGCCTAAGATTGTTTGGAATCATTTCGCAGATCTTAACGCCGTACCAAGAGCATCTAAAAAAGAAGAAAGAGTTATAGAATTCGTTAAGAATTTTGGAGAGCAACTGAATTTAGAAACAATTGTTGACACCGTAGGGAATATTATTATTCGTAAACCTGCCACTGAAGGATTCGAACAACTAAAAACGGTTACGCTTCAAAGTCATATTGATATGGTTCATCAAAAAAATAGTGATTCTGATTTCGATTTTGATAATCAGGGTATTGAAATGTATATTGATGGAGATTGGGTAAAAGCAAATGGTACAACTTTAGGAGCCGATAACGGAATGGGAGTTGCGGCAATGATGGCAGTTTTATCGAGTTCGGATATAAATCACGGCCCTATTGAATGTTTATTTACAATTGATGAAGAAACTGGTATGACTGGTGCAAAAGGTCTTCAGCCTAATGTATTAACTGGTGATTATCTTATTAATTTAGATTCTGAAGAGGAAGGTGAAATCTACATTGGTTGTGCAGGTGGTATTGACACTTCTGTTGATTATAACTTTTCGACTGTACAAGTTAATGATCACAAAACTTTTAGTCTTGAGGTTAAAGGATTAAAAGGAGGTCATTCTGGTGGTGATATTCACTTACAATTAGGAAATGCCAATATTATCTTAACGCGTTTACTTTGGGAAGCTGATAGACATGTCAATATGCGTTTGGTGAGTTTTGATGGAGGTGGATTAAGAAATGCCATTCCTAGAGAAGCAAAGGCTGTTGTTAATATTCCGAATGATAAGTTAGAAGCTTTTGAAGCGTTATTCAATACTTTTACATTAAAATTAAAAGCAGAGTATAAACTATCGGATGCTGGTTTAACTTTTGAAATGAATGCCTTGGATGTTGAACCAACAGTATTAAAATTGGAGGATCAGAAAAATATTATCGCTTCAATAATAGCTTGCCCAAATGGAGTTCATAAAATGAGTGAATCTGTAGATGGACTTGTTGAAACTTCAAATAATTTGGCTCGTGTACTTATAAAAGATGGGAAATTCACGCTTTATGCTTTACAAAGATCATCTGTAGAAAGTTTGAAGTGGGATATTGCCTGGAAAGTTGCAGCTTGTTTCGAGTTAATTGGAGCTGAGGTGAAGCATTCTGGAGACTATCCTGGATGGGAACCATTAATGGAATCCGAAATTAAATCGGTAATGGAAAAGAAACACGTAGAGGTTTTTGGGTATGATGCTAAAATTATGGCAATTCATGCTGGATTAGAGTGTGGATTACTTGGACAACATTATCCAGAAATGGAAATGATATCTGTTGGACCAACAATTCACGGTGCACATTCTCCAGACGAACGTTGTAAAATTTCAACTGTTGTAAACTTCTGGAATTTCTTAAAGGTAAGTTTAGAAGCCATTCCTTCTAAATAACATATAAATTGTTATACAATAGAAAAAAGCTGCAAATTTGAATTTGCAGCTTTTTTTATTGGCAATATTTTTCTTTGGATATTTCTATAAAAACAAAACGAGGAATTTATACATCAATTCCTCGTTTAAATAAATTCATTTAGTTGTTAAACTAAACTCTTAAAAGCTTTTATTATTTAATAATTAACTTTTTAGTGTTCCAAGTATTGTCAGAAGTTAACAATTGAATGTAATAAATACCTTGTTCAACTTGAACGTTTATTTCTTTTTCAAAAGTGTTTTCTTCTATTGAAGTAGAATAAATAGACATTCCTAAAGCATTTACAACTTGTAATTCTAAAATATCATTTGAACTCCATGATACATTAAAGTTACCGTTGTTAGGGTTCGGATAAACTTCAAATGAAATACTAGAATCAAATTCGTTTACTCCAATGGTGTTTATTTCTAAACATTCTGTTTCATATGTACATCCGTTTAGTGAAACAGTCATATAATATTCACCATTAGATGTTGGTGTATACATATTATTTGTTTCTCCAGGAATTGGAGTAGTAGATCCACAAACAAACCATTCGTAGGTTCCAATAACTTGATTAGAAACGAAAACGCCGTTTACTAATTGAATTTCAGGGTCAACATCTTGTTGAACTGTAATATTAACAGAAAGAACAGAATCACAACCTGCAACATTTGTAATCGTTTGTGTATAAGTTCCAGATGTTGTATATGTTTCACCATTTACTTCGATTGAACTTTCACATGATGTTTCAGATACAAAACCAGTAGTAGGTTCTGCAAAAACTAAATTAGTAGTAACTACAGTATCACAACCATTTGCCATTAATATCGTATCAATTCCAGTAGGATTGTTTTCGTTGTAAATGTTTGAGTTTATAGTTATAGAGTAAGGATCTCCAATACAACCATTATATTCGTTGGTACGGTCAACAAAACAAGGTTGGTCATCAAGAATGAAGTCATCAAAATAGATAAACCATCCATCTAATCCACCATTAGGAATGTGAATTGCAATATAAACATCTCCAGAATATGCAGATAAATCAATTGGGTTAATTTCTGTTTGAGTTGTAGAACTTACAGTTTGTAATGGCAATAATTCTGTTGAGAAATCTGAAGGACTTGTTCCAGTAGTAGAAATAACAACTCTATAGTCATTAGGTTCTGATGAAGATCTTGCTCTAACAGAAAAACGCAATTGTTTATCTCCTGTTAATGTAAATCTTGGTAAGATTAAATAATCGTCGTTATTACCAGAGTTGAAATCAGTATATAATCCTACAGATTTAGAATTGGAAACACCATAGCTAGAATACGTTTGAAACTCATCATTATCACCATTGGCATTAATTATTCTCCAGCAGTCTGGTAAAGATGGTGTTGTAACCGCATTAAAGTCTTCTGTCCAAGGGTAAACAGTTACACCTTCACAACTTGTTGTAAATTCGAAAGGTCCTACCCATGCACTATAGTCACCACCAGTACAATCTGCTTGGTAGTAAACATAATAAGTTGTGTTTGCGGTTAATCCAGTTAAATTTGTAGTTGGTGTACCCGTTGCATTGGTTGTTACAATACCTGCTGCACTTGTTCCAGGTGTGAAATCTGCTGTGTGGTATTCAATATTCCACGCAGCTTCAGCTGATCCTCCAACAGTCCAATTTAAATCTGTTGTTGTAGCCGATAGATTTGCTGTTGTCATAGCAGATGGTACTTGACAAGTTGGAATATCTTCAACAGTAAAGTCGTCAAAATAAATATACCATCCATCCAATCCTCCATCAGGAACGTGAATTGCGATATAAACATCTCCTGAGTAAGCAGAAAGATCAATTGGTGTTATTTCTGTTTGTGTTGTATGACTAACCGTTTGTAGTGCTAATAATTCTGTCGAAAAATCGGCTGTATCTATCCCTGTTGTAGAAAGTACAACTCTATAGTCATTAGGTTCACTAGAAGAGTGAGCTCTTGTAAAGAATCTTAATCTTTGATTTCCTGTTAGAGTGAACTTTGGTAATATCAAGTAATCGTTGTTGTTTCCTGAGTTGAAATCGGTATATAAACCTGCAGCAACAGATCCGCCAACACCGTAAGTTGGATATGTTCGGAATTCATCGTTATCACCATTAATATTTAATACATCCCAACATCCAGGAAGGTCAGGAGTTGTAATTGATCCGAAATCTTCAGTCCATGGAAAAGTTGAAACAGCATCACATTCTGTAGTAAATTCAAATGGCCCTACCCATGCACTAAAATCACCACCAGAACAATCTGCTTGGTAGTAAACATAGTAAGTTGTATTTGCAGTTAAACCCGTTAGGTTAGTAGCTGGCGTTCCTGATGCAGTAGTTGTTGCAATACCTGCAGCACTAGTTCCAGGTGTAAAATCTGCCGTATGATATTCAATATTCCATGCCGATTCAGCTGATCCACCAACAGTCCATTCTAAATCTGCTGTTGTTGTACTCATAGTTGAAGTTGTCATAGCAGATGGCACTTGACAAGTTGGGATGTCTTCAATAGTAAAGTCATCAAAGTAAATAACCCATCCGTCCAATCCTCCATCCGGAACATGAATCGCAATATAAACATCTCCAGTATATGCGGAAAGATCTATTGGTGAAATTTCTGTTTGGGTAGTGCTACTTACCGTTTGTAGAGGTAACAATTCTGTTGAGAAATCAGCAGTATCTGTTCCTGTTGTAGAAAGTACAACTCTATAGTCATTTGGTTCACCAGAAGAACGTACTCTTGTAAAGAATTTTAATCTTTGATTACCTGATAATGTGAACTGTGGTAAAATTAAATAGTCGTTGTTATTTCCTGAGTTGAAATCTGTATTTAAACCGGCTGCTATAGATCCACCTACACCATATGTTGTATAAGTCGAAAATGAATCGATGTCGTTATTGGCATTAATTAAATCCCAACAATTAGCTAAGTTAGGTGTTGATGCTCCTTCAAAATCTTCTGTCCAAGGGAAAGTAGATATAATTCCACATACTGTTGTAAATTGAAATGGTCCAACCCAAGTACTTGTTTCTCCACCAGAACAATCAGCTTGGTAGTATACATAATAGGTTGTACCAGAGTTTAATCCAGTTAAAGCTGAAGTAGGTGTTCCTGTGGCAGAAGCTGTAGAAATTCCAGCTGCACTAGTTCCTGGTAGAAAATTTGCAGTGTGGTATTCTAAATTCCAAGCAGTTTCACCAGATGTTCCCGCTGTCCAGGATAAATCGGTACTATTTGTCGTAGTTCCTGTTGCTGTCATTGCTTCAGGAGTTGAACAAGCTACTGTAATCCCGTTTAATATAATGTTACCTCTTAAAGAAGTTAAAGTACCAGTAGGAAGCGTACCTGCAGGATCAGGGTTCGCTGAATCACTTTGTCTGTGAATGGTTACATTGGCACCACCATTTATTGCTGTTGCTCTAATGTAATCAGATGATCCATCAAAACCTGCCTCATTGGCATCAACAGCAATCAATAAGTTGTCTGTACCGTTGTAATTAAAAGCACTTGCCAATGTGATGGTAAGCGTATCATTGGCTATTGTTGCAGTACCATTTGTAAACATTTGAGTTAGATCTGCAATGGGCACCCAATCTGAATTATTATCGAATGATGCTTTTGTAGTATGGCCAATCCAAACATCAATCATCTCGTCTGAGGAAGAGAAGTCAGAGCCTGAATTTAAGACATATTGAATGGAAGTAATATTTCCAGAAGCATTAATTTCACTCGCTAAATAAATAGATTGAGAATAAGAAAATCCAAAAAAAGCTGTGATTGGATATGAGTTAGATCCGGCACCTGCAGTACCAGTTCCAATAGGTACTTGAGCAATACCAAAAGTACTCAGAATTAATAGTAAACTAAAAAGACTTTTTTTCATAGTTTTAGGTTAGGGTTTAGTATTTGAAATTGCAATCTATGTAAAATTTAACACAAACGCATGAATTTGTTAGTATTACAACATGTATTTAAAAGTTAATTTCTGTTATTGAGTTGGTGTGTTAATGTTGGCTTTATAGAAGATAAGCGTATTCTTTATTGATGGTTTTGTAGTTAATGATCATACTTTAAGTTAGTTATGTTTTGTGTAAGTTTGCCTTATTTACATAATATTTTTAAGAATTAATTAAAACAATATTATTTTATATTTAAAAAAAATATTGTCAAAATAATAAATAATCGGAATCAGAAATACATGTCTTGAATGCGTGAGTAGCTAGTATTTGGTATTGTTTTTAGGTTATTCTGAATTGGCTATCAAACAAATCAAATAAAAGTGCTTTTTCTTTCAAAAAATTGAATTATTATATTAACCGTTGTGGCAGAAAGAATATGTTAGAATTCTTGTAATAAATCATAAGGCTATAACAATTTAAACATTTACTTTTGCTCTATTATGAAATTAGATTAACATGAAATTACATTCTATAAAACGGATTTTCCTCACTTTAACCATATTGGTTAGTTTACCAAATTTTGCACAGATTCTTAATATTGAATCTTTACGAAAAATAGGAAAAGAAACAGTGTGGTCTGGAAACACAAACCTCAATGTTCAACTTATTGAAAACAAAAACTCATTTGTTTTAGTGTCTAATAGGACACGACTTCAATATAAAAAGGATAAAAGTTTATTTATGCTGATAAACGATTATAATTTGAAAGAATCCAATTCTAATAAAATTGTAAGTAAGGGAATTCAACATTTAAGATACAATTATAAATGGACAGAAAAGGTTAGGGCAGAAGTATTTGTTCAAAACCAGTTTGATGAAATTTCAAAAATTAGATACAGAAGATTGTTTGGGTTTGGGCCAAGATTTAAATTGAATAAAAACGATGATTATAGATTTTATCTTGGGACTTTGGTTATGGCGGAATGGGAGAAAATCCGTTCTGATGTAGAAAGTTCTGACTTTCGCGATTATCGATTAAGTATGTATTTCTCTTTTTCACTATTTCCAAAAGAAGGTTTGAGTATTGTGAGTACCACCTATATGCAACCAAGAATAGATGAGCCCAAAGATTTTCGATTTTCAAACGATACAAAAGTTATTTTTAAGATTTTTAAGAATGTGGCATTTAATATTCAGTATTCAATAACTCATGATCGATATCCGGCCCTTGGAATTCCAAGAACGCAATACAAGCTAACCAATGGTATTATTTACACATTCGGATAATTATTTATGTCTTATATGGATTTGTTTGGAGGGATTTTAAAAAATGATAAGCCGTTTAAATTAAGAGTTTTAAAAAGTGATAAGTCTAAGGTTTCTGTTGCTAAAAAGCAAATAAACCGCTTGTTAGAGGAAAAAAGGAAGACTAATGAAGAAATAAATAGACTTCGTGCCGAAATTGAAATTGTACAAAAAAAATACACATTTTTAGCTGAAGGAAATTTAGTTCAGCATGAGCAAACAGCTGTTTTGTATTTGAATGGTTTGGTAAATAAATTAAGAGATTCAAATTTCGAAGAATGGGAAAAGGATTTTTTATTTGAATACATTTTTGATTGTATTAACCAATTGGATTACCTTAATTTAATTTCAGATTCAATAAAGAAAATTCAAGAAGAAGTTTTCCAGTTACGTCAACAAGATTATACCGAACAGGAAAAGAACGACATGCTTTTACAATTCACTTCTAAATATGAAAAGCTGTTAAGTGATGCTCAGTTTCCATCTTCTGAATTGCAATTTGATGATATTTCGAATGATAATTTTTTAGAGAATCTTGTTTGGAGGGCAAAAGAAAATGGTATTCAAACTTTAGGTACCGATACGCCAATTGTACAAGATAATCTGAATGTTTCGGGTGAAATTAAATTTAAAAAATTGTACAAAACACTCATCAAACAAGTACACCCAGATGTAGCCTTTTATGCTGAGGAAGATCTTAAAAAATACACCAATAGGTTAATAACAGCTTGGAATAATAAGGATTTTATTGAGCTATTAATGGTAAATCACGAAATTAATAGCGAGGAAGAATTGGAGTTAGATTCAGATCATTTATCAATTATAGAAAACCAATTAAAATTTGCATTAAAAGATATTTATAATGAATTAGAAGGTATTAAGGCTTCTTATGATTACTATTTCTATCACCACAAATTTTTTCATATTTCTGAGGTTATCATGGATAAACAGATTCATTCTTTTCTTAATGAATTAAAAGAGAAGACAGATAAACTTCTTTCTTTTTACCATGAAATCATCTGCTTTGATGAGGTGTTGAAAAACCATTTACAAAGGCAAAAACATTTTTATGAATAAAAATGTATTGTTTTTGTAGGGAATGAATTGTTTTGAAGTCTAAACTTGTAAAGCAAAACTAAAAACGACATGAAAAAAATACTTTTAATATTACTTAGCCCCATATTTATAGCATGTACAGCTCAAAATAGTGCAACTAATCAAGAACATAAGGTAGAAAAGAAAACCGCTGAACAATTGAAAGATTATTCTACAGCGTATTTTGCAAGTGGATGTTTTTGGTGTGTAGAAGCAATCTACGAAAGTGTAAAAGGTGTGGTAGAAGCTGAATCTGGTTATGCTGGTGGTGAAACTGATAATCCGACTTACCGAAGTATTGGAACAGGTAAAACTGGACATTCGGAAACTGTAAAAGTATATTACGACCCTAAAATAGTTTCTTTCGAAACACTTGTAAAAGTTTATTATGGTTCCCAAAATCCGTTTACGGTAAATGGTCAACATCCCGATTATGGTAGTCAATACCGATCAATTATATTTTTTCAGAACACGAAAGAAAAAGAAATTGCTTTATCGGCAAAAGCCCGATTGGCAAAAGAGAATAATAAAGAAGTTGCAACAGAAATAACTGAACTAGAGATGTTCTATATTGCAGAAGATTATCATCAAGATTATGAAAAACTCCATCCGGAGCAACCTTATGTAAAAAGTGTTTCTATTCCGCGTTTAAACCGATTTAAAAAATCTTTTCCAAATTTATTAAAGTAACCCAACATCTAGCATAAATATTACCTCAATAAGAACAGACTTTCAACCCAGGAGGTCTGTTTTTTTTGTTTAATATTTTACTGGCTTTTCATCAATGAAAGATACTTTTTTGATTTTCTTAATATTTTTAGAGTAGATTTAAAATATGAAGTATTAAGTAGCAAATTGTAAGTACTTTATGTGATTATTCTTTTGTAAATTGTTAATCAGATCGATGAAATATTTAAACAAAATATTATTAAATTCACTTAAATATTAATTATTTGAACCATGCCAAATACCTATACTCAACTTTATATACAAATTGTATTTGCCGTAAAAGGCAGACAAAATCTGGTGTCAGAAGAAATTCGAGAAAAGGTAGAAAAATATATTTGTGGAATCGTTTCCAAAAACAAAGCTAAGCCATTAGCCATTTATTGTAATCCAGATCACCTTCATTTGTTTATTGGTTTAAATCCGGCGGTTTCCATTTCTGATTTGGTTAGAGATATAAAAGCCAATTCATCTCGATGGATTAATGAACACCAATGGATAAGTAAGCAATTCCGATGGCAAAATGGCTATGGCGCCTTTTCTTATTCCAAATCAGCTATTGATAATGTTGTAAAATATATTCACAATCAACCTAACCATCACAGAAAAAAATCGTTTAAGGATGAATATATAAGTCTCCTTAAAACTTATGAAATTAATTTTGATGAGCGGTATTTATTTGAATGGTATACTGAAGAAAAATAAGGAGAGACCATAAGCCAACAAAGCCAACAAAGGTATCGCTCCTATGGAGCTTATCGGTTTAGCGTTTTTTCTTCCAAAGCGTTGCTTTGTTATAAAGGTATCGCTCCTATGGAGCTTATCGGTTAAGCGACTTTTCTTTCAAAGCGTTGCTTTGTTATGAAGGTATCGCTCCTATGGAGCTTATCAGTTAAGTGGCTTTTCTTCCAAAGCTTTGCTTTGTTATTAAGATGTCGCTCCTATGAAGCGAAAAATCGATTTGTGTGTATGATAACTGCAATTTAATTGCCAATACCATCAGACGTAAAATTTGTTAGCTCCCTAGGAGCGACCCCTTTGTTAAGAAAAAAGGATCAACCCAAAAAATGTTGATCCTTCTAAATATTGAAACAAATTCATAAGCACCGTTAGGTGCGACACCTTTGCTTTTTTACAAATCTAAATTTGCTTTTACATTATCTTCTCCTCCTAATAAAATCTCAACCGGATTCTCTAGAGCTTCTTTAACAGCAACTAAGAAACCAACAGATTCTTTACCATCGATAATTCGGTGGTCATAAGAAAGTGCAACATACATAATTGGGCGAACAACAATCTCACCATCTACAACTACAGGACGCTCAACGATATTGTGCATTCCTAAAATTGCCGATTGTGGAGGGTTGATGATTGGCGTAGATAACATAGAACCGAAAACACCACCATTTGTAATTGTGAATGTTCCTCCTGTCATATCGCTCAATTCAATCTTACCATCACGCGCTTTTACAGCTAAACGTTTTACTTCGCTTTCTACACCTTTAAAGTCTAATTCTTCGGCGTTACGAATTACAGGTACCATTAATCCTTTTGGAGAACTTACAGCAATACTGATATCAGAATAGTCAAAAGAAATCATTTCCTTACCGTCAATCATAGAATTAACAGCTGGGTACATTTCTAAAGCACGCGTTACAGCTTTCGTAAAGAAAGACATAAATCCTAGTCCAACACCATGCTTTTCTCTAAACTCATCTTTATAAATCTTTCTAAGATCCATAATAGGTTTCATATCAACTTCGTTAAAAGTTGTAAGCATAGCCGTTTCAGATTTTACTTGTACTAATCTTTCGGCAACTTTTCTACGTAAAGAAGACATTTTCTTACGCTTAGAACCTCTGTTTCCAGGTCCGTTACCCATAGCTACTTTAGCTTCTTCAACATCAGCTTTTGTAATACGACCATCTTTTCCTGTACCAACAATATCATTTGCTGTTACATTCTTTTCCGACATCAATTTTTTAGCTGCTGGAGAAGGCGTTCCAGATGCATACGTTTCTTTCGAAGCGGCAACTGGTTCTGGGTTTGGCGTTGGAGCCGAAGCTTCCTCTTTTGGTGCCGAAGATGTTGATGCTTCACCTGCAAAACTTGTATCAATTGTACAAATTACAGATCCTACAGCAACTTCCTCTCCATCTTCTGCCAAGATTTTTATTTTCCCAGATTCTTCAGCGTTAATCGTTAAAGTGGCTTTATCAGAATCAATTTCACATAATTCTTGATCTTTCTCGACAACATCACCATCGGCTACTAACCAGCTAGCGATTTCTACTTCGGTGATTGATTCACCTGGACTTGGAACATTTAATTCTACGATCATCTTTTCTCGTATTTATTTGTTGAATGGATTGGTTTCTTAATATCTAGTTTTGAAGTCGAACACTGAGTTCACAACCTCTTCTTGTCGGCGTTTTGCTCTTGCCGATGATCCTGAAGCTGGAGTTGCACTTGATGTTCTTGCTATAACTTCGAATGGGAAATGACGCAAATGTCTTAAAATATGCGACCAAGCCCCCATGTTTTCAGGTTCTTCCTGAGCCCAAATTAATGTTGTTGCTTGATTGTAACGTGCAATAATTTGGTTTATAGCCTTCATTGGTAAAGGATACAATTGCTCTAAACGAATTAATGCAACATCTTCTCTACCTAATTCTTCTTTCTTCGCTAGTAATTCATAATATAATTTTCCGCTACAGAAAACCATTTTATTTACGCGAGTTGGATGAACTTGATTATCGTCGATAATTTCGTGGAAACGATCTTCAGCTAAATCTTCAAGTGTAGACACACAACGCGGGTGTCTTAACAAACTCTTTGGTGTAAAGATAACTAAAGGTTTACGGAATCTACGTGTTTGCTGACGACGTAATAAGTGGAACATTTGAGCTGGAGTGGTTGGATTTGCAACTTGCATGTTCATTTGAGCACACAATTGTAAATAACGTTCCATTCTTGCCGATGAATGTTCTGCACCTTGACCTTCGTAACCATGCGGTAGCATCATTACCAAACCATTTTGCAGTTTCCATTTATCCTCAGCTGCCGATAAGTATTGGTCAATCAAAATTTGACATCCATTACTAAAATCTCCAAACTGAGCTTCCCACATCGTTAATGTATTCGGACGAGCCATGGCATAACCATATTCGAAACCAATTACACCATATTCACTTAATAGTGAGTTGTGAATTTTTACTTGAGCATCGTCTTTACAAATTTGCTCTAAGTTATTTATTCTTTCTTCCGACGCTTCGTTTCTTAACACAGCATGACGGTGAGAGAAGGTTCCTCTTTCAACATCTTGACCTGTTAAACGTACAGAAACACCTTCGTTTAATAAAGTACCATAAGCCAACATTTCGGCCATTCCCCAGTCTAACGAATTATTTTCTTCAACCATCTTACGACGATCTTCCATTAAACGAGCGGCTTTTTTATAAACTAAAGCACTATCGGTAAGTGTATAAACTTTTTTAGCAACTTCTTTCAAAGTTTCAATATCTACACCAGTTTTTGGCGATTTGTGGAAATCGTCATAACGACCAACACGCATCGAACTCCATTCTTTTTCTAAAAACGGTGTAATATCTGTTGTTTCTTCAGCTCTTGCTTCATCTAAATCTTTACTTAATAAAGCTTTAAATTCTTTTTCAAGATCTTTTACAATTTTAGCTTCAACAACACCTTGTCCCATTAACTTTTGGTTGTAGATTTCTCTTGGGTTTAAGTGTTTAGAAATTAATTTATAAAGATTTGGCTGAGTAAAACGTGGTTCATCTCCTTCGTTATGACCATATTTACGGTAACATAAAAGATCGATAAACACATCTTTGTTAAATTTCTGACGGTATTCAATAGCAATTTCCATAGCATGAACAACGGCTTCTACGTCGTCTCCATTTACATGGAAAACTGGACACATCGTTGTTTTTGCAATATCAGTACAGTAAATACTCGATCGAGCATCAAGGTAATTTGTTGTAAATCCGATTTGGTTATTGATAACCATATGAAGTGTTCCTCCAACGTGGTATGGCTCTAACTGTGCCATTTGAATAACTTCGTATACAATTCCTTGACCAGCAATGGCAGCATCTCCATGAATAAGTACAGGTAAAACCGAATTTACATTGCCTTGGTATTCATGATCAATTTTTGCCTTAGCAATTCCATGAACTACAGGATCTACGGTTTCTAGGTGAGAAGGGTTCGGACATAAATTCATTTTTATACCATTCCCGTTCTGAGAAGTAAATTCACGAGTGTATCCTAAGTGGTATTTTACATCACCATCAAATTCATCGTCAACGTAATCTTTTCCTTCAAACTCTGTAAATACTTGCTTATATTCTTTACGGAAAATATTTGCCAAAACATTTAATCGACCACGGTGAGCCATTCCGAAAATGAATTCTTTTACACCAAGATCAGATCCATACTCTACAGCAGAATCTAAAGCTGGAATTGTCGATTCTCCACCTTCTAAAGAAAAACGTTTTTGTCCAACATACTTGGTATGTAAAAAACTCTCAAAAGCAACTGCCTCATTAAGTTTTGATAGGATATGACGTTTTTGATTTGGATTAAATGTTGTTTTATTATTGTTTTGATGTAAACGGCTTTTCATCCAGTTTACCTCTTCAACATTTTGAATGTGCATAAACTCAACACCAATGTGCTGACAGTATACCTCTTCTAAATGTGAAATAATATCTTTTAATGTAGAAACTCCAATTCCCAATTCTGCACCAGCCTGAAACTCTTGAGATAAATCAGATTTATCTAAACCGAAGTTTGTGTAATTTAAGTCTGGAGAATACTTACGTCTTTGACGTACTGGGTTAGTTTCGGTAAATAAATGACCTCTTTCACGGTAACCATTAATTAGATTAATGACTTTAAACTCTTTGTGAAATTCTTCAGGTACACCATCTGCCGAGTAATTCTCATGAGCAAAATGATACCCTTGGAAAAAAGATCTCCAAGTTGGCATTACCGAGTCTGGATCTTCTAAGTATTGTTCGTAAATGTCTTCGACGAAGGCACCATGAATACTTCCTAAGAAGGAAAACTTATCCATTATTTATAGTGTTTTTAAACGCGTTTCAATTAAATTCATGGCAAAATAATGATATTTTGTCACATTTGAACTATTGGGCTCAAAGATAATCTAATTATAGAAAAACGGAAATAAAAATTAAGGGGATTAAATGGAAATTATAGAGGGGGAATTTTCTTAAAAATACTTCGGGGCTATTTCCTTGATTTTAGCCATTCTGTCGGTTAAACCTAAAAATCCTTAATCGATGAAATAGTTGCATTAGTCTATGTGTAACATCTTGTTAAAGAATAAATTATGTATTTTATCGTTTGTGAAAATGAAATGTCAATTATGGCATGATTTTCACTAATTACATGAACGTTAAAATAACACAGAACAAAATGATTAACAAGACCCCTATCTTTTTCATTTTAAGCTTAATTACGCTTAATGTTTTTAGTCAAATCGGAATTGGTACTACCCAACCTCATGAATCGGCTATTTTTGATGTTTCTTCCCAAAATAAAGGTTTTTTAATGCCTAGAATGGACTACTCTAATGCTATTGGCATTAACGATGCTGCAACTGGATTAATGGTATATTGTAATAATTGTTGTACCGATGGTTCTGTCATAGTTTATAACGGAGCAACGTGGAATTCTCTTATTCCCTCTTGTACCGAACTTATTCCAATAGTTCAACCTAGACCTGAAGAGGATTTTGATAATGATTTGCAACCAAACATTGATGATATTGATGATGATAATGATGGAATTCCAGATATTGATGAACAATGTGGAACCAATATTTCGAGTTTTGGATCTCATAATATTACCAATCATACCTTTCAATATACCGTAAACAATGCGTCTTTTCTGATCATCGATATTAATGAAATTGACAATGCTTTTGAACTATATATAAATGGTCAAAATATTCTAAATGGAAAGAACGTGACTGTTCATGGTACTACTCAATTACAACGCTCAATGGATATTCAAGGGCAGGATCCTGTAATAGGAAAACAAGCCTTTAAAGTGGATATGGAATTTATTAATCCGAATGATGCTCAATTTCCAAGCAATCGAGTTTACTCGCCTTGGGACCCTAGACAAAGCGGAGATTTACCTAGAGTTCGAATCATAATAAACGAATTTGGAAAGGTTACAGCTTTTGCCACAGCAACCTATAATCAAAGTCATTCTAAATATAACCAAGGTTTAAAACCTGTTCAATTAAGAGGTTATACGGCAAATGGTCAACCCGGACAAGTTGTGGATTTTAATACGATAATCTTATCTCCAGACGATAATATTATTCAGATTGTATCTACAGATGAAGGCGGAGCCGAGGAAATGCTAGGAACGTTTACCTCTAAGGAACACTGTATTGATTTGGATAATGATGGACTGCCAAATTATTTGGATTTAGATTCGGATGGCGACGGGTGTTCTGATGCTTTTGAAGCTGGAGCTACAACAGATCCAACACCAAATTTTAGTTTTCCGTTAACCAATAACGGAACAAATGGTTTACATGATGATTTAGAAACAAGTCCAGATAATGGTATTGTAAATTACAATGTGATTAACAATTTTAATAACTCGACTAACAAAAATATAAATCAATGCGATTTATAGAATAATATAAATTCCCCTAATACCTTGAAAGCCCATTTAAACTTATGTTTATTTGGGCTTTGTTATTTTTTTAGAGGAAATAATTAGATAAAATTCTATTTTAACACATCACAATCAATGCCGTTTAATCTAATTTTATTAATTATTTCCAATTCCAAAAGCCCTTTGACTTCCATTCTCAACACCTTATCTCGATCTTCCAAATCGATAGTCCAAACCTTAATTTTGGGTTCTTCAAGCATTATTTTTCGGATAGTATTGACTTGGATTTCCGAATCGATATAAGTTTTTAATATTATAAGTTCCATTCTTTAATCGTCATTAGGGTTTGGTTGTTCGGTTTCTAAAATTTTCTTTTTATAACTATTAAAAGCCTCTTTACCTTCGGCTTTCCAGAATGCCTCATAGTGTTTCCAATCATCAATTTCAGTTTCATTATCCATACAAGAGCCTCCATTTCCTTTCTTGAGGGCTTTTATTTTTCTTTTTAATTTCTTTTTTTTATTTGATTTTTTTGAACTATTGTCTCCACCATCACCTCCAAAACCAAAGAATAGTTTAGCTAAAATAAATAGTCCAACGGCTTGCCAATAGGTAATAATAGGTAGATCAAAAATGGGTGGCATAACATAATTCCATAACCACATTACGATATATCCAAATAAAATGGCTAATCCACTAATGGCAATAGCCCCAAAAATAATAATCCCGGCTATCACACCTGCTGATTTTCCTTTGATTTTTGCTTTAAAATAATTATTCATAACTCTTCTTTTTTTGCTGTTCTTTAATTTGTTTTACCAATATTGCCATTGCCCTATGCCTTCGAGACATTAGCGTACCGATGGGAATACCCAATTCCATTGAAATTTCTTTATAACTATATCCTTCAAAATCTATTAACATAATTATATTCTTATAATCAGGCTTTAGGTTTAAAATACAGATTTTAAGTCGTTCGATTAAGTCCTCGGAGTAACAATTGGCAGAAGTTCCATAAACAAGATCAAAAAAATCAATAAGCTTTTCTTCTTTTATTTCGTCTTGCTCAGGAACATATTCTTTTCCCTTTCTCATTACATCAATAACCTTATTTTTAACTGATCTGTAAACAAAATGGGTCACGTTGTTAATAGGTAGATAATTATCTGCACCAGAAAATAATTTCAAAGCCACCTCTTGAACAATATCCTCAGGATTCCGATTAATGCTTTCTTTTAATTTAGAAGACACATAGGAAATCAAAGCCTTATATTCTTTCTCGAAAAAGGCTTTTAGTTTTTTATTATTTTCAGTGTTCTCTGGCATTATTCCGCTGATATTCGATATTCCTCATCTTTAAAGACGAAGAGTTTTCATTCTATTGCATTTTTTCTAAAATATATTTTAGTTTTCCTCTTACAAATTCCTAAATTGATGGTTGGAAAAATGGTATTATGTATTTCCAATACCTTGAAAGCCCATTTAAACTAGTGTTTATTTGGGGTTTGTTATTCTATTACTCACCCCAAAGATGAAAGGATTGCATTTGAGTTTCATTCAAAATGATAAATCCATTATTGAAACTAAAACTTTGATCTCTAAAATCGATTAAAGCCATATTTGTCTTGAAATGTAAAACCGAAAAATTTGAATCGGATAATTTAACTGGAAATTTATTTGACATTTTGAACGAGAATTCTTCTAATGTTTGTAGCCCAAAAGGACCTAATGGGAATTGATTTCCCCATGTAGAAATCATAAAAGATCCAAATTTTTCTTTTCTAATAAATTTCCAGCCTTGTTTTTGTGCAAATTCAATTATTTCTGATTCTGTCGGCCTTTCTTCTTTTGTAAATTCCCAGAATATGGTTTGAAAACCTGAATTTAAGCTACTTTCAGATTCTAATTCTTTCATGTTTTTTGGAAAAAAATTGCTCCAATCTGGATTTTTATTACAAGATGAAAAAACAAATACCAAGATAAGACACAATACCTTCAAATATTTATTCTTTTTCATAGAAGGTAATGAATATTTATTTCTAAATAAAGGTTATGGAAACATTGTTGAGGTTATGGATTTTTAATTTTATCGAGGAAACAAACGTATAACAAAAAGGGTTAGAATAAATCTAACCCCTAATTTTATTTAAAAATGTTTATTGATCCTTTATAATTTTCGGTTTTATCACTTATTTTGTTGTGTACTTTTAGTTCGTAAAAGTATGTACCTTCCTCAAGGTCTTTTATTCCAGAAGAGTTAGGATTTCCATTCCACCAAGAACCGTTAATTCCGTATTGTCCATTTCTGTATACTTCTACCCCCCATCTATTATAAACTACAAATACAGATTCATCATAATGCACATTTGTTAATCGATCAATAAAAAATAAATTATTTAATGGGTCATTGTTTGGTGTAAATACATTTGGAACATCTAATTCACACATGAAATAGACTTCTTGAGAAACAAAAGTATCACAAACTTCATATTTGACGGTTGCAAAACCATAATCTTCGGATGTAATGACAATTTCATTGGCATTTGATAAAGTATCAAAAGTTAAATTTTGTAAGGTACCTGAAACAATACTCCATGTTCCTGGATTACCAAAATAATCAACGGTAAGGGCTGCTTGTAACCCACAATCTACATATTCTGGAACTGATAGAGATGGAATATGTTTTTCAAAATTTAATGTTATTGTATCACTTCCTCCACATCCTGTTGCTTGGATAATATATTGGCCATAATCTGATACAGAAACGGTGGTGGTGGTGGATTCGAAATCTGAAAAAGTCAAAATTCCATCACCTTCTAAAACCATCCAATTTTCAAATTGAGCAATAATTTCAACTTGTAATTCCATTTCTAAATCACAAATGTAATTTGTTTGAGTTGTTAAAATATTTGGATGAACCTCTTGAACATCTACCGTTTGAGAAAAACTTGCTTCACAAAAGTCGTAGGTAAATGTAAAAGTATATTCCCCATAATCGGAAACAACTGCAGAAGTATTCGGATTATTAATGTCATCTATTGTTGCTGTAGTTCCTACAGGAGAAGTTACAGACCAATGACCATCCATTATTGGTGAACTAGCAGTCAAATTTATGTTAAAATCACATTGTTGTTCAGCTGTAATGTTTAAAGATGGTTCTTTAGAAACGAATTCCACAGTTTGCAGTACTTGAACACCACATTCATTTGTATACATAAATTCATATATACCTAATTCGGGAACAATCGCTGTTGGATTAACCACATTATTGTTTGGAGAAAATGTGACATTAGAAACTCCACCTGGTGGAGCAAGGTAAGTCCAAAAACCAACATTTGGATTCGAATCATTAACTTCTAAGTTTACTGTAGAGTCGCATTCCACTTCAATAGGACTTGTTAAGGTTAAAGGTTCAAATTGAATAAATATTGAATCAATGGATGTACAAACACCATCTGTTATTTCTAACCAGTAAACCCCGGTTTCAGTAACTTCTAAGAAGTTTGTATCAACATCTGGGTCAGACCATGTATAGTCATAATCTTCAGAAAGTGGAGCTGATAACGTAATTGTACCACTGGTGTCGCAAATGTTTGGCCCAAATTCCAATGGGATAGTTTGATTGACATTGACAACATGACGCAGTGTATCTTCACCTTCAAAAGCTAAATATATGGTTGTAAAAAGAGGAGAGACAGTTATGGAAGAATCTGTAGAAATAATATCTGAAGGGTTACCTTGAATTGCCCAAGAAGGATTATCTAAACTAGTTTCGTTTAACGTAGCAGAATCTCCTACACAAATATGTTGTTCAGATTCAAAGGATATTGAATTGTTTTGAAAAACAGGAAAACCTAGTAAAGCTACTGTATTAGTTGCTAAGGTTATGGCAGCATCGTCAAAATTACATAGTGTTCCTGCTGCATCAGGTGTGTGAATAACACTTACCGTATTGTCTGTATGATCGGCAATATAAATTTTTAAATCTGGACCTAATTGTATAGCTGCTTTTTCTACTGAAGAATTGTTTAAGGAAACTTGAGAAGCTATAATATCAGCTTCTGATCCTGCTAAAAGATCGTATTGGTAAAGATTTGAAACAGTTCCTGAAAAGGGATTCGATGCAGTATACCATTTACTGACATAAAAATATTGGTTACTAGGTGAGAATTCTATTCCGTAAGCAAAATTTAATGGGATTGATAAAGGTGTTGTGTTCGACACTACCCCAGTTGAATTATCAAAGTCAAAAATCTGAACACCGCTTTGAGTAAAAGCCGCAGCTAATCGATTTCCTGCAATATTGGCTTTCAGATAACCCTGAGATCCGCCACCCCAACCAGTTGTTGGTAGTTGACCAGATAAGCTTAAAACAGATGGTAAAACAATTCCTGTGGCATTAAATTGAAAACTTAAAAATCCATTGGTGGCTCCATCTTCAATTACAATCCAGAAATCTTCACCGTTATCATGTTGAATTACTGCAATTTTTTCACTTGTATTTAAATAAATTGGAATGTTTTTTATCACAGTAACATCTCCTAATCCTCCATCTAGTGTCATGTCTACTTCAGAATATTGTAGTCCATTACTCCCTCCAATAACATCGAGAGTAAACACAATATATTTTGTGCTGGAACCTGGTCTTTTTACAACAAGTGCAGAGGATGTACTTGACGAATTTCCTAATAAACCAGTTCCATTAGGCATAAGTTGATGGTTTGCGTTATAAACAACACTACCATCTGTATAAAATTTTAATGCTCCTGATGCATCGTCAGAAATCGTTGCACAACCTTCTAATGTTGAGAGTTGGCCATTGCTTAATGGAACAGGGATACCTGAACTGAAATCTAAACCAGCATTTGTCCCGAAGTACCAAATATTGCTACCATTTTGAGCCAAACAAAAATTGAAAATAAGAAATAATAGAAATGAAAAAATAGACCGCATTATATATAAATTATTGATTTGGATATAAATATATGATTTTTAAAAGATTAATACAAATAAAGAAAAAGAAAAAAAGGCAATCATTGTTATTATTAATGATTGCCTTAAACTTCGGTTTTATTAAAATTCTTCGTTATCCTTCTCAAATTGAATAATCACATCAACCTTCGCTGCCAATTCTTTATTTAGCACATTCGTTATCCTTTGTTTTTCGTCTAGAAGTTTACCAGAATCAAACTCGGAAACTTGTATAATAAATGTTGGAATTTCTGTTACAAGAGTACCATCATGAATGTGTAGTTTACCAAAGGATAATTCGATGATTTCTGGATAAAATCCCATAACAATTGCTGCCGCTTCCTGGTATTTTTTGTCTGTATCCTCTATACTATTTAGAGATTCTTTTAATTGTTCAATTTCAAGTTTTTTACGATCTAATTCTTCCACGGTACTTTTATAAACTTCTTGCATAACTTCCTCTTTAGTAGATTCTAGTTTTCCTGCAAGTTCACTCACTTGACTTTGCACATCTTTTCCTTGAATAATGTTCAGATAGGCGTCTTGTAAATCAAAATCTGAAAGTCTTTTTTGCCATTCAATGCGTTTGGATTTTGGAACAAAATCACCAAAAAGGATGACTTCTATTTTAGGGATAGAATCATTATAAGTATAAGATTTATTGGCAATTTTTACACCATCATATTTTATCACTTGATTTACAAAAGCTCGAGCATTTCCTTCAAATTTCGATTTTTTTGCAACACCAAAGAATAAATATCCACTTGATCCTAAAACTAAGATTGAGAAAATGGCAATAGAACGTTTTACTGTTTTTTCTCTTTTTGGATCTAAAAAGGTTTTTACAGGGATTCGTAATAGTCTAACAATTAGAAAGGTTGAAACACAAATGAAGAATGAGTTTAGGAAGAATAAGAAAAAAGCACCAGCAAAATATTCATAATTTCCAATGGCTAAACCATAACCTGCCGTACATAGCGGAGGCATTAAAGCTGTGGCAATTGCTACTCCTGGTATTACATTGGTTTTTTCTTTTCTACTCACACCAATGATACCTGCAATACCACCAAAAACGGCAATAAAAGCATCATATAAATTTGGCGATGTTCTTGCTTGAAGTTCGGAAGTAATTTCTTTTAAAGGTGAAATTGAAAAGAAAATAAAAGCCGTAAGAATTGATATGAATGTAGCAACCCCCAATGATCTTAAAGATCGTTTTAGGGTTTCCCAATCATAGGTTCCTAAGGCTAATCCCATACCTAAAATAGGACCCATTAAGGGAGAAATAAGCATTGCTCCAATAATTACCGCAGTAGAATTCACATTTAATCCGATAGAGGCAATAAAAATAGAAGCGATTAAAATCCAAACATTAGCACCTTTAAAATCGATGTCTTTTTTTATACCTGTAATGGTTCCGTTTTTATCGGCACCTATATTTAAATTGAGAAGTTCTTTTAAATACGTGAAAATACTAGTAACCGATTTTGATAAATTGTCCTTAGCTTCTTGAGCAGAAACTTTTTGTATTTCAATAGATTTTTCTTCTTCTTGTTTAGAAATAAGCTCTTGCTGCTTTTCAATCGCTTTTTCTAGTTTATTATTATCAGATTGATCTTTATTTTCTTCCATATTTTCATCAAAAAAAAAGCTTCAAAAAATTGAAGCTTTATATTAAGTGATTTGACTTGGCGACTGATTTGAGTTCGACAAGCTTATCTTTTGTTGTAATAATTAGCTTTCCATTTGCTCGAACAACTGCAATATCTTCAACTTCGTGAAGGACTACATCTTCGGGCTGGTCTAAAAATACAAAATTATTTTTTGAATTTGATTCTACCAAATTTTTAAGACCAATTCCAATATTTCCGTGTTCACTCGATTGGGCATGATTTCCAATTGCCGAATATGATCCCAAATCATCCCAATTCATATCCACTGGAATAACTTTTACATTATCTTCTTTTTCAAGGATGGCAAAATCAACTGAAATACTTTCAAAATTTTGATATTCTTTTTCAAGAAATTCAATTTCTTCTTTTGTATTGAGTTTATCTAAATTTTCGTCGAGTTTTTTTGCTGTTTCTGGCATGTACTTTCGTACTAATTCAACAAAATATTTTGCCTTCCAAGCAAATATACCGGCATTCCATAAATAGTCTCCAGACTGAATAAACGTTTTGGCTTTTTCTAAATCTGGCTTTTCGGTAAAACGAATGACAGATTTTACTTCACCATTAGTGTCTTTAGAGTAATTAATATAGCCGTATCCCGTATTAGGAGAGTCTGGTTCTATTCCAAATGTTATTATAGAATCATTGTCTTTTAAATGATTAAAAGCAATTGATGCGGCATTTTTAAAAGCGTCTTCGTTTTTAATAAGTTGATCTGAAGGGCAAATAAGTAAAATGGCCTCCGGGTTCATTTTCATAATTTTATATGAAGCCAAAGCCAAAGCAGGTGCGGTATTTCGCATACAAGGCTCTTCAAACATCGAAAAATCATTATTCAAATGAAGTTGATTAATGATTTCAGTTTTATAGTTTGTATTTGTTAAATAGAAAATATGATCTTGTTTAATAAAAGAATTTAAACGGTTGTTTGTTTTCTGAATTAAACTTTCTCCATCTCCCAAAACATCAACAAATTGTTTCGGTTTATCTTGGGTACTTAAAGGCCAAAGTCTTGAGCCTACACCTCCTGCGAGTACCAATCCATAAATATTTTTCATACGTTCACCTTTTGGGTTGTTGAAATAGAACTTGTTCCAGGACATCCACAATCTTTACTTTTACAAGATAATGTAGAAGCAAGTAAGATTACAAATACGAAAATATATGTGCTGATTGATTTTTTGTTCATAAATTTGGGTTTGGGAAAACAAATATACTATTTTTAGAGGTTCCTAAACCAATTTTGATATATGAATATTATTGAACACATAGGTAAATATACCGCGCTTATCTATCAAGCATTGCAACCAGCCGAAAAGAAACGCGTGTATTATCAGCAAATTATTTACGAAATGTATGAATTAGGAATCAAATCGATTCCTTTTGTTGCATTTGTATCAATTTTTGTTGGAGCCATATTAACCTTACAAACATCGGCAAACATAAAGAATCCATTGATTCCTAAATACCTCGTTGGTTTTGCTACCCGAGAGTCTATTATGATGGAATTTTCTCCGACTATTATTAGTTTGCTTTTGGCAGGTAAAATTGGGTCTAACATTGCTTCTGGGATTGGAACGATGCGTGTAACAGAACAAATTGATGCACTGGAAATTATGGGTGTAAATTCTGCTGGTTATCTTATTTACCCTAAAATAGTGGCTCTTACTATTATTAATCCTTTTATTATTTCTCTAAGTATTATGATTGGAGTTGCTGGGGGGTGGATTGCTGCACTTACAACAGGATCTACTACTTCTGTACAATTTATAGAAGGTATACAATGGGATTTTAATATGATGAAGTTTACATATGCCATGGTAAAAACGGTTTTATTTGCATTTTTTATTGCAACGGTTCCTGCCTATTACGGTTATTATACTTCTGGAGGTGCATTGGGTATTGGAAAATCGAGTACAAAGGCTGTTGTTAATACAAGTTTATTGATCATATTTTTTAATTTGATTATCACCAATATGTTTTTAAATTAAGAAATATGTTAGAAGTAAAATCTATTGTAAAAAGTTTTTCCGATAAAGATGTATTGAAAGGGATTTCTACAACTTTTGAAAAAGGAAAGTGTAATCTGATTATTGGTCAGAGTGGTTCAGGAAAAACTGTTTTTTTAAAATGCATGTTGGGTATTTTTGAACCAACAAGTGGAGATATTTTGTACGACGGAAGGAGTTTTGTTGGTTTAAATAAGAAACAAAAGAAACTGATAAGACAAGAAATTGGGATGGTTTTCCAAGGTGGTGCGCTATTCGATTCAATGAATATTGAAGAAAATATTTTATTTCCATTAAAAATGTTTTCAAAATTATCTCCAAAAGATCAATTAAAACGTGTCAACTTCTGTTTAGATCGTGTAGATTTAAATGGAGTAAATAAGAAAATTCCTGCTGAAATATCTGGAGGGATGCAAAAAAGGGTGGCTATTGCTCGGGCTATAGCCTTAAATCCTAAATATTTGTTTTGTGATGAACCTAATTCTGGTTTAGATCCTCAAACGGCCATTTTGATTGATAATTTATTGAAAGAAATTACCGAAGAATATCAAATGACCACCTTGATAAATACGCATGACATGAACTCAGTGATGCAAATAGGAGAGAGCATTACTTATTTAAAAAACGGACATTTAAGTTGGAAAGGAAACAAGGATAACCTTATTATTGATATGAATAAAGATCTAGAAGAATTTGTCTTTTCGTCTGAATTGTTTAGACAAATTAGAGATCTCAAGAGGTAATAAAATGTTTAAATTGTAAGAAGTATTTTGGTGCCAATAACATTCTACTACCATACCAAGAACACATTTCGCCATCTATTAGCTGAATTGCACAATGCTTATTCATGGCTTTAAATTCAGATTTATGCTTTTCCTGAAAGGCATATGGCTCGCTAGAAAGTAAAATATAGTCTAGTTTTTGTTGGGAAATCCATTCAGGAGAAATTTCAGGATAATTACCTTCTAAGGATTTGGAGATAACTTCGAATCCTAATTCAGATAATATAGAAGTAATAAATGTGTTTTCTCCAATGGTCATATAGGGTTTTCTCCAAATAAAATATAGAACGCGCTCTCCTGAAAATAAATTCGATACCGATTGCCATTCGGTTTTAATTTGATGAATTAATCCGTTAGATTCTTTCGTGCAATTACATCTTATCCCAACTTCTTCTATGAATTTTAGATTATCTTCTAAATTCCTAATGTCGGTAACCCATACGTTTTCGTTTTTCTGTAATTCTTCTATTTGCTCTTTTTGATTTTCTTCCTTATTGGCAATAATTAAATCGGCATTGAGCGATTTAATTTTTTCGAGATTTAAAGTCTTGGTGCCACCAATTATTTCTTTATTGTCCCTTAAATCAATGGGATGTGTACAATACTTTGTAACGCCAATAAGGTCGTTGTCTAAATTTAAATCAATTAATAGTTCACTAATAGACGGTACAAGAGATATTATTTTCATGGCAATACTAAAAGAACAGTTAAGAATAGTAAACGGTCACTATTGGACTTCTGGAATTGGATTTCCAATGGTTTCTCCCATAAGAACGGCTGTTTCGAACCCATTTTTTGTGTTTTTTATGAGATCTTCAGAAAAAGTCATTTTGTTTTTCTCAAAGAACAACACTACAGTAGAGCCTCCAAAAGCAAAATATCCTTTTTCGTCTCCTTTTTTAATGTTAGAATTTTGTTGATGAGATTGAACAATTCCTCCGGTCATCGTTGCTCCAATATCGCAAAAAGCAACATCGCCCAAAGCAGGTGTTTTAATAATTGAATACTCTCTTTTATTTCTACAAAAAATAGCTAAACTCTTTTTGAGAGCTAATGGTGAAACCGAAAAATAATGACCATGAATTTTTTTGTTTTCACCAACAAATCCAGCTACAGGAAAATGGTAACGATGATAATCAGTCGGTGCTAGACGAACAATGCACATGGCACCATCTTTATATTTTTCGGATAACGTATCGGAATCTAAAAGTGTTTTTACAGAAAAAAAGGAACCCTTTACAAAAAAGTTTTCATGTTGGTCAATTTTAGGGAATACCAAAATTTTTCCATCTGCAGGAGAAACAATACCTTTTCCAATAGGTCTTGCTTCTGGTTTAATATGTCTGTAGAAAAAATCATTAAAAGTTTTAAATCCGCCTTCTGGTATAATATAAGCCGACATATCCATTTTATATTTTGCAATAAAACCTTTAACCCGTAATTTTGAAATGCCCAGATTTAAAATACCACCAAATATTGAAGAAATAAATTTACGTTTAAACAAACCATTCAGTGTAATTTTTCCTAACGGACTTTGACCATATAAAAACTTCATAAAGTTTCCTCCAGGAATTTGTTCTACTATTTTTTCATTAGTAGATCTATTAATATAGGTTACATGATCTGTTTTATTTTCTGAAGACATATTTCTTTTTATATTTTGTGCAAATATATTGTTTTTTTAATGAGTGTTTAAAATACAGGTTATTTATCATTAAGATATTCCAGTATCACTTTTATTTATAATGCTTTTTCTTAAAAATAACAAAAGAGAAACTCTTCAGTTTCTCTTTTGTTATTTTTAGTATTCCTCCTCATTCCAAAGAAAGTCTTCTTCTGTAGGGTAGTCTGGCCAGATTTCTTCAATAGATTCATAAGCTTCACCTTCATCTTCCATAGATTGTAAGTTTTCAACAACTTCTAATGGAGCTCCAGTTCGTATAGCGTAATCGATTAATTCGTCTTTTGTTGCAGGCCATGGTGCATCACTTAAGTTAGATGCTAATTCTAATGTCCAATACATAATAATAAATTTTATTCACTTTCTGCAAATATAACCGAAATTCAGAATTATCCAAATCAAAAATCGAATTGTAAATACAAACAATAGTTAATGGGCATTTTTATGAATGTATGATTAGGTTGTAAAAAGAGGAGAGTTGTGTATTTGTGCAATCTTAATTATTATCAAATTTAAATATAAACAGGAGTTAATCTATAGTAATAAGCAACAAAAAGCCTTAATCTAACAAAAGATTAAGGCTTTGTACCCGAGACGGGACTTGAACCCGTACGTCCTAATGGACACAGGATTTTAAGTCCTGCGTGTCTACCAATTCCACCACTCGGGCATCAACAATAGCGTTACTGTTATTGGTGGTGCAAATATAAGATTCTTTTTGTTTTTAATCTATAATATTTAGAAAATATTTACAAAAAATATCAAAAAAATATTTACCAACCAATTTGATAACAAAGAAAGCCCCATTGAAAAATGGAGCTTCTATATTTTGCTTAAAAAGCGTATTACATTCCTGCTACTTTAAGAGAAAGCTTAGATTTTAAATTATTCGCTTTATTTTTGTGAATAATGTTTCTCTTCGCTAACTTGTCAATCATAGCTACTACCTTTGGTAACATCTCAACAGCGTTAGTCTTTTCAGATTCACTTCTTAAATCTCTAATCGCATTACGAGTTGTTTTGTGGTAATACTTATTTCTTAACGTTTTCGTTTTATCAGATCTTACTCTTTTTTTAGCTGACTTATGATTTGCCATAATATTCTGTTTTTAAGCAGTCCGTAGGGGATTCGAACCCCTGTTGCATGGATGAAAACCATGAGTCCTAACCCCTAGACGAACGGACCA